>DHPY01000087.1:0-93398 GCA_002411015.1 Armatimonadetes bacterium UBA5352 | reverse complement strand
TGTCTCAGCAACATGAAGCAACTCGGTCTCGCAGTCATGATGTATGCGCAGGATTTCGATGAGCGGCTGCCCATGCAGAACCACGTGTCACTCAGTTCGGACGTCATGGAGCTCACGCGGCCTGAAGGCAACTGCTTCTGGTGGGTGCGGGTCAAGCCCTACATCAATAACGACAACATCCTCCAGTGCCCGAGCGGCCGCTACGCCTACATCTACGGCCAGGCTGGCGGCGGTTCAATCCAGATCCCGATCGACGTGGATTACGGCTGGAACTACCACTTCGTGTACATTCAGCCGGTGAAGCTCGCGGTCATCGGCGAGCCGGCCAGCACGATCCTGCTGGTTGAGCAGGAGGCCTCCCTCGGTTACGGCCGCTGGAACAACGTGGCGAACGCCGCTACCGCGAGCCACGTTCCCTGGCGCTATGACCAGCACAACGGCGGCGCGAACTACACGCTCTGCGACGGCCATGCCAAGTGGGTGAGCGGTGAGCAGGTGCCGCACACCGGCGGAGCCTCACAGCCATTCGCGCAGCGCGACTTCCGCATGCAGCCGCAGTGGCCGTAGCGCGCGGCAGCCGGGAGAACTGACAGCGGCGCCGCCAGCGATGGCGGCGCCGCTTTCTTTTGTCTGCTTGTGAGCGCTCAGTCGCTCCAGCCGAGAATGACGGCGCCCGCCTGGGTGCGGTCGGCCATCAGCATCTGGTAGGCCTCAGGCGCGTCCTGCCAGCGGTAGCGGTGCGTGATCGTGTGCCGCATCCGCACCTCCCCCGCCGCCATGAAGTCGAACAGCAGCTCCGTGTTGCGCTGCGGCGTCCACTGGTTGTACCAGGTCTCCACGGGCGGGTGCGAGCCGTTGTGCGCGCCGATGATCGTGAGGCTGGGTGAGTTCACGAAGTCGTGGAAGTCGAACAGCGTCTTCCCCCGCGGGCTGGAGATGATGACGATCCGCCCCTGCCTGTGCAGAAGCTCCATCTCCCGCGGGATCAGCGCCGGGACACCCGTGACCTCCAGTGCGCAATCGAGCATCCGCCCGCGCGTGGCCTCCGCGACGCGCTCCTGAAGGTCCTCCGCGGCGCCATCGAGCACGAGGTCGAAGCCGCACGTGCGCGCGAACCCCCGGCGCAGCGGCGAGAGGTCCACGCCGATGACCGGCCGCGCACCGCCGATGCGGGCAAGCTGCCCGGCGAAGAGGCCGATCAGCCCCAGCCCGAAGACCGCCACCGACTCGCCGGTCACGATCTGCCCTCGGCGCACGCCGTTGAACGCGATCCGCCCGAGCATCCAGAGCGTGGCTACGTCATCCGCGATAGCATCCGGCACCGGGAAGAGCTGGCTCGGCGGGAGCACCACCCACGCGGTGTGCCTCCCGGCGCTCGCGACACGGTCGCCGACCGCCATGCCCTCGACGCCCTCCCCCACCTCAACCACGCGCCCGATGTTGCAGTAGCCCGGGACACAGGGGTAGTGCGTGGTCTGATCCCACTTTGAGCCCTCGGGGAAGTCCGACATAAGCATGGTCAGCTCAGTGCCGGTCGAGATGGCGGTCTTCGAGCTGCGCACGAGCACCTGCCCCGGCCCGGGCGTTGGCATCTCGCACGACTGCACCTCGACCTTCCGCACGCCGGTGAAGACGACCTGGTGGTTCATCTGCGAACGCTCCCCTCTTAGTACTTCCCGTGCTCCGCGACGGTCTCCGCCCAGGCGACCAGGTTCTCCCACTTCGCGTCGGCGGGCACCTCGTCACCCGAGACCATGATGTAGCCGCCGCCCTCCATCGCCTCATTGAGGCAGCGCAGCGCCTCCTTGCAGCACTGCTCCGGCGTCCCGCGGGCGAGGAGGATGCTGTCGAAATTGCCCATCACGCAGATGTCGCGGCCCCAGGCTCGCTTCGCCTCGCGCAGGGAGATGTCGCCCTCGTTCGGCTCGAAGGTCTCGACGAAGTGCGCCCCGGCCTCGACCATCGCGGGCAGGAGCTTGCGGATGCGCCCGAGGGTGTAGAGGCCGATGAACCGCCCCGGGACCTCCCGCACGCGCTCGCAGACCGCCGCCACATCCGGCGCCACGAAGCGCTCGAACATCTCCGGCCCCATGTGCGAGCCGGTCGCCCAGCAGATATCGTACCAGGCAACCTCACAGGGCGAGGCGCGGAATGCGTCCACGCAGAGGAGTGAGTACTCGCGCATCACGTCGCGCACTGAGTCGATGACGTCGGGCGCGTCGTAGAGGTCGTAGAGCAGGTCCTGCATCCCGCGCCAGTTCCCGAGCGTGCCGTAGACGGAGGCGATGCCCACGCTCGGGACGCCATCGCCGGCCATCAGATCGAATGCCTCGGCGGCTGTCTCGAAGACTGGTCCGCTGGCGCGGGCAAGCTGGTCTTCATAGTAGCCGCGCACGAACTGCCAGTCCTGGATGCGCTTGACCGGATACTCGGTGCGCTTGTGCGTGAGCGGGTCGTGCGGGATCATGCCGATGACGTCCACCGCCCGCAGTTCGCCCTCCGGGCCGCGGTAGATCGTCTCGGTCACGGTGCGGGCTCCCTGCTGCTCCAGCGCCCGCGACTCGCTGCTGTAGGCGCTCTCGCCGGAGGTCGCGAAGCTCACGCCGATCGGCCCGCGGAAGTGCGTCGAGCCAAGCTCCTGATGCAGATCGAAGACCGCGCGCCAGTCGCTGCGCCCGTAGCGCTCATTCGCGTAGCGGCAGTGGAAGAGCGGCGAGATCGGCACGCGGTCAGGCGTCTCCAGGCGCAAAGCGGTGAGAAACGCCTCTTTGCGCGTCATCGCGCGCCTCCTGCACACGCGCGGGCGACCTTCGCGATCGCCTCGGCGGTGTCGGCGATGTCCCCCTCGCTCCAGCGTTCGTTGAATGCCAGCGTGCAAAGCTGCGCCACGCCCTGCTCGGCGTTGGGGCAGAGGCCGGTGTGGTAGGCTACGGGCTCCTCGCGCCCGTAGTCCCACGGGAAATCCGACGAGCCGAAGGCGATGCGGTCGCGCAGAGACTCGAACTCGTAGAGCATCTTCCCGATCCACGCGCCGCCCAGCGGCACGCCCTCGGCCTGCACCATCTCGATGAAGCGGTCCTTCGACACGCCCAGCACGCTGCTGTCCGCGCGCAGCGGGAAGGCCCAGTAGCTGTGCTCCGCGCCCTCAGTGCGCTCCGGCGGGTGGATGCCGGGCAGGTCCTGCAGCAGCCCGACGAGCCGATCGCCAAGCTGCTGGCGCGTACGCACGATCCACTCCAGGCGCTCAAGTTGGCTGCACAGAATCGCGCCCTGCCACTCGGTCATGCGGTAGCACGGCGCGATGAACGCATAGCGCAGGCGGTAGGCGCGGTCCTCAGTCCAGTCGCAGCCCTTATCCACGTAGACCGCCGCGCGGGCCCCGAGGGCCTCGTCATCGGTGATCGTCACGCCGCCGTCACCACACTGCAGGTGCTTGGAGTGCTGGAGGCTGAACGCGCCGAGGTCGCCGATCGTGCCCACGAGGCGCCCGTGGTAGCGCGTCAAGTGCGCCTGCGAGCAGTCCTCGATCACGCGCAGGTCGTGCTCGCGCGCGATGGCCATCAGCTCATCCATCTCCGCGGGCTGCCCCCAGCAGTGCACGATGATGATCGCGCGGGTGCGGTCGGTGATGCGCTCGCGGACGCTGTCGGGGTCGAGGTTGAACGTGCCGAGCTTCAGGTCCGCGAAGATCGGCACGCAGCCGCAGAGGACGATCGGCGCGACCGTGCCCATGTCCGAGAGCGGCGTGGTGATGACCTCGTCGCCCGGCTCGAGATTGAGCGCGCCCAGTGCCACGTGGATCGCCGAGGTGCCTGAGGTCGAGGCAGTGGCATGGGCGACGCCGTAGAGTTCGCGGAAGCGGCGCTCGAACTCGTAAACCTTGCTGCCGGAGGGGAAGAACGCGGTCTGCTGCGCGAGCACCGCCTGAAGCTGCTCCAGGTCGGCCGGCCCGAACGGGTCGCGCGCGGGGAACGGGTCGGTCCTGACGGGAGTGCCGCCCTCGACTGCGAGCCTCTGTGCATCGGATGGCATACGCAACGCCTCCTCGCGACGCGGATTCGGCGCTGAGTTCGGCGCCATGCCTCACGGCACCTGCCTCTCCCGCGGGGTATACGCGGGGGGAGGTCTCCGGCCTCCGGCGCCGAAACCCCATCTGACACCGCACAATACCCGACTCGGGAGGACGATAGTCGTGAAGTGGGCCCTCTGCAACGAGATTCTGAAGGAATTCGAGATAGAGAGGCAGTTCGAGATCGCGGCCGAACTCGGCTACGACGCACTGGAGATCGCGCCATTCACGCTCAACGACTGGGTGCAGGAGATCACCGAGGACCAGAAGGCGCGCATCCGCAAGGCCTCGGCCGACACCGGCGTGGCGGCGGCCGGGATTCACTGGCTACTCGTCGGCCCGACCGGCCTGCATATCACCGATCCGGACCCGGCGGTCCGCGCGAAGACGACCGAGTACTGCAAGGGCCTCGTGCGCTTCGGACTGGAGATCGGAGCGACCTACGAGGTCGTCGGCTCGCCCGGGCAGCGCGCGCGAAAGGAGGGCCTCACCTACCACGACTGCTGGGAGTGGTTCAAGGAGGCCATGGCCGCATCCGCACAGGTCGAGGGCGCCGAGAACTTCAAGGTCTGCATCGAGCCGCTCGCGCCGAACACGAATAACAACTTCCTGTTCAACCACCTCGAGGTCGTGAAGATGTGCCGGGAGATCAACCTGCCGAACGTCGGCGTGATCCTGGACACCTACTCGGGCCTGCAGACCGAGAGCTACTTGCCGGACGCGATCCGCGAGACCGGCGATCTGCTCTTCCACTACCACTGCAACGACCTCAACAAGCGCGCGCCAGGCTGGGGCGACGTGGACTTCCGCCCGTTCATGAAGGCGCTGCTCGATATCAACTACGGTGGCTACTGCTCGATCGAGGTCTTCGATTTCGAGCCCGAACCGGTGGAGCACTCGCGCAAGGGCATTGAGGCACTCAAGCAGGCCCTTGCGGATGTAAGCTGAACTGGTAGTTGCAGGTTGACGTCCCCAATGCAGCGCCGGCGCCTCCTGTGCCCCCCACACGGGAGGCGCCATTCGTGCGTGAACCACAGGCGAGTGGAGAGCCAGAGTGACCGGAATCGGCTACGATGAGGTCTTCCTGAAGCACGGGATCGCTGAACACCCGGAGCGCCCGCAGCGGCTGCTCGTGGCGGTTCAGCGCCTCGAGGAGACCGGGCTGCTCGCGGAGATGCTGCGCCTGCCCGTACGCGCAGCCACCCTCGAGGAACTCACGATGCTGCACGATCCGAGCTACGTGGATGAGGTGCGGCTGCTCTCGGAGATGGGCGGCGGCGACATAGACCTCGATACGCGAGCCACTCGGGGCACCTGGGAAGCGGCCTGCGCAGCGGCGGGGGTCTGCATAGACGCCGCGCGCGCGGTCTACAGCCGCGACCTCGACAACGCGTTCTGCATGGTGCGGCCGCCGGGCCACCACGCCCGGGAGCACACCGGCATGGGCTTTTGTTTCTTCAACAATCTCGGCCTGGCCGCGGAGGCGCTCATCCGCGACGGCTGCCGCCGCGTCGCCCTCCTCGACTTCGACGGCCATCACGGCAACGGGACGCAGGAGAGCTTCTACCACCGCGCGGACGTGCTCTACATCTCGCTGCACCAGTCGCCGCTGTTCCCCGGCACTGGGGCTGCCGATGAGATCGGGGTCGGTGAGGGCGCGGGGCTGAACCTGAACATCCCGGTCCCGCGGCACACGCAGGATATGCACTACCTGCGGGTCTTCGACGAGCTGATCCTGCCTGTGCTGGCGGCGTACGAGCCGGAGATCATCCTGGTGTCGGCGGGCTTCGACCCGCACTTCCGCGACACCATCGTGCAGCTCAGCCTGACCGCCCGCGGCTTCTTCCTGATGACCGTCGGGCTGATGACCGCCGCCCGCGACCTCTGCGGCGGCCGTCTCATGATGGCGCTGGAGGGCGGCTACGATCTGCAGATCGGCCTGCCGGAGTCGGTCGAGGCCACCATGCGGGCGCTCATGCGCAAGCCGGAGGCGGACTGGGCACCGCTTGACCACGTGCCGCACCCGGAGGAGACGGCGCGCATCTCCGCGGCTGTTGACGCAACCATCGCGATGCACCGTGAAAGGCTGGCTTGAGCCGCAGCGTCCCTCGCAGGCTCCTGAGACAGATGGACTCGCATACCCTCGAAGTGCTGGAGTACCCGCGGATCATCTCCCGATTGGCCGACTGCTGCGCGTGCTCGCTGGGCAAGCGCGGCGCTGAGCGGCTCCGGCCGCGCAATGACGCCGGCTGGGTCGCCGAGCGCCTCGCCGAGACCGGTCAAGCGCGCATCGTCCTGCAGGAGCACGGCCGCCCGCCCTTCGGCGGCGTGAGCGACACCTCCGACCTCCTGAAGCAGGCGCGCGCAGGACGGGTGCTGGAGGGCAGCGATGTCCTGCGAGTGAACGCGAACGCCCGAGGTGCGCGGCTGCTCGGCGACTACTTCACGCGCGCGCGCGACGACGCCCCGCTGCTCGCGGAGTTCGCCGACCGCCTGGGCGTCTACCAGGAGCTTGAGGAGCGTGTGGAGCGCGCGCTCGACGACCACGGGGCGGTCCGCGACGACGCCTCGGACGAGCTTGTGCGCCTGCGGCGGAGCGAGGAGGACCTGCGCGAGGAGCTGCAGGAGCGGATGGAGGGCATCCTCGACCGCGCGACGCGCTCCGGCGCGGCCCGCGAGCGGATCGTCGTCCAGCGCGCGGGCCGCTACTGCATCCCAGTGGCCTCGTCGCACCAGTCGCGTGTGCCGGGGATCATCCACGATCGCTCGGACTCGGGTGCGACCGTCTTCATTGAGCCGCAGGAGATCGTGCCGCGCGGCAACCGGTTGCGTGAGACCGAGCTTGCGATCGACGAGGAGATCCGGCGCATCCTGCGGGAGCTGTCGCAGCTCATCGGCTCGCTCGCCGCATCACTTGAGGACGACCTCGAGGCGCTGGCGGTGCTCGACTTCATCACCGCGAAGGCGAAGCTCGCGCAGCAGATGGGCGCGACGCAGCCTGCCGTGCGGGAGGATCGTGTTGTTCACCTCAAGGGCGCGCGGCACCCGATGCTGACCGGCGACGTGGTGCCGATCGACCTGCGCATCGGCGACCGCTTCACCACGATGATCATCACCGGCCCGAACACCGGCGGGAAGACGGTCGCGATCAAGACCGTGGGCCTGCTCTGCGTGATGGCGCAGTCCGGCCTGCACATCCCCGCCAACCCGGGCAGCGAGGTCTGCGTCTTCGAGGAGATCTTCGCCGACATCGGCGACGAGCAGTCCATCGAGCAGTCGCTCTCCACGTTCAGCTCGCACATGACGCAGATCGTCAAGATCATCCACCGCCTCGCCGCACATGAACGCCGCCACCAGATGAAGAGCGTGGACGCGCCGGTGAACGCGCTCGTGTTGCTCGATGAGGTCGGCGCGGGCACCGACCCGACGGAGGGCGCGGCGCTGGCACAGGCGATCATCGAGCGGCTGCACGCGAGCGGCGCGATCACGATCGTCACCACGCACTACAACGACCTGAAAGGCTTCGCCTACTCCACGGAGGGCATCGAGAACGCCTCGGTGGAGTTCGACGTGCGCACGCTGCGGCCGACGTACCGTCTCCGCGTGGGCGAGCCAGGCGCCTCGAATGCGCTGATGATCGCCCAGCGGCTGGGGCTGCCGGGTGAGATCACGCGCCGGGCCAGCGAGTTCATTGACCCCGACCAGGTGGTCTTCGAGGACCTCCTGCGGCGCGTCGAGAGCTCCCGCCGCGCGATGGACCGCCAGCAGACTGAGGCCTACAAGGCCCGCGTGGAGGCCGAGCGACTGCGGGCCGAGCGTGAGGAGCAGATCGAGGAGCTGGAGCGGCGGCGCGAGGAGGCGCTGGAGCAGGGCTTCAGCGAGGCACTGGAGATCGCGCGCGAGGCCGAGGTTGAGGCGCGCGAGATCATCGCCGAACTGCAGCGCCAGCCGAAGCAGTCGAAGGTGACCGAGGAGGGCCGGCAGCGCATCTCGGAGATGCGCCGGCAGGCCGAGGAGCGGCTGCACGAGGTGCGCGAGGAGCGCCGCGAGCGCGAGAAGCAGCGGGCGAGGGCCGCACGGGAGGCCGCGCAGGCGCAGGCCGAGGCGGAGGCCGAGGTTGAGCCGGAGGTCACGCTACACGCGGGCGACCGGGTGCATGTCGCCTCGCTCGGACGCGATGGTGAAGTGCTGCGCGCGCTGGACAGCGGCGCGGTCGAGGTGAGGGTCGGGAACATGACCATCCAGACCACGGCCGCGGACCTTGAGCCTGCGCGCGAGCAGGTGAGCGCGGAGGCGCAGGAGGTCCACCGTCGGATGCAGGTGCGCAAGTCGATGGAGCTGCAGGAAGAGGTTGACGTGCGGGGGATGACCGTGGACGAGGCGATCGCGGAGCTGTCGAAGTGGCTGGATGACGCGATGCTGGCCGGGGCCACGCATCTGCGGATCATCCACGGCAAGGGCACCGGCGCGCTACGGGAGGGCATCCACGACTACCTGCGGAAGCACCGCTACGTGAGCCACTTCCAGCTTGCCGATCTCAATGAGGGCGGCTCCGGCGCAACTGAAGTCAGACTGTGAGAAGGCCTCGCATTTCGGAGGGTGACAGATGCGTACGAACGAGCAGGTCGAGCTTGACGGGCTGCGGCGGGTGGCGGAGTTGATGTGTGTCGCCGCGCGCACCGCGCCGAAGGCCGCCGGGAAGGACCAGATCGTGACCGCGATCGTCGAGAGCGAGGAGGAGCGGCAGCAGATCGCCCAGCGGATGCTGGAGATCGGCCAGCGCTGCGGAGCCTCGTTCTTTGCGCGCGACGCGCAGAACGTCCTCGACGCGCCGCTGCTGGTCGTCATCGGCACAGGGGTGCGCCGCCTGCGCATCCCCGGCTGCAGCTTCTGTGGCCACCCCGGCTGCGATTCGGCCGAGGAGGCCGGCGCGCGCTGCGCCTACAACGCCGGCGACCTCGGGATCGCCACGGGCTCAGCAGTGAGCGTGGCGGCCGACCACCGCGTGGACAACCGCATCATGTACTCCGCAGGCAGCGCCATCGTCGAGCTTGGGCTGCTCGGCGAGGGCGTGCAGATCGCCTGGGGCATCCCGCTCAGCGTGCGCGGCAAAAGCCCGTTCTTCGACCGGAAGTAGCGGCGGCTCAGCCCAACTCCTCGAGCATCTCCGCGACGCCCGCGAGCACGATCGGCTCGGTCTCGCAGCGCAGCGACAGCCCGCCGTAGTAGTCGAACGAGCCGTCAACCTCGTAGCCGCCGCGGGCGATGGCGCCTGCGGTGGCCACGTAGCCGACCATCCCGTTCGTGTACGCGGGCACGATCGTGTGCTTGAAGGCCGAATCGCGCTCGATCCAGAGCGCGTACTCCACGAGCACCTCGCCCGGCAGCCCCACGATCACGCCCGGACCGATGCGCAGCGCGGTCGCCTTCAGCGGTCGCGTCAGCCCCGAAGCGCCCTCGCGCGCCAGCGGCAGGACCTGCTCGCGCCTGCGGATCCGCCAGCGGTAGATCTGCTCCCACACCGCGTTGCCCTCCGCCTCGGCCGCGGCGCGCTGCTCGGTCAGCTCCGCTATCTGCGCCTCGAGCGCCTCGACCGAGGGCGGGTCCTGCAGCGGCAGTTCGATCGTGCGGGTCGCCGACTGCAGTTCCACCTCGCTCAGCGGCTCGGCGTCCTCCATGGCGGAGATCACGGCGCCCGCGACCTTGCAGCCGTGGCTGCGGACCTCCTCGAAGCTCCCCGGGCGGCCCCGGACGGCGTTTACATCGCCGCAGCAGCCCTGCGCGAACATCGCCGCGCAGCCGGGGTGCACGGCCTCGATCGCGGCCTGTGCGGCGCCGGGCCAGTCCGCTGAGATGAGGTAGTTGTCGCCTCCAAGCACGACCGCGTGCGCCGCGTGCGAGAACCATGCGGCGAGGAAGCCGCCTCCCTCGGCGCGGATGCTCATGACGTCCACCCATGGCGCGAGCGCGCCACGCAGTGGCACGCCCATCAGCGGCTCCTCCTGCGCCATCGCGCGCCGGTTGTAGCCGACGCTGACGTCGCGGCGGGCGAAGCCGACGGTGGCGGGCTGCATCCACTCGGTCGCCATCTGCCCGACCGAGATGAGCTTGCTCGCCAGCACCCGGAGGTACTCCTCGTTCACGAGGTCCTCACCGAGTACGCCGTGCGTGAGCGGCCCCGAGTGTGTGTGCGAGTTGCTCACGAGCACGTTCGCGACCGGGACACCCGTGGCGGCCGCGATCGCCTCGCGGATCGGGTCCACGAAGGCATAGTTGAAGCTGATGATGTCGCAGGTGATGAGGATCGCCGAGCTATCCCCGGCGCGCAGGGCCAGCGCCTTGGCGCGCAGGGGGTCGTGCACGCCCTCGGCGCCGTGGTCGCGAGCAGCGTAGCCGCCCATGAAGGTACCAAACGGCGGCGTGACATTGACCGTGGCGGTTCCGGCATGAAGCTGCGGCATCTACTGCGCCTCCTCGGCGATCAGGACGAGCGTCTCACTCAGCCAGCGCGCGCTCTCTGCCATGCGCTCTACGTCAACCGACTCGTTCACTGTGTGCACATCGGCGGGACCCGTCGCGAGGATCACGCTCGGAATGCCCCGCTCGTTGAAGACGTTCGCGTCGCTGCCTCCGCCGCCGCGCTCCATCTGCGGCTCGAAGTCGAGCCGCTCGCAGGCGCGCCAGGCGTAGTCCAGTACCGGCTCTTCGCGCGCGACGTCGAAGCTCCGGTAGGTGCTCGTGACCTGCGCCTCCACGCTCGCCCGATGCCGCTGGGCAGCCTGCTCAAACGCGCGGACCATCAGCCCGCGCTGGCGCTCAAGCTTCGCATCGCTGTGGCTGCGCGCCTCGCCGCGCACCCGCGTCAGTTCGGGCACGATGTTCGTCGCGTCGCCGCCGCGAATGACGCCGATGTTCGCGGTCGTCTCGGCATCCAGGCGCCCGAGCGGCATCTCCGCAATCGCCTCCGCGGCCACTCGGATGGAGTTGATGCCGCGCTCCGGGCACACACCGGCGTGGGCCGCAACGCCGCGCACCTCCCACTCGAACTTGTATGCCGAGGGCGCCGCGTGTGTGATTACGCCCATCGTGCGGCCGCCATCGAGGACGTAGCCCATCTTCGCCTTGAGCGCGCCGAAGTCAAGCGCCTGCGCGCCGACCAGCCCGATCTCCTCCGCGACCGTGAAGACGACCTCCAGCGGCGGGTGCGGCAGCCGCTCGTCGAGCAGATGGCGCAGCGTACCCAGGATGATCGTGCAGCCGGCCTTGTCATCGGCGCCGAGGACGGTCGCGCCGCTGCTGCAGACCCGAGTGCCGTCAATGCTCGGGCAGATCCCGCAGCCGGGCTCGACGGTGTCCATGTGCGCGTTGAGCAGCACCGTCGGCGCCCCCGGGATGCCCGGCACGTGCGCGATCAGATTCCCGGAGTTGCCGCCAACCGTGGCCGCCGCCTGATCGATGTATGACTCAACGCCCATCTCCGCGAGCCGGTCGTGAATCAGCGCGGCTACGCCGGCCTCGCGCAGGGAGGGGCTATCCACCCGAACCAACTCGCAGAACTCACTCATCATTGCCTGCGGATCAATCATCGTGCGATCCTCTCAGCAGCGTCATCGTGCGTCGCAGGGCATTTCGGCCCGGCAGGTAGACGGACCTGCCTTTGCTCACAGAAGCGAGTGCTGCTCCGGCGGTGGCGGACGGTGGGTCTCCAGCAGATGCACGACCGTCTCGATCGCACCCGCGCCGAGGATCGGCTCCGCGCCCTCCGCGATCAACTGCCGCGTGCCCTGCGCCTGAGGCCGGTCCGACTGCCAGTCGCAGGCGAAGACGATTCGGCCCTGCTTCCACGCTTCGTAGGCGGTGCGCAAGGTGCCACCGGTCGGCGTCGACTCGACGGCCAGCACTCCGCGCGAGAGCGCCGCGGTCAGCCGATTGCGCGCCATCAGCCGAGCGGCGTTGGGCCGGGCGTCGGGGGGTAGCTCGGAGATGATCGCGCCTTTCGAGGCGATCCGCGTGGCAAGGCGCCGGTTGCTCTGCGGATGCACCGTGCGGATGCCCGAGCCGAGCACCGCCACGGTGCGCCCTCCGCCCTTGAGCGCGCCGCGATGCGCGCAGGTGTCTATGCCGATCGCCAGCCCGGATACGACGGTCAGGCCGTGCCGTGCGCAGGCCACGGCGACATCGATGGCCACGCGGCAGCCATCGTCGGTCGGCTCACGCGTGCCCACGATCGCCAGCCCCCGCATGTCCTCCGGACGCAGCGTGCCGCGCACGCAGATGACCGGCGGCGGGGTGCGCGCGTCACGCAGTGGCGCGGGATAGGCGTCCTCAAAGCCGCAGATGACCTCGATCCCGGCGTCGCCAAGCGCGACAAACTCCTCCTCGATGCTGTCGCGGCGTTCGCGGGCATCGGTGGTGATGGCCTGGATCTGCTGCGGCTTCAGCCGCAGGCTCGGCGCAGATAGCTCGCTCTCAGGCGCCTGAAGGACCGCGTCCGCCGAGCCGAAGCGCGCGAGCAGGCGCATGAAGCCCGCCGGGCCGATGCGCCCCGCCCATGCCAGCGCCGCCCATGCGTGACGATCCTGCTCTGCAGCCTCCGGAGTCCTGATCCTCACCGTCACACGTCCCCACGCCAGCCGAAGTTGGTGCGCACCGCCGCGAGAAGCCGCACATCCGCGGCCCCGGCCCGCAGCAGCGTGCGCGCAGCCTCCGCCATCGTGGCGCCCGAGTCAAAGATGTCATCCACCAACAGAACGCGCCGCCCGGCAATTCGCTCGGGCTGAGTCACTGCGAACGCCCGTGCGATGTTGCTCTTCTTCGCGCTGAGGGAGGTCAGTTCCTTCTGCGGCGTGCGGTCGCGTGCGGAGCTCAGCGCCTGCGCCACCGGCAGCTTCGTAGCAGCACCGATCTCCCGCGCGAGGAAGGCCGCTGGGTCGAGGGAATCAGCAAGCCTGGAAGGCGGCACGGGGACGATCAAGTCGCAGTCGCGGTAGGTGCGCGACTGTGTGACACGCCGGGCCATCAGCAGGGCGAGCCTGCGCCCGGTCGCCTGCGACTTCCGTCCCCCGTCGGCGTACTTGAGTTGCTCGACCATCTTCCCCGGAGTGCCGCCGGGCGTCTCCTCCCCCGCACGGCGGTACAGCCCGAGCGCCCAGCCGCGGAAGTCGCCTGCCGAGATCGGATAGCCGCCGGGCACGCGGACCTCGCTCAGCACGGGCTCTCTCGGGCGGCAGGCTCCGCACTCGCAGCGGCCGGGCGCAAGCGGGTAGGTCAGCGCCTCAGCGAGGGCCCGGCGCTTGCACTCGCGCGTCTCAGTGAAGCTCACGACCTCCTCAGCGCTACGCAGGCGCGCCCGGCGGATGGCGTCGGCCTCGTGCGCCCAGCGGTCAAAAACCTCAGTGGTCGCCGTCCCGCTCGCCTCAGCTCGAAGCCGGTCATCACCGCGCGCGAGCACGCGCAGCGCGTCGCCCCGGATGAGCGCCTCGATCCCGAGGTCTGCCTCGTCGGGGTGCAGACCCGTCCGCGCCGACAGCTCGCGGAGGGTCAGTTCCTCGCTGCTCACGACTGCCTCATAGAGCGCGAGGAGGTGCCCGGCGTCACAGGCCGCTCGCATGGCCGCCCGCTCCAGCCGCTCCTGCTCACCGCGCTCGTAGAGCAGCACCACACGAGCATTCTCCGCAGTCGCAATGCTCATCTGCGCGTGCAGCGTGCTGAGATCCGGCGGCAGGCCCACGACTGCACTCAGCGGGACCTGCGGCCAGTCCGCCCCCGGCTCCACCGTCCCGATCGTGACGATGACCCGCAGTCCGCCCTCACGGAAGCGCCTGAGCGCCTGGCTGAACTCCGTCGGAGTGAGCGTCGTCAGATCGAGCGCGTCGAAGCCGCACTCATCCCGCACCAGCATCGCAATGCGCTCCGCCTCGATGCGCTGGCTCACGTGGATGACGGCCCGCTCGGGCGCCTCGCTCAGGAGGCCCAGCAGGTGCCGGTCAATGTCGCGCTGGCCGGACATCCGCCGGGTCTCGAGGCGCACCTGCGGCCGATCGAGCGCGCCCAGGACGACCTGGCAGCCGCTCAGGCCGAGGCCAGCCACGATCTCCTCGCGAGCAGCCTCGCCCACGGCATCCGCCAGCGCCAGCACGCTGTCTGCGGTCTCCACGAGCGCTGCAGCGTGCCGCCAGGCCGAGCCGTGCCGGTGCGAGTGCCGCGACACGCGATGCGCGCCTTCAATCACCAGCAGGCGCACGGTGAGCGCCTGCGCGGCGTGCATCAGGCGCGGGTCGCCAAGGCTACGGGCAGAGATGAGCGCGGCGTCCCAGCGCCCCTTCGCAAGCTGCTCGGCGAGGGCCGCCACGTGGTCGTCGGCCAGCCGCGCGTGCAGCGCGCAGGCGACGAGGTCCGCCTCGGTCGCAAGCGCCTCAGCCTGGGCCTGCAGGTCGCGCTCGGAGGCTACGACAAGCAGGAGTGGGCGCATCCCGGCGGCCAGAGCCTGCCGCAGAGGCCAGTCGCGTTCCGCCGCATCGGTGGCCAGGAAGAGCGCGTGGCCGCCACGCAGCAGGGCGTCCGTGACAGCACGCGCGGCGGGAGTGGGTCCCCGCCGCGGAGTGCGCTGGCGCGTGGGTTCGCTGAGGGGAGGTTGCGCGCGCATACGCGCCGTGTATGCGCCGCGCCTGACCGCCTGACCTCCCCGCGCGTCAGCCGGCAGGTCGCGACCGCCGATCCGACGAAGCTGTCACCGAGGTGAGATGATGCCCGACCGAAGTGATGCCGCACCCGAGATCGTTGAGCCGATCGACCTGCCCGATCGGCCGTTCACCGCGCGCAACCTCGCGGACTACCACCAGTGCCCGCAGCGCTTCCTGCTCTCGTGGTTTGTCCCGCGGGAGGAGCTGCGAAAGTTCGTCGGCGGCCCGCTGGCGCTTCAGGGCGCCGTCCGGCAGGCGCTGGTCGACTGCTACCGCCTCGGCGGCCCCTCGGAGGTCCCGCCGGAGCGACTCGTCGCGCTCTTCGGGGAGACCTGGGATGGCTCGGTCTGCTCCGACAGCCTCGAGGAGGAGCGGCTGTATTCGCTCGGCGCGAAGCTCCTGCGCGAGTACCACGCTACCATCGCCGCTCAGCCGCAGGAGGTGCTGGAGGTGGACCCGCGGCTCGAGGTGGAGTGTGGCGGCCATCGCTTCGTCGCCGCCGCGGACCTTATCCTGCGGGAGCCCGATGGCGGTGTGAACGCCCTCCGCTGGCTCTCCACGCGCACCCCGCCCTCGGCCGCTGAGATCTTCGACAGCACCGGCTGGGGGCTGCTCTTCGCCTGCCTGCGCGAGCGCTACCCGAACGAGGACGTCTCGGTGACGATGGTCTCGCTGCGCCGCGGCGGCGGGCACCGAGTGCGCTTCAGCGATGACGAGCTTGAGGCCCTCCTCCGACGCGCGAGACGCGTGGCGGATCGCATTCGGGTGGCGACGCAGTTCCCCGCGCGGCCGGACAGCCACTGCCGGCTGTGCGTCGCGCGAGGCAGGTGCCCGGCTCTTGTGTGATCACCGATGAGCCGCATCCGAGCGTGGATCGCGATCACGATGCTGCTTGCGGCGATAGCTCCTGCGGCGGGGCAGCAGCAGCGCCACATCCTGACCAGCGATCACCTGCGGGTGCTCCACTGGCCGGAGCAGGCCGAGCTCGGTGAGCTGGCGCGCCGGACGGGCACCGAGGCCCTGACCCGGCTGGAGCGGATGCTTGGCGTCAGGCTCGATGGGCGCGTGGACGTCTACATCGTGCGCTCGCAGGCCGAGTTCGACGAGCTGACCGGGTTGCAGAACAAGCCGTGGATCGTCGGGCGAGCGCTCCCGGGCGCGATGCGGGTCGTCATCAAGCCGATGGGCCCGCAGCGCCTCCCTCCGCTGCTCGCACACGAGCTTGCGCACGTCATGCTTGACCTGCGGATGGGCGAGAAGGCATACGTCCTGCCGCGCTGGCTGCATGAGGGAATCGCCAAGTACGCCGCGGACGACTTCGATGCCGCGGATCGGCAGGTCATCGCCGAGGCGGCGCTCGCGGACAAGCTCTTGACGCTGGACGAGCTCGAACCAGCCTTCGACGGCGATCGTGAGCAGGTAGCGCTTGCGTACGCGCAGAGCTATGCGCTGGTCGCGTACCTGAGCGACATCACGCCCGCGCGCGGCATCGGACCGCTGCTCGATCAGCTCGCGGAGGGGCGCGACATGCGCCTCGCGCTCGGCCTCGTATTCGGGCGGCCGGTGCCGGAGATGGAGGCCGAGTGGCTCGAAGGGCTGCGGACAGACTACCTCAGTGAGGTCACGCCGCCGCTCTTCGAGGCACTGATCGGGGCAGCCTTCGTGATCGCTTTCCTGATCGCGTGGGTGGTGATCCGGCGCAGGTCCGCGCGCATCCGGGAGAGAATGTTGTATGAAGAGCAGATGCGGGAAGAATACGGGGAGATGCCGCCGGAGTTGCAGGGAGCAGATCCGGCCGCCGATCTACAGATACACGATGATCGCGGACCGATCATCGACTGACTGGAGGCTGACAGGGTGCAGGGGTTTCTGGAATACGTACGAAACGTTTGGCTCTCGCCGCTGCCGCTGAAGCTGGTCTACGGGGCGTTCATCGCAGGAGCGTTCGAACTCATCTACGTGATGACCGGCCGGATGATCCGCCGCGCCCTCGCTCCCGCTCTGCGCGCGGATGCCACTCGAGACCCGTCCGACCGTGTGCGGCGCCGCAGATTCGTATTGGGCCCGCCACTTGCGCTCAACCGCTGGCTCTGGTACTCCATCGCGCTGCTGATGATCCTGCGGGTCTTCGGCCTGCCGATCAGCGCTGAACTGCTCCCGATGCTCGCGATCGCCATCGCTGTGACGCTTGTGATCGGCAAGAACCTCTTCCGCGATCTCCTCGCGGGCTGGCTGATCACCTACGAAGACCGCTACTCGCCCGGTGACCGCGTCGCCATCGGCGAGGACCGAGGCGTCGTCACGGAAATGACGCTGCGCACCACAACCATCCGCACGCACGGCGGGCGCGAGATCGTCTTCCGCAACTCGCAGGTTCAACTCTTCTCGAACGAGGGTCCCGACCAGGGAGCGTAGCGCCAACTCACGCGTGGGCACTCAGCAGCTTCGGGAGGTCCAGCAGGTCCTCCAGGTAGAGGTGGTGGTCCGTGGGGGGCGGCGGGCCAACCTTGATCGTCACCATGCCGCGGGCGGCGGCCGGCGTGAGGTTGGCCTCGGTGTCTTCGAGCAGCGCGATCCGCCCGGCCGGGACCCCCATCGCTTCCAGCACCTGGTCGTAGCAGCCGCACTCGGGCTTGGGGAGGCCGCCGGTCGTCTCGATGTCGAAGACGCCGCTGATGAGGTCGGCGATGCCCAGCGCCTGGAGGGTGCGCGCGGCGTAGACGCAGGGGGCGTTCGTGAAAACGTAGAGCCGCTGCGGCAGCGACTGGAGCATCGCGCGCAGCTCCGGGTGTGGGCGGATATACTCCTCCACGCACACCTGCTCGATGGACCCTGCGAAGAACTGGCGCTGGGGGATGCCGCACTCGATCTCAAGCCCGCGCGCGGTTGCTCCGTACTCCCGCCACGTGCGCACACGCATCTCGTTCGCACGCTCCCAGGGGATGTTCAGGCGCTCGGAGATGAAGCGCGTGATCGTCTCGTCACCCGCCTCGAGCAGCCCCGATGCCGGATGGTAGAGAGTGTTGTCCAGGTCAAACAGGATGACGTCAATCCCGCCCATCATCCAACCACTCCATCTGCCGGTCCACGAGCCGCCGGACACGACAACGGGCGGGCGCGATCTGCCGCCCGCCCGTTCAGTTCCGGGGCTCTGCTACTTGACCAGCCCGAGATCGCGCATCGCAGCATCAATGTGCTGCTCCCACTGCGTTACGCCGAGGATGCGCAGGCCGGTGTCCACGTACTGCTCGGCGGTCGTCCATTCCTGGTTCGTATTCGCCTGGCGGGCGGCAGAGAGTACTTCCATCGCCTGCGCCCGCGTCGCGGGATCAGCGGTGCGAAGGCCATCCGCTGCGGCGCGGAACTTCGCCTTGATGGCGACCTTCTTGACGACGTTCGCGTAGCCCACGTCATTCGCCGGGATGGCGGCGCTGATCTTCGTGAGCGAGGCCGGGCTCATCGCCAGCGAGGGCGCGGCGCCCGTCACGCTTGGCATCGGCGTCGTCACAGTGCTGATGCCGGTCGAGGGCGGTGGCGCGGTCGCGGTGGTAGCCGTCGCGGTCGGACTGACTACCGGCGTGGGCGCAGGAGCAGGCGGCGTCACGGCGGGCCCCGGAGGCGCCGGCAGCGACACGGTCGCGCCGGGCTCGATCCGGCCGGTCTGCCTGCCACCACTGACCATCTGCACAAGCTCGTTGAAGAGATCGTTCGCCATGGCTTCACGCCGGATGAGGTAGTCGTCCTCACCAAGGTCCCGCGCGTCATTGAAGGCTTCGAGGATCAGCAGCCGCGCGCCCTGGCCAGCGACAACCTCATCCGGCCCGTCGCCATCCTCCTGCGGCACCTCCAGCACCTCCACCGTGCCCGGGGCGATCTGGGTCGCGAGGGGGCCGGCAGGCGCAACGGGCGCTGCCGGGGGAGGCGCCTGCATGACGGGCACCGTCTCCGCGCCGGTGGTGGGGCTTGAGATCACAGGCTCGTCGGCGATCGCGATCGGCGCCGGAGCGCCCGCCGGCTGCGTAGCGCCTGCAGGCTGCTCGGGGATCTCGGTCACCGGAGCGGCCGTGGCGTTCGGCAGCGCATCCTTGAACTTCCGCACCCACATTGCGCCGAGCATCTCCGGCGACACCCCATTTGCCTCAGCCTCCGAGCGATAGACCGCGACGATCGGCTGGCCCCCGATGACTACCGTCCAGAGGCCGTCCACCTGCTCGAGACTGACGTCGAGAGATGCCGGATTGTCGGTCACGGCGAGCAGCTGGTTAATCCGCTCATCCACAGCCGCAGCTCGGTGCTGCACCGATTCGGATGTCCCTGCCTCGCGCACCCGTGCCACTATCTGGCCGCCGACGATGATGTCCGCGGTCTCCTGAGCCGCACAGACGCTCACCGCGCCGAAGATTGCGAGCGCCACTACTATCGATCGGCCTCGGAGCATGGATCCCAGCCTCCTAACGACGTCCTGCCGCTGCTGGCGTTGGCAACCGGCTCGCTACCGCCGGCCGGTTCGCATCATACTTGACGGGTTCTGCGCGCGTCAAGTTCCACGGGAGGCCTCGACAGCCCTCCCCCACGGCCCCACAGGCGATCCTCCGCTTCTATCGGAGCCGCCTGATGCGGACCGTCCAGTCAACTATGTCCACCGCCGCCCGCTGCTGCTGGGAGGCGGGACCTACCAGCGTCGGGTCGTTCGCTTCCTCCTTCGCGAAGAGGTCGCCGTTCGAGACCGTCTGATCCTCGTTCGTCACGAGCGTGATGTAGTCGTTCCCGAGGCGGCCGAGCCCGTCGTAGGTATGCTCGTCAGGGTTCACAACAGCCGGGTCGAAGACCAGTTCGGTCGTCGAGATGAAGTTGACGCTGATGTTGGGCACATTCGCGCCCAGTCTGCTGAGGTCCACGGCGGCGTAGAGGGTCGAGCCGCCCTGGGGCAGCGTAGAATCGTACGGGAAGCCGAGCGATTGCCCGAGCGCACTTGGTTCCAGCCGGATATCCGCGCTCTGTCCAACCACCAGGTCGCCTGTGACGATCGTCATGCCCGGGATGGGTCCGGTCTCCAGCGCACTGATGTTGTTCGCTGGCAGCGTGGACTGCGTCGTCACGGTTGGTCCGAGGCGCTCAGGCACGAAGCGGTCGGTCACGGCTGCGGTGGTCGGGGCGACGGTGATCGTCTGCGAGCCTGAGAGGTCAGCCCCGGGCGCGAGGACGAGCGTGAGCCCGAGCGGAGCCAGCGACGCCGGGTTGAGCGCGACGCCGCTGTTGAGCGTCGTAAGCGCGGCCTGCTCGGCGACCGTGAGCGCTCTGCCGCCGGCCGCCGCGGGCGTCCAGGAGACTGAGCCGGCGACCACCTCACCCGCGGCGTTGGTGCGCAGCGCGAGAGTACCCGCGGCCTGGAAGCCGGTGTTGGTGACGGAGGCGACTGCGCCGGCGCCGGCGACAGTGGCTGCGCCGAGGCTCAGGGAGTTCACGGTGATCGTGTGCAGACCGGCATCGGTGCTGAGAGGCGTGCCTGAGATGGCCGTGATGCCGCCCCCGGCGCGGGCCAGTTGCGGCTGAAGCGTGGCGCGGTACAACTCGTAGCGGCCGAGGTGGTACTCGACGTAGTGCGTGAAGGAGCCGGTGCCCCAGCCGTTGCCCCAGTTCGGCCCGGCGGCAACGGGCAGCGGGCCATCGGCGCCGAAGTCACCATCGGCGTCAATGACCATGTAGTAGTAGAACGCGTCCTGGATCGGCGCCGCGAAGGTCACAAAGAACTCAACCACTCGCGACGGGACGATCGGCTCCTCCTCACCGCCGCGTGCGCATCCGCCAAGCAGCAGACCCGCAGCGAGGGCGGCTGTCAGCAGACCAGTGATGATGAAGCTACGCTTGCGCCCGATTGCCATCATCCTCCGATCTCGCCCCTACGCCAGCCGTGCGTTGATCCGCGCCACGAAGGCCTCGGCCTTCTCGACGACCGCCTGCTCGACCTCACGCGGGGAGAGCCCCGCGAGCCGTGCCACCCGCCGCGCCTTCTCCTCCGTGAGGAGCTGGCCGGGCGTATGCCCGTCAGAGTTCACGAGGATCGTCGCGCCTGCCTCGATGGCCAGGCGCGCGACGCGACCGTTCCCGAGCGAGTGACCGTCCTTGGCCGTCACCTCGAGGGCGACCCCGTTCTCGGCCGCGATCCGCGCCTCCTCCTCGGTCAGATCGCCGGGATGCGCGAGGATATCCACATCCGCGCAGGAGACTGCGGCGAGGTTCGTCCCCGGCTCCACCGGCTCGACCGGTGACTGCCCGTGCACCACCACGAAGGCGGCTCCGATCCGCCTCGCCTCAGCGGCCAGATCGCCGATCGCGGCCGCGGGAACGTGCGTCAGCTCGATCCCGGCGAAGGCAGAGAAGCCCCAGTACTGCTGCGCAAGGCGGCAGTCGCGACGGACCTCGCGGATCACCCGGCCCATCGTAGAGGCGGAGCCGTGATCGGCGATCCCGAGCGCCGCGTAGTCATTGACCACGCAACGGCGAATCAGCTCCATCGGAAGCAGCACGCCGTCGCTCAGGGTAGTATGTGTGTGAAAGTCATAGACCATTCTTGAGTCACCCGATCTCCAGTGGTCAGTCAGTCTCCGCGCAGCCAGTCCAGCGAATTCCGCAGCAGCTCCAGCATCTGTGGGTACGGCCGCTGCTGCCCGCGCTGGGCGCGGAGCAACTCCCCGTCAATCACGACGATCCTGCCCTGATCCCGCTGCCAGGCGACGGCCGCGGGCCGATCCCGGACCATCACCAGCGGCTCGGTCAGCGGCGCCCATACCTGCGCGCCCTCGCGCACCCGCAGCCCATTGTCGGGCGTGGTGATGCCGCGGGTGATCGGGTGCGGCACAATCTGCGCCTGCCCATTGTCGCGCTCCAGCGAGACCGCGATGCGAAGCTGCGTGAGTAGTTCGTTGAAGCCGACCATGCGTGTCAGCGTGCCGCCAGCCGCGCGCGGGATGGCGAGGATGCGCCCACCGTGGTCGAAGAACCAGCCGACGGCCAGTGGCTCCACCCAATCGACCTGCTCCGAATCGCGGCCTGAGCCGATGACGAGCATCCCCGCGCTTGCCAGAGTGTCCGCGTCGAGCAGCGGCTCTCCCTCACGCAGGCGGGGCTCGGTCACACTGAGGCCGGCCTGTTGCAGCCCGTCGAGCAGCACCCGGCGGATCTCGCCCCAATTGTCCTTCTCGTCGGCGGGCAGGTCCAGCACGGCAGTGTTCGAGACGAGCCCGCCAACCGGGCCCATCTGCGGAGGCTCGTCATCGAACTCACGGCGCTTCACCGGCTCGCCGGGCTCCACCCCGGCCGCCCAGAGCGCCGCGCGGAGCAGGAACGGCCGCACCGAAGGCCTCGGCCCCGCCTCGTAGACCTGGTCGAAGAGCACGGAGTGGTCGAGCACGACGGCTCGCCCGAACTCGCCCCAGTCGATCGCCACCGCAATATCCCGGTTGCCGCTGCGGATGAGCGGGCTTGCGCCGGGGCCGGAGATGGCGCTGCCGGGCGTGACCGCGCCGGGATCCTGAAGCCCCTCGGTCAGCGGGTGATCCACCCAGCGCGAGGAGCCGGCTCCGCCATCAAGCTGGGTCACCGTCAGGTTGAGCGGCCCGAGCAGGGCACGCGCGCGGGTAATGTGCTGGCGACCCTCGCCGATTACGTAGATGAGTCCGCCGCCGGAGCGCAGGTAAGACCGCAGCCTCTTCGTGTCCGCACCGCCGCCCCGCGGGTCCGTCCATGTGATGACCGCGGCTGTCTGCCCGTCAAGCCCCAGCGCGTCAAGCGTCCCTGTGCGCACGCGCACCGGCTCGTCGCGCAGAGCGTCCTGGAGCCAACTGCCGAGGCCCTGCGCTTCCGTCCCCCGCGGGAGGTTGAGCAGAACGAGCGGATCGCGCCCCTGTGCCAGCGCGCCCGAGCAGCCCAGCGCGGCGGTTGCTGCGGCCACGATCACCATGCCGAGCATCCGGCGAATGTGGCGAGCCTGCCTCATCTCCATCACCTCTCCGCTTCGTAGTGCGGATGCCCTCAGCCGCACATCCCCTCGTGGTGCGGCCGTCCCCATCCGCATACCTCAGACTCCCAACTCACCGGTCAGGTTCCGATCTCCACGGGGCCGCCTGTCTCCAGCGAGCGGTGGATGGCAGCCGCGACCTCAACCGCCCGCCGCGCATCCTCCGGCGAGACGGCCGGCTCGCGGTCCTCCAGCACGCATTCCGCGAAGTGCTCAAGCTGGCGCCGCAGGGCCCCCTGGGCGGTGCCATGCATCTCTGTCCAGTAGACCACATCCGGGCGCCGCGCGCGCTCCGATGATGCCTGCTCAAAGCCCTCACAGCCCACGCAGGCTGCCACGCGGCCCTCCGTGCCCACGATCTCCAGCCGCGCGTCGAGCGAGTTCGGCGAGCCCTCGGGGATCACCCAGCAGGTCTCCAGCGCGCCGATCCCGCCGCCCTCCAGCCGGAAGACGGTCATGATCGCGTCGTCCGCGCCGATGTCGCTGAGGACCTTGCGCACGCTCTCGGCGCAGACGCGGGTGATCGGCCGCCCGGTCACCCACTGGATCAGGTCGATGTCATGCACTCCGAGGAAGTACGCGACCGAGGTGCGCGGGCCGATGCGTCTGCCCGAGGGGAGGATGTTGTTGCGCCGCGCGAAGACCTGCACGATCTCCCCCACCTCGCCCGCCAGCACCACATCGCGGCACTTCACGTAGTGCGGGTCGAAGCGGCAGACGTGCCCGGTCATGAGCTTGACGCCCGCCCGCCGGCAGGCCTCAATGATCGCGTCGCAGTCCTCGAGCGTGGTCGCGAGCGGCTTCTCGACCAGCACATGCCTGCCCGCCTCGGCGGCCGCCACGCAGGCCTCGCGGTGCGCCTCATCGTTCGTGCAGACGCTCACGATGCCGACGCCGTCTGCGCCGATCGCCTCCTCAAGGCTGCCCGCGGCCTTGCAGCCGAGGGCGTCCGCCACCTGCTCGGCGCGCTCCTGGACGATGTCATAGACGCTCACGAGTTCGGCTGCGTGCAACTCGCGCCAGATGCGAGCGTGCCGCTCGCCCATCATGCCCAGCCCGACGACCGCCGCTCCAACTGCACCGCTCATCTTCCATGCTCCTTACAGCTTCGGGTTCGCCGCGTAGGCGCCGAGCATCCGCCCGGTGTTGAGGATTGCGCCAAAGTGGGCCATCTCATAGCCATGCGTGTTCTCCGTCGCAAAGCAGACACAGGCGGCCCGAGCGATCTGCCCCGCGCGGTACGCCTCCCCCGCGTCAGTGCCCATCGTGCGGAAGAGCGAGCGCTGGTGACCGAAGCCGAGGTCGTCGCCGATCGCGCAGAGGCGGTCGGAGAGGCCCTTGTGGTAGACGAAGCGGTCCTTGTAGTTGAGGACCGGCGCAGCGCTCATCGTCACCTCGTACTCGGGCGCAACCGGCGCGATCTCGATCGCGATCATCGTCTCCACAGGCAGCGTCCGCGCGACGTAGCGCCCGCCTGAGCAGCCGATCTCCTCGGCCGCTGTGATCGCGAAGTAGACGTCCGATGGTGGCACGCCGCCGCGATCAGCTGCCGTCTCGCGAAGCACCTGCGCCGAGAGCAGCGCGGCGGCCACCGCGCCCTTGTCATCGAGGCCGTAGCCGCAGACGCGATCGCCGAGCCACATGGGGGTCTTGCGCGAGCGCGCCACGACGGCCATCGAGCCGACATTCACGCCCTTCGCCCGCAGCTCATCGGGCGCCAGGCCGGTGACCACGCGGGCGGCCTCCCAGTCCATCGGCCTGTTGGTCTTGGTGGCGCTGATATCGGCAGAACGCGCAGAGACATGCGTGCTGCCGACGGAGAGCACGCCGGTCACGATCTCATCGCCGATCAGGTCGAACGGACCCTCCCCGTAGCGCCATGCCTGGATCCCGCAGGTGCCATCGAGACGCACGCGCCCGTCGGGCTCGATGCGCTCGACGATCGCGCCAAGCTCGTCCTTGTGCGCCGCGATGACCAGCGCGCCCTCAGGACGCTCACCGCGGATGCGGCCGATGAGGTTGCCGCGCGCGTCCATCCAGGTATCATCGCAGAGGCGCTCGAGGTAGGGCCGAACCGCCTCATCCATCTCCCCCTCCTGCCCCGACGGCGAGTGCGTCACGAGGAACTTCTCCAGCATCTCACGAAGCAATGTCTCCATCGTCTCCCCTTCTCAGTGCGGAATCTCCGGCAATCCGTCGCTACTGCCCTTGCTGCGGTGCGCTTTCGCCAACTCGTGGGACGGTGGACATCACGTTCCCGGTGATCGCGTCCACCAGCAGGAGCTGTCTCTGTCTGCCGCTCTCGTTGATCTCCGCCACAAGCCATGCCGGGCCCTTGGTGGGGTGGTCCTCGGCGCTCATGGTCAACTGCGCGACCAGCGGGATCGTCTCCCCGTGCGGGACCTTGTTCCTAACCAGGTATTTTCGCACCGCCGCGATCGCCTGATCGCGTGTCACGCGAACAACATCCGGCGACGGCCGTTTGGCCGCGATCCGCTGGCTGAAGGAGATTGGCAGGCCGGTGACTGAGGAGACATTCACCACTGCGCGATCTCCCGTGAACACACCATCTGCAGTTCCCTGCCAGTTGATCGCGTAGATCGGGGCCTGCATCTTCTGAATGGTGAGCTCGTGGATCTCGCCCGCCTCCTTCGGCACCCATCTCTCCAGAAGCTGCCGCGCGACCCTCTCCGCTTCCTCCTCGGTCACCGATTCGCGCTCGGAGAACTGCAGCCGCTCACTCCACAGCACCAGTGTCGGCAGGTCCGCGTTGAGGTCCCAGCGCAGGTCAACGGCCTCGACGGTCTGCTCAGTAATTGAATCAGGTATGTCGGGCCTGCGTGCCTCCTCGTAGAGCATCCCCTGAGCCGCGGGGACCGCGGCGAGAATGAGTGCCGCTCCATCCGCGAGCGAGCGATGCATGATCGTGACGTCACCGGCCTCGACGCCGGTCACATCCGCCACGATCTCCTGCGCGCGCTCGAGCGTAAGCCCCGCGCGCGCCGCCTCGGCGCGCTGCGCCACCTGCAGGTCAAGCTCCGCCTCATCGACGGAAAGGTCGCACCCTCCCAGCAGCAGCACCATGAGTACGATCAGTGGAACAACCGTCCGGCGCATTACAGATACACCGCCTCGCCGCTCTCCGCGGCCTCCACCATCGCCACCAGTGCTCGGGTGATCTGCAGACCGTCTTCACCGGTGATCAGCGGCTCAGCGCCGGTCACGCAGCAGTTGATGAAGTGCTCGATCGCCTGCCGCACGAAGCCGACCGGCTGGCCCATCACGTTCGCCGCCAGAAAGCCCTCGAGGGAGTATCTCTCCTCAGTGGCGAGCTGATGCACCTGCGGGTTCGGGTCAACGTTTACGTAGCCCTTCGTGCAGACAAGCTGGAACTTGCTGTCTACCAGGTAGGGCAGGCTCTCCGGGAGGATCCAGCAGGACTCGAAGTTCCCGACCTGCCCGCCCTCGAACTCCACCGTGACCTGGTAGAAGTCCGGGGTGTCAATGCCCATCTCCTTGAGGACCACCGAGCGGCTGACGGCGGTGATCTTCTTCGCCTCGCAGCCGAAGTACCAGCGCGCGATGTCGTAGCGGTGGCAGATCAGCCAGTAGGGCAGGCGCGTGTTCGCCGCCCAGGAGAGCATCTTCGTCGGCACGTACGTCGTGTTGTTCAGCCGCGCGTAGCAGTAGAGCGGATCGCCGAGCGCGCCGGCATCGAGCTTCTGCTTCGTCTGCGCGAAGGGGATCATCCAGCGGTTCGACCAGTTGACCATGAGCTTCCTCCCCGAGGCCCTCTGCGCGGCGACGATCGCCTCGGCGTCCTCCACGGAGGTGGCCATCGGCTTCTCCAGCAGCACGTGCTTGCCCGCCTCGAGCGCGGCGACGGTCACGTCGCGATGGAGGTGGTCGGGCAGCGCGACGCTCACCGCCTCCACCTCATCGAGCGCCAGAAGCTCCTGATAGTCGGCGCAGATGTGCTTCGCGCCATGCTTGAGCGCTAGGACGCGCGCGCGCTCCTCGTTGGCGTCGCAGATGCCGATGAGGGTGGCGTTCGGCGCGAGGCTCGCGACCTCAACGTGCTTCTCGCCCTGCAGCCCGGCGCCGATGACGCCGTAGTTCACGTTGCCCTGCGCGTAGACAGTCGTCATGAGAAGCTCACCGCTTTCCGAAGTCTCGAGCCACGTTTGTTAGTTCGCCGGAGGGAGGCACGCTTCCTTCGGCACGGATGACGGGCTGGAAGCCCGTCACTACGAACGGCTTACGGCACACGGCGCACGGGCGGGGGACGCCCGCGCCACCAATGAGCTGAGATGTCCCCCCCGGGCGCCTGCACTAAGGCCCCTCTTCTCCTTTCACCCTTCACCCTTCCTTTGACCCTTCCCCCTTCACCTTTCACCCTTCCCCGCCGTTCGTGCTATACTCCCCCCATGCCCCGATGCTACTGGATAGATACCAGCGGATGTCAGATGAACGAGCGCGATTCGGAGACCCTTGCGGGGGTCTGCGAGCGCCTCGGGCTGTCTCCCTGCGAGGATCCCGCCGATGCGGAGGTCGCAGTCCTCAACACCTGCGCGGTGCGCGAGAAGCCGCAGGAGAAGGTCTACTCGCGCCTCGGTGAGCTGCGCAAGCTTGGCGGGAAGCGCGGCGGACCGATCATCGTCGTCACCGGCTGCGTGGCGCAGATTGACGCCGATCAGCTGCGCCGCAGGGGAGCCGACATCGTCGTCGGCCCGCGCTGCTACGATATGCTTCAGGCGGCGCTCGAGGAGCGGATGCTGGGCGTGGCGTTCATCGAGGACCGCGACCGGCCGATGGTCGAGGGTCTGCCCGCGGCCCGAGACTCCGAGTTGAAGGCATTCGTCAACATCATCTACGGCTGCGACAACTTCTGCGCCTACTGCATCGTCCCCTACGCGCGCGGGCAGGAGCAGAGCCGCCTGCCGGAGGATATCCTCGCGGAGGTCCGCGAGGTAGTCGCCGGTGGCGCGCGGGACGTGACGCTCCTCGGGCAGAACGTGAACAGCTACGGCCATGACCTGCCGGAGCCGATCGACTTCGCGGAGCTGATGCGCCGCGTAGACGCGGTGGAGGGGCTCGATCGCCTGCGCTTCACGACCTCGCACCCCAAGGACATGACGCAGGAGCTGATCGACACGATGGCCGCGCTGCCGAGCGCCTGCGAGCACCTGCACCTGCCGATCCAGGCGGGCTCGGACGCGGTGCTGGAGGCGATGGGGCGCGGCTACAGCTACGCGCATTTCCGGTCGCTGATCGATGCGGCGCGAGCGGCGATACCGGGGCTCTCCGTGACCACGGATGTGATGGTGGGCTTCCCCGGCGAGACCGAGGGGGACTTCGAGGCGACGCTGCGGGCGTTCGAGGAGATACGCTTCGACCAGGCCTTCATGTTCAAGTACAACGACCGCCCCGGCACCCGTGCGGCGAAGATGGAGCCGAAGGTCCCTGAGGAGGAGAAGCAGCGCAGGCTCCTTGAGCTGGTGGCGCTGCAGAACGAGGTCGCGCGGGAGATCAACGTGGCGGCCGAGGGCGAGGTCTTCGAGGTGCTCGTCGAGGAGGCCGATCCGAAGTCCGAGGGAAAGGTCCGCGGCCGCACCCGGCAGAACAAGCTGATGATCTTCCCCGGCCCCGAGGCCCTGATCGGCAAGATGGCGACCGTGCGGGCAGTGAAGGGCTACCTGTGGGGATGGGTGGGGGAGCGGGTGTGACCTCTCCCCCCGGCCCCCTCTCCGTTCCGGCGAGGGGGAGAACGACAGTGAGCCAGGAGGGTCGGTGTCGTGGAGGGGCCGCCTGAGCGTCCGCTGCCTGCAGCGGCGCGAGGTGAGGCGCGTCAGCGCCGAAGGTTCCAGCCCGGCCCACGCACCACCGGAAGCGAACGACGGGCCGGGGTGGAACCTTCGACACGCTCGCAAGCTCGCATGTCTCACCCTCGCAACGATGCTGGCGCATCGCCGCGAGGGCGGCCCCTCCGTACGACTCACGACCCGCGTCGGCCGCTGTTCGGCCGTTATGACAACGAACAACCCACAACCGCCCTGGAGGCCCGTTTCCGTGCCCGACCCGAGCAAGTTCACGCCCGTCTTCAAGCAGTGGCATGAGGCCAAGCAGCGCTATCCGGATGTGCTGATGCTCTTCCGGATGGGCGACTTCTACGAGATCTTCGGCGAGGACGCCGAGGTTGCCGCGCGTGAGCTTGAGCTGACCCTCACCGCCCGCAACGCCGGCGCGGGGATGCGGCTGCCGATGTGCGGCGTGCCCTACCACGCGGTGGACAAGTACCTCGCGACGCTCATTCGCAAGGGCTACCGCGCCGCCATCTGCGATCAGATCGAGGACGCCTCGCAGGCGAAGGGCCTCGTGCGGCGGGGCGTCACGCGAGTGGTCACCGCGGGCACGCTCGTGGAGGACTCGCTGCTCGACACGCACGATCACAACTTCCTGCTCGCCATCGCGCGGGAGAACGGGCGCTTCGGCATCGCGGCGGTGGACGTCTCCACCGGTGACTTCCTCGTCACCGAGCCCGCGCCGATCAGTCGCGAGCAGCCTGACGAGCCCGGCCTGCCGGAGACCAGCCCCGTGCGCGTGGATCCGGCGGTCGCCGCGGTGGTCGATGAGGCCACGCGCCTCTCCCCCACCGAGGTCCTGCTGCCGCCGGAGCTTGCAGAGGGCGAGCTGCGGACGCTCCTCGAGCGCAACCTGCGCGTGCCGATCACGGTCGTGGACGAGCCCGCCGGCCTCTTCCTCTCCCCCGCCGAGCAGCTTCAGGAGCACTTCCGCGTGAGTTCGCTCAGCGGCTACGGCTGCGAGGAGATGCCTGCCGCGATCGCCGCCGCCGCGCGGGCGCTCGACTACCTCAAGCACACGCACCTCGACGGCCTGCCGCACCTGTCGGGCATCACGACCTACTCGACCGAGCAGTTCCTGGTGATCGACGCCTCCACGCGCCGCAATCTTGAGCTGACGACCACGCTCCGCGAGAACCGCCGCGAGGGATCGCTGCTGTCGCTGCTGGATCGCTCCTCGACCGCGATGGGCAGCCGGCTGCTGCGCGAGTGGCTGCTGCAGCCGCTGCTCGACCCCGCCGCGATCAACGAGCGACTCGACGCAGTGGACGAGATGGTGGGCGACCGCGTGACCGCCGAGGACCTCTCGCGGCTGCTGCGCGAGGTTTACGACGTGGAGCGCCTCACCATGCGCGTGACGGCCGCGCGCGCGAACGCCCGCGACCTCGTGGCCCTGCGCGAGTCGCTGCGCCGGCTGCCGCAGATCGCGGAGGTGCTGGCGCAGTGTGAGGCGCCGCTGCTGGCGGAGCTGAGCGGGCGGATCGCGAACCTCGACGAGGTGACCGCGCTGCTCGAGGCGGCGCTGGCCGATGACCCGCCGGTGCAGATCACCGAGGGCGGGCTGATGCGCGCGGGCTACTCGGAGGACCTCGACGAGATCCGCGACATCGCCGCCGGCGGGAAGCGCTGGATCGCGCAGCTTGAGGCGCAGGAGCGCGCGCGCACGGGGATCGAGTCGCTGAAGGTCGGCTACAACAAGGTCTTCGGCTACTACCTCGAGGTGACGCACGCGAACACCGACCGGGTGCCTGATGATTACCAGCGCAAGCAGACGCTTACCACCGCCGAGCGCTACATCACGCCTGAGCTCAAGGAGCAGGAGTCGCGCGTGCTCGGCGCCGAGGAACGCCTGCACGAGATGGAGTACGAGTTGTTCTGCGAGTTGCGGGCGCAGGTCGCGGAGCACGCTGAGCCGCTGATGGCGACCGCGCGGGCACTGGCGGCGATCGACTGCATCGTCTGCCTCGCGGAGGTCGCGATCGAGTATGACTACGTGCGGCCGGAGGTGCACGCGGGCGACGAGATCGTGATCCGCGCGGGGCGACACCCGGTCGTCGAGCGCTCCGCCGGGCAGGAGCCGTTCGTGCCGAACGATACGCTTCTCGACCGCGACGGCCACCAGATGCAGATCGTGACCGGCCCGAACATGAGCGGGAAATCCACCTACCTGCGGCAGGTGGCGCTGATCGCGCTGATGGCGCAGATGGGGAGCTTCGTGCCCGCCGACAGCGCGCGGATCGGCGTGGTGGACCGCATCTTCACACGCGTCGGCGCGTCCGATGACCTCGCCACGGGCCGCTCGACCTTCATGGTGGAGATGAACGAGACCGCGAACATCATGAACAACGCGACCGCGCAGTCGCTGGTGATCCTCGACGAGATCGGCCGGGGCACCTCGACCTTCGACGGCGTGTCAATCGCGTGGGCGGTGGTCGAGTACCTCATCGAGCAGATCGGCGCAAAGACGCTCTTTGCGACGCACTACCACCACCTGAACGAGCTTGAGACGCTCTTCGACGAGGTGCAGAACCTGAAGGTGATGGTGCGTGAGGAGGGCGATCACATCACCTTCCTGCGGCGGATCGAGCCGGGCGGCACGCAGCGCTCCTACGGCATCCAGGTCGCGCGGCTGGCGGGGCTGCCCGAGGCGGTGATCGAGCGCGCGAAGGAGGTCCTGCACACCCTCGAGCGTGAGGACATCGGCACGGAGATCGGCCCGTCGCAACGCGCGGCCTCGCACGTGGCGCAGACGGTGCAGCTCAAGCTCTTCGAGGCCGCCCCGCACCCGATCGTGGAGGAACTCAAGGCCCTCGACCCGCAGAACATGACGCCGCTGCAGGCGCTGGAGGCGCTGGCGCGGTTGAAGGCGAAGGCGGAGGAGTAGAGTCGTTTGGAGGGGCCGGAGATGCCGGCCCGGCCGTTGGCCGTCAGCCGTTGGCGTTGTGGCCCCGGCGCCCTCGCCGGGGATTGCGTCTGGAAGGGGGTCGCGATGGCCTCCAAACTCAGGAATGACGAGGTCGTCTACCGCTGCCGCCTGCCCTGGCAGGCCTGGCTGTGGGTCATCGGGCCGTACGCGTATCTCGTCGCGGCGCTGTACGTCTTCCTTCCGGTGCTCATAGATCTCTTCACGCTTCTGCTCCAGCCGCTCGGGGACATCGCGCTGAAGCTGCTCTTTGCTGGCCTCTACGTTGGATTCCCTGCGCTCATCGCCTGGTCATGGCTTTGGTACCCTCTGGACGGTTTCGTTTGGGTAGACGACAGAAGAGTAGCATGGCGGGATCGGCCCCTGGGACATGGAGGCGCGGTGGCGCTGCGGCGGATCGTCGCCGTCGAAGAGCCTTACATGACACAGATACCTCTCAGGACGGGCGACTTCAGGAGATGGCTTCTCCAGGTGCGCCTCGTGACCGACAGGGGGTACTACGACATCTACTGCGAGATGCTGCCGCAACGGGGCCGTACTCTCTACGACGGGATCGCAGACCGCGCGGAACTTGCTGATCGGATCAGACTTGAGGGCCGCGAGTACCGCTGCCAACCAGGGTGGCGACCGGACGATCTGGTTCCGACATACGGGACGAGGGGTTACGGCCCCTCGCGGGGGCGCGAGGGCCACAATGACAACGGCTGACGACAACGACACCAGGAGGCATCATGTCCGAGATCCCGCAGTTCACGCGCGTGAGTGACCGGCCGCTGCTTGACCTCGACGCGATCCGCTGGCCGGTGAAGAACCCGACGATCAACTACCCGACCGTGATCGAGGCCCCGAGATGGATCAGCCAGCCACTCGACCGCCTCTACATGTACTACGCGAGCCACCATGGCATGGGCCTCGGGCTCGCGAGCGCGCCCGCTCCCGAGGGGCCATGGGCCGTGCATGGGCAGATCTTCACGCTCGATGACGCGCCGATGATCGCCGGGCACATCTCCTCCCCCGACGTGCTGGTTGATGAGCGCGCCCGTCGCGTCTACCTCTACTACCACGGGAGCAGCGCCGCCGGTCGCGGCCAGGTGATGGGCTGCGCGGTGGGCTACGATGGCCTGCACTTCGAGGTCGAGAACCCGAGGCCGCTGATCCTCCCGAACGAGCGCGAGGGTACCTGGGAGGGCCTCACCGCGGCATATCTCCGCCCATTCCGCCTCGGGGAGCGTATCTTCGGCCTCTACATGGGCAGCGGCGGCGCGGGCGTGCCCGGCGTGTCCTACAACTGCCAGGGGATCCTGCGCAGCAGCGACTACGCGCACTGGGAGCGGGTGCGCGAGGAGCCGCTGCTCGCGCCTGATGAGCGGGAGGACTGGGGCACGATCCGCCACTGCGCCGTTCACGTGCGCGATCCGAAGATGTTCGATGTCTACTACTCCACCCGCACCGGCCCGGATCTGCAGCGCGAGGTCCTGCGCATGGCGCATGTGGACGCATCCGTGCCGCCGTCGCAGTGGCAGGCGGAGAAGCTCGGGACGGTGCTCGAGCCCGAGCTTGACTGGGAGGGAGCAGACCTGCGCGACCCGTATCCGTTTGAGTGGCAGGGCTGGCTGTATCTCTTCTACGCGGGCGGAGTTGAGGCCGGGATCGGGCTGGCGGTGGCGCAATGAGCCGGGGGGGACGCTTGTAGATGGACACGGTGCGGGAGTTCCGCTACGGGATGTCGCGCGCCGGCATCATGATGCTGGCGGCGATGCTCGCACTCGCCGGGCTGCTGGCGCTGCGCTACGTCTACGTTGATCTCACCGTGCCGGAGAGCGACGCGCTGCCGGGGCTGCTCTTCATGCTACTGATCTTCGGTGGAATACTGCTCCCGGTGCCGCTGCTGGAGATCACGTGGTGGGTGCAGGGCCGCGTGGTGGTGATGACCGGCGGATTGCGCTGGCGCGGGCAGGGCAGGTGGAATGAGCGCCTCCGGGAGGAGATCCTCGGGATCGGGATGCCGCCGCCTGATGCAGCGCGCACAGAGGACGAGCGCATCCACGTGATCACGCGCGATGGCTACGAGTTCATTCACGGCTTCGGCCTGCGCCACCGGCAGGAGCTTGCGGAGGCGATCCGCGCCTGGGGCAGCCTGGACGCGATCGAGGTGATCGGGCGGCATACGTTCCTCTGCAGGCCCAGGGCCATCGAGCAGGTGCGCGAGCGGGCGGTGCGGGAAATCGAGCCACCGCCGGACGGGCTGGACTTCTGGGCCGGGCGGTTCAGGAGGTTCTGAGGGTAAGGGGCGAGCGCCGTGATAAAGGAATGCGCTCGCCGCCCCGGGAAGAGCGGCGAGCGCAGTGCGTCCGGCGCAAAGGAGGCGGACATGCGATCCTCTGCGTGAGGGACACGTTAAGTATACCCTCTCTCAAAAGCACTTCACTCTCATCCACCTCAAGGTTTCGGGGACGATCCGCCTTAGTCCTCCGGCCGAGACGAGGCAGCCATCGCTCCCCGTGCGAGCAGGCGCGACGCGTACGCGTACCATAGCCATGTGATCGCCAGGACCGCCATGGCCACAGTAAGAAGCTGCGCCCCAATCGTGTGCAGGAACCACGCCATGGTTGCGCCCGCGGCGACCATGCCGGTGACCGCCCAGGCGGCCGTGCGCGTCTGGCGCAGAGTCCTCTGGCCAGACGTGCTGTCTCGACGCAGGCCGCTGAGATGGTCTACCGCTACGCCCACCACCGCCCCGAAGATCAGCCCAAGCAAAGCGACACCGGGCCGCACCCCCACCCCGGGCGACTCCGCGTGCTGGGCGCAAAGGAGCACCCCGGTCGTCGCCAGGCCGCCGATGAGGAGCGTCCCGAGCAACCGTCTGATGATCCTCGACCACCTGCGCCGCTTTCTCACCATCCCCACCGTCCTTGCCGGCCGTCGCTCAGCCGCTGAGATCGGGGAACACATTGCGCACTGCCTCGTGCGTGATCCTCCCCCCGCTCACGTTCAGGCCGCGCGCAAGTGCGCGATCCTGCGCGCAGGCCCCCTGAGCGCCGTACGCGGCGATCTCAAGGGCATACGGCAGCGTGACGCTTGTGAGCGCCATGGTCGCGGTCCGAGGTACCAGCGCGGGCATGTTCGGGACCGCGTAGTGGATGACATCGTGCAGCTTGTAGGTGGGCTCAGAGTGGCTTGTCGCGCGGATCGTCTCCACGCAGCCGCCCTGGTCGATGGCCACGTCAACGATGGCCGCGCCGGGCTTCATGGCACGCACCATCTCCTCCGTCACGAGGCGCGGTGCGCGTGCCCCCGGGACCAGCACCGCGCCGATCACGAGGTCGGCCGCGGCGGTGGCCTCCTTGATGGCGTAGGAGTTCGAGAAGAGGGTGGTGATTCTCCCGTGCGTGATCTCCTCCATGTAGCGGAGGCGACGCGCGTCGATGTCCAGCAGGCTGACCTGGGCTCCGTAGCCGAGGGCGATGTGCGCGGCGTTCTGCCCGACCGTGCCCGCGCCGACGATCGCGACATTGGCGGGCGCCACACCGGTCACGCCACCCATCAGCATCCCACGGCCGCATGGCGCCTCGAGACAACGCGCGCCTACCTGCGACGCGAGCTTCCCCGCGACCTCACTCATCGGCTCAAGCAGGGGGAGATGGCCCGCGTCGGTCTGCACGGTCTCGTAGGCGATCCCAATCACGCCACTACGCAGCAGCGCCTCGGTAAGCTCACGTGACGAGGCCAGGTGGAGGTAGGTGAAGAGCACGAGCCCCGGCCGCAGGCAGGCGTACTCCGAGGGAAGAGGCTCCTTGACCTTGACGACCATCTCCGCCTCGCCCCAGACAGTGGCGGCGTCCACCATCCGAGCGCCACGCGCCTCATACTGCGCGTCCGTGATGCCGCTGCCCACCCCCGCCCCGGCTTCAATCGTTACCTCATGCCCGGCCCGGACCAGTGCGTCCACTCCGGGAATGGCGAGCGCGACGCGGTGCTCCCCGTCTTTGATCTCGCGCGGCACACCGATACGCATGAGCAGGCGGCCTCCCTCGCGTCAGTTGGCTCAGACGAACAGCCACAGGTAGAACCATGCGATGGGTGCGGCAAAGAGCACGCCGTCGAAGGTGTCGAGCATCCCTCCGTGCGGGCCGAGAAGCGTTCCGAAGTCCTTGATCTGCATGTCACGCTTGACGACTGACTCCGCGAGGTCGCCGATCTGCGCGGCCACCGCCAGCAGCAGCCCGAGAACGACCCCGTGGATGCAGGGCATGCCGAGCCAGCCGACGCCCACTGCCAGGGTGGCGAGGACTGCTGCCACGCCGCCGGCGAGCGATCCCTCGATCGTCTTGTGCGGGCTCAGCGATGGTGCGATCGGCCGGCGCCCGAAGAGCTTCCCGATGCCCCATGCCGCGGTATCCGAGAGCCAGACTGCAGCCATCATCAGCAGCAGAGCGCCGAGGCGCGCCTTCAGGCGGCCATCGGTCGCGCCGGTCACCATCAGCGGGATGTCGAGCTTGCAGAGCAGCAGGAGAAAGCTCATCGGCAGGCCGACGTAGAGGACGCCGAAGGTAGTGAGGGCGCAGTCGCGCAGGCGCCCGGGCTCACCGGTGCGGCCGAACTGGGCGGCCAGAGGCGCTGCACTGGAGACGAAGACGGTGAGGATCAGAAGCTCTGCCCACATCTCCGAAGAGCCAGACTCGGCCGCCAGCAGCATCAGGAGCGCGCTGAGATAGCCGACGGCAGCCTCGGGACGCTTCCCGCGCACGATCAGCGCCGAGTACAGCTCGCCCATCCCCATCAGCGTGGCGAAGCCGATCACCACCCACAGCCAGAACCCGCCGACATACGCGAGCCCCAGCAGGATGGGCGCCTCGACCAGCACAACCAGGTAGTACCATGGCGACATCTCAGCGGCTCCTTGCAGCGTTCCCGTGCGCCTCGGTGTGAGGTTGATCCCCAATCGTCAACCAAGTTCGCCGGGGGCAGCATCTCCTCCTCTCCGGCATCAGGGCTGATACACACACGGGAGCATCGGCAGGTTCCTCTGCCACTCCGGCGCCATGAAGCGAATTTCCCGCGGCGTGAGCATCTGCCGTGGCATGAGAGCCGCCGGAGTGGCCTGCGATGGGGCTGCCCGCCCCTCTTCCCCATACGCACCGAGGTAGAGCCAGTAGGTCATCTGCTCAAGCGGCCCGAAGTCGAGATCGCCGGTGAGATGGAGCTGTTCAGCGAGTGTCAGGCCCGCCGGCGCCTCAACCGGTAAGGGGTCCATGCCGATCGGGACAACCTCACGGTCCACCCATGGGTGCGGCTCCCCGGGTACGCTGAGGCGCAGGGGGACGGCCTCCGAAGAGCCCCCGGCGGGCGCGGTGAAGCTCCCGGAGACGGCCGCACCACTCCAGCCCTCAGGCACCGAGCATTGCAGCGTGCCGGATATATCGCGGGGCAGGAAGTTGTAGACCCGCGCGTTCACAGTGTGCTCCTCACCCGGGCGGAGGAGCATGCCCTTCATCACGAGGTCGGCTGTCGGGAACTCCCCCACGGTGAAGACCCGGCGCAGCTCCGGCGGCTCGATGGCCGTGAGCGAGTGCGCAACGCGCATCTCCAGTGTGGCCGCCCACCATGACCCTCGGTGATGGCCTCCGACCCGCCGCACCTCATCGAGGCGATCGAGCGCCCGATCGAGCAGGCGGTCCGCGAACGGGCACTCCGCCCCGCCAGTCGCCCCGGCGACCCGCGAGCGCACCTGCATGATTGACGCCATCGTGCGATCCATGTCACTCGGGCTCACGTTGTTCATCGCGGGCCAGCGCTCACCCAGTCCATCAGCGACCCCGCCGAGTGCCTCTGTCAGGCGCGCGAGCCGCCAGATCGTGTTCGTGTGCAGCCGCGTGAGCTGCCCGCTCTCGCGAGCCACACCGGCCACCGCCAGCATGGCGTCGCCCACGGTCCGCTGCACCTCGAAGAATGCCGCTGCCCCACGCGGGGGCGTGGCGAGGGCAATCGCACAGGCGCCGCTTACCTGCCGGCGGAGGTCACTGACGAAGCGCGTGCCAATGCAGCGCGCCAGGTCCTGCTCAAGGGGGTCAATGAAGCTGGAGTCGGTCTCGCTGACGTGCCCGAGTTCGGTGGACAGGGCGCGCTCGAGTGAGGCGGTGACAGCCCGCGGGAACTCCCGGGGCGAGATGCCGATGATCGCAACAGCATCCTCCGTCAGCTCAACGGTCGCCTCCGGCCCATGCAGGGCGGTGGCGCCGCCGAGCGCGTCCATCACGACGGCCGTCGGCGATACCTCAGGCGACACCCACTGCGTCCCTTCAGTCGCCCAGGCGATGGCCATGGGCACACCATTGCGCAAAAACAGCTCCACCTGCGCGCCCTCCGGCGCCGCCAGCGGCCCGACGTACTGCGCCGACTCGAGCAGCCAGCGCGTCACCGCGAAGGCCACATAGGCAGGGCGTGGCACGTACTCATTGCCCACGATCCGGGCGAGCGACGTGGGGTTGTCGTCGCGCGAGAAGACGGCGCCGAGACATTGCGCGCGGACGAAGAGGTCCTCACCGTAGGCCTTGAGCGTTGCGTAGACGCGCGGCATGTAGCCGGCCTCATGTGCGGGGTCCTCCGGGTGGAAGCCGCACTCGGTAAAGGCGCTGTCGCGCATCTGCCCCTCCGCCACAAGCTTCTGCGGCATGTTACGGTACCAGTGCATCAGCATCCAGCCGGGCTCGTTCTCATACGGGTGGAAGGCCACGCGGTCGAAGTAGCTGTCGCAGCCGGCGAGGATGGTGAGCTTGAGCTGCGTCATGTGCCCGCACGAGCCATAGACGACCGGGATCCGCCCGCGGCTGCGCACGGTGCAGTAGGTGATGCGGAGCATGTCGAGGTAGCGATCCCAGCTGCCGAAGTAGAAGTTCTGATCCGCCTCGCTCCACACCTCCCACGCGCGCACGAGCCGCCGTCCACCGCGCGGGATGGTGTCGGTGCCGCGTGACGGCTCCGCTCGAAGCCCCCGTGGCGCCAGTGTTGCGGCCATCGCCTCGATGTAACGATGCCACTCGACCGTCCCGCCCGGCTGCCAGAGGTAGTACTTCCGCGCCACCATCTCGTTCGCGTTGACCGGCCGGATGCCGTAGAAGGGCGGCGTGTGACCGGTGAGGACGGTAAGCTGCATGTCGCGCTCCGCGGCCAGGTCCGCCACCTCGCGTACCCAGTCGAGGCGGTACTCGCCCTGTACCCGCTCGACCTCGGTCCAGGCGAACTCGGCGCGGAGGTGCCGCGCGCCGATCTGCCAGAGCGCGTCGAAGTACCGCGGGTCGGCGGGCGCCCCACCGATGCCGAAGAGCCCGCCATCGCCGCGTGCATCATCAGGATGCGGCAGCACGCAGAAGATCTTCTCGTAGTGCCCGCCATCCGCGTAATCGAGCGACAGCGCGTAGTAGCCGACGGGGGGCGTCGGGGTAACGCGCAGGATCGTGGCGCCGACGCCCGCGCGCATGGTCCCCGTGGTACGGGTCCGGCCGTAGTAGTCCACCACTGACCACGCGACCCGCTGCACCGGGTGGTCGGAGATGACAGTGAACTGAACCGGCTCAGTGCACAGGAAGCTACTCGCGGGACGTGCGGTCTGGATCGTACAGGACGCGATGGCGGCCCCACAGGGCAGCAGTAACATCATGGCGAACAGCACCGCCTCAGGACGCATCGTGCGGGGAAGCATCGTCCATCATCTCCCGGTCTGCTGAGGAAGCGTGGCGGGCGCGAGGCCTGCGTCTGGCCTGTGCGGCAATGGGTACATCGGTCACGCGCACACGGAGGTTGACTCAGGGAGGGCAATACCTGTACGATGGCGCGCGGTTGCTCGGGCAGCGCTCAACGCGAAGCGTCGTGCATCTGGAGGGCCACAAATGAGGATCGGTGGCGCGCTCTTCGAGACGTACTCCACACCCTTCGAGTGGGCGCAGGCCGTGCGCGGACAGGGCTACTCCGCCGCGTTCTGTCCCATCGGTGACGATGCCGACGACACTGTGATAGGGGAATGGAAGGCTGAGGCCGAGCGTTCGGACATCATCATCGCGGAAGTTGGCGCATGGGGCAACAACCCGATCAGCCCGAACAAGGCTACCCGCAAAGCCGGCATTCAGGGCTGCTGCCGGAAGCTCGAACTGGCTGACCGGGTGGGTGCGAACTGCTGCGTGAATGTTGCCGGCAGTCTCGGGGAGCGCTGGGCGGGCCCCGGGGAGGGGAACCTCAGCGATGACACCTTCGCGCTGATCGTGGACAGCGTGCGCGAGATCATAGACACCGTCAAGCCCACGCGCACCTTCTACGCTCTCGAAACCATGCCGTGGCTCATCCCGCACTCGCCACGGGTCTACGCGAAGCTCCTACGGGCGGTGCGGCGCGGGCGATTCGCGGTGCACCTCGACCCGGTGAATCTCATCAACTGCCCGGAGCGCTACTACGACACCCCTGCGCTGCTTGAGGAGTGCTTCAATCTGCTGGGGCCGCACATCGTGAGCTGCCACGCGAAGGACATCATCCTGCGTGATGAACTCACGATGCACCTCAGCGAATGCCGCCCGGGTCTCGGCAACCTCAACTGGGGGGCCTTCGTGCGCGAGCTCGGGCGGCTTGACCGGGATATCCCTCTGATGATCGAGCACCTGAGCGATCCTGAGGACTGCCGCGCCGCAGCCGCGTTCATCCGCAACGTGGCGCAGATCGAGGGCGTTCCGGTGGTGTGACCTCCGGCGCTCAGGTCCAGTCGATCCAGTGGTGCTCCCACGGCACGTAGGGCAGCGCGGCCGCGAGGCGCTCACGGTCGTCAGCTCGCTCACCCGCTATCGTCAGCAGGTCGCCAGCAACCGCCGTGGCCACGTCCAGCCTCCTCATCAGCATCCGGTTGAGCAGCAGCTCCTTGCCCTCGATCGTGACCTCGCGCTTCGCCTCCGGACCCTCCCAGATCGTGTCCTCATACCCCGGCGACCACACGTTGATCTTGAGCTCCGTGATGGCCCCCTGGTCGGCACACACCTTCGCGAAAAGCCGCGCCGGCGCGATCGGCTGGCCCATGATCATCGTGTGCCGCAGCCCCTCCTCGAAGCCAAGCTCGCGCATGGCCACGCGCCACGGGCTGTCCACACTGCAGATCGCCGCAACTGACCAGCCGCGCGCGGCGGCCTCAGCGCCTGTCGCCCGCAGCACCTCGCGCACCGCGTCCTCACTCGTCGCCGCAAGTTCCATGATGCTGATCTGCTCGCTCGCGCGCGCGCCGGTGCGGATCGTCGCGATGCAGTACGCCTGCAGCTCGCCCTCAGCCGGGTAGCGCGCGAACAAGACCTCCTGCGGAATGACGGTGAAGATCATGTCGGACAGCGCCATCTCCCAGTAGCCGATCCCGCGCGGCCGGAAGCCGCCGTAGTCGCCGAAGGCCGCGTTGAACACGCGCAGAAGCTCCGGCTGCAGCGCGAGGCATTCCTCGAGCCCGCCTACCGCCACGCCATCTGCGCGGACGTTCTTCGGCCGCCAGGTCATCGGGCGCATGTAGATGAGGTCTGTGTGGCCGGATCTCTCGTAGAAGCGGTAGCCGGGGGAGCGCTCGCCGCCGCGGTAGACCATCAGTGCCTCGGCGCGATCGCAGAGAAACTCCAGCGCCGCCTCGATCATCGCCCCGCCCACTCCGCGGGAGCGGAAGTCGGCGCGTGTGCCCACGGCGTGCTCGAAAGCGGTGTCAATGACCTTCCCGGGGGCCACCTGGAAGGGCCGCTGGTCGAGCGGGATCGCTCCGATGGCGATGCCGTGGAGGAACGCCATGGAGGCGGTGTTGGCCGGGAAGCGCAGCCAGTCCTCGCGGCAGATGGGCGGGAAGATTGCGTTGCGGATCGAGAGCATCTGCTCGATCTCATCGGGCCAGAGCATCTCGCGGCAGACCAGGTTGTCCATGGGCGCGTGCCTCCTCATGTGAAACGCGGATGTGTGCCTGTTCGCCGCACGCGACGGCTTCCCTGCCTGCCGGGGGGACGGCAACGACATGACTGGCAGGATGCCCGTCGCTACGAACGGCAAGGCAACGGCGCACGGTCGGGGCGTCCGTGCCGCAAGTGGGGGGCCGTGAGATAGAACGGGCGGTATGCTATACTATCTGAGACGCTACGCCTGCCTTACGAGAGGAAGCCGCCACAGATGAAGGAGATACGCGCTGCCGACGGCGCAGAGCTGAGGCTCCGCCCCGGTGACCTGGTGATGTGCGACTTTGACGGGACGATCACGACGCGAGACACCGGCTGGGTGGTGTTCGATGAGCTGGGCCTCGAGGAGGCGTGGGATTGGGAATACCGCTGGCGCGACCGCGAGATCAGCTCGATGGAATGCCTCACGGGCCAGTGGAGCCTCGTGGACCTCTCGCCGGCTGAGATGCTGGCGATGGTGGATCGGCTGGAGACCGACGAGGCGTTCCCGGAGTTCGTGCGAGTCGCACGCTCCGTGGGGGCGGAGGTCGTGGTCGCCTCCGACGGGCTCAGCTTCTACCTCGACCGCCTGATGCGGCGGATGGGCTTTGAGCTGTGCGCGGATGATCCCGAGCCAGGCGAGGCGCGGGAGTGCATCACGCGCTACGTAAACCAGGCGGAGCTCACGCCCGACGGCATCCGCATCACCTTCCCACACTCCAACACGGCCTGCGGGCAGTGTGGCAACTGCAAGACGCGCCATCTCTCGCGCCTGCGGCTGGAGTATCAGCGGGTCATCTACGTCGGCGATGGCTATTCAGACCGCTGCCCTGCGCTCCAGGCGAATATCGTCTTCGCGAAGGACCATCTCGCACAGCTTCTGGACGGACTGGGCGTGGAGTACGTGCCCTTCGAGGACTTCGGCGACATCCTGCGACTGACGATGGGGTAGGCGAGGGCCGCCTCACGAGCGGCGGCCCTCATCACCGCGGCATGCGAAGCACTCACTACTCGTCCGCGGGTGGCGGCGTCTCGCGACGGCTATGATCGTTGCCCACGGGCGGGTTCTGCAACTCCTCGTTTGTCGGCGGGGGCAGTTCCCCCATGCCCGGCTGCGCGGGTTGGTTCGTGTACGTCTCCTCAACCGCCTCCGGCACGCCCTCAAGCACCTCGCCCGCCGGCGGCGGCTCGGTGATCGCGGGATCCACCGGCATCTCTTCCTCCTGCTCCTTCGCGCAACCGATCATCGCGACCGGAATGGTAGCGGCCAGCGCCGCGAGCAGCATCAGCGTGAGCATCCTCCACTTCATCCCAGGCCCTCCTGATTGTCATTTGAGCCCACCGGGCTCATCTGACTCGCTCTCCTGACGCCGCCATGGTTGAGGCACCGACTCCTGCCGCTACCTCGCTCCCGTCACCGGTGTGCGGCCGAAGCGGCGGTCCAGCTCGCCCCGCTCAACCGTGACTATGATCGGGTCTCCATGCGGGCAGATCGCGGGCGTCGGGCTCGCGTTGAGCGCCTCGATCAGCTCATGCACCTCGCGATCCGTCAGCGCCTGTCCGCTCTTGATGGCGGCGTGGCAGGCGATCGTCGCCACGAGCTTCTCGCGCACCTCATCGTTGCCGACGGTCCCCCACTCCGCCAGCTCCTCGATGATCGAGCGCAGTGCGGCCTCAGGGCTGCCGTCTACCAGCGCGGCGGGCACCGAGCGGCAGATGTAGTCCGATCCGCCGAAAGGCTCAAGCTGGAACCCCATCTCATTCAGGCGCTCGCGATGCTCCTCCACCGCCGCCAGCTCGGCGCCTGTCAGCTCAAGCGTCATCGGCAGCACGAGCATCTGCCGCTGCACGCCGCCATCGCGGCCCGCGATCTGGTCGGCGATCACGCGCTCAGCCGCCCGATGCTGATCCACGAGCAGAAGGTCCGAGCCGGCACGGCAGGCGATGTAGGTTGCGGCGACCTGCCCGAGGGCCTCAAGGCGGTCCTCGGCGACGAGCGTCGTCTCGCGCTCGGGCTGGCTGCCTCGCTCGAACGCGGCCTCGATCACAGGCTCCGCGGCATGGACCTCCAGGCCATCGTCACGCTCATCAACCGCCGCGAAGAACGGATTGAGGCGCAGCCGCCTCGCCCGCGTCTGCTCCTCGAAGCCGGGGCCCTTCCAGCGCCCGGCCTGCTCCGGGGGGAGGCCGGGCCGGCGCTCGAAGCTCCGCCCCGGGCGGAGCCCGGCCTCCTCCAGTGCCTCCTCGACCGCCTGCTGCATCAGGTTGTGTATCTCGCCCTGGTTGCGGAAGCGCACCTCGATCTTCGTGGGATGCACGTTCGGGTCAACCAGCTCCGACGGGACCTCAAGATGCAGCACGCACAGCGGCTGGCGCCCGCCCGGCAGGAGGATCCCGTAGGCCTCGCCGACGGCATGCCCAAGGGAGCTGCTGCGCACGTAGCGGCCGTTCACGATGAAGACCTGTGTGCGGCGCGTGGTGCGGGAAAGCTCCGGCCGGCTGACCAGCCCGTGGATGCGCAGCACGCCCGTGTCCATGTCAACCGGGAGCATCTGCCGCGCGACGTTGGAGCCGTAGATCTCGCTGATGACCGCGCGCAGGTCGCCGCGTCCCGGCGACGCCAGCAGCACGGCGCCGTCATGGCTGACCTTCATCGCCACGTCGGGCCGGGCGAGGGCAAGCCAGGCGATCCAGTCGGTGCAGTGGCCGCGCTCGGTGGCCGTGGTGCGGAGGTACTTCCGACGCGCCGGGGTGTTGTAGAAGAGCTGCCCGACCTCGACGGTGGTGCCGGGCGGGCAGCCGACGGTGCGCGCGTCGGTGAATTCGCCGCCCTCGATGGTGATCATCGTGCCCTCATCGGCGTCGTGGCGGCGGGTGGTGATGCGCATCTGCGAGACTGAGGCGATGCTGGGCATGGCCTCGCCGCGAAAGCCCATGGTGGCGATCTGGCCGAGGTCCTCGGGAACGGCGACCTTGGAGGTCGCGAAGCGCTGGAGGGCGAGGACCGCGTCCTCGGCGTCCATCCCGCAGCCATCATCGGTGACGCGGATGAGCTTGGCGCCACCCTCCTCGAGGACGACCTCGATGCGTGACGCGCCGGCGTCGAGGGAGTTCTCGACGAGTTCCTTGACGACGCTGGCGGGCCGCTCCACCACCTCCCCGGCGGCGATGCGGTTGGCCATCATCTCATCGAGTATGCGGATGTGGGGCATTGGGTCTCCTTCTTGCAGGGCGAAGTAGGACCAATAGCCATCTATCTGTGCTGCTCGGCCGATTCCGACCGCGCGTCCCGCTGCAGAGCGGCAAGTATCTCCGCAGAGCAGTGCAGCAGTGCCGCGCCGCCGTGGAGAATCGCGTACAAGAAGAGCCCGCAGGCCAACACAAGCCCGCCAGCGATCGCGAAACCGCTCCCAAACAACGGCTCGATCGACAGGGCCACTAGGCCGATGAGAAAGCCCGCAGCGGCGATCACAACTGCGACAACGGCCCAGGCTTCGAGGTGGTCTCCTGCCGAGTGAGTTGTCTGTACGACGGGATCACTCTGTGGGCGGGACGGGGCTGCATCTACGGGCGGTACACTGTCGGCCACCGAACCGATGACTTCTGATACCCTCATCATCCTGCCGGCCGCATCACGCGCCATCCAGTCAGCCCGGATCTGGCCTTTGGCCACCATGTTGGATAGGGTGTCGGGATCATACGGCCCTATGGCGTTGCCACCAGGCGGTCTGACACGCCAGGATCGATTGTCGCTCACGGCACTCGTCCCCCCTCAATTGGATTGGTGAATGTCGGGCACGGCCATCGCAACGGCAACGGCAACAGACAGACGCCCGGGAAGGCGCATAGGTCCTCCCCTCTGGAACGCCTACTCCCACCGGCTCGCCAGGCCGCGCAGGAACTGTGCGTTCCACGCGAACTTCTCCGCCAGCGAGCCGAACTCCGCGAAGTCCTCGGCGGTGAGGTAGCCGTCGTAGCCCACCGCGACGAGCTCATCCGCGATCTCGTTCCACTCCAGCACGCCCTCGTCGACACGGACGTTCCCACCGCCGAGGCGCGCGTGCTGGCCGATCTCACCGGCAGCCGTCATGCGGTTCTTCACATGCACGTTCTTGATCCAGCGGCCGAGCATCCGCACCTGCACCCACGGGCGCTCGAAGCCCTCGCTCACCGCGTTGCCCGGGTCGAAGACGAGGCCGAGGTTCGGGTGCTCGAGGCCGCGAAGCATGTCGAGGCACTGGCCAGCGGAGGAGACGTAGCGGCCGCCGTGCTGCTCGGGCGTGATGATGATGCCGTACTCGGCGGCCATCTCGGCGACGCGCATCAGTTGGTCCCGGAAGGCCGCGCGGCAGACCTCGTAGTCATAGGCGCGGTCGTAGTCGGCGGAGGAGATGCGCACGAAGCCCGCATCGAGCGCCGCCGCGGTGTCGAGCGCCGCGGCGATCCCGGCGATCTCAGCGTTGGCGGCCGTGCGATCCACCTTCCCGACCTCCCAGTAGGTGGTGAGGCCGGAGACGTGCAGCCCCATGTCCTCGACCATCCAGCGGATGCGGCAGGCCTCGGCGTCGCTGATATCCGGGGTGATGTGGATGCCATCCTCGCGCATACGGATGTCCACGGCGTCGAAGCCGGCGTCAGCGGCGAGCTTAGCAGCCTCCTCGAGCGAGACCTCACGCGCGAGGAGTGTGTAGAGCGAGATCATCGGAGCCATCGTAGTCCCTCCAGGGAAAGGTCGTGATCAGTCGGCAGTTAGGTTTCGCCACTTCACTGTGCTCGGCCTTCTGTCGCGGGGAAAGGCCGAAGCGCAATTGCACCGGCACCGGGCGTACTGTATAATGCTGTTTCCGGGCCGGGCTGGGGTCCCGGCATCTCCGGAGTTGCGCCGCGCATGCATTCAACGCGGCGGAAGCGAGCATCCGATGCTCGCCAATCCTGCCGCGCGCTCTTAGTTGTACACGTGGGGAGAGCGCATTCCGCGACCCGCCGCGCCAGGTCTGCGAGTGGAGGGAAAGTCGAGATGTCAGAGGGTATCTCTGGAGGCAGCCGCTACTACGTCGGGATTGATGTTGGATCGGTCAGCGTTGACATAGCCGTTCTCGACGAAGCCGGACAGATCGTAGAGACGAAGTACATCCGCCACCACGGCCGCCCGATCCAGACCGCGGGAACCGCTCTGCGCGAGACCGTGGAGGCGCTTGGCCGCGACCGCATCCTCGGGGTAGCGGCCACCGGGAACGCCGGTCGGCTGATTGCCGAGCGCATCAACGCCGCCTTCGTCAACGAGGTCGTCTCCCAGGCGACGGCCACCGGACGGCTCTACCCGCAGGTGCGCACGATCATCGAGATCGGCGGCGAGGATTCGAAGCTGATGTTCATCGGCCAGGGCGAGGGCGATGTTGAGGTCGCGGACTTCAACATGAACGCCATGTGCGCCGCCGGCACCGGCTCGTTCCTCGATCAGCAGGCCGCGCGGATGAACCTCTCGATCGAGGAGTTCGGCCAGACCGCGCTTGACAGCGAGAACCCGCCGCGAGTCGCGGGCCGCTGCTCGGTCTTCGCGAAGTCCGACATGATCCACCTCCAGCAGATGGCGACGCCCGTCAAGGACATCGTCGCCGGGCTGTGCTACGCGCTCGTGCGGAACTTCAAGTCCACCGTGGGCTCAGCGCGCGACCTCGAGGTGCCGGTTGCCTTCCAGGGCGGCGTGGCTGCGAACCCGGGCATCGTCCGGGCAATCCACGATGTCTACGGCCTCGATGACGGGCAACTCATCATCCCCGAGCACTTCGGCGCGATGGGCGCCATCGGCGCTGCGATGCGCGCGATAGAGGACGGCTTCCCGCAGGCGAATCTCAATGCCATCGCGGAGATCGAGGGCCATCACGCGGTCAGCGACGGCCGCGAGCGTCTGCAGCCGCTGAAGATCGAGAAGAGCACGATCCACCCGGCTGAGGTCACCCCGCCCGCGGAGGGCGAGATGGTGGACGCCTACCTCGGCGTGGACGTCGGCTCAATCTCCACGAACCTGGTGGTCATGGACGCCGAGGGCACGGTGCTGCACAAGGAGTACCTGATGACCGCAAGCCGCCCGATCGAGGCCGTGCAGCTCGGCCTGCGCAAGTGTGGGGAGGCGTTGGGCGATCGCGTGCGCATCCGCAAGGCCTGCACGACCGGCTCAGGGCGCTACCTGATCGCAGACTTCATCGGCGCCGACGTGGTGAAGAACGAGATCACCGCTCAGGCGCGCGGCGCGGTGCAGCTTGACCCGACCGTGGACACGATCTTCGAGATCGGCGGGCAGGACTCGAAGTACATCAGCCTCGACAACGGCGTGGTCGTGGACTTCACGATGAACAAGGTCTGCGCCGCCGGCACCGGCTCTTTCCTCGAGGAGCAGGCTGAGAAGCTCGGCATCTCCATCAAGGAGGAGTTCGCCGCGAACGCTCTGGCGGCCACCTCCCCCGCCAACCTCGGCGAGCGCTGCACGGTCTTCATGGAGTCCGAGCTGCTCAAGCACCAGCAGGCCGGCGTGGACACCCCCGACCTCGCCGCGGGCCTCGCCTACTCGATCGTCTTCAACTATCTCAACCGCGTGGTGGAGGACCGCCGCGTCGGCGACAACATCTTCTTCCAGGGCGGCACAGCCTTCAACAAGGCCGTCGTCGCCGCCTTCGAGATGGTCACCGGCAGGCCGATCACGGTCCCGCCGCACAACGAGAACACGGGCGCGCTCGGCTGCGCCGTGATCGCCATGGAGCACGACGATGGCCAGGGGAGCTGCTTCAAGGGCTTCGACCTCTCCAACGTGGAGTACACCATCGAGAGCTTCGAGTGCAAGGACTGCGCCAACCGCTGCGAGATCAACAAGGTCATTGTGGTCGGCGAGGCGCCGCTGTTCTACGGCGACCGCTGCGGCAAGTACGACATCCGTGAGGCTGCGGAAGACTTCTCACACATCCCCGACCTCTTCAAAGAGCGCGAGAAGATGCTCCGGGAGGCCTACAAGCCCTCCGGCGAGCTTCCCGAGGATGGGCCGCGGGTGGGCGTCCCGCGCTCGCTGCTCTACTTCGAGCTCTTCCCGTTCTGGAACGCGGTCCTCACCGAGCTTGGCGCGAAGGTCGTACTCTCCTCGCAGACCAACAAGAAGATCGTGCACCGTGGCGCTGAGCGCTCGGTGGCCGAGACCTGCTTCCCGAACAAGGTCAACCTCGGCCATGTGCTGGATCTGCTCGACAACAAGGACATTGACTTCCTCTTCCTGCCCAGCGTCATCAACCTGCCCTGCCCGGATGAGCGGATGACCGACAGCTTCGTCTGCCCTTACATCCAGAGCGTGCCCTATCACATCAAGGCCGCGATCGACTTCAGCGAGTACAATGTGAAGCTGCTCGAGCCGCACATGTGGATGTCGCACGGTGAAAAGCACATGACGAAGCAGCTCACCGAACTCGCCGAGCAGCTTGGCGCGGACACCCGCAAGGTGCGCGCCGCCGTCGCCGCCGGCATGGAGGCGATGGAGCGCTTCGAGACGATGGCGCGGGCCCGGGGCCGCGAGGTGCTGGACGAACTCGGCGACGACGGGCGCGCGATCGTGATCGTCAGCCGAGCCTACAACGGCTGCGACCCGGGCGCGAACCTCGAGATCCCCTCGAAGCTGCGCAAGATGGGCGTCCTCGCCATGCCCATGGACTTCCTGCCGCTCAACGATGTTGAGCTGCCGACCGACTGGTTCAACATGTACTGGCGCTACGGCCAGAAGATCATGTCGGCCTCAGAGCTCATTGCGCAGGACGACAGGCTCTTCGCGCTGTATCTGACCAACTTCGGCTGCGGGCCGGACTCGTTCATCATGCACTTCTTCCGAGAGCGCGTCGGGGAGAAGCCCACGCTGATCATCGAGGTGGACGAGCACTCCGCGGACGCCGGGATGATCACGCGCTGTGAGGCCTTCCTCGATTCCCTCGATGCCACGCAGGGGCGCAAGTTCGCCAAGGGCCGGTTCCTCCGGCCGCTCGGGATCGAGCCCGACTCGCAGCGCGTCATGCTGATCCCGAACATGAGCGACGTGGCCTATGCGCTTGCGGCGGCGTTCGAGCAGCAGGGGATGCCCGCCGAGGTGCTGCCTGAGCCCGACGACGAGACGCTGATGTGGGGCCGGCGCTACACCTCCGGCAAGGAGTGCTTCCCCGCCATCGTCACCACAGGCGACATGGTGAAGTTCGCGAAGCGCCCGGACTTCGACCGCGACCGCTACGCGTTCTTCATGGGCGGCTCCGGCGGCCCCTGCCGCTTCGGCCAGTACAACACGCTCCAGCGCATGGTGCTCGATGACATCGGCTTCGAGGACGTGCCGATCTACGCGCCCCATCAGGGCCGGCGCTTCTTCGACGAACTCGGCATCGTCGGCCGCGACTTCCTGCGCGTGGCGTGGAAGGGCATGGTCGCACAGGATATGCTCTACAAGGCGCTGCTCGAGACCCGGCCGTATGAGGTCGAGGAGGGCGCAGCCAACCGCGCCTATCAGCGCAGCCTCGAGGACCTGCTCTCCGCGATCCGCACCGAGGGCGACATGGTCGAGGCGATGAAGCGCGCGCGGATGCTCTTCGAGCAGGTGCAGGTGGATCGCTCGCAGCTCAAGCCGGTAGTCGGGCTCTCCGGCGAGTTCTACGTGCGCGCGAACCCGTTCAGCAACCAGCATGTGATCGAGAAGATCGAGGCGCTCGGTGGCGAGGTCTGGATGGCCCCGGTGTTCGAGTGGTTCCTCTACCGCAACTTCCGCCGGGACATGCGCGCGGCGCTCGACGGAGACTTCCTCTTCCGGATCAAGAACCGGATCGAGGATGAGGTCATGACCCGCGATGAGCACGCGCTCGCGCGACCGTGGGCCGGGTACCTCCGCAACCTCCACGAGCCGAGCACCCCTGAGGTGCTGGACATGGCCGACTGCTACGTGGACCGCAGCTTCGAGGGCGAGGCGGTCATGACGGTCGGCAAGGCCGTAGACTTCATCAACAAGGGCCTGCACGGCATCGTGACCGTGATGCCCTTCACCTGCATGCCCGGAACGATCTCGCACGCGATCCTCAAGCGCGTGCGGACCGACTACGGCGACTTCCCGTTCCTCAACATGGTCTACGACGGGAACGAGCAGGCGACCGACCAGACGCGGCTTGAGGCCTTCATGTATCAGGCGGGCGAGTTCATGAAGCGCAACGGGCGGGTGCTCGCGGATCGCAACGACGAAATGCAGGCGGCGGGGCACTAGGAGGAACCGCTGCGCCCGAGGGCCCCAAGCGGCCGAAAGCCGTTCTGGAGGGGCTGCCCGAGCGTCCGCTGTCGTCTAGCGGCGCGAGGGTCCCGCGAAGCGGGAGGTTCCACCCCGGCCCATGTCGTTCGTCGTTCGCAACGCGGCGGATCAGTCGGTTACCGGTGTGCGCGGGCCGGGGTGGAACCTGAGGCGCTGGCGCGCCTCCCTCCTCGAAGGGCAATGGCCGCACCGAGGGACGCATAGCCGTTCCGGCGAGGGGAGAGACGGCAAAGACCGAGGGCGAGCCGCAAGGCTCGCCCTCGCCGCGTTCTGCAAGCCGCCCCGCTACAGCCGCTTCCTGAACGCGAGCGCGCCTGCGCCGAACAGGAGGATCGCGAAGACCACCAGCGCCACCGCCTGCGGCCAGAGCACCCCCAACCCCACGCCGCGCAGGAAGATCCCCCGGCAGATCTCGAGGAAGTAGCGGTACGGGATGAGCCACGCAACCTGCCGGATGATCCAGGGCATATTCGAGACCGGGAACATGAAGCCCGAAAGCAGCACGCCGGGCATCAAGAAGAAGAACGTGGCCATGATCGCCTGCTGCTGCGTGCGGGTGATCGTGGAGATCAGCAGCCCGAGGCCCAGGTTGCACACGATGAAGACCGCCGCCAGCGCGAACAGCAGCGGGATGCTGCCCCGCAGCGGCACCTTGAACCAGAATATCGCCAGCAGCATGATCTCTGTAGCGGATATCAGCGCGGTCACGGCGTAGGGGATGCTCTTCCCGATCAGCAGCTCCAGCGGGCGTACCGGCGTCACGAGGAGCTGCTCCAGGGTGCCAACCTGCCGCTCGCGCACGACCGACTGTGCGGTCCATGCGACCGTGATGATCATGATGATCAGCCCGAAGACGCCGGGCACCATGTAGTTCGCCGAGCGAAGGTCGGCGTTGTACCACACGCGCGGCACCATCTCGATCTGCGGCATGCCGCCGGTGGCGCCGCCCCGCAGCCGCATCCGCTCCACCACCACCCCCTCCGCGAAGCCCTGCAGCATCCGCACCATGTAGCTCGCGGCGGTGTTCGCGGTGACGGAGTCCGTGCCATCGACGTAGAGCATCACCTGCGCGACCTCGCCCCTGCGCAGATCGCGCGCAAACTCCAGCGGCAGGTGCAGAGCAAGCTGCGCCTGCCCGGCATCCAGCACAGTCTTCAGCTCCCGCGGGTCGCGCACGTGCCCGATCAGATCGAAGTAGCGGCTCCCGCGGATGGAGTTCGTGATCGCGCGACTCTCCGGCGAGTTCGACTGGTCGACGATCACCACCGGCACGTTCGTCACGTCCGTGGTGGCCGCGTAGCCGAACATGATGAGCTGGAAGATCGGCGCGATGATCAGGATGCGAATCAACACCGGGTCCCGGCGCATCTGCCGGAACTCCTTGCGCGTCACCGATCGCAGCCGAAGCAGATTCATGGGCGCCAGACGACCTCTCCTGCGCGTCTACTCAAGCGACTTTCGGAACGACTTCGCGGCCAGCACCACGAGCGCGAGGGAGATCACGGCGAGCGCCACAGTCTCCTGCGTGTAGGGCCCGAGGCCGGTCCCCTTCAGATAGATGCCGCGAATGACCTTCAGAAAGTGCGTGGCCGGAATCACCTGCGCGAACCACTGCAGCACCGTCGGCATGGAGCGCAGCGGGAAGACGAACCCGGTCAGCAGCAGCGTCGGGAGCATCGTGGCAAGGAAGGCCAGCAGCGTGGCCACCTGCTGGGTGCGCGCGACGCTCGAGATCGCCAGCCCGATCGCCAGCGACGCGACCAGGTAGAGCCCGGAGAGCAGCAGCAGCGCGGGCCGGCTGCCCGTCGGGTACACACCAAACACCAGCCAGCCGACACCGATGCAGAGGATCACATCCGCGACCGCGATCGCCGCGTAGGGCAGGAGCTTCCCGATGATGATCTCCACCGGTGCGATCGGCGAGGCGGCCAGCCCCTCGAAACTCCCTACCTCGCGCTCGCGCACGATGCACCCCGATGTCAGCAGCGCCGCGAGCATCGTCATGATGACCGCGATCAGGCCGGGTACCATGAAGGTGACCGTCTTCAGCTCCGGGTTGTAGAGCGTGCGGGTGCGCACATCGATCGGCGGCGCAATGAGCGCAGGCGGCACACCACTCCGCGCCGCCCACTCCGCGATGAGATCAAGCTGGCGCTCGCGCACGATCGCCTCAACGTAGCCGAGCGCCACCCCGGCGGTCATCGAGTCCGAGCCGTCCAGCAGCACCTGCACCTGCCCCGCGCGACCGGCCGAGACATCCTCGCCAAAGCCGCGCGGGACCACGAATCCGAAGCGGATCCGCCCCGCCGCGATCATCCGCTCGATCTCCGCCGGCGTCCCCACCGCAGACACAAGTGTGAAGTAGCGGCTGCTCGCCATGCTCCGCACAAGCTCCGCGCTCTGCTCCGTGCGATCCTCATCCAGCACCGCGAAGAGCAGCTCATCGAGCGCGAAGTCGATCGCGTAGCCGTAGAGCAGCAGGAGCATGATCGGGAGCGCGATAATGATGGCGAGGCTGCGGCGGTCGCGGACATTGTGTATCCACTCCGCGCGAGCGACCGCCAGCATCCGGCGCAGCGGGGCGGGGCATCTCATGCCGCCTCACCCTCCCCCGCATCCCCTACGAGCGCGACGAAGACATCCTCCAGCGATGGCCGCGTCTCCCGGACGCGCTCAACGGCGATGCCGGCGCTGTCCAGGACCGCTCGAAGCTGCCCCTCGACATCGGCCGTGCCGTCAGCCACGCGCACACGCACGCGGCTCCCGGAGAGCGCGCTGTCACGCACCCACGGCTGCCCGGCGAGCGCCTGAAGCGCCTCCAGGGGTCGCTCGACCTCAGCAACGAAGATCAGCCCGTCGAGCCCCGCCATCAGCGCGTGCGGGCTGTCCATCGCAATGATCTTGCCCCGCGAGATCATCCCGAGCCGCGTGCAGCGCTCCGCCTCCTCCATCAGGTGGGTGGTCACCAGCACGGTCGTGCCATCCGCCGCAAGATCCGCGATCAGGTCCCAGAACTGCTGGCGGGCGCTCTGATCGACGCCGGAGGTGGGCTCGTCGAGGAAGACGACCGGCGGCTCGTGGACGATCGCGCAGGCAAGCGCGGCCCGCTGCCGCCAGCCGGTCGAGAGGGTGCTGGTGAGGCGGCCAAGCACCTCGCCGAGGCCAAGCAGCTCCTGAAGCTGAGCCATTCGGCCGCTCAGCGTAGACGGCCCGAGGCCGTAAAGGCCTCCGTAGAACTGCAGGTTCTCCTCGACGGTGAGGTCCGAGTAAAGTGAGAAAAGCTGGGGCATGTAGCCGATGCGGCGGCGCAGCTCTTCGGCCTCCCGAGCCACGTCCGCTCCCGCGACGGTGGCCGTCCCCTCGCTCGGCAGCAGCAGACCGGAGAGCATGCGGATCGTGGTGGACTTGCCCGCGCCGTTCGGACCGAGGAAGCCGAAGACCTCGCCGCGCTCGATGCTGAAGCTGATGCGATCGACCGCCACGAAGCTGCCGAAGCGCTTCGTGAGGTCATGAACGACGACGGCGGCCTCATGCATCGCCATCACGCGCCGCCCGCGCCTCCAGCAGCAGCAGCGCATCAACGAGGCGCGGCTCGACCTCGGTGGCGCCGCCGATCGCGATCTCCCGCTCGCGCAGCACCTGTGCCAGCTCATCGGCGCTCGGGCCATCGACTGTCAGGCTGACGCGCAGGCTCTCCCCGAGGCTGGAGATCGCGGCCACGCCGGGGAGTTCCCGCAGCGCACCCCGCGCGCGCGGCTGATCGGCCACCGACACCTCCACCAGCCGCGACGTATGCCGCGCGATCAACTCCTGTGCTGTGCCGAGGTCGGCGATGGCGCCGCCGGCGAGCACCGCCAGCCTGCTGCAGCGCTCGGCCTCGTCGGCGTCGGGAGTGGCGACTATCACCGTCACGCCCTCGGCGGGGAGCCCGTAGACGATCCGCCAGAGGTCGCGGCGCGAGACCGGGTCCACGCCGCGCGTGGGCTCGTCGAGCAGCAGCACCTCCGGCCGGTGGATAAGCGCGCAGATCAGCGCGGCCTTCTGCTTCATGCCGCCGGAGAGATCGCCCGCGAGGCGGTCGGTGAACTCCGCCAGGCCCGTTGCGGCGAGGAGTTCATCACGGCGCTCAGCCACCTCGGACATCTCCTGGCAGAAGAGGTCGGCGAAGTACCTGATGTTCTCCGCGATGCTCAAGTCATCGTGCAGGCCGAACGACTGCGGGAGGTAGCCAAGCCGCCCGCGCGCCTGCTCCGGCTCGCGCAGCACATCCACCCCCGCGACCGCCATCGTCCCCGCGTCCGGCTTGAGCAGCCCGCAGAGGAGGCGCAGCGTGGTGGTCTTGCCGGCGCCGTCAGAGCCCACCAAACCGAAGATCTCCCCCGGCTGCGCCTGCAGGCTGAGGTCATCGACAGCGACGATCTCCCCGAAGCGCTTGCGGAGTCCCTCGATTCGGACCGCGCTCTCAGCCATGCGCGTCAGTCCGCTTCCGGTGAGGCGCCGTCGGTGAAGATCGTCACGTCCGCGGGCATACCCGGCTTCAGGCGCCCGTCAGGGTCATTCGGCCGCACCCGCAGTTCATACACGAGCCGCGTCCGCTCCGCCTCGGTGAGCACGTACTTCGGGGTAAACTCTGCCTGCTCGGCGATCCACGTGACCGTCGCGGCGAACTCCTGATCGTAGCCGTCAACCGTGATCGTCGCACGCTGCCCGACACGCACCCGCGGCATCTCCGGCTCAGGCACGAAGACCGTCACCCACAGGTCCTCCGGCGCAATCAGCGTGACGAGCGAGCTGCCCGGCGAGACGACCTCGCCCTCGCGCGCATTCACGCTGTCCACGATGCCCGCCGATGGCGCGGCGACCACGTGCTTGCCGAGCGCCACGGCTGCTTCCTCCGCAGCGGCCTCGGCCCCCTCGGCCTGGCTGGCCGCGACCCTGGTCTGTTCGCGCGCAACCTCGACCTCGCGCGCCCGGCTCCGGGCGACCTCCACCGCCGCCCGCGCCTCGTCCACCTGCCGCCGCGCCACGCGGATCTGCTCACCGGTCGCGCCGCTGCGCAGCGCCGCCAGCCGAGCTCGCGCGGCCGCCACCTGCCCCTCAGCCTGCTCGACCCCGGCCTCCGCCGCGCGCACGTCCTCGGGCCGTGTGCCCGCCAGCAGCAGGTTGAGTTGCTCCTGCGCCTGCCGCCGGGCCGCCTGGGCCTGGGAGCGCGCCGCCTCAGCCGCACGGATCGTCTGCTGCCTTGGGCCCTCCAGCGCCCGGTCCAGCGCCGCCTGCGCTGATCGCGCGGCCTGGCGCGCCGTCGCCGCCGCGGTCTCCGCCTGCTCAAGCCGGTCGGTGGAGACGACGCCCTGCGCGTGCAGCGACCGCATCCGCGCAGCGTCGGCCTCAGCCTTCGCCGCCTGGGCCTTGGCGGAGGTCAGTGCCGCGCGCGCCTGCTCAACATCCTGGCTCCGGGTGCCCTCGCGCAGCTCATCGAGCCGCGCGCGTGCGGCGTTGGCGGCCTCGTCGGCCTGCTCGACGGCGGCGCGCGCCTGGGCGATCTCCTGCTCGCGCGGCCCCTGCCGGGCCTTCGAAAGCTGCTCGCGAGCGGCGCGCACGGCGGCCTCAGCCTGCCGCACGCCCGCCTCTGCCTCGCTGACGGTCTCCGGCCGGGTGCCGGCGAGGAGGTCTGCCAGCCGCGCCTCCGCCGTCGCGAGCGTCCGCTGCGCCTGCGCAACCTGCGCCGCAGAGACATCCTCCTGCACCGCGGTCGCCACGCGCGACTGCTCCTCGACGCCGCGCGCGGCCTCGCTGGCGGCCTGCGCCTGGGAGAGGCGCGTCTCGCCGAGGTCGGTCGAGAGTTCAGCAATCAGGTCGCCGATCTGCAGCAGGTCGCCGCGTCGCACAGAGACCTCGATGACACGCCCGGCAATCTCCGATCCGACCTCGGTGGTCTCCGCCTCGATCGTCCCCGACAGCAGCAGGCGGTCGTCGGGCTGCCCGTCATCGCGCAGCACAACCCACAGCACGATACCGACGACCAGCACGATGAGGATGATAGGGATGACTCGCTTCATTAGACCCTCCCGTACATGGGCGGCACGCCGGCTTGACGGGCTGGAAGCCCGTCGCTACGAACAACACGGCGTCGAGCCTGCGGTTCAGCTACCCCCCGAACTCCACCCGCGTGCCGCCGGAGACCATGCAGGCGCCGGGCTGCCCACCCTCGCCGATGCGCATCGAAGCCACGTCGCCATCGGTGGTCAGGCCCATCGCGGAGACCTCGCCCTCACCGAAGCGCCAGAGCGTAACGACCTCGCCGCCATCCACCGCCGCGCGCACCGCGCAGTAGTCGTCGGTAAGCTCGCACTCGGCCTCAACCGGCGGCTCGTCCTCCGCCCGGTGCGGCCGCAGCACCGTCACGAAGCGCATCGTGCGCGCGGGTTCGGTCGTGCTTGCGGTCAGATGCCACTGCGTCAGCCTGATCCGCTCGCGCGGCGGCGGGTCGAACTTGCTGGTCTGCGTCACCGCCAGCCCCTCCGGCGCAAGCATGTTCACGTGGCAGCCCGCGTTCCCGACCGCAACCTCTATGCCATGCTGTCCGCCCACACGCATCTCCGCAGGCGAGTGCAGCCACCAGTCGAAGGTCTGCGGCTCAGGCGTCTCAAGCTCATCAAGGATCACAACCAGGTCGGGCTTCGCGAAGAGGATATGTCGCGTGAACCGATCCACCAGCCCGTCCGGATAGGCCCCGCCCGCCTCGCCCGCGACATAGTCGAACTCGTCGCTCGTCGCGAAAGCCGTGATCTCGCCTTTCGCCGCTGCGCTGTGGGAGATCTGGCTCTGCCCGCTCACGGTTATGGAATTGGCCGAGCGCGTGGACCACATCCAGTTCTTGTGGTGATCGCTGCCGTAGATATCCCGGTAGCCGGTGTTGATCAGCAGATCCTCACCGTACGCGAAGAGCATGAACGCGTTCTGCGACTCGTAGCCGTGACTCTGTGTGCCGAAGGGGCTCGACTTGAACTCGATCTGCACGTCATTGCGCGAGTCGGTCAGGTCGGTGTGCAGCAGCGCGAGGCCGGTTCCGCGGAGGAGCTTGGACGTCGGGAGTTCCTTGATCGAGCGTGGCTCGACCTCCGGCATCGCGCCGCGGATGAAGCCGACGTAGCCGCCGGTGGCGACCGGGCCACCCGCGCGTTCGACCCAATCGGCCCAGTGGCCGTTCTGCGCCTGAGTGGCGAAGATCGTCACCAGGCCGCGATTGCCCGATGCGGTCTGGCCGCTTGCGAGGTCGCCGAAGCCGCCGTGCGGGACGTTCGGCGGCAGCAGGTAGACCGCGAAGTCGCCGGCGTTCGCGAAGAACGGCTTGCGGTAGGCGTCAATGCCGAGCGCCACACGCTGGATATCCGCCCACCAGGTGAACCGGGTGAGGTAGCTGGACCAGTAGGCAGAGCCCTCGTGCCAGCCGCCATCGTCGTCCGACCAGACGGGGTAGACGCTGAAGAAGACGTTCTCGACAAACCACAGCCACTCCTCGGGCCCCTCGATCTCACCCATGAACGCGAGAGCGATCTCGCCGAGGAAGTGCCATGCGCGATTGGAGTGGCTGGCGTAGGGCTGCCAGAGGTGCCGCGGGTAGAGGTGCGCGTACATCTCGTCGCCGCGGATCTTCATGACCTCGCGGCACTTCTCGCGCTCCTCCTCGGTGAGCAGATCGCTCACGAAGGTGTAGGTGCGCGAGAAGTAGTAGTTGTAGGGCATCCCGGCCTCGTCGTTGTAGCGGTAGCCGGTAGCGCCCTTCGGGTCCCACTCCGCGGCGGCCATCAGCAACTCCCGGGCCTTCTGCCCGTAGGCCTCGTCGCCGCCCAGAAGCCGCGTGAAGGCAAGAGTCGCGGCCGAATCGAGCACCGCGATCGTGTAGGTGCGGTTGCCCCACCACAGCACCCGCCACTCCTCCGAGAGACGCTCCATGTCTTCCGGATACTTCTCCGGCTCCGCGGTCGGTGGCGGGTCGGCCATGATCTTCTCGCACTGCGCGACCAGCGCGTCGTACTGCGGCTTCAGCGCGCCCTGCGCAAGCTCCCGCAGCCGCGGCAGGTCCTCCGGCCGCAGGAAGAGACGCGGGTGAGCGTCCGGCACGCGCGAGATCAGCTCACCGAACTCCGGCATCGGGAAGCGCACCGCGTCGTCAGTGATCGTGAACGAGCGCACCTCGCTCCACTGCGAGCGCCCGCCCTCGCCGACAAAGGCCACGCGCCAGACCAGACGCTCCGCCGGGAGGATCAGCGGCGGGCAGTGCACGCTCATCTCGATGCCCTGCGCCTCGTAAACGATGTCGCGGAAGGCCTCATCGCGCGCGACCTCCAGCGCATAGGCGCGCGCACCCTCCTGCGGCCGCCAGGAGAAGCCCGGCGGGTTCGTCGCCGATACTGAGCCATCGGCCGGCCGGAAGCCCCACTCATTCGCCGCCGCCGGAGTGTCGTTGAACGCAGGAGCCTGCGCATGCGCCGCGGCAGCCATCGTAATCACCGCCATCACCATCAGCAGCAGTCGAAGCATGATAGCCTCCAGACGATCCGGTCCGGCTCGTTCGCGCTAGTCCAGGTCGAAGCTCACGATCTGCCCGCCCTGCAGCACGACGGCGACGCGACCGTCGAGTTGCGCCAGCGCCAGTGTGCGCTCGCCGGTCTCGCCCGCGCCGATGATCTGCCCGTCGGCGTTGAGCAGGAGCACGCCTGCCGAGCCCGCGGCCGCCGCGAAGCGCGGCTCATCGCCCGGCAGCAGCAGCAGGTCGCTCACGCCGCCCGGGAGCGTCGTCCGCCACGCGAGTTCGCCGTCGGGCTGGAAGGCGTAGACGTTCGCGCTCTCCGCGGCGCAGACGATCTCCTCGGCACCGTCGCCATCAATGTCGGCGGGCACGATGCGCGTGACCCGGTCGCCGACGTTCTTCGTCCACAGGCGCGTGCCGTTTGTGCCCTTGAAGCAGATCAGTTCGCCCTGGTCGGTGCCCATGATGATGTCGGGCAGCCCATCGCCATCGGCGTCGGCGGAGGCGACCGCAGACTGCTCTGGTCCGAAGCGGTCGGCCTGGTAGAGCATGGTGCCGTCGGTGTCTATCACGTTGAGCCGGTAGTACTGATTGCCGCCGACGAACTCCGGCCGGCCATCGCCATCGAAATCATCGGCGACGCTGACGGTGGCGGGATGGGCGTAGATGACGCTCGTCCAGAGGACCTCGCCCTCCGCGTCGAAGGCGGCGTACTGCCAGCTTCGCAGGCCCACGACGATCTCCGGGCGCCCGTCGCCATCGAGGTCGGACGGCGTGATGTTCATCGCGTCAGAGGCGATCCCGCGGTACATCGGCGGGATGACCTCCCAGATGGGCTCGCCGTCCGCGCTGAGCAGGCCCAGCCGGGCTGCGTTCTCGCCGTAGATGACCTCATCGCGGCCATCGCCATTGATGTCCGCGCATGCAAGCGCGTTGATCCGAGCACCGCTGTTGGTCTTCGCCGACCACAGTACCTCACCGGCCGTGTCGAAGGCCCTGATCTGCCCCGCTTCAGAGCCGGCGATCACGGATAGCGCGTCACCGCCGGCGAGGTGGCCGCTGGTGACCGCGGTGATCTTCGGAGCGGCGGCCGGGCGGTTGCCATGGACCGTCGTCTCTGCGACGTAGACGCGCGCGTCGGGCACATCCGCGGGCTGGAGGATCAGCCTGATCTGCCGCGCGCGCTGGTTGATCGGCGCGGTCCAGATCGCGTTTACGTTGTTCCCCCAGCGCTGGGTGCCGCTTTCCGCGAAGACCGCGCCGAGATCGCGGATGTCGTTGGCGAAGCCATCGCTGGAGACCTGCACCCGGCGGCTCGCCATCTGCCAGGCCTCGTTCATCGGACTCCAGTCGCGCAACTCCACATCGCTCACAAAGGTCTCATCCGCAAGCTCGAGCGTGATCGTCGGAGTGACGCCTGGTGCCCACTGGACTGAGGCGCCCGAGTTGGAGTAGAGGCCGTCAACCAGCTTCTCGATCGGACCGAGGCTTCCGCCGGGCTCTCTGTCGGCCGAGACTGCCGCCACAGGCAGTGCCTGCAGGGGCGCGTCGAAGCCCCCGCCCTCCCATGCTCGCGCAAGCTGAGGCGCCTGCACACCGTCAGTGGCGGCAGTCGCCGTTGCAGCCGGCATCGCGAGCACGCGCTCGCGCGCCTGGGCCGCAGCCGCGGGAAGCTCCGCCAGCTCACAGGCCGCCGGCGAGAGCGAGGTCGCGCCGGTGGTCACGAGCAGGTCCTCACCGATGATGACGAGCGGGGCGTCGCCCTCGATGCCCGCAGCGGCGAGGCCCTCGGGGCCGAGCGCGACGACCTCCGCGCCCTCAGGCCGCTCAACCACGAACAGGCCCTCTGCCACGCGTCGCGCCGTCACCTCGCGCGGCTCCTCGGTCGCGTTGGAGGCGATCAGATTCGCGAAGGTGTAGCTGTCGCCGGCGGCCATCGGCTGGCTGATCTGCTGTGAGACGCGGCTGATCGGCATGTTCGCCGCGATCTTCATCTCCTCGATCATCGAGGGCGCGCCATCGAGGTTGCGCACCTGCAGCTCCATCGGCCGGTGGCTGACGCGGCAGACGCCGTCCTCGAGCTTGGCCTCGCCCCATGGCCGCCAGCAGCAGCGCAGCGTGAAGTCGGCATTCTCCAGCGCCTCGATCTGGTCGGTCACCAGCACATAGTCATTCGGCCGCCAGATGATGCTGCGGGTCCACTCTGCCTCGTTGTACTGCGGGACGCGCGTCTGCGTGAAGTTCACGCTCTGCAGCTCATCGGCATGCACAAGCTCCGCCAGCGCGGGCGCGTCCTCGCTCTGGCCGTCGCGGATGATGACCATCGAGTTGTGGTACTTCGGCGCGTTAAGGATGTATTCGGCATCCACCAGCAGCGGCTCGCCGCCATCGGTGTAGCCGAGGATCGCGTTGACATCCCAGTGCATATGGTTGCCGCGGCCGAAGCCGTCGAGCAGCATGTATGCGCCATCGCGCTCGAGCCCGGCACGGAAGGCGGCTTTGTTGAAGCTGTTCTCCAATGGCACCTGCCGCTCGGCTGGGTAGGAGGAGGAGTCGATGCCCTCGTTGTAGGCGGCCGGGGGCAGCGGAGCGACCGTCAGGCCGATCTGCTCGGTAGGAGGCTCCTGGGCGAAGTTCACATGGTAGCTCTGGCCAAACGGTGAGCCGCCCGTGCCGCCGGCGAGTTCGGTGATCCACAGGACCTTCGGGTCGCGATGGTACCACGCGATCTTGAAGGTGGCAGCGGCGATCCCGGAGGAGCCCGTGAGTGCGGAGGTGTCGCCGTATCCCGCCTGGTTGCCCGCGTTGTCCATCGTCATCAGAGCGATCTGTGCGGCCTCAAGCCCATGACCCTCATCGAACCACGTGGTGTCGCCGGTGGCGAGGGAGTAGGTCATGACGTGATGCAGCGGCAGCCAGAGGTAGCCGGCGGCATCCTCGAGCGGCTTGGAGGAGTGCTTCAGGCCGCGGAAGACGCCCTCGGCCACGTCCAGCCACATCCCCGCGCGGTTGGCGAGGGCCTGCTGCTCGGGGTAGTGGCGCAGCGCGTATTCCCCAATGAAGTAAGCGCCCAGGGCCGGGAACGTGTTGTGGTTGTGCGGCACGTTCGTGTTCTGCCGCCACATCTCCACACTGCTCTCGTAGCCCTGATAGAGGTCGCACTCGAGCATCAGCCGGATGACCACGTTCGTGAACGCCACGCGCTCCTCGTCGCTGAAGATAGGCGACTCCTCCAGCAGATCCCAGAGCACGCCGACCTCATAGGTCCAGGCATCGCGGAAGTCCCGGTCGTAGCGCGACAGCGGCGATGTCGAGATGTAATCATCCGTCTCATAGTACTCGATCAGCGCGTGCATCATCGCGCGGTAGACCTCGCCGCGATTCGGGTCACCGGTGCGGTGGTAGGCGATCCCGTGGCCGGTGAGGCGCGAGACGCCCGAGCGGCCCTCCCCCGGAGCCATGAGCGTAGCGCGCCCCTGCTCGATCGCGATATCGCGCGCCTCGTCGGTCAGGAAGTCCCTCGCGCCGATCTCCAGCACCATCTGGCGGCCGAGGGTGAGGGAGTTCCCGCGCGCTGCGTCGGCGACGATCCCCGCGAAGGCCTCGGCCGCCTTCGCGGTGCCCGCGGCGGTGCTGCCACCGACGAGGATCGCGTTGAAACCGCGCCCCCACGGATCATGGACCGACCGGATCACGTAGCCCTCCTCGCCCGCATAGCCGGTATCGAGGCAGACGAAGAAGTTGTGGTAGAGGCGGGCGACGTGGCGGTTGTTGTCGAGGTGCCCGAGCAGGATCAGGCTCTGCCCGAAGGCGTCCTCGTCGCTGATGGCGGTGTCGGTCACGAGCGGCAACTCCGCTCCCGTCGCGTTGCGTATGGCCGTCTGCACGGCCACGGCCGCCTCCCGCCACGCAGGGTCATCGGCGTGGCAGATCGTGGCGACCGGCTGCCCGTTCTCCACGAGCGGCGTGTTGATGCTGAGCGACTTGAGTTGGTCCGGCGCAATCTCGAGCGTCCGGAGAAGAGCCAGATCGGCTTCACGTGGCGCGGCACAGGCATCTGACATGAACATACCTCCGCAGGTGAGGGCGACGAAGACGATAGCAGACGCGATTGCGCTAAGACGCATTGTGGATCCTCCGGCGCGATCTTTAGTCAGTGCTGCGGTGCCAGCGAACGCACCGCCTGAGACAGATTCATGCTCGGGACCGCATTCTCCTCCATCTATGTGCGGAGCAGGCAGGAGCGGGGCGGCGCGGTAAGGAACTAGCCCGCACTGCGTTTCTCAGAGAGGTGAGTCACATGCAGCGCGCCATCACCGTCGCGATCGCCCTACTCTTTGCGTGCAAGGTCCTGCCTGCACAGACGACCGTCACCGGCGGTCTGGAGAACCTCGCGCTCGGCGCACAGACCGATGCCAGCTCATCGGCGAGCGCCGCGGATGGCAAGTACCCGCCCCCGATGGCCATTGATGGCAACAGCAACACGCACTGGGCAACTGCCGCGAACGCGCAGCCGCCGCAGTGGTTCGAACTGACCTTCGCCGCGCCCATCACGATCGACACTATCGTGCTCGAGCAGTCAGATCTGACTGAGATCTACAGTAACGCCGAGCGCATCGAGCTGTCCTTCTCGGAGGGAGCGCCCATCGAGGTCGTGCTGGAGGACCGGCCGGACGGGCAGGTCATCCACTTTGAGCCTCGCACAACCGGCTCCATGCGGGTGACGTTCCTCTCGGCGCACGAACAGAAAGTCTACTTCGGGATCGATGAGTTGTCCCTTTTCAACGATCCCAATCAGATGGTGAGAGCGATCATGCCCCCACGACGTCGCTGGGAGAACCCGGACCTGACCGCCCACGGGCGGGTCCATCCGTGCGTGAATAAGACGCCTGCCGATGTCGAGCGGGCGCGGGAGAATGCTGAGCGCTATCCGTTCCTTGCTGATTTCGTTGAGAACAACCGGGAGCAGGCCGACGAGTGGCTCGAGCGCGGCGACGAGTGGATCCTCGAGATGCTTCCGGAGGGTGGCGCTGCCTTCGCCTACGGCTTCACCGGCTGCCCGATCTGCGACGCCAAGTGGGGCACCTGGGGCGGCGCACGTTGCTCATGGGATCTCCCGGAAAAGGTCACCTGCGCCAACGGGCATGTGTTGCCCGATGAGGATCACCCCGACCCCGGCACGGGCTACGTCGGGGAGGACGGGCGCATCCACTACTTCGTCGGCTCCTGGAACGCCTGGGTCGTCGAGACGCTGCAGTTCAACGCGCTGCGCCCGCTCTGCCTGACCTACCTGCTCACAGGTGATGAGCGCTATGCCGAGAAGGCCGCGTTCATCCTCGACGCCCTCGCGCAGATCTACCCCGAGTGCGACGCGGGCTCGTGGGACTACCCCTCGTCGCCACCGAGCGGCCGCTTCTGCCGGCCGTGGTATCAGGTCGCGCGCGTGCTCATCCACTACGCCGACTTCTACGACGAAGTCTTCAACAGCCCCGCGCTCGATAAGCCCTCACTGGTCGAGGGCATGACATGCAGGCAGAACATCGAGGAGAACCTGCTGCGCAACGGCGCGGCGTACTGCTACGAGGAATCGCTGAAGGGCGGCCTGCACAACGGCGAGGCCGACTACCTCCGTGGCGCGATGTCCGTCGGCTGCGTGCTCGGGATAGACCACTACGTGGACTGGGCGCTCGACGGCCCCTACGGCATCCGCTCGATGGTCGCGAACAATGCCGACCGCGACGGGCGCTACTACGAGACCTCGCTCTCCTACGCCCTCCACGCGCGCGACCTCTACCTGACCTTCTCCGAGCCGATGCGCAACTACCGCTCAGAGAGCTACCCGGAGGGCATCGACCTCTACGCTGACCCGAAGTTCCTGTCATTCTTCTTCCTGCCCTCAGCGCTCTTCGACTGTGCCGGGCACTGGCCCCGCTACGGGGACTCCGGGCCCGATACCGCATTCGGCCTCCGCCGCGATCCGGTCTTCTCCGCCACCGACTACGAGTTCGCGGAGGTCTGCTACGCCCGCACTACCGGCGATCTCCGTTCGCACTTCGCGGATGCACTGACCTACCTCACCGGAGAGCGCGGTGAGGAACTGCGGGCCTCGGCGCGCGACAGGATGTGGATGCTCTTCCACGCCGGCGACTTCCCGGAGATGAGCGACCCCGAGGCCACGCGGGAGCGCATCCTCTCCAGCGACTTCTTCGGCCAGAAGGGCATCGCGATCCTGCGCGCGGGCGACGATGATCAGGCGCAGGCGGCGCTGGTGCGCTACGGGCCGTCGCTGAACCACGGGCACTTCGACGACCTCAATCTCAACTACTACGCGCTCGGCTGCGAGGTGACCTACGACCTCGGCTACGGACTCGGCAGCACGCACACACAGGTGGGCTGGGGGAAGCAGACCGCCTCGCATAACCTCGTGGTGGTGGATGAGCAGCGCCAGAACATCGGCATCGGCGGCAGCGGCGGCGACCTGCTGCTGCTCGCCGACCAGCCGGGGCTGCAGGTGCTGGAGGCGGAGGCACAGGCCGCCTACGCGACGCAGGGCGTGGACCGCTACCAGCGGCTCGTGGCGCTGCTCGGCGAGGGCGCGGACCACTACCTCGTGGACATCTTCCGGGTCAGCGGCGGCTCACAGCACGACTACATGCTCCACGCGCTCAGCACACAGCTCTCGGTGGAGGGCGTGGAGCTTGGTGAGATCGAGCCCGGCTCGCTCGCGGGGCCGGAGTTCGAGTGGGGGCGGCTGCAGGGCAACGATGGCGACATGAAGGGCCACCCGAACCAGCCCTACTGGACGCCGCCGCCGGGCAACGGCTACGGCTTCCTGGTGGACGTGCGCCGGGGTGAGGCGCCGTCGCGCTGGGACGCCACATGGCAGATCGACCCGGCGCGCGATGCGCGGCTGAGGGCAATCGGGCTGCCGGAGGCGGGGACGCAGCTTATCACCGCCTGGGCGCCGGGGATATACCCGACCAACCCGAAGGCTGCCTACATCTGCGCCCGCCGCGGCGGCGACGACCTCGACAGCACCTACGTTACGGTGCTCGAGCCCACGCAGCGCCCGGTGGATCGCAACTCGGTCCGCGCGCAGCAGATCCTCAACGACGCCACCTTCACCGGCGGCAGCGCGAAGTCCGTCCTCGATGGCTCCGTGGTGCTCTATCAGGCGGAGGCGGCCGGAGAGCGGATGCTCTTCAGCGCCGAGCTGCCCGAGACCGATGACTACATCGTCACCGTCCGCCACTACCTCTCCCCCGGCTACGGCAGCGCTCGGCTGCTCGTTGACGGCGAGCCGCTCGGCGAGGTATTCAGCGGCACCGCGATGGATGTTGGCCCGGCGCCGGCGCGAGAGCTCGGAACGCTGCGACTGGAGGCCGGGCGACACGAACTGGCACTTGAGGCGGTCGCGCCCTCCGCCGACGGCGGGAACTACTGGATGGGCCTGGTGAGCGTTGGCTTCATGCCAGAGGGTGAGGCGCAGGAGGCCGGGCCGATCGAGCCGCGCATCGCCACCGCTGAGCGCATCGAGGCCAATCGCGAGGGTGGCGTGCAGGTCCGCATCGCGGGCCGCGACGGCGTCGAGGACCGGCTCTTCTCAGCGGTGGACAACGCGCCCCGCGTCTACGACGACGGCTCCGCCGTCACGGGCCGGCTGGCGAGGGTTCGCAGCGACCAGCGCGGTATTGTGCAGGCGAACCTCCTGGAGGGCTCTCTGCTGCGCACGCCGCAGGTCGAGATGAGCCTGCCCTTCAGCGCGTGGGAGGGTGAGGTCGTTGAGGTGGACGAGGCCGCGCGGGAGGTCGTGATCTCGCTGCCGAACGCGGCCGATCTGCCCGATGGCGACGCGCTGGCGGGCCAGACGATCTACTTCAGCAACCCGGACTACTCGCGCAACACAGCCTACCACATCGCGGGCATCACGCGGGACGGCGACGGCGTGCGGGTACGCGTGCGCGAGGCGACCTTCCTGCTTGGCAAGGCTGTCATTGACGGCCCGCCGCTTGATGCGCAGACGCTCAGCACGATCATCCCGCACGCCTACAGCCAACCGCTTGGCCGCGGGGAGGTCTCGCAGGACGCCGACTTCTTCACCGGGAAGCTCCTGACCACCGCGGACGGTGCGACGCAGACGACCGTGCGCCGACTGCGCTACGGCCAGCCCACGACGATCGTTGTGGACTCGGTGACGGGCTTCGCGGACGGAACTGAGTGCTACTACCAGGACGCGCGGCCGGGCGATACGGTGACGATCCTCACGCAGGCCTCGCTGCAGCGGGGCGATGGCGGCAGCTATCTGCTGCGCGCGAACGCGCCGGTGAAGATCGGCGGCGAGACGATCGCGGCCTCGGCGGCGGCGCAGGGCGTGCAGGTGCGGCTGCGGTAGGCGAGGGCCGCCCGAGCGCTCGTGTCCAAGGAGGGGCCGCAGACAGCTGTGCCTGTGCCACGAAGCGGGCGGCGGCGTCTCGCTCGCCGCTACTCGATGACCACGTCCGCCGGGTCGAAGTCCGGCTCCGGGAACTGTGGGGCCATCTCCCGCAGCGTCTCCGCAACCAGCTCTGCAACCACCAGGTTGCGGTACCACTTGCGGTTCGCAGGGATGATGTGCCACGGCGCGATTTGTGTCGAGCAGCGCGTGAGCGCCTCCTCGAAGGCACCCACGTACGCGTCCCAGTGCGCGCGCTCCTTCAGGTCGGCCGCGTGGAACTTCCAGTGCTTCTCGGGGTCGTCGAGCCGCGCCTGCAGCCGCTCCCGCTGCTCGTCCTTTGAGATGTGCAGGTAGAGCTTGAGGATGCGCGTGTTTGTCTCGTGGAGAAGCTCCTCGAACTCGTTGATCTGGTCGTAGCGGTGCCGCCAGCAGCTCTCCGGCACCAGTTCGTGCACCCGCACCACCAGCACGTCCTCGTAGTGCGAGCGGTTGAAGACCGCGATCTGCCCGTTCGCGGGCACGCAGGGGTGAATGCGCCAGAGGAAATCATGCGCCAGTTCCTCCGAGCTCGGCTGCTTGAAGGCCTTCACGCACACCCCGGCCGGATTGAGGCCGCGCATCACGTGCTTGATTGTGCCATCTTTGCCCCCGGTATCCATCGCCTGGAGCACAATCAGCAGCGACTGTCTGCCCTCCGCGTAGAGCCGCTCCTGCAGCCGCCCCATCTCATCACGGGCCGCCCCAGTGCGCTCCTTGACCGACGGATCATCCCTGCGCAGGTCCTCGTGGAAGTCCGGATCAACCTCCTCGAGCCGGACCTTCTCGCCGGGTCTCACCATCGTGAAGTGCTCCATCACGCACCTCGCCCACGTTCGCCCTGATCTCTCTCGACGCAGTTCGGCGTCTTGCGGCGGGAGACCTGCGCCACGGCAAGAGGACCTGCCGCTGTCCGTCACGAAGAGTCCGCGGAATCCAACGACAAAGCCATCGGGAGCCGCTCATGATCGAGGAGACTCGCCACCCGCATCCTCACATAGACCCGCGCCGGCCGCGTGATCTCTCCAGCCCGCAGACGAACCCTCCTGTGTTCGCATGGAAGCCCGGCGACGCCCCTGCGCCGTTCGGCCTGATCGTCGCACGCGATGAGGCGCTGCGTGACGTCGTGCTGCAGGCAGACGGCCTCGCGGACCCGATGTTCCTGCCCGAGCGCGCGTTCGATGCCGGCCGCTACTGGTGGACATGGACGGCCGGCGGCGATCAGGCGGAGCCCTTCAGCTTTGAGATCGGCCTGGACGCAGTGACGCTTGAGGTGCCATCGGCGCAGGTGTGGCTCGATCGGCTGACCCTCGCCCACCCGCGCATCTACATCCGCAAAGAGCAGGTGGCAGAGCTACGGGCCTCCATCGCCGGGGCTCGCGCGGATGGCTGGGCGCAGCTCAAGGCCGTCGCGGATGGGCTGCTCGCCGAGCCGCACGAGATCGACGAGCCGCCCTTCCTGCCGGATCGGCAGAAGGACTACGACGCGTTCTTCCGCACCTGGGCTCCGATCCTGTGGAGTTCGCGGCGCTTCGTGAAGGGCGCGGAGATCCTCGCGCTCGCGTGGCTGGCATCGGGCGACCGGCGCTACGCACGGGCCGCCTGCGAGCGGATGACCTCGATCTCGCGCTGGGACCCGGAGGGCTCGTCGCACCTCTCGCACAACGACGAGGCGCACATGTCCGTGATCTGGGACGGCTCCAAGGTCGTCGACTGGGTGTGGGACGAGTTCACCGACGAGGAGCTTGCGGTGGTCATCGAGCAGTTCCGCCGCCGCGGCGAGATCACGTTCGATCACATGCACAACCGAGGCACCTACGGCGTCACGCGCTTTGATTCGCACGCGGGGCGCGAGATCGTCTTCCTCGCGCTGCTCGCGATGGTCTTCCAGGAGCATATCCCGCAGGCGCGCGAGTGGCTGGAGTGGCTGCGGCCGGTGCTCTGCGGGATCTGGCCGGTCTGGGCGGGCGATGACGGAGCGTGGGCGGAGGGGCCGTCATACGGGGCAGCCTACGTCACCATCATGACGATGTTCGCGACGGCCCTCAAGCGCGGCTGCGGCGCGGATCTATACCGCAGGCCCTTCTGGCGGGGGCACGCGCAGTGGCGGCAGTGGATATTCCCGCCGTGGGCGGAGTGGATGGGCTTCGGCGATCACTCCGAGCGATGGCGCGGCACGTGGCTGGGGAACGCGGCCCTCGTGGGCCGCATCGACCGCGAGAGCGGCGCGCGCGAACTGAGCGACTACGTGGCGGAGTTCGAGGAGGTCGCGGCAAAGCTTGATGAGCCTCAGGATCGGCAGATGCCGCGCTTCAGCGCGCAGGACTTCCTCGCGGAGCCGCTCGGCGCGGCTGCGCCGCCGCCGGAGCAGAAGCAGATGCTGCGCGTCTTCCCCGACGCGGGCTGGGCGGCGTTCCGCACGAGCCTCCGCGAGCCCTGCGATGACATCTCGCTGCTCTTCCGCTCGTCGCCCTTCGGCGCGGTGAGCCACTCGCACGCGAACAACAACGACTTCGTGCTGCACGTCGCCGGGCAGTGCCTCCTCATGCCGAGCGGCTACTACGCGGGCTACGGCTCAGCGCACCACGCGCACTGGGTCTGGCACACGAAGTCGCACAACTGCGTCACGCTCTCGGGCGCCGGGCAGATCATGCGCTCGCACAACTCCACCGGCGCGACTGAGAACGCCTTCGAGGACGAGCGCATCGCCTACCTGCGCGGGACCGCCGATGCATCTTACGCCGACCGCGCACTGCGCTGCAGGCGGCACGTGGTCTACCTCAAGCCGCACGGATGCTTCCTGATGGTGGACGAGTTCGTGGCGCGGCCCGAGGTGCTGTCGGCGCTGGAGTGGAACGTGCACTCGTGGAACGAGTTCGAGGTGGACGAGGAGGCGCGCCGCTTCAGCCTGGTGCGCGGCGGAAGCCTCCTCCGCGCGCACTTCATGCACCACCACAACGCGTTCTTCAGCCTCTCCGAGGGCTTCGAGCCACCGCCGAGCGCCGCGAAGCCAAGCGCCCAGTGGTATCAGCAGTATCATCTGCGCTTCACGCCGGTGGGGATCGTGCCGCGCGCCACGCTCGGCGTGGTGCTTGCCTGCGGCCACGCTGGCCGGCTTCCGGCGGAGGTGGCTACCGAACGCGTTGATGGCACGGAGATCGCGCGTATCGGCGGCGACCTGCTCGCGGTGAACGCGGGCGGCGAGATAGCCGTCGGTGCAATACGAAGCAGCGCCCTTGCGACGATGGTCATCGGGGGCGTGCGCTATGATATCAGCGATGACGGCGTCAGTGTCGTAGACGGTGGCCGCTGATCGGCCCCATGAGGAGGATCACCATGCATCTGCCAACCATATCTCGAGTTCGGATCGCGGCTATCGCGGCCGCGCTCTGCGTACTGCTCGGCGGCTCGCTCGCGCAGGCGCAGGTCGGCGAGACCACGCTCCTCTTCGGCGGGGAGACGCTCGAGGGCGTCACCCTCAATGATGGCGCCGCCTGGCCTGAGACGAAGCTCGAACTGAACACCGACGAGCGCTTCGTCTCCGAGGGCGATTCGAGCATCCACATCTCGAGCGTTTCGCCCGAGAACGCCACCGGCAACTCCTACCTCTCGTTCACCATGGCGCTTGACGAGCCGGTGGACCTGACCGGGATGGCGTTGCAGTTCGATGCCTGGACCGACCTCCCGGAGACCACGCGCGCGCTCTACCTGCGAGCCTACAACGACGCGGGTGAGTGTGTGCTGAGTTTCCTGAACTGGGCCGGGCCGCTCAGCGAGGAGATGACCACGATCACCCTCATGCGCGGCTTCGGCGATGTGCTCGCATGGGAGCAGAGCATGGTGACCGGCGAGGACCTCTCGGCCATCACCAGCCTGCGTATCTGGATCGGCACCGGCCAGGCGGGCGTGCCCTTCGGCGCCTACATCGACAACATCCGCTTCGGCGAGAGCACGATGCGCAGCTTCAGCGACGTGACGGAGCCGAAGCTGCTGGTCCTGCGCACGCCGCTGGTGGAGAATGGCGAGGCAGCGCGGATCGTGGCTCCCGAGGATGCGGCGTGGGCGCCGGTCGCGCAGGCGGTGCAGACGCTGATCGCGGACCTCACCGGCGCGCGGCCGGAGATCCTCTCCGCCGAAGCGATCACCGATGAGCGCATGCGTGAGGAAACCACGATCGTGATCGGGAACGTGGCCAACAACCCGCGCATGCTGTACTTCTACTCACACGGCTACATCTTCCCCGATGACTACTACCCCGGCGAGGGCGGCTATGAGGTGCGCACGGTGCACGATCCATGGGGCACCGGCTTCAACGCGCTCTCCATCGGCGCCAGCGACCCGGCGGGTGCGCTCGCCGGAATCGAGGCGCTGCGAGGGGCCTGCCAGGCGGGCGCGAGCCTGGTCCTCGAGCCGACTCTGCTGGTGAAGCTCTCGCCCGATGCCGAGCGGCGCTGGGGTCGGACCTTCACCCAGGAGCCGGATGACGCGTGGTTCGAGCAGCTTCAGCAGCGCGCGGAGGCCGACCTCGAGGCCGGTGCGCACACGGGCCTGTTCGGGACGATGTCGAGCGCCGGGCGCAACTACCAGATGACCGGCAAGGATGGCTGGGCGCGCGGGTTCGTGTGGCTCGCAAAGCGCGCGAAGGCCCATCGCGACACCAATCCGCCGACCTTCGGCGGCCCCTGGGGGATGGACTCGGACTTCCAGGCCTATACCGTCCTTCCGGCGTGGGATGTCGTCGAGGAATCGCCTGCAGTCTCCGACGAGGATCGCCTCGAGGTCTCCCGCGTGCTCTTCCAGTGGATGACCGAGGCGGTCGCGTCCAGCTCGGCTCCGTCGTTCGGCAACACGCACCCGCGCCACAATCACAATACATTTCCCTCGCTCGGCTGCCTCTTCGCGGGCGAGTACTTCGAGAAGTACTACGATGCCGGCGAGGGGACGCGCTGGCTGCAGATCGCGGATGACACCTTCCAGAACCAGTCGAAGCTCTTCAAGCCGCACGAGGACTGCAACGGCTACCAGTGGCTCACGCTCTACCACACGATCCTCTACTGCCTCGCGCGGCCGGACTTCACGTTCTTCGACAACGGCAACGCCCGCCGGGTCGCGGACTACGCGATCATGAGCATGGACAATCTCAGCTACTCCGTCACCTACGGCGACACCGGCGCCTACGAAGGCTGGTGGTCGGAGATGCCCTACCTGCACGCCGCCGAGTGGTACTACCGCGACGGGCGCTACTCCTGGGCGACGGACCGCAAGCGCGAGGTATCCGGGCGCCTAAGCCCGGGCTGGTTCGCCGCGAAGACCGCCGCGGTGGAGCCGGCTGACCTCATTGGCTCGCTTGCGTTCCCGGTTGAGCCGCTCTACTTCGACGCCTTCCGCGGCCAGCAGGAGATCGAGCTTGCGCAGACCGTGGACAAGGTGGTCTTCCGCAACGGCTTCGGCGCGGATGATCAGTATCTGCTGCTCGATGGCCTGAACAACGGCGGCCACCAGCACTACGACGGCAACTCGATCTCCCGCATGACACAGAACGGCCGCATCTGGCTCGCGGATGCCTCCTACATGGACTCGCTGCCGAAGTTCCACTCGACGGCGCTCGTGCTGCGCGACGGGCAGTCGGCGCCGCTGCCGGGGTTCGCCGAGATGGAGCACATGCGCGATCTGCCCTCCGTCGGCTTCTCCGAGACAACCCTGCGCGACTATGCGGGCGTGGACTGGCACCGCAACATCTTCTGGCTGAAGGGCGACTGGTTCCTCGTGGCCGATGAGATGGAGGCGCGCGAGGCGGGCGACTACTCATTCCGCATCCTCTGGCAGACGATCGGCAACGTTGACCTGCAGGAGGACGGCCTCGCGGTCGAGCAGCAGGGCCAGCATTTCGCGATCCGCATGACCCCCGAGCTTCGCTACACGCTCGAGAATGACGCAGCCTACGGGGCGAACTGGTCGGGCTACAAGTTCATCGATGAGCCGGTGGTGCGCAAGCTCACCGGCATCTGGAACGGGACCCTCGCCGAGGGCGAGCAGGTCACGCTCTTCACGCTCCTGCACGCCTCGGGAGAGGCCGGCTCGCCGCTGCACCTCACGCGCATCGGCCCGAACCAGGTCGCTGTCACCGGTGAGGGCGCGGAGCCGACGGTCATCGGCGTCGGCGGCCCGGAGAACGAGATCGCGCTCGCGGGCGCGCGGATCACGGGCCATGCCGCCGTCGCGCGGGCGGGCCTGATGGCGCTCTTCGATGCGCAGAGCGTGGACTACCAGGCGCAGTTCCTTGACTTCCCCGGCGGCCAGGATATCGAGATGGCGCTGGGCGAGGGCAACATCGTCACCTACAACCAGGCCGGCCGTACGGTCCAGCCGCCGATGGAGCGCACCGAGGAACTCTCATACGAACTCTCCGCGTTCAGCGATCAGATGGTGCGGATGATCATCGAGGGCGCCATCGCCACCGCGCCGCCGGCGCAGCCCCAGCCGCTCCCCGGCGGCGACGCGCCGGAGCTGACCACGCTGTGGAGCTACTCGGAGACGCTGGACAACTACGTGCTGACCGGCAACCGCGGCGTCTTCGGCGCCGTCAACACCGGGGTGCAGCTCGCCGCCGAGCCGGAGCCGCTGGCGAGTAACATCTTCGCAGCCGACGGCGCGCCCGGCAACACGGTGGACAACATCCTTGACGGCGCCGAGGAGGGCGTGAACGACGCGGTGATGTGGGCCGATGACCAGCCGGTCACCGTCAACCTCGCCTTCGACCGCGCCTATGAGATCGACTCCGTCCTCGTGAAGGCGTGGTTTGCGACCTCATCAAGTAAGAACAAGCTCTTCCAGCTCGGCAATATCCGCATCGAGGCCTCGGATGACGGCTTCGCGGCGGATACGCGTGTGCTGGAGGACTTCACGGACACTGAGACGCACGGGAACTGGGGGCTGCCGGGCCACGCGCCGCAGCGCTACGAGTTCACCGAACTGGATGCGAGCGCGCGCAACCTGCGCCTGATGCTCACCCCCCGCCCGGGAACGGCGGTCTACCTCGCGGAGATCGAGGTGCGCGGGACCGGCGAGGGCATCGAGCAGCTCGCGCTTGCGTCGGACTCAACCGTGCCGGCGCACAGCTTCATCTCGATGCACGCCGCCGACCTCGATGGCGACGGCACGGATGAGGTCATCGCGGGCTCGACCAACGGCTCGGTCTACGTCTTCGAGAGCGATGGCTCCCTGCTCTGGAGCCGGGAGATCGGCGGCCGGGTGCGCGCGGTCTCGACGGCGCGGTTCGCGGGCCAGCAGCATCCGGCGGTCCTTGCCGGAGGCACCTCCGCGACGCTCTACGCCTTCGACTCGGAGGGCGACGAGCTGTGGACGTTCGCGATGCCGCGCTACAAGAGCGCCGGCGTGATCACCACACTCTTCCCCGCCGACCTGGACGCCGATGGCGCCGATGAGGTCGTGGCAGGCACCGAGAGCTGGCGCTACTACGCCTTTGGCGCGGATGGCGCGGAGATCTGGCGCGTGGAGAGCGTGCGTATGTCCACGGTCGGCGCGGCGGCGGACCTCGATGGCGACGGCGCCGATGAGGTCGTCGCGGGCACCGAGTACCACAGCTGGCCCGTCTACGACTCCGACGGCAGACTCATGTTCTCCTATTCCCCGCGCACCGGTCCCGGCTGCAATGACGTGGCCATCGCGGATATCACCGGCGATGGGGCGCCCGAGATCGTCTTCGCCGGGCTCGACTCCTTCGTGCATGCAATCGACAACCGTGGCCAGCTCCTGTGGAAGTTCGGCACCGGTGACTCCGTATCGGCCGTCGCGCCGCTGACCGTCGGCAATGCCAGGATGGCCGCCGGCTCGCGCAGCTTCAACCTCTACGGCTTCGCGGGCGACGGCTCGGTCGTCTGGCGCCGAGACCTCGGCAGCCCCGTGGTGGACGTGGCCTCGTTCATGACCGCTGATGGGGAGCGGGTCGTGGCGACCACCGACAGCGGTGCGGTCGTGGTCGCGGACGCCAGCGACGGCGCGATCCTTGGGCGGGCGCAACTGATGCGCGGAGGGCTGGTCGTGGTTGCCGCCGACCTCGATGGCGATGGCGCGCAGGAGGCCGTGGTGTCCAGCGCCGACGGGAAGATCACGGCGCTGAGGTAGGAGGGGGCTACTTCCGCGCAAGCACCTGCCACTGGTCGCGGTGGACCGGGCGATTGCCCGGCGCGGTGCTGCGCTTCTGCAGCCCGCGCTCGCGCTCGAGGCGCAGGATCTCGAATGCCCTCAGCCACTCACGCAGGTCGGGCTCATCGAAGAAGTGGTGCAGGATGCCCGCCTCGGGCCCGTCGGCGAGCATCCATGAGTTCGGCTCCGGCTCCTCGCCGGAGCCGAAGCGCCAGTCCCACGTGTTCAGCACGGTCAGCAGCAGCTCACCGCCCGGGCGGAGGGTGCGGTGGATCTCGTCGGCCGCCGCCTGGAGCACCGCCCGGCTGCCGTGGTTGAGCACGTTGATCGAGATCGTCGCGTCGAAGGCGCCGTCGCGGAAGGGGAGGCTGGTCATGTCCGCCTGCACCAGCGTGCGCGGGAGGCCGGCCCGCCCGAGTTGCACCGCGCATGCCGCCAGGCCACGCGGCGAGACGTCACTGCCGATGACCGTGAAGCCCTCGCCCTGCAGGAAGCCCATGTTCCGCCCGGCCCCGCAGCCGAGGTCATGCACGAGCCTGATGCCGCGCTCGCGCCATTCCTCAGCGATCCCCACGACGGCGGTCTCCGCGCCCTCCCAGTGGAACTCGCGATCGGCATAGAGATCATCCCACGAACGCATTCCGGCCCCTCTCACTCGACCTCAAAGACGACCACGTCGTCCCACCAGACCACGTCGCTCTCGCTCTGCGCGCCGTCGGAGTTCAGCAGCAGCACAAGCCGCCCCGCGCCCTCCGGCACCGTCACCACGCCGACCATGCGCTGCCACTCGCCCTCCGTCCGGTCGGGCGCGAGGAAGCGGTCAAGGTGCTGGGCATGCCACTTCCCGTCCGGCGTATGCCAGCGCACGCGCACCGATGGCTGGCCCTCGCCCTGCTGGCGATACCACGCCGCCACAGCGTAGCGCCCGCCAGCCTTCACGTCCGTCGCCTGGATCAGGCAGCCGCTGCGCACACCGGTCATCGTCGCCGAGCCGGGCGCGGTCCGGCCGACCTCCGCATCCCACCCCGGACTGCCCTCCGAGCCCGCCGCCGCGCTCTGCCAGAAGCTCCACTCCTGCGGAGTCCCCTCCGTGATCCAGTCCGCGGTGGCCACGCCCTCGGGTGCGGCGCCCCCTCGGCCCGCCGCGAAGTCGCCGTTGTCGAGCAGGTTCGTCGGCTGCGCGCCGGTATCGTCCATCAGCCGCGCGGCGTAGGCCGCTGGCTCCACGACCGACCAGAGCATGCTCGTAATGCCCGGCAGGAGCTCCTCCCAGCGCACCTTGTCGGCGGTCGGATGCGGGCTCGGCCACCAGCTCGCCTGCTCACCGTAGAGCCAGACATACTCATCCGCGGCATTGAGCGCGCTGATGAGGTTCGCCTCAAGCCGCTGCAGCCGTGTCTGCTCACCCGGGTCGATGTACCAGTTTGACTCCGGCGGATTGACGTAGGCGTCGAGGTAGATCCCGAAGCTGACCTGCACTTGCGCGCGGTAGCGATACCGGTTCTCCGGCGAGATCAGGCGCTGGCAGGTGTTGCGGATCAGGTTCGCGGCATTGAGGTGCTCTTCGTTGCTGTTGAAGCGGTAGGCGCTCTCGCAGCCGTCCACGAGCGTCACGTCCGGCCCGACCGTGTCGAGCCAGCCATCGATGAAGGCCGGGTAGAGGCCGTAGCGGCTCGTGCCAAGCCGCCACGGCTGGTCAACCTCCGGCCCGAGCAGCGAGAGCATGAAGAGGCTGAAGACCGTGATATCCGGGTACTCCTCCGTGACCGCGGCCATCACCTCGCCACCGCGCTGGCGAGCCATGACGCAGTATTCCTCGAAGGTATGCTGCGCGGCCTGCGGCTGCTCCTTATAGCCGAACTGTGCGTTGCGGTAGCTCTCCGGATCGAAGAGGATGCCCGCGATGCCGCCCTGCTTTGCCACGCGCGCCGCCTGCCGCCAGTGATCTACGATCACCGCCCAGCCCGCGTCGTCGAACCAGTCCACGTCACCGGGTGTGGCCTTCACATCCAGGAAGTTCTCCGTGAGGCGCTGTGGCCTGGCGGCGGCGAGATCCTCGACGATCTGCGCCAGGTCCTCGGGCTTCCAGCTGTCGGTCCCGTGCGCGAAGTCGAGGAACGGCACGTTCCCGCGGCCCGTGAAGCGCATCGATGAGCCCCGGAACGGGAGCTGATCCATCAGTTCATAGTTCGCCCGCAGGCGCTCGGCATTGGGCATGTCCCAGCCGACGGAGATCAGCTTCTTCTCCACCGGCTGCCCCGTGCAGAGCGATGCGGCTAGAAGAAGCAGGCTGCAGACTGCGGTAGCTCGCACCTGCGGCATGGTGAGCACTCCCATCCGGCATCAATCTACGGCAAAGACCACAACATCATCGTACCAGATGACATCATCTGCTGAGAGTTGGCCATTCGCGTTAAGCAAGGGGACGAGGAAGCCGGCGCCCGCCGGCACGGTCACCACGCCCGCCATCTGCACCCACTCATCGCGCGGGCCGGTGGCGTCAATCATCACGTCGAGCGACGGCTGGTACCACTTCGCCTCCGGATCCTGCCAGCGCACGCGGATCGAGGAGCTTCCGGCGCCCTGCATCTTCCGCCACGCCACCACGCAGTAGCGCTGCCCCGCGGTCACCGGGATCTTCTGCAGCACGCAGCCCTCCAGCACACCCGCCATGCGCGCGGAGCCCGGCTCCCCATGCCCGACCTCGCGGTCCCAGCCCGGGGTGCCGGTCGAGTAGGCCTGCTGCCAGAAGCTCCAGCCGGGCGGCGCGGCGTTCGGATCCCAGTCCGCCTCCGGCGGCGCGGCTGCCTCGCCCACCGCAGCGGATTGGAAGTCGCCATTCACCGCGAGGTTCACCACGTCGGGGCCCATCGAGGCCAGAAGCTGCTGCGCATGCGCGACCGGATCGGCGGCGGCGCGAAGCTCCTCCGCGATCCCGGGCAGCGCATCCCACCAGCGCTGGGCGTTCGCCCGCGCATGCGGCGTCTCCCACCAGCTCGCCTGCTCGCCATAGACCCAGACGTATTCGTCGGCGATGTCGAGCGCGAAGCTCACGTTCTGTCCGAGGCGCTTCACGCGCTCCATGCCCATCGGGTCCACATACCACCGGCTGTCGGGCGGGTTGATGTAGGGGTCGAGGTAGATGCCGAACGAGGCCTGCACCTGGGCACGGTACTTGGCGCGGTTCTCAGGCGACACGAGGTACTGGCAGTCTCCTTTGATGCGATTGTAGGCATCGAGGTACTCGATGCGCGAGTTGAACAGGTAGGCCGATTCGCAGCCATCTACGAAGGTAACCGTGGGCGGAGTGACATCGAGCCAGCCATCGATGAAGGCCGGGAAAAGATCGTAGTTCCCGCCCGCGAGCACGCCGATCGGATCGGGCCGACCAGCGGCCATCGCGTTGACGGAGTTCATGAAGTAGCAGAACAGCGTCATATCCGGGAACTCGGCCGCGACGGCGTTCATGACCTCGGCGCCACGCTCGCGCGCCTTCGCGTGGTACTCGAGAAAGGTATGCTGCTCACGCTGCGGCTGTGCGAGCCACGAGAACTGGCGGAGGGGTTCGTTGTAGGGCTCCGGATCAAAGAGGATGCCCTTCATGCCGCCTTCGCGAGCCACGCGCGCGGCGATTCGCCAGTGCTCCACCACGCTCGCCCAGCCCTCGTCATCGAACCAGTCAACGTTCCCGGGATTTGCGTTCACCAGCAGGAAGCGCTCCCATGGCTGGGTGGAGGCAGCCTGGGCGGCCTTCAGGTCCTCGATGACCTCTTCGACCTCCGCCATGTTCCAGTCGGCGTTCTGGAAGACGAGCCGGAACTGGGACGCGTCTCCACGGCTGTTGAAACGGACCACCTGCCCGTTGAACGGCTGCTGCTCAACCTCGGCGACCTGCCGGGCGAGGCGCTCGGGGTTCACCTGGTCCCAGCCGGTCTGAATGAGCTTCTTACGTGGAAGCTCCTGGGCAAACGCGCCGCATGCCATCGCGGCAAACAGCAGTGCGGGGATTAGCATGCGCGTGATCTTCATTGATGGGCCTCCCGATCCTGACTCAGGTTGGCGAGCATTTCGTCCACGGCCACGGGTGCTCCTGCCCGACACCGCCGGCCACTGCCACGCCGCCACCGACGAGACCGTCCGTGTCTGTGATGGGCGTCATCTGGATCACCAGGTCCGCAGGCCCGTTGCGCAGTCTGCGCTCGGTAGCCCGGCGCTTCCGCTCCCCCCGCCCGGTGACCGCCAGCCAGATACCCGAGGCGATGCCCGCCAGAAGTATCACCGCCAATACGACCAGCGCCAGGAAGGTGCTGAGCTGATTGATCCCGATGATCCCGAAGATGAGGAAGACGAGAAGCGCAATGATGCCGATGATGCGCTCTCTGCGAAAGCTCCTGCACAGGGGATGGTAGTTCGCGGGCTGCAGCAGCCATGCGCGCAGAGCGTAATCGCCGGGCGGGATCTCCGCGCAGTCCTGGCCCCGCTCATTGCGCTCGACAACGGCCTCGGCCGAGGCGAAGCAAAGCCTGCCGCCCGGGACGCGCAGGAGGAGGTCGTCGGTGCCACGGAGGCAATGATCGAGGGCTTCGGCGGGTGGCTCCTCGTCGATGTAGCAGTCCACGGCGCACTCGCCGGTGCCGTAGAGGTCGAAGCGAAAGACGCCGCCGGATGCCGTCTGCTCATCCACCCACGTGGTGAAGGGCGGAACGGCAGGGGCACTCGCGGCGGTCGTCGCGCCATCCAGCAGAAGACAGATACCCGAGTCGGACCACCGGCCGATGAGGCGACTCATCATAGCGATCACTCAGAGCGTGGCTTGCGTGCCCGCCGAGGGTTCGCCACCCATCAGTCCTGCTCCTGCACGAGCCGCTCTTCGCGCGGCAGTGAGCGCACATCCACCTCGTTACCCCGCTGCACACCACTGACGCGCGCAACCTCCTGCTCAGTGAGCCCGAGAGCGGTCGCGACACCGTGGAGGATCGCCTCAGGCCGCGGCGGGCATCCCGGCACGTAGAAATCCACCGGCAGCACCTGGTCCGCTCCGCCAAGCACGTTGTAGGCGTCATGCCACATCCCGCCGCCGACGGCGCATGAGCCGATTGCGAAGACGATCTTCGGGTCCGGCACGGCCTCGTACACGCGCCGCACGGCAGGTGCGGTCTGGCGGGTCATCGGCCCGCACAGGACGATAGCATCCGCGTGGCGCGGTGATCCCACGATCTTGATCCCGAAACGCTCCGCGTCGTAGTACGGCGTGAGCGTGTCGAGCACCTCGATGTCGCAGCCGTTGCAGGCGCCGCAGTTCACATGATATACCCACAGCGCGCGCGGAAGAATCCGCTTGATCAGCCAGTCCCGTATCACCTGACGGTCTCCTTCGTCTCCGCGTCCTCTTCCGCCGGGCAGGCGATCGCGCACTTGCGGTCTATCGCGTCGCAGCGCATCCCGGTCTGCTGGAGCCTGTCGAGCGCGCTTGGCGCCTCATAGCAGCGCCCGCACCGCTCGCAGGGGCCCATGAAGATGTGATACTCGCCCACGAGGTCCTCGTGTGGGTCCGTGGTGGAGAGCTCGAACTCCTTGCTCATCTCGATCGCGCCGACCGGACAGACCTCCGCGCAGCGGCCGCAGAAGGTGCAGCGCTCATGCAGGAAGCACAGCACGCGGGTGGTCTGATCCTGGTCCACTATGCGGATGCACCGAGCCGGGCAGGCGTTCGCGCAGCCGCCGCAGCCGATGCAGCGATTCACATCCACCTTCGGCAGACCGCGGAAGCCCTCCTCAGGCTCACGCGGCGCGAACGGATAGGGCAGCGTCACCCGCCCTGGCTTGAGCGCGATGATCGCCTCTTTGAGCTTGCTCCAGAGCAGCCTCAAAACGCGCATGGTTCGCTATCTCCCGACGAACTGCACGACCGCTGCAACGATCAGCGTGACACTCGCCACGCCCGCGAGGCTCATCCCGTAGCGCAGCGCCTGGTCCAGACGCAGGCGCGGGTTCACCGACATGACCACGCCCACCACCAGCACGTCGAGCAGCAGCACAAGCAGCACGTTCGCCACGATCGCAAACGGCAGCCAGCCGAGGTAGCTGAGCGTCCACGGCATGAAGAGCTGGATGAACAATGAGCTGTAGATGAACTGCTTGGCGTAGATCGTCCACTGCGCGAGGGCCAGCTTCGGCCCGGATAGCTCGCTCAGCGGGCCACCGATCAGCTCAGTCTCGGCCTCGGTGATGTCGAACGGGACCTTCGCCACGTACATCTGCAGCGCCAGGATGTAGGCGATGGCCGCCACGATGGTCACGATGCCCATCGGCGCGGCGAGGAGCCCGGCGAAGGTCATCGAGCCGGACTGCACCGCAAGCACCAGCAGCGAGATGAAGAGCACGGGCTCGGCGGCGAGCATCGCCATGATCTCGCGGCTTGCGCCGAGGCTGGAGAAGGCCGATCCGGTCGCGAAGCCCATCGCGGCGAGCGTGAGGTTCGCGAGGGCCAGCAGGCCGATGAAGACCACGAGATCGCCGGCGGTCAGCGCAGGCGCCTGGCCGCCGATGGGCATCAGTCCCGCCGCGACGAGAATCGCCGCGAGCATCACCGGTGGCCCCCACGCAACGATGGGGCTGTCGGTGACGTGAAGCTCCTCCTTCGCGAGGAGCTTCATCAGGTCGAGGTAGGGCTGGTAGATCGGCGGCCCCTTGCGGGACTGGATGACCGCTCGCAGCTTGCGGATGGCGCCCTCCAGAAGCGGCGCCACGAGCAGCACGAGCAGCATCTTCCCGATGGCGATCCCGATCGTCGGCAGGAACTCTGGCAGCGTCATCGTCTGACCTCGGTAGACGTGCGTTCTCCGCTCATAGGGTCGTCAAAGTGAGGCGCCTTCGCAGGTCTCCAGGAGGGGCGAGCTTCCCTGCTCGCCCGCTTCTCGGGAGCCCAAAACGGCAAACGGCGGGCTGGCAAGGAAGCTGTCGCCCTCGCAAACGACGCTCGGGCGCCACTTTTCCCGCCGCCGCGGGCGGCGTCGGGAAAAGCAGCCCCTCCTGACTATGTCCCCTCAGGCCATGAGGCGGCTGGACGACGCTTGGCCTGTCACAGCTCCCGCGTGTTCACCACCCGCACCTCGCCGCTGCGCCGGTCGATGACCGCCATCCGGTCGGTGCAGGAGTAGCACGGGTCGATGCTCCCGATGTCTATCGGCACATCGGCGAGCACGTCGCCCACGATCATCGGGTTGATCGCCTGGAGGTTCGAGTAGGTTGGGGCCCGCACGCGCCAGCGCTCCGGGCGATTCTCCTCCCCCGTGAGCACCCAGTGGAAGCTCTCGCCGCGAGGCGCCTCCACCGCCGCGATCCCCTGCAGGCCGGGTGGAATCTCCTCAGTGATCTCCGCGCGCACCTCGCCCTCGGGCATCTGCTCGAGGCACTGGCGGATCACGGAGATCGCCACCGGCGTCTCCCGCAGTCGCACGAAGGTCCGCGCGAGCGTGTCGCAGCCGCCCTCCACGCACTCCTCGACCTCAAGCTCGTCGTAGGCCGCGTAAGGATGGTCCACGCGCACGTCCATCGCCAGCCCCGAAGCGCGCGCAACCGGCCCGAGCGAGCAGAGCAGCCGCGCCTCCTCGGGAGTAAGCTCGCCGACGTTGCCGAGGCGCCCAACGAGCGTCGAATCGCCCGGCACGGCCTCCTGCAGCGCCGTCCATTCGCGCTCGATATCAGACAGGACCTTCTTGATCCTCGGGAAGTCGTCGCGGGAGATGTCGCGCCGCACGCCACCAACGATGTTCATCCCGTAGGTCTTCCGGTTGCCGGTGAGCTGCTCGCACAGCCACATGACCGGCTCGCGCATCCGCCACGTCTGCATGAAGAGCGTGTCGAAGCCGATGATATGCCCGGCCACGCCCGTCCAGAGCATGTGCGAGTGCAGCCGCTCCAGCTCAAGGAAGATCGTGCGGATGTAGTCGGCGCGCCGCGGGACCTCGATCCCGGCGGCCTCCTCGACCGCCATGCAGTAGGCGCAGGAGTGCACGAAGCCGCAGATCCCGCAGATGCGCTCGGCGATGAACGGGATCTGGTTGTAGGTGAGGTCTGACGAGCCGAGCTTCTCAATGCCGCGGTGGTTGTAGAAGCCCCGGTAGTCGGAGTCCACGACCACCTCGCCGTCCACGAAGACTGAGAAGGCCTCCGGCTCGTGCTGCGTCGGGAAGTATGGCCCGACCGGCACCATCACCGAGCCCTCAGGAGCGCTCTTCATCTTCGGTGTGCCGTCAAGCACCGCATCCGGCTTGTCCTGAGCGGTGAAATCGCTGCGGAGCGGGTGTACGTCCTGCGGCCAGTCATCGGGCAGCACGAGCCGACGCGGGTCTGGGTGTCCGACGGCCTCCACGCCCAGCAGGTCCTGTAGCTCGCGCTCAGCCCAACCCGCGCCGGGGATCGTGGGCGTGATGGACTGGATGCGCGGATCATCCGCGGGCACTCGCGTGTGGACGGTCACGTAGAAGTCGTCGTCGTCGAAGGCGAAGAAGTGGCTCACAAGGTAGGCGTCGTTCTTCTCGCGATCATCGGTCCCGGCGGTGATGACGTAGCGGCCCCCCGCGCCGTTGAACAGCTCATCCGCCGCGTCCACCACGCCCTTCGGGTCGATGGTGCAGTACAGGCGCTTCTCACCGGCGGACTCCGTGCTCAGGAGCCCCTCGCCGAGACGATCTGTCAGGCGCTGAGTTACTTGCTCGGGCGTCACTTTCCCAGTCCTCCTCTTCCCTCAGTGCGGCGGCGCCTTCGTGCTGGCTCTGCCCTACTCCCCACTGTCGGCGGCGGCGATGCTGCTCCTGGCGTGCACCGCCGGACGCTCTGTGTCCTTCGCTCTCTGCGACGCGTCCGACAGCGCCGGGTTCAGCGCCGCGGGCAGTCTGATCTCGCGGTACATTGCGCGCAACACCGGCGTGAACGGCCAGAACCAGCCGCTTGCGGGAAGCCGCGTCACGGCCAGTGGCAGGTCGAGGCCGCTCTGCCAGCTTGGCACATCGCGCGAAGGTGCGCCGCCGATGCGCGACACGCCCCACGCGATCAGCGCGGCCACCGCGACCATCACGAGTATCACTGCCGGGACGAAGCCGCCGATGACCGCGCCCGGCCCCCCGACCAGCAGCAGCCCGCCCTCAACGCCCGTGAGCGGGGTGCCGCCGGGCATCAGATCGCTCCATGCGGCGGCAGCAGGCCCGGCCATCAGCGCCGGCCACAGCCCCGCGACGATCAACCCGGCCACCAGCACCCACTGCGGCAGCCGCATGCTCGAGGGAACCTCCTCGGTCTGCAGGCAGCACTGCGGATCGGCCGGGTGGCCGAGGAACGCTGCGCCCACATACTTGAGCGCGTAGGCCATCGCCAGGATGCTTCCCAGCACCACCACGAGCATGAAGAGCGCGAGGACCGGCTGCTGCGCGGCGCCCTGCAGCGTCGCCTGCAGGAGCATCCACTTCGCGATGAAGCCCGCGGTCAGCGGAATGCCCGCCAGCGACATGCCGCCCGCGATCGCGGCGAGCTTCGTCTCCGGCATCCGATCTCCCAGCCCACCGAGGCGCACGAGGTCGCGGGTGCCGGTGGCGTAGAGCACCGAGCCAGCGGTGAGGAAGAGCAGCGCCTTGTGCATCGCGTCGGCCATCACGAAGACGATCCCCGCAACGAATGCCAGCCCCGCGAGCGTCTGGTCCACCGGGGCGAAGGCGATGCTCACGCCAAGGCACATGAGGATGTAGCCTGACTGGCTCACCGATGAGTAGGCCAGCAGCCGCTTCGTGTCGTTATTCGCCGCGGCCGCCGAGCCCCCGAGCAGGACGCTCAGCCCGCCGAGCGCCGCCAGCACCAAGCCCCACGCCGCCATGGCGCCGCCGGGAGCGTCGCTGCGGATCATCATGTGCGCGAGGTCGTAGGCCGCGAGCTTGATCATGACGCCCGAGAGCAGGGCGCTCACCGGCGAGGGCGCGGCCGGATGGGCGTCGGGCAGCCAGTCGCCCATCGGGTATATGCCGAGCTTCGTCAGGAATCCGAAGGCGAAGAGGCCGAAGATCAAGTGCGGCATGACCGATCCCTGGCCGAGCAGTGCGGCGATAGCGCCGTTGCCATCGAGGGCGTAGCCCCCGGTGCTGCTGCCGTAGAGCATGATCGCAACGAAGATGGCGGCGTTCCCGATGAGGGTGAAGATGGCAAACTTGATGCCCGCGGCGAGCACCTCGGGCCTCTGGTACTCGTGGAGGATCAGCGCGAGTGCGCACAGCGACATGATGCTCCACGCAATGAAGAAGGCGATCAGGTTTGACAGGCAGACGACCGCGACCATCGAGGCGAGGAAGAGCATCAGGACCGGGTAGTAGCGCAGGGCGCCGTGCTTGGGTGCGGTCTCATCGCGCAGGCTGTGCTCAATGTAGCGCACAGAGTAGATGGTCGCGAGCAGCCCGAGGCCCAGCACGAGCCAGATGAAGATGATGTTCAGGCGAGTCAGGTGAAGCTCCATGCCGGCAAGCGCGACGACGCCGGGGCCGCTCTCAGAGACCACTGCCCCGGCCCAGCTGCTCACCACGAGCGCGCATGCCAGCAGAACACCGCAGACCCATCCACAGACGCGCGGCCAGCGACTCAGCACGATCCCGGTGGCGACCGCCGCCACCAGTAGCTCGAACGTCAGTGTTACGCTCTGTTCGAGACCCGCGAACATGCCGTCTCACCTGTCCGGAGTATCGGTGCCTCAGTGCTTCTGTCGTTGCGTCGCCCGAAGGGGCCACTCCCCCCGTCGGTACCCCCGCCTCCCCGTCCAGCTACTCCTCGTCAAGCTGCCGGTACTTCGTCAGCGAGAAGACGGGCCCGTCGATGCAGACGTAGGTGCCTTTGATCGCGCAGTGCCCGCACTTGCCGACGCCGCAGGACATCCGCCGCTCAAGCGAGAGGAAGATGTACTCCGGGTTGAGGGAGAGGTTCTCAAGCTCCTTGATAACGAAGCGATACATGACCGGCGGCCCTACCACAGTTGCCGAGGTCATCAGCGCGTCCACCTCAAAGTCCTCGAAGAGCGTGGTGATCAGGCCCACGTGCCCGCTCCAGTCGGGGTGCGGGCGGTCTATCGTCATGAAGAGGTCAATCTCCGGCCGCTCGAGCCACTCCTGCATCAGGTCGTCGTAGAGCATCTGCTCCGGGTTGGCCATCCCGTAGAAGACCGTGAGCTTACCGAACTGCTCCCGATCGTTGAGAATTGCCTCGATCAGTCCGCGCTGAGGCGCCATCCCGATGCCGCCTGCCACCACCAGCACGTCGCGCCCGCGCAGCATCTCCATGGGGAAGCCGTTCCCGAACGGCCCCCGGATGCCGACATGCCCGCCGGGCTGCATCTCATGCAGCGCCTCGGTGACCCGCCCGCCGGGGTAGCGGCGCACGGTCATCCGAAGCAGCCCATCACTGCCGGGCATGCTGCAGAGGGTGAACGGGGCCTCGCCCGCGCCGAAGACCGTCACGAGCATGAACTGGCCCGGGTTGTAGCGGAGCGGCTCGCCGTCGAGCAGCTCGAAGGTGAAGGTCCGCTCCAGCGAGTTCTCCTCGATCGACTGGACCAGTTGGGCGGTTCGAGGAACGTAGGTCCCCTCGTGCGCCATCAGTCCTCACCCGGCCCCTTCCTGTCACCCGCGACGGTTACCTCGGCGTGCGGGCAGGCCTTGCAGTCCTTGCAGGCCCAGCCGCACTCGCGGATGGTCTGCGCGATCCTCGGCAGGTCAATCTGCGCCGGGCACACCTGCACGCAGCGCCCGCAGCCGACGCAGCCTGGCCGCCCGTACTTCTTGAAGGTGTCGGCGCAGAGCTTGTGGTGCGCGTAGTGGAACATCCGCTCCGGCTCGTTCTCACGCGGATTGAAGCCCGAGGCTTCCAGCGAGTAGCCCGGGAAGTGGCATGAGTCCCAGACGCGGATGCGCGCGCCGACGCCGTCCTCGGCGTACTCGTGCGTATCGAAGCACGAGCAGACCGGGCACACCAGCGAGCAACTTCCGCAGGAGAAGCACTTCGCGCCCAGCTCCTGCCAGAGCCCCTCAGGGGTCTGGTCGCCGCTGATCCAGCGCATCGCCTGGGCGATGTTCCCGCGGCGCTCGAAGGTCTCGAATGCCGCCTCCACGCGCCGCTCGCGCTCCTCGGTCAGGGCCGGGTCGGCCTCGCTGAGCAGCCCGCCGGCGACCTCAACGAGCCGGTCGCCGCGGTCTGAGGCACTCTCGACCAGGTAGATCTCGTCCATCAGCGTGAGCTGCAGGTCGTAGCCGCTGGCCGCCACCGGCCCGGCGTTCGAGCAGGTGCACCAGCAGGCATCGTTCTGCGGGTTGATGCAGGCCATCGCCACGAGCGTCTTCGCCTCGCGACGGCGGGCGTAGACGTCGTCCGCGAACTCGCCGCCCAGGAAGAAGCGATCGAGGTACTCAATCGCGGCGACGTCGCAGGGGCGGATGCCGAAGATGATGTGTGACTCGACATCGGCGGTCGGGCGCACCTCGGGCGGCTGCCCCTCGGTCATCGCGTAGGTGAAGACCGCCTCGCGCTGCGGCAGAACGAAGCACACGGGCGAGATGAGCGCGTTCTCATACTCAAGCTCGACCTCATCGGCGCTCTCAACCTGTGCGAAGACGAGATCGCCGTGCAGCGATCGGGTGGGCGCGATGAAATGCTCCGTGGCGGTCATCAACGCGCCGATGAACTCGCGGATCTTCTCCGCCGGAAGCCGGAAGACGGCTCGATCTTGCGCTCTCTCCTGCTGCTCCACGGCAATCACCGACTGCTCTTCGAGTTCGGGACGAACGTGTGCGTCAGCGAGTCTCAACCGGCCTGACCGAGCCGGCAATCGGGTTCAGAGGAAGCACCGGTGCGGGCGCAGGCTCGCCCTCGAGGCCCGCCAGCGTGCGGATCAGGCCCGGGAACTCGGTGGGCAGAACCGCGATCTTCGCCGGCAGACCGGCGTCGGAGCGGACTCGCGCGGTGGCCGTTCCACCGCCCGTAACGATCTGCACTCGCGCGCCCTCCCGCAGCTTCATCTCCGCCATCTCGCCCGGCGGGACGAGGAGGTAGGGCTCGCGGTAGAGCGTCGCCTCGCGCCGGAGGATATGCGCGCACTGGCACCGCGGGTCGGTGGTCCACCCGCCCCGCGTCGAGCGCGGCAGCAGCAGCCACGGATGCTCAGCATCGGTGCTCGGCACCTCAACCGGCGGCGCGGTCAGCACCGATGGGGGCACGACCTCGGCCACGCGCGGGGTGTCGAGGCCGACCACCGGCAACTCGCCGCGCCGCAGGGCCTCGAGCTCCACATGCCCGTAGCCCGGCGCCTCCGAGCGGATCTGCGCCCAGATCTCATCTTCGGCGCTCCACTGCGCCGTCTCGCCCAGCTTGTCGGCGATCGCCTGCAGCGTCACGCCCGTTCGACGCGCCTCGCCCGCGGGAGGGACGATGGTCTGCCCCATCCAGAGGCGTCCGTCGGGGCGGCGGACGGTTCCCTCGCGCTCTCCCTCCATGCTGATAGGCAGCGCGATGTCCGCGAGATTGGTTGTCGGGGAGGTGACGGTGGAGAACGCGATGCCGAACTCAAGACGCGAGCGGAGCCGCGCCAGGTCTGCCGGGCCGAAGAGCCGGCCGAGGTCGGCGCCCACGGAGATCATGCAGCGGATCCCCGAGCCGTGGCTCATCATCTCGAGCGCGCCCATGCCGCCCGCGCCATGGCCGCGGTGGGCGAGCATGTCGATTGTGCCGAAGCTGTTCGCGCCCGACGGCAGCAGGTAGGTCCCAACCCAGCGGGTCTCGCCGCGAAGCACCTTCGTAAGCTGCGCGACCGCGAAGGCCTCGTCGGTGCTGGAGATCGCCTCAGCCGAGAATGGGACGGCGATTCGGTGCGACTCGGTGATCAGGTCCAGCATCGCCCGGAGATCATCGTGCGCGATCGGCCCGCCCCCCGCCTCTCCGGTGCGCACGGCCTCGGCAAGCTGCCGTAGCGCCGCCGCCCGCATCCCGGGCCTGTGCGTGGCGTAGATGGCCGCCCAGACCGCCAGCCCCTGGTCCACCTCATCCAGCAGGATCATCCTCGATCCGCTCTGCAGGCGGCGCGTCATGGCGCCGGCGGCACGGGGGTCGATGTGCTGGTAGTTGGAGTTGATGCAGATGAAAAGGTCGGTGCCGTCGAGTTCCTCAGGCTGGCAGGAGCGATACGGGCCGCCCAGCACCTGCTCGACCGCGTGGATGACAGGCGCGTCGAACTCCAGCCCGAGCGCCGCAATGTTCGAGGTGCCGAGCATCTCGGCGAACTTGCGCGCGACGAAGACTTCCTCGCAGGAGAGGCTGTCACCGAGGATGATGCCGACGGTGGCGGGGTCGCGGCCGCGCAGGGCCTCCACGGCGCGCTCCAGCGCCTCATCCCAGCCCACGCGATGCTGCTCGCCCTCCACCCAGACCGAAGGGTGGCGCAGGCGCCGGCGGCTTCGGAGGATCTCACCGATCTGCCAGCCGCGCATGCACAGCCCGGAGGCGCCCCATCCGGGCGCGACCGAGGGCAGAACCGTGATGGACATCGGCTGATCTGGCCCTTCGCTCTGCGCCAGCAGATTGAGTCCGCAGGCACAGCCACACAGCGAGCAGGTCATGAAGCCGAGACTATCTGTGCTCACCTGCTGCATCTCTCCCGATCGGTCCCATCTGGGAGCGGCCTCGTAAGTAAGCACGCTCGCGTAGTCATAGATCGGTCGAACTACAGTTTGCACGGACAGAGAACAGCCGCATGCCAGATCCCTGTACCCTGGCCTTACGCGCCTCTGTGCCCGACTCTGCTCGCCTGTGGCGGACCCCCGCAGTGGCCGCGATCCGCGCCCAAACCGCCGGAATCTCGCAGCGGAAATTCCCCCGCCTGCTTCGTCTGTCTTCGTGCCCTCTGCCTTCTTCACCTCCCCGAGGAGGGGGACTTTGCAATTCTTTTCGCAAAGGCCGCTGCAATCGCCCGGCACAGGACCGCGTCTCAGGATGGGCCGCACCCGACTTTGCGCCGAGATGCACAAGCGCAGGCCGCAAGATCTGTCAACCTGCCGCAGGAAGAGCGGTATCGCCGGGGAATCCTGAGGCAGAGCCCGACAGCGACGCGCACAGGGAGCGAGTGAATGGCGCAGGAGACGGTAACTCTGAGACTGACGGGGATGCACTGTGCGGCCTGCGTGCGCGCGGTTGAGCTGGGCCTTGCGGACCTCGACGGGGTCTCGGCGGCGAGCGTCAATCTCGCCGAGGAGAGCGCTGAGGTGGCCTACGATCCCGAGGCACTCGCTCCCGAGCGCATTGTTCAGCGTGTCAGTGAGCTTGGCTATGGGGCCCGGGTGATCGAGGATGTCGCCACGAGCCTCGCCGGAGCCGACGAGGAGCGCGCGGCGGAGCAGCGGCGGCAGCTTCGCCTCGTGATCCTCGGCGCGGCGCTGTCGCTCCCGCTGATGGTGCTCAGCATGCTCCCGCACTTCCCGGGACAGGGCTGGCTGCTCCTCGCGCTGGCGACACCGGTCCAGGCGATCCTTGGCCGGCAGTACTACGTGAACTCCGTGACGGCGCTCCGCAGCGGCTCAGCCACGATGGACGTGCTGATCGCGCTCGGCTCCTCATCGGCCTACCTGCTGAGCCTCTACAACCTCCTCCGCGGAGCGGCTGATGTGCATGCCCACCTCTACTTCGACAGCGCCGCGATGATCCTCACGCTCATCACCCTCGGCCGCTGGCTCGAGGCGCGCGCGCGTGGCCGCACCTCGGCGGCAATCCGCGCGTTGATGGAGCTTGCGCCCGATGAGGCCACGATCATCCGCGACGGCCAGGAGCTTCGCGTCCCGGCGACCGAGGTGCAGCCTGGCGACACGCTGCTGGTGCGCCCGGGTGAGCGCGTCCCGGTGGATGGCGAAGTGACGGATGGCCACTCGACCGTGGATGAGTCGATGATCACCGGCGAGAGTGTGCCGGTCGAGAAGTCGGTGGGCGATGAGGTCATCGGCGCCACCGTCAACCTCGCGGGCGCATTCCGGTTCATGGCCACTCGGGTGGGCTCAGAGACCGCGCTGCAGCAGATCATCCGCCTCGTGCGGCAGGCGCAGACGACGAAACCGCCGATCCAGCGGATGGCCGACGTGGTCGCCTCCTACTTCGTGCCCGCGGTCATCCTGATCGCGCTCCTGACCATCGCCGGCTGGGCCATCAGCGGCCATGGCTGGGAGGCCGCGCTGATCGCCGCGACATCCGTGCTGGTGATCGCCTGCCCGTGCGCGCTGGGCCTCGCCACGCCCACCGCGGTCACCGTCGGCACTGGCGTCGGCGCAGAGCACGGCATCCTGATCCGCGAGGCGGAGGCGCTGGAGACCGCGGGACGGCTGACCGCGGTCATCTTCGACAAGACCGGCACGCTCACCGTCGGCGAGCCGGGCGTGACGGACGTGATCGCGCTGGGAGCATCCGAGCAGAGTGAGCTTCTGCGCCTCGCCGCGGTGGCGGAGGTGCCCTCCGAGCACCCCCTGGCCCGCGCGATCGTCGAGCACGCGCGCGCGGAGGGCCTGTCTCTCCCCGACGCGGGTGAGTTCGAGATGGCGATCGGGCGCGGTGTGCTGGCGACGGTCGATGGCAGGCGCGTCATCGTCGGCTCAGCGCGGCTGATGGCTGAGCACTCCCTGGACCTCAGGCCTGCGCAGGAGGCCCTGGAGGCGCTCGAGGCGGACGGGAAGACTGCCCTTGCGGTCGCGGTGGATGGCGAGGCCGCGGGCGTGCTGGCGCTGGCAGACGAGCCTCGGCGCTCGTCGCCAGAGGCGGTCGCGCGGCTGCGCGAGGAGGGCCTCAAGGTCTACCTGCTGACCGGCGACAACCGCCGGACGGCGGAGGCGATCGCGCGGCGGGTGGGGGTGACGGAGGTGCTCGCGGAGGTCCTGCCCGATCAGAAGGCGGCGCGCGTGCGCGAGTTGCAGGAGGCGGGCGAGGTCGTGGCGATGGTCGGCGACGGGATCAACGACGCCCCGGCGCTCGCGCAGGCTGATGTGGGCATCGCGATCGGCACCGGCACCGACGTGGCGATCGAGGCGGGCGAGGTCACGCTCGTCTCCGGCGATCCCCTTGGCGTGGTGCGCGCGATCAACCTCAGCCGCCGGACCCTCGCGCATATCAAGCAGAACCTGTTCTTCTCCTTCTTCTACAACGTGGCGGCGATCCCGCTGGCGGTTGCGGGCGTCCTCAGCCCGATGATCGCCGCAGCCGCCATGGCCCTCAGCAGCGTCACCGTAGTCAGCAACTCCCTGCGGCTGAGACGGTACCGGCCGGGGTAGGCGACCTCACAAGGATGCGTCCGGAGGGGCCGCCCCTCGCGTCCGCTGTCGTGTAGCGGCGCGAGGGGTGAGGAGTCACGAATGTCGTTTGCGAGTGCCGACGAAGCCGCTGTGCCGGCC
>DHPY01000070.1:40166-57256 GCA_002411015.1 Armatimonadetes bacterium UBA5352 | reverse complement strand
TTTTTCAAAGGCGCTGCACTAGTACTTGCGCCATAATCCAGCACCGAGCCCGCCAAAGGTCCCGTATTGACGCCGTCACTCTGCCTCGGGAAACATCATGCTGTCCGCAAACGCCATCTGGAAGCGCGGATCCGCCATGAGCTCAACGTGCTCGGCATTGCGCGCCAGATCCGCCGCCCGCTGCCGCTCATCAAGCGAGAGTAGGGCCGCAAGTGCGCCGGCCCCCGCCGCGTTCCCGATCCCGTGAATGCGCTCCAGCGGCACGTGTGGCAGGAGCCCCATGCGCAGAGCGCTGCGGCGGTCTATGTAGTTCCCGAAGGCGCCCGCAAGGAGCACCTCCTCGATCTCGTCACTCGCAATCGCGACCCGAGCGCACAGTAGTTCCACCGCAGCCCGCACGGCACCTTTCGCGAGCTGAACTTCTCTGAGGTCTTTCTGCGTGAAGGTGATCTCACCGTTCCCGGCCCCTGCGCCCTCAACCAGCAGGAACTCGCGCTGTGGCCCCTCGCCACGCAGCCGGGTGGCGATGCCGGGCGCCAACTCCACGGCGGCCTCGTCAGTCGCGAGGCGGCCGGTCTGGTCGGCGGCCCCGCTGTCAAGCAGCGCGGCCACAACGTCGAAGATCCCCGAGCCGCAGATGCCGCTTGGCCGCTTGCCACCGATGGTCGCGTAGCCGATGCTGCCGTTGCGCAGCCAGACGCGCTCGATGGCGCCCTCAGCGGCCCGTACGCCGTAGCGGATCTCACCGCCCTCGAACGCCGGCCCGGCGGCACATGACGTGGTAAGCAGGCGGCCGTTCGCCGCCAGCATTACCTCACCGTTCGTGCCGATGTCGACCGCAAGAGTCGGGTGGCCACGCTCCGCCAGCCGCGACATCAGCAGCACGCCGACGGTGTCCGCGCCGACGAACCCCGCTATCACCGGCAGACAGTATACGTTTCCCGCCCGGTTGATCGCAAGCCCGGCTTCGTCGGCGGAGAGTTCAACGGGCTCGCGCGTGACCGGGATGTAGGGCGCCTGGGCGAGATTCCGCGGGTCGAGGCCGAGGAAGAGGTGGTGCATGCAGGTGTTGCCGACGATGGCTACTTCGTAGATGTCCCGGCGCATCACGCCGGCGTCCGCGGTGGCCTCAGCCAGCAGCCGGTTGATCAGGTCCACGATCAGCCGCCTCATGTCGTCAAGGCCCGTGGGGGTGCTCTGCACGAACTCGATGCGGGTAATCAGGTCGTGCCCGTGACGCGCCTGCGGGTTCAGCTCGGAGGCGGTCGCGAGCGTCTCCCCGGTGTGCAGGTCCACGAGGTAGGCGACCACCGTAGTGGTGCCGATGTCCACGGCCGCGCCGAGACCGCAGGGCTGCGCCCCGGTCGGGCGGACGGCCGAAACAACCTCGCCCACGCGCACGACGCTCACATGGAAATCGTTCTCGCGCAGGACTGTCGGAAGCTGCGCGAGGGCGTCGCGGTGGATGACGAGGTCCTGCGCGGGGATCCCGAGGCCATCGGCGACGCGTTCGAAGTCGCTGCGCTGATCGGAAAGACTGGGTGGCGGGAGCTCTACAGCGCTGCCGGTGACGTTGGGGTTGAGGGTCATCTCTTCGCCGCGATGGTCCGCGAGGATCTTCCCGCCTATGGTGCGCGAGTCGCTCGGGATGATGACCTGAGCATCCTCCACGAGCAGGGCTTCACAGGCGAGGCGGACCCCGTTGCGAAGCTCCTCGCCGGTGAGGAGGTCCTCCTCAGCCTGCGTAATCGGCCCGCAGCCTCTGACGACGATGACCCGGCAGCGGCCGCAGCGGCCGCGGCCACCACAGGGCGCGGTGATGGTAACGCCAAGCTGCTCGGAGGCGGCGAGAATCGTGCTGCCTTCCTCAACCTGACCTGCTTCCCCGCCCGGTTTGAAGCTGATGCTGATCATAGTGGCAAAGCCGAGCCCGCGGGCGAGGTCGCCTGCTCCGGGCCCGGCTCGATACAACCCTTCAGCCTAATCGTAGTATGAGAGCTGCTTCTGCGCGTCAGCGCCGTATTTCGATCCCGCGTCAATCTCGAGGACCTTCTCAAAAAACGGCTTGGCTTCGTCATACATCCCCAGCATCGTGTAGTGCTTGCCCGCATCAAGCAGATAAAGCTGGTTCTGCGGCTCGATATCGGATGCCTTGCAGATGCTCTCCAGCGCCTCGTCGAAGTCGCCCATGTTCATGAGTGACAGGCCGAGGCCCCAGAGCGCTTCCGCCTGCTCCGGTTCCTCACCCAGTATCTGCTGGTAGAGCCCGATCGCCTGCTCGTAATCGCCGTTTATGCGATGTTCGTGGGCTTCTTGCAGAGTATCGCTGGCTGCGGCCATCAGGTTGCGTCCTCCGAGCCGGGGCTGAGAATCACTACATGCGCTATTGGGGCCCTGAAGCCCCCGGATTGGGATGGCGCTCAGTCGAAGCTGTCGCCTCGAGCAAGGCGAGCCCCTCGCAGGAACTCCTCGCCGGACATCGATCGCTTCCCCGCCGGCTGGAGAGCGCGAATCTGCAGCGCTCCCTCCCCTGCAAGCACAATTGGGCCACCTCCCGTTGGGAGTTCGACAATCCTCCCGGCTCTCCCTTCTTCTCTTAAGACATTTTGCACTACAGACACGTCTTGCACCTTCACACGCTGCCCGCTCAGCAGGCACCACGCGCCCGGCCACGGCGTGCAGGCCCGCACCAGGCGCCGGATCCCATCGGCCGGCCGCGACCAGTCTATCCGGCAATCGCCGGTCTCCACGCGCCCCACATACGTCGCCCGCTCATGGTCCTGTGGGACACGCGGTGCGGAGCCTGTCTCCAGGAGCCGCACGGCCTCGCGCAGCGCCGGAACGCCGATCGTCGTCAGGCGCTCCATCAACGTCCCGCGGTTGTCATCCTCGCCAATCTCGATCTCGCGCTGCAGCAGGATATCGCCCGCGTCGAGCTTCCGAGCCATGTACTGCACGGTCACTCCCGTGCGCTCAAGGCCCTGAAGGAGCGCTCCGTGGACCGGCGCCGCACCGCGCAGTTGCGGTAACAGGGAGTAGTGAACGTTAACGAGTCCGTGCGGCGGGAGTTCCAGAAGGCTCCTGCCCAGGATCTCGCCGTAGGCCACAACCACCCCGAGTTCAGGGCTCACCTGCGCAATTGCGGCCACGAACTCGGGGTCGCGCGCATCCTCAGGCGTGAGCACCGGCAGTACCAACCCCAGCGCCCGCTGCTTCACCGGACTGGGCCGGGGCTCGCGGCCGCGCCCGGCGGGCCGATCAGGCTGCGTCACCACCGCTACGACCTCATGCCCGGCATCCACCAGGGCGTCCAGGTAGGGCACCGCCGGCTCGGGCGTGCCGAAGAACGCGATGCGCATCGGCTACGATCCCTTCTGCGACTCGCGCATGCGGTTGAAGGCCGCGCGAGCTTCCTCGACGCTCACCGGCTCCGTGCGGTATCCCAACTCCTCGCGCTCATCCGGCCGCATCCAGCAGAGGCTCTCGGGGTCCGCGAGGTCAATGTAGAGCTTGCCCGCGAGGTGGTCAAGCTCGTGCGCGAGACAGCGGGCCATCAGCCCCTCGCCCTCGACCTCGATCTCCTCGCCAGCACGGTCCGTCGCCTGCACCAGCACCCGGTTGGGCCGCACCACGATGCCCCGCAGCGTCGGGAGGCTCAAACAGCCCTCAGCGCCCTCCTGCTCGCCCTCAGCCTCCACAATGCGCGGGTTGATGAGTTCGATCACTGTGGCGCTGTCCGGATCGGTCCGGATGGTCACCACGGCGCTCGAGATACCGACCTGCGGCGCCGCCAGGCCGAGTCCGTCGGCCTGCACCATGGTCTCCGCCATGTCATCAATCAGGTCGCAGATCTCGTCATCAATCCGCCGCACACGTGACGCGGGACGGCGGAGGATGGGATCACCACAGTACAGAATTCCGCGCATCACAGGCTTGCGTGTCATCGTCAAACCCCTCAAGCGGGCCGCGCCCGCACTTTTGGTGTCGTTCGTAGAGACGGGCTTCCAGCCCGCCAACGGCAGGGGCCGGCACAGCGGCTGAGTTCCGCAGGCGGAACTCACCCTCGCTTCGCTCGGGCGGCCCCTCCACGACGGTACGCGGCCCGGCGCACCGTATGTGGGCGCCCTCGCCCGCACGCCCGAGCGGCCTACATCATATCAAGCGGGTCGACGTCCACGCTCACGCACATAGCTTCCTCGCCACGCGCCTCGAGCGCCTCCAGCAGCGCCTGGCGCAACTGCGCCGTGCTCTCGCCCTTCAGCAGCAGGTGGAAGCGGAACTGGTTCCTCAGCCGCGCCAGCGGTGCCGGAGCGGGCCCGACAAGCTGCATCGGGGCCTCATTCCGGCGCTCCAGTCCGCGACCGCCGAGCTCCTCGGCCAGGGCGGTGGCGACAGCCCACGCGCGGGCCGCGTCCTCGTGGCTGATCGTCAGGTTCACGAGGCGCACAAACGGAGGATACATGTTCTCCCGACGCTTTTCAAGCTCATGCAGATAGAACGCCGCATAGTCGTGCTGCGAGGCGCTGAGGATCGCGATATGCTCCGGGTTGTAGGTCTGCACGAGCACCCGCCCGGGCTTGTCGGCGCGGCCCGCACGCCCCGCGACCTGCGTCAGAAGCTGGAAGGTGCCCTCCGAGGCGCGGAAGTCCGGGCGGTTCAGGCCAGTGTCGGCGTTGAGCACGCCCACCAGCGTCACGTTCGGGAAGTCGTGCCCTTTCGCGATCATCTGAGTCCCGATCAGCACGTTCGCCTCGCCCCGCCCGAAGCGCCGCAGGATGTCGGCATGCGCCCCTTTGCGCGCGGTGGTGTCGCGGTCCATCCGCAGCACCCGCGCGTTCGGAAACTCCCGCGCGATCTGATCGGCCACGCGCTCGGTGCCGAGGCCCTTGAAGCCGATCTCCTCCGACTCGCAGGACGGGCAGATGTCGGGCATCGGCAGGCGGAAGTCGCAGTGGTGGCAGCGCATCTCCCGCGAGGCGTGGTGGTAGATCAGCGAGACCGAGCAGTTCTCGCACATGAGCGTGAAGCCGCAGTCGCGGCACATGACGAATGTGGAGAAGCCGCGGCGGTTCAGGAACAGCATCGCCTGCTCGCCGCGCTCGAGGCACTCTGCCAGCGCGTCAAGCAGCCGCTGACTGAAGGTGCCGCCCGCGCCCATGAGCGTCTCGCCGCGCAGGTCCACGATCTCCACTGCCGGAAGCGGCCGCGAATCGATCCGCAGCGGAAGCTCGCAGAGCTCAAGCTCCCCGGCGCCCTCGCGCGCCTCGTAGTAGCTCTCCAGCGACGGCGTCGCGCTGCCGAGCACCAGCACCCCCTCATGCTGGCGCGCGCGCATCCGGGCGATCTCGATCGCGTGATAGCGCGGCGGCGAGTCCTGCTTGTACGCCGTCTCGTGCTCCTCATCCACCACGATCACGCCGATGTCGGCGAGCGGCGCGAAGATCGCCGAGCGCGCCCCGACGACCACGTCCGCCTCGCCGCGCTGAACGCGCATCCACTCATCGTAGCGCTCACCCGCGCCCATCTGGCTGTGCAGCAGCGCCAGCCGCTCGCCGAAGCGCGCCTCGAAGCGCCCCACCATCTGCGGCGTGAGCGAGATCTCCGGCACGAGCACGATCGCCCCTCGCCCGCGCTTGAGCGCCGAGTCGATCGCGTGCAGGTAGACCTCGGTCTTCCCAGAGCCGGTGACGCCGTGCAGCAGCAGCCCGCGGAACTCATGCGCCTCCAGCGCGCCGTCCACGCGATCGAAGGCGCAGCGCTGATGCGCGGTGAGCGCGAGGAAGCGGCTCTCCTCGCCATCGGTCCCGCCGCCGCTCGGGCTGCGCCGGATCGCGTCCTCGGAGACGCTGATGAGGCCCTTCGCCTCAAGCGCCGCGACGGCGCTCCGGTTCAGCTCAGCCACGAGCAGGCCATCCTCAGCGTCGAGCAGCGCCTCGATCGCCTCCGCCTGCCGCGGAGCGCGCGCTGCGATCTCGGCTGCCACCGCCTGCCAGTCCCGCTCGCCCTCAAGCCGCGCGACCTGCCGCGTCAGGCCGCGCACCCGCGGGCGCGCGAGGGTCCGGTGGATGCGCGCGAGCCCGCGCTCCTCCAGGGCCTGCAGGGCGGTCGTCACCGCGGATTGCGTCGCGGACGCGTCGCCCGCCTGCAGCGCGGCGACCACCTCCGCCAGCGGCCGCTCCGCGCACTCCCCCATCGCCTGCAGCGCGCAGAGGACCTGCTGCTGGCGCGCCGCGCGGGCGAGGCTGCGGGGGTCGGCGGCGAGGCCGACCTCGGTCAGCGCCACGAGAGTCTCCGGCTCGCGCCCCGCGCCCGGCGGCAGCAGGCAGCGCAGGCAGTCGCGCAGGCTCGCAAGGTAGTGCTCCGCCATCCAGCGCGCGAGTGCGAGGCCATGCTCATCGAAGACAGGTTCATCCACCAGCGCACCGGCGATCGGTCGCACGCGGAAGCTCGGGCGCGTCGTCGTGAAGCCGGTGATCCATCCGGGGAGCCTGCGCGGCCCGAGCGGCACAAGAACGTAGCTGCCCACCTGGAGTGCGTCCTCCAGGCGGGCAGGGACAGCGTATGTCAGTTCGCTCTCAAGCCCGCGCCCCGCCTGGTCGATCAGCACCTGCGCGTAGCGGCCGGTGCTGTCCCCGGCGTCGCCGGGCGGCTCCGGGGCCGGTTCGTCATCGAACAGGCGGTGCTGCTGCGGGCTCTGCGTCAAAGTCCCGCCTCTTCCTTGAGCATCCCGACGGCGTCGAGGCGCTCCCAGGTGAAGTCCTTGTCATCGCGGCCGAAGTGGCCGTAGGAGGCGGTCTTGCGGAAGATCGGGCGGCGCAGGTCGAGCTTGTCGATCATCGCATTCGGCGAGAAATCGAAGTTGTCGGCCACGATCTTCGCGATCTGCGCCTCGGGGATGAGCTCGGTGCCGAAGCAGAAGACCGCGATGGAGAACGGAGCGCGGTCACCGATCGCGTAGCTGACCTCGATCTCGCACTTGCGCGCGAGGCCCGCCGCCACGATGTTCTTCGCGACGTACCGCGCGAAGTAGGCGCCGGAGCGGTCCACCTTCGTCGGGTCCTTGCCGGAGAACGCGCCGCCGCCGTGGCGGGCGTAGCCGCCGTAGGTGTCCACGATGATCTTGCGCCCGGTGAGGCCGGTGTCGGCCTGCGGGCCGCCGACCTCGAAGATGCCCGTGCGGTTCACGAGGCACTCCATCCCAGTCGCGCACATCTCCCGCGGGATCACAGGCTCCACCACGTACTGCAGCAGATCCGAGCGGATATCCTCCTGGTTCATGCCACGCCTGTGCTGGGCCGCGAGCAGGATCTTCGTGACCTCAACCGGTCGGTCATCCTCGTAGAGCACCGTGACCTGCGTCTTGCCATCGGGGCGGAGATAGTCGAGTTCGCCGGTCTTGCGCACATACGCCAGCCGCTCGGCGAGGCGGTGTGCGAGGTGAATCGGCAGCGGCATGTAGCTCTCAGTCTCATCGCAGGCGAAGCCGAACATCATGCCCTGGTCGCCCGCGCCGCCCGTGTCCACGCCCGCCGCAATGTCAGGCGACTGCGAGTGGATCGCGGTGAGTACGCCCACCGTCTCGGAGTCGAAGCCGTACTTTGCGCGGGTGTAGCCGATGTCGGCGATGACCCCTCGCGCGACGTCGTCCACCGGCACGTAGCAGTCGGTGGTCATCTCCCCGGCGACCATGCAGGTGCCGGTGGTGACCAGCGTCTCAATTGCCACGCGCCCCTTCGGGTCCTCCTTCATCACGTGGTCCAGCACGGCATCGGAGATCTGGTCGCACATCTTGTCTGGATGGCCCTCTGTCACCGACTCGGACGTGAACTGATAGGACTTGGTGGACACGCGCGTCTCCTCCTTGGGGCGATCGCGACCGATCTGTCACTGGCTCTCCCTGCTCGCGATGAGTTCCTCGGCCCGGTCCAGGATCGCAGCGGCTACATCCCGCTTGCTCATCAGCGGCAGGTCTGTTTCGCGCCCGATGACATCAATCAGCGTCACCCTGTTGGTGTGCACGTCAAACCCCGCTCCGGGAGCGGTCACGTCGTTCGCGACAACCATGTCCATGCCCTTGCGCGCGAGCTTCTCCCTAGCGTGGGCGATGGTCTCCTCAGTCTCGGCGGCGAAGCCCACGATCAGCGGCCGCGGCTCCCACCGCGCCACCTCTGCGATGATATCCGGCGTGCGCACGAACCGGATGCTCATCTCCGCGCGGTCGCCCTTCTTCAGCTTCTGCTCACCGACCTCAGCGGGCCGCCAGTCGGCCACTGCGGCCGCGCCGATGAACAGGTCAATCTCGCCAGAGCGCTCCTGCACCGCATCGTGCATCTGCTGCGCGCTCGCCACGGAGACGACCTCCACCCCCGCCGGCGCCTCCAGCGCGACCGGCCCGCTCACGAGCGTCACCTGCGCCCCTCGCGCCTCCGCCTCGGCGGCGAGGGCGTAGCCCATCCTCCCCGAGGAATGGTTCGAGAGGAAGCGCACCGGGTCGATTGCCTCGCGCGTCGGCCCTGCGGTGATGAGCACGCGCCGGCCATGGAGGGCGCCATCGCGCTCGCGCAGCGCCTCACAGAGCGCCTCGACCAGCACATCCGTATCCGGCAGGCGACCCGCGCCGGTGTCGCGGCAGGCGAGCCAGCCCTCCTCCGGCTCGACGATCTGCACGCCACGGTCCCGCAGCGTCGCGAGGTTCGCCTGCACCGGCGCGCTGCAGAGCATCCGCGAGTTCATCGCGGGCGCGACCACGAGTGGGCAATCGAGCGCGAGCAGGACAGTCGAGGCGAGGTCGTCGGCGATGCCATGCGTGTACTTGCCGATGATGTTCGCCGTAGCGGGCGCGATGATCGCGACGTCCGCGAAGTCGGCCAGGGCGACATGATGGACGTCGCTGCGCGGAGCCCACATGTCATGTGCGACGGGCTCTCCGCTGAGGGTGGCAAATGTCATCTCGCCGACGAAATGCCGCGCGCTCTCGGTCATCACGACGCGTACCTGCGCGCCCGACTTCACGAGCGTGCTGACCAGCCCGCAGACCTTGTAGGCCGCGATCCCGCCGCTGACGATGACGACGACGTTCCTGCCTCTGAGTTCCGATGCCGGCACAGCCGTCAGGCCTCCAGGTCCTCCAGCAGGCTCTCCCGCAACGGCGTGAAATGCGCGCGCGTGGTCCGCTGGCGCTCGGCGAGGTAGATCGCCTCCAGCGCCTCCGTCGCCTGCGCGAGGTCATCGTTGACGATCAGGTGCGTGAACATGCCCATGTGCTCGAACTCGGTCTGCGCGCTGCGCAGGCGCCGCTTGAGAGCATCGTCGGACTCGGTGTTGCGGCCGGTCAGCCGCTCGCGCAGCGCCTGAATGCTCGGCGGAGCGACGAAGACCAGCACCGACTCGGGCAGCGCCGCGCGGAGGCTGCGCGCGCCCTGGTAGTCGATCTCGATGACCATGTCGCGCCCGGCGGCGAGTGCATGCTCAACCGGCTCGCGCGGGGTGCCGTAGAGGTCTCTCTCATGCACGACGGCCCACTCGAGCAGCCGCCGCTCGCGCGCCATCTGCAGGAACTCCTGGCGGCTCACGAAGTGGTAGTCGGTCCCGTCTACTTCCCCCGGACGAGGGTCGCGGGTGGTGCAGGAGACGGACCACTCGATCCGCGAGTATTTCCCCCGCAGCCCGTGAATGAGCGTGCCCTTCCCCACTCCCGACGGCCCGGCTACGACCAGCAGAACGCCTCGTCCGGAAACGCGCGCGCCTTGTTCACTCACGCCAATTCGCTCCAGCTCATGATGATCATCCGACGACGCCCGAGTGTACCATAGTTGAGGGGTGAATGCAATTTCGCCCAACGCCTGACGGGCTGGAAGCCCGTCGCTACGAACGCCTCAACGGCAAACGGCTTACGACAACGGACCTGGTCTTGGAGAGGCCGCCCGAGCGTCCGCTGCTTGCAGCGGCGCGAGGAGCGACCCCTCCACGACAACGGCGAACGACGACGGCACCCGGGCGGTGAAGATCCTTGCACCCCGACCCACCTTCGGCTATTCTCCCTGAAGACGCTGAATCTGTGGTGGAGGAGCTTCCCCATGGTCCTGCCGATCATTGACGCACGTGTGCATGTCAGCCGCTCCAGCGCCCCCTGGCCGAAGGTCCGTGAGCTCCTGCGGGGCGCAGGCGTGGATACCGCCCTGCTCTCCATCTACCCCGACAGCCCGCAGCCCGATCATGACCTGACGCTGCCGCGCGATGTCGCCGCCAAGGATGGCCCCTGGGCGGCCTACTACGTCGGCGGCTATCCGTATGAGGGCTTCCGCGATGGCCTCGCGCGCATCCCCTCCGACTTCGACCGCTACAGCGCGCTGCACATCCGCTGCTTCCTCTCGCCCTCGCTCGACTTCGGCGGTGCCACCACCTCCGCCTACTGGGATGCTGAGCGGATCGAGGCCGCCGTAGGTCGCGAGGACCTGAACGCGGTGATAGACGCCGCGCGCCAGCGGTCCATGCCGGTGTGGCTGATCGAGCACTTCCCGGTCACCCTCGCGCTGATCGAGCGCTTCCCGGATGTGCGCTTCGTCATCCCGAAGATGGGCGCGATGAACGGGGGCTCCGCGGCGATCCTGAACACGCTCGCCGACTTCGCGCACATCTGCTTCGACACCTCGCTCGGCGACCTGCAGGAGTCCATCGTGCGCAAGATCGGCTACCGGCGCATCCTCTTCGCCTCCGGCTATCCGTACAACGACCCGTCCGACGCCCTCTCGCAGCTTTGCGGGATGGACCTGCCCGACGATGAGATCGCGGCGATGGCGGGTGGGAACCTGCTGGAGCTGATCGGCTGCGCGGGCGAGGGGTGAATGTCGCGCGCACAAGGTCTCCCGCCCCCGATGGCGAATAGCCCGGCCAGAGATGCCACGGGGGGGAGCCATTCACTGATGCAAGGAGAGTGACCGACAATGCCGACACGCATTGAGACGATGAAGTGGATCATGGACTGCGGGATGGCGGCCGTCATCCGCGCGAAGAGCAGCGACAGCCTCATGCAGGTCGCTGAGGCGATCAAGGAGGGAGGGATTGATGTCATCGAGGTTACGATGACCACCCCGAACGCCCTCGCCGTGATCGAGGAAGTCGCGAACCAGTACGGAGACCAGGTGCTCATCGGCGTCGGCTCCGTGCTGGATGCGGAGACCTGCCGGATGGCGATCCTCTCCGGCGCGCAGTTCGTGGTCGGCCCATGCCTCGACCGCGGGATGATCGAGATGGCGCACCGCTACGACAAGCCCGTGCTCCCCGGCGCATTCACGCCCACCGAGATCAAGCAGGCGTGGGACTGGGGCGCGGACTTCGTGAAGGTCTTCCCGGCGGACGTAGGCGGCCCCGGCTACTTCAAGGCGATCCTGGGGCCGCTGCCGCAGATCCGCCTCGTGCCGACCGGTGGCGTGGACATCGACACCACCCCGGCGTTCCTGAAGGCCGGCGCGGTGGCGCTGTGTGCCGGCGGCGCGCTCGTGAACAGCAAGGCCGTCGCTGAGGGCCGCTTCGACGAGGTCACCGCGACCGCGAAGCGCTTCCGCGAGGCGATCGACAGCACCCGCGCGGAGATGGCGGGCTAGGACCGAACCGGGCCGGCCTCGCGGCAGCCGCTTCGCGCCTGTCGCTCGTGCGGCCCCTTGTATGATAGCAGTCAGTGGAAGAGAGGAGACTCCTTAGGGTAGGGAGCGCCCTCTTCGCCGGAGCGGTGTGCTTCCCCTGCCCCTGGCCAGGGGCAGGGGAAGCCGGGAGGCGATAGACCGAGCGGCCCCTTGGTCGCGAAGACCGGTTTGGAGCAGGGCCGTCGTCTCCCTCCGCTCCATACGACTGGGAATGAGGAGCCTACACGATGGCCATGCGCGCGGGCGTTGCGAAGAGCGAGATCAGCACCGAAGACCCGTCCATGATCGTGCACGACCCGCTCTTCGCGAAGGCGCTCGTGCTCGATGATGCCCGAACGCGCGTGGTCATCCTCGCGATGGACGCAGTCGCGATCGGCGGGATCTGCGACATCGGCGACGAGTGGCTGCCCGAGCTGCGCGCGCGCATCGAGAGCGAGCTTGGCATCCCCGGGGCAAACGTGCTGGTGAATGCCTCGCATACGCACACGCCCGGCCCGATGCTCGTCGGGCACGCGGAGCAGCTTGAGCGCACACTCGACGCGGTCCGGCGCGCGGCGGAGGGCCTCGAGGAGGTCGCGGTCGGCTGCGGCGCCGGCCATGAGGATCGCTGGATCATCAACCGCACCCTCCGCACGACCGATGGCCGCGGCTGGACGATCCGACAGGCCAACCCGTGCCCGCCTGATGACGAGGTGGCGGGCCTCGGGCCGATCGACCCGGAGATCGGCATCATCCGCGTGGACCGCGCCGACGGCAGCCCGCTCGCGGTGGTCTACAACTTCGCGTGCCACCCGCTGGTGGGGGTGCCGGGCAACTACGTGACCGCGAACTTCCCCGGCTTCGCGTCGGAGGTCATCGAGGGCTGCCTCGGCGGCGGGGCGATGGCGCTCTTCCTCCAGGGCACCGGCGGCGACGTGACCGAGGTCAGCTACAAGGACTTCGATCACCCGCGCGACTCCGCGCCGATGGGCAGGATGCTCGGGCTGAGGACGCTTGAGGCGCTCGGCGGCATCGAGACCGGGGATGCGACGCTCGATGTGGTCTCCGAGACGATCCGCCTGCCGCGGCGGCAGGACAGCGACGAGCGCATCGCGGAGCTTGAGGAGGAGCAGCGGGCGCTGCTGCGCTCGATGGTCGGGATGACGCTGAACTTCCGCTCGTTCCTGCCGCTGTTCCTGAAGTATCAGCTCAACCCGGAGTGGCCCGCGGACTACTCCTGGCGCTACATGCAGGCGCAGGCGCGCGGCAGCGATGAACTTACGCTGCTCGATGAGCTGAACCGGAAGAACCTCGACAGGTATCTGCACAACATCCGGGCGATGGAGAAGCTCGCGCGGCTGCAGAGCAACATCGGCACGCTCCAGCACCACAAGCGCCTCAACGAGGAGTCAGGCGAGGATACGCTGGAGGCCGAGGTGATGGGCCTGCGCATCGGGGACTGCGCGATCGTGACCTCGCCCGCGGAGCTGCTCGTGCAGGTGGGCCTGAACCTTAAGGCCGCCTCGCCGCATCGGTGGACGTTCATCTCGCCCTTCTCGAACGGCTACACCCACTACGGGGCGCCGGAAGAGGACTACGACCTTTGCGGCTACGAGACGACGGAGTGCCTCCTCGACGGGAGCTGGCACGCGATCTACGAGCAGGCGGCGAAGGGCGTGCTGCAGAGGCTGTGGGAGAGGCGCGAGGGGTGACCTTCTTCTGCGCCTGGGACGCCCCGTGTAGCCGTTGTTGTTTGCCGTTGGAGGGGCCGCCCGAGCGAAGCGAGGGTGAGGCGCGCCAGCGCCTCAGGTTCCACCCCGGCCCGGGTGCAAAGATATCCGTCTGCTCTGGTGCCGCGCGAACGACAACGATATGGGCCGGGGTGGAACCTCCCGCTTCGCGGGACCCTCGCTTCGCTCGGGCGGCCCCTCCAGGACGGCATAAGGCCGGGCCACATAACAGTGCAACATGACGCATAGCCGTTCCACGCCGAGGGGCGAAACGACGAGCGAAGGACGGGCCTGGAGGCCAATGATGTTCATAGACATCCACACACACGCGTACAGGATCAAGCCGCCGTTCGTCTGCAACTTCTGCACGCCCGATGAGCTCGTCGCGCGATATGATGAGGAGGGCATTGAGCGCGGCTGCGTGCTGCCGATCGTGAGCCCGGAGATCTACTTCCCGCAGGCGAACGAGGACATCCTGGAGATGGCGCAGCAGTATCCAGAGCGCATCATCCCGTGGTGCAACGTGGACCCGCGGCTGCTCACGAACTCGCCGAAGGCGCCGCTCGGGAAGGTCCTCGCGCACTACAAGGACGCAGGCTGCAAGGGCCTCGGCGAGGTCATGCTGAACGTGCCGATGATGGACCCGATGGTGCAGAACCTCTTCGCGCACGCCGAGGACGTCGGGCTGCCGGTCACCTTCGACGGATCCGACCAGGTTGGCGGCGACTTCGGCCTCTACGACGACCCCGGTCTGCCGCAGCTTGAGCACACCCTGCAGAGCTTCCCGAAGCTCGTGATCCTCGGGCACGGGCCGACGTTCTGGGCGGAGATCGCGCGGCTGGAGACGCCGGGCGAGCGCGCGATCATCTTCGGCGCGCGCGGCCACCAGGTCGGCATCATGCCGAGCGGCCCGATCCGCGAGGAGGGCGTGGTGCCAAAGCTCATGCGGCGCTACCCGAACCTCTACGGCGACCTCTCGGACTACACGCCGCACAACGCGCTCTCCCGCGACCCGGAGTACGGGCCGAAGTTCGTGACGGAGTTCCAGGACCGGCTGCTCTACGGCACTGACCTGTGCAGCCCGACCCAGCGGCTGCCCATGAGCGATCTGCTGATCGGCTGGCGGGACAGCGGCGCGATCAGCGAGGAAGTCTTCAACAAGATCGCGCGCGAGAACGCGATCAGGCTGCTGGGGCTGCTACACTGAGGTCACTCTCCCGCTTGCTCTTGCCAGTCGAGCTGCTCGACCTTGGTCGCTATTGCAGTGAGGTCAGAAAGAGTCCGGGCTCGTCCGCAGACCACCGACAGGGATCATGGTAGCCCAAACGGAATGAGCGCCCCCCACCACCGGCCATGAGGCTGTCGTATCTCGATCCATGGCCCAGTAAGTAGTGCCAAGGTAAGGATCCAAGCGCAGGAATGACACATAGCGCCCGGACGGAGAGAAGTTCCTTGGTACATTGTCGCCGAATGATAGTCCTATCCGGCTGGAGGCACTATGTCTTGCAGCAAGGTCGTCCTCATCACCGGCGCTTCGATGGGCCTCGGGCGGGACATGGCCGAGATGCTGGCCGCGGATGGCTGGACCGTCTTCGGCACCTCGCGCGATCCGGAGCGGTACTCGCCCGAGGGCCGGCAGATGCTCGCGCTCGATGTGACCGACGACGCCTCCGTGCGCGCCTGCGTGCAGCAGGTCATGCAGCGCGCCGGGCGGCTCGATGCGCTCGTGAACAACGCGGGCTACGGCCTCAGCGCCTTCGCCGAGGAGGCGAGCGTGGAGGAGATTCGCGCGCAGTTCGAGACGAACTACATCGGCGTGCACCGCATGTGCCGGACGGTGCTGCCGATCATGCGCGCGCAGGGCCACGGGCGGATCGTGAACATCTCGTCGCTCGCGGGGCTCTTCGGCACGCCCCCGAGCGCGCACTATGCAGCGAGCAAGCATGCGCTGGAGGGCTACTCGCAGACGATGCGCTTCGAGGTCGCGCAGTTCGGCATCCACATCTCGGTGGTGGAGCCGGGGCTGACGAAGTCGGCCTTTCGCGAGAACGTGGCGGAGCCTGCGGAGCCGCTGGCGGCGTACGATCGCCTGCGGACGCATCTGCGGGAGATGGGCCCGCGCAGCGAGGAGCGCGCGCACCCGTCTATCGTGGTGGCGCGGACGGTCCGGCGGGTGCTCCGGGCGCGCAACCCGCGCCTGCGCTACACCTGCACGCCGCTCGACTGGATGGCGGCGCACCTGCGCTGCTGGCTGCCGGAGCGCGCGATGCACTGGATCGTGCGGAAGGTCTTCGGGGTGTGAGAGGGAACTGGCGGCGGGCTAGAGAGGGCGGGCACGTTGCCGCAGGGGCTTCGCTGCGAAGGAGGGGCCGCACGAGCCGCGACCGCCGTTTGTCGCGGCGAGGTCGGCCCATGGTGTCGCTCATATGTAATGCGAAGAGGGCCGACCTCGTGGAATGCTCCTTCGTCGCATCCACTCGTGCGGCCCCTCCGGGGGACTGACCTGGCCGTGAGAGGCCGCTGATGTGAATGATGCTTACCAAGAGGTGACCTACATGTCCCTTCGATGCGCAGTCGCAGGGCTCAACCGTGGAGTGAACTTCGTCAACAGGCTGCAGGAGAACGCGCACTGCGAGGTCGTGGCGGTCTGTGATCCGCGGCCGGAGAAGCTCGCCGAGCACCCGGACCTCCAGGGCTTCGCGAAGTTCGATGAGATGCTCGAGAGCGTCCGCCCGGACCTCGTCGCGATCATCACGCCCGGGCCGCTGCATGCGCGGCAGTCCGTGGCGGCGCTCGAGGCAGGCGCACATGTGCTCTGCGAGACGCCGAACGTCTACTCCGCCGACGAGGCGCGCAGCGTCGTCGAGAGCGCGCGCAGGAACGATCGGCGCTACATGCTCGCCGAGGACTACATCTACATGGGCTGGTGCGGGCGCCTCGCGAAGCTCATCGAGCAGGGGATGCTCGGCGAGATCATCGGCGCCATGGCCGAGTATACGCACGACTGCCGCCCGGTCCGGCCGCTCTCGGACGCCACCGAGGCGCACACGAAGTCCTGGCGCTTCACGGACCTCCCGCCGCTCGCCTATGCCTCACACACCCTCGGGCCGCTGCTGCAGCTCATGGGCGACCGCTGCACGACCGTCACAGGGATCGTCGGCGGGCGGCAGCAGATCGCGGGCGTGGACGTCTTCCCGCTGGAGATGGCGGTGCTGGAGACCGAGGGCGGGCGCACGATCAACCTCACGAACGGCTTCATGCTCAGCCACCCGTTCATCTGGTGTGCGGCGCTCTACGGAACCGAGGGCTCGATCCGCGTGATCAACACCGACTACCGCGACCCGCAGGCGCTGCGCGTGCTGATCTCCACTGACGGCGAGCCGGGCTGGCGCGATCTGCCGATGGAGTGGCATGCGCGGGATGACGACCGCGACCACCTGCAGGTGATGGTGGACGAGTTCGTGCAGAGCGCGCTGGACGGCACCCCGGCGCCCTTCGACGAGGCGCGCTCGATGGACTTCTGCCTCCCCGGCGTCCTCGCGCACGAGTCCGGGAAGCAGGGCGGGGTGAAGCTGGAAGTGCCGCTGTTTTGAGCGTAAGGCGAACGGGGGGAATTGGGAATTGGGCGGCGAACGGCGGGAATTGGCAATCGGGAGTTGGCAATTGGGGAGGGAAACGATGCCGTTCTGGAGGGGCGGACCGACGCGTCCGCCCGGCCGTTTGTCGTCAGCCGTTTGTC
>DHPY01000070.1:17490-40018 GCA_002411015.1 Armatimonadetes bacterium UBA5352 | reverse complement strand
TTGTCGTCAGCCGTTTGTCGTCAGGCAAACGGCTGACGAGCGGGGGGACGCGTAGGTCCGCCGCTCCAGAACGGCGCATGGGCGCGACGCCCGTGCTACGATGAGGGTCATCGCGTCCCTCACACTGCGCACATTGCCTCAAGCCCCATTCACCCTTCACCCCTCACCCTTCACCGCCGTTCACGGCCCGGAGGCTCTCAGCGCCTCTGCCGTGTCACCTCGGCGCCTCGCACGAGAGCAGCGTCACGACGATGCACAGGCGACGCATCATGCTCACCCGGGAATGCAGGATTGCGGAGCGTGGACAGCTTCGCCACGGGAGGCGGGAAGTCTTCTCCGATCTGTGCGGGCGGGGGCGCCCGCACCCGCACATCATCCTGATGGGGCAGGTAAGGCTTCCTCCCCGGGCGAAGAACGCGACCGGCGCGTGAAGCCGCGAAGGAGGAAGCTGTCATGCTGATTGATGTCCACGGGCATATCGGCCGGGTCCTGCCCGACCGGAGCGAGTTCGTTGATGTCACGAACCTGATCGCGAAGATGGACGCCTGGGGCATCGATGCGACCTGCATCCTCCCCCTGAGCGAGCACCCGGAGGGCGCGTATCTCGAGTGCAACACCGAGGACGTAATCGCCGCCTGCGCGCACTATCCGGACCGGCTGATCCCATTCTGCCTGATCGACCCCCGCTACGGCAACCGCGCGAGCCAGGACTTCAGCCACTTGCTGGAGGAGTATGTCGCGCGCGGCTGCAGGGGCCTCGGGGAGCTGCTGCCGAAGATGGAGTTCGACGATCCGCGCTGCATGAACCTCTACCACCAGGCGGGCGCGTTCGGCCTGCCGGTGCTGTTCGACATGCAGGATCGAGCGGACGGCTACGGCCTGCGCGATCACTTCGGCCTTCCGCGGCTGGAGCGGGCGCTGCAGCAGTGCCCGGAGACGGTCTTCATCGGCCACGGGCCGACGTTCTGGGCGGAGATCTCCGGCGAGGTGCCGCGCGGCAACCGCTCCTGCTACCCGAGCGGACCGGTGGCCCCCGGCGGCGCGGTGCCGAGGCTCATGCGCAGGTACCCGAATCTGTGGGCGGACGTCTCCGCGGGCAGCGGCCATACGGCGCTGACGCGCGACCCGCAGTTCGGCATCGAGTTCCTCGACGAGTTCCAGGGCCGACTGATGTTCGGGACAGACTCGTGCAGGCGCAGCGACGTGAACGATGTCTACATGACGGTGAGCTTCATGCGCGATGTGCGCGACAACCGGGAGCTCTCGGAGGAAGCGCTGGCGAAGATCGAGTGGCGGAACGCGACGGAGTTGCTGGGGCTGAATGTGGAGGGCTGATCCGCCGCCAGATGGTGCGCGGGCCGGCTTCGCCCCCGTATAGACGGCATGCGGGGGCTCAGGCGGCCCCTCCGCACGGCGCATGCACTCCCGTTGGCGCGTCTGGCTACCGAGATGAATGGAGAGATCGCAGTATGGATCGCGAAAGCGAGATCATTGAGCGTTGGGGCGAGTGGCTGCCGCCGGATCCGCATCGGCGCTGGGTGCTCGACCAGGTCGTGAAGGGCCGCGCGAGCATCATCCATCCCGACGCGGATGCGCCGCCGCTGCTGCTCTACGAGGACGGCGGCTCGATGGTGCTGCCGCAGGTGCGCTGGGCGGGTGAGGGGCGACCGTGGTCGGCGGGTGATCCGGTCATCGACCCCTCCGGCGAGCGCCGGAACACCAAGTACTACGATGTCTGCTCCTCGGTGGATGAACTCAAGGTGCACGTGGCCGCGGGGCCGGAGAAGCTCTCGGAGGAGCGCGGGAACATCGACCGGCTCTTCGATGACATCCGCCACATGATCGGCCGCATGTACCGCCGCCAGCGGGAGTACACGCAGTTTGCGGACCGGCTGAGCGAGATCATCACGCAGCTTCAGGCGATCGAGATCGTGGGCCGCGCGCCGTCGGACGACGGCCTTGCCGAGCTTGAGCGGCTGCTGGAGGCCGGCGAGACGAGCGATGTGGAGCGGCTGAACGCGCTTGCAGAGCAGGTTCGCGACGTGGCCTCGCGGCAGGAGGCGCGCCTGCGCGAGCACAAGGCCGCGGCGCTCGCGGTGCTCGAGGCCTACCGCGAGGTGAAGGGCCCGAGGGACTGGTCGCAGGACGAACAGCACGGCCGGGGCAGCGCCTGACGCCTCCGCAAACGACGCGGACGCGTCACCCTCGCTGCGCTCGGGCGGCCGCTCCAGAACGGAACGGCACGGAAGGTCCGCCCACGCCATCCGGGGAAGCACACGTCATCTGATCGCACACACGTGAAGAGGGAGATGGACGAGATGGCTGTTCGACTTGGATTCGTCGGGACCGGCGGGATCGCCAACCGCCACCTTACCTGCGCGCAGAAGCGCGATGACATGGAGATCGTGGCAACCTGCGACGTCGTCATGAACCTCGCGCAGCAGGCCGCGGAGAAGTATGGCGCCAGCGGCGGCTCATATACCGACGTGGTGCAGATGCTCGACAGCGAGGAACTCGATGCGATCGTGATCTGCACCCCGCCCTTCGCGCACGGGGATATCGAGGAGGCCGCCTGCGAGCGCGGCATCCACTTCTTCGTGGAGAAGCCGGTCGCGGTGAGCATGGAGCTGGCGGGCCGCGTGCTGAAGGCTGTGCGCGATTCGGGCGTCATCACGCAGGTCGGCTACATGTTCCGCAAGTCGGAGCCGATCATCAAGGCGCAGCAGATTCTCTCAACGCGCGCGATCGCGATGGTCCAGGCGCACTACTACATGCCCGGCCTCCCGAACAAGGGCTGGTGGACGAAGATGGAGCTTGGCGGCGGGCAGCTTGTCGAGCAGGCCACGCACATGCTTGACCTCGGCCGCTTCCTCGCCGGCGACGTGAAGAGCGTCATCGGCAAGACCTCCACCGTGCACGACTGGTCGGTGCCGGAGGGCTACGAGGAGCCGAAGGGCCTCGTCGCGCACAAGGAGGGCTTCGAGATCCCGGACACCACCGCGCTGATCCTCGAGTACGAGTCCGGCGCGATGGGCACGCTCTCGTGCAGCCTGGTGCCGCAGGTCAAGTGGGATAACGGCTTCAAGGTCATCGCCGAAGGCGCGATGGTGACGATCGATGGCCCGAACGTGAACTACACCAACGAGGACGGCGACGTGTCGGAGCAGGCGCCCGCCGATTGGTACGACGCGGTCCTCGTGGAGTTCACCGACGCGGTCGCGGGCAAGGGCGAGGCGACGATCCCCTACGAGGAGGGCGTGAAGTCGCTGGCGATCTCGCTCGCGGGCTACGAGTCGGTCAAGCGCGGGAACGCCCCCGTGGAGCTTGCGGAGATCATGCCGGCAGGGCTGTAGGACCGGCGCGATCTGATGTGGAGCGGCGGCATGGAGAGCGATCCATGCCGCCGCGTGCGTTCTCAGACAGCCGCTGTCATGCCCCGCTATCGCACCGTCACCTCGAACGCCTGCTCAGCGTGGCCAGCGAACTGGTTCGTCACGGCGATCCTCACCGCGAAGGTCCCTGCCGCGGGGGGCGTGCCGGTGAGGACGCCGGTCGCCGGGTCGATCGTCAGCCACTCCGGCCCCTCGGCGAGCGCGAAGGCGTTCTGCTCGATGTCCCAGAACTGGTTGCCGGGCGCCTCGTAGTGATGCTGTACGTCGCCGAGCGAGCGGAGGCTGCGTGGCTCGTAGCGGTACTCCTCGCCCACGCGGGCCTGTGTCACGGGCGTGCTGATGATGAACGGGTGCGGCGCCTCGGCGTAGTCGGAGTTCCCGCTCATGGTGCCGGCGTCGTCGATCGCCACCACGCGGTAGTAGACGCTGTTGGTGTTCGGCGCGGTAGCGTCCGGCGCGATGACGACCATCGAAGTCCCGGTGGTCTCGCCGATGAGCGTGGCAGGCGCCTCGCCGCGCGTGTAGGAGTTGTGCACGGTGCGCCGGGCGGTGAAGCCCTTCTCGTCGGAGCCATGGACCTCGTAGCGCACAGGCGCGGTGCCGATGCCAGGGTTCGGCTCCCAGCGCAGCATGCCGACCTGCCCGTCGAACTCGAGGCGCACGTTGACCGGCACTCGTGGCCCCTGCCAGGTGAAGCTGCGGGGCTCGCTCCACGGGCCGTAGGCGCCCCAGCGGTCCTGTGTGCGCACGCGCCAGTAGTAGGTCACGCCCGGCGAGTAGATCCCGGTGAAGGGCTCCGGCACGAGGTAGCTGGTGGTCGGGATGACCACGTCGAGGCTCGTGCGGTAGGGCCAGGCGAAATCCAGGCGGCGTGAGACCTGCAGGTGGTAGCGCGCGGCGGCCCCCACCGGCTCCCAGGTGTAAGTGAGGATCGAGTCGCGCACCTCCGCGCCAGCCGCCGGGTACGTCATCACGGGCGGCGCGAGCGGCGTGATCGCGTCGGTCTCCTGCCACTGGTGGGTGATGCGCACGCTGTGCGGGCCCTCGGTGGCGTCGGTGTAGACGCAGCGGTTGGTGCCGAGCCTCAGCCGCGGGAGCGACTGCGGCGCGGCCATCACATCGGTGGCGATCCGCAGCGCCTCCAGCCGGGCGCTGCGCTCGGCGGCGGAGCTGAGCTCCACGCGCACGAAGTACTCATACTCCGCCGGGGCGGTGTAGAGATCGAGGTGCTCGTCCAGCGGCACCTCGGCGGTGTACTGCGCGGCGCCATTGGCCGACCACAGCTCCTGCCAGTGCTCGCCATCGCGCGAGAATGAGATCGCGTAGCTGTCGGTGGGCTCGGCGCCCTCGAAGGTGGCGTTCACGGTGCCGCCGACGATCACGTACGGGACCGTGACGCGGTAGACGATCTCACCGCGCTGCGAGGTGGCCGCGAGCGCCTCGCCGAGCTCGGCGATGTCGGCCGAACTCTCGGCATCCTCCGCGACGCGCGCGAGGTTAAGGCGCGGCTCGTAGACGAACTTCGAGTTCCCGAAGTACTTCGGCCGCGTGTTGTGATCGGCATCGCCCGAGGCGGTCTTGCCGATGTTGTCCCACCGGAACTCGACGCGCTCGCCCGGGCGGAGCGTGTAGGCAATCTCATGGCCGCGCACGGCCGCATCGTGCATCGTGTCATCGGGCCCGAAGAGCGCCGCGACCGACTCACTCGGGTTGAACTGCCCCACCACCGGCCCGTAGTTCAGTTCGCGGCGCACGAGGTCGTGGTCGCGCGCGCAGGCGTTGCCCGAGACCGGGATCTCGTTCTCGCGGTCGAGGTAGAACGCGTCCATGTCTATGTCCATGAACTGGAAGGCGCCGTTGACCAGCGGCTCGCACTGGACGTGCCCGTAGAGCGCGCGGTTCTTTGAGCCCGGGAAGCCGCCGTGCTGGTAGAGCGAGCAGCCGGAGTTCCCGGCGTCATCGCAGAGGTTGAAGCCGAAGATGTTCATCAGCCGTACCGGGTCGTGTGGCTCGTCGTCCACAAACAGCGGCGTCTCGTGGTAGAGGTTCCGGCGCATGTTCTCCCAGATCAGGTAGGCCTTGTCCTGATCGCTCTGCGCGCCGCGTGTGAACTCCTCGAGCAGGCTGTCGAAGGTGTACCAGTTGCCGCGATCGTTGATGACCAGCCGCGGGTTCACGACGGCCGTGTCGCCTGTGTTCTCGATCGTGAGCTGCAGGTTCGGCTGGAACGCCACCTGGTAGTTGCCGGAGGCCACCGTGAGCGTGTTCTCCATGTCGAGCGTGCCGCCCATCTCGATGGCGTACTCGCGTGCGGAGGAGCTGATCTCCTCAGCGTGCGAGTGCTCGGTGCGCGGCTGCTCGCCCATGCCGCCAAGCATGCTGTCGGGGTTCGTGGAAGCCACCTCGTAGGTGCGGCCATTGCTGCGCGGATCGGTGTTATCGGATGCCGAGAAGTACAGCCCCTCGCGAGTCCAGTGCGAGAACCGGCCCTCGCCCTTCTCGCGGATGTCCGCATGGAGGGCGTGTGGCGGGCCAAGCGGCCGGCCGTCCTCGAAGACCATCAGTTGCGAGCTATTCCCGCTCCCCTTGTCGCCTTCCTCTCCGAAGTCCATCCCGGCGGTGTAGGCGAAGCCGATCTCGGGGCGAATCATCTCCGGAGGGATGCGGTAGCGCTTTGGCTCCTGTGCGTTGGCGCCCGTGGAGAAGGTGAGGACAAGTCCGGCGAGCAGAGTAGTCCGGATGATGGTTCGCATCATGGGATGGGTCCTCCCGAAACGGCTCTTCAGAGTTCTCCGAGCGTGAAGGGTACTTTTGCTTTGGCACGGAACAGCGCGTCACCAGCCATCTGGAGGCGAACCACATGAAGGTCCTTGTCGCGTATGAGACAGCCCACAAGAGCACCGCGGAGGTCGCCGAGGCGATCGCGACGACGCTTCGCGAAGGCGGCGACGAGGCCGATGTGGCGCGCTGCCGCGAGCTACAGAGCGCGGAAGGCTACGACGCCTGTATCATCGGCTCGCCGGTCTGGGCCGGGAACTGGCTCAAGCCCGCGCGCGCATTCGTCGCCCGGAACGAGCAGGCGCTGGCGGCACGCCCGGTCGCCTACTTTCACATGAGCGGCGCTGCGGGCATCGCGGACGAGCGGCCCGAGATTGTCCGCATCATGAACGAGTCCCTGCCGGAGTATGCGCCAAGCGTGAAGCCGGTCTCAATCGGTGCGTTCGGCGGCGTGATTGACTATGATCGCTACAACTTCGTGCTGCGGATGGTGATGAAGTCGGTAGTCGGGCGCGGCGGCGGCCCCACGTCGGGTCGGCACGACCTGCGCGACTGGGATGAGATACGCGAATGGACGATGGAAGTCCAGCGGCTGTTCCGCGAGCACGATTGACGGGCTGGAAGCCCGTCGCTACGAAACGACACGACGACGGCTTGCGGCGGCAGGCTGGAAGCCTGCCCCCCGGTAGGCATCGGAAGCCATCGTGGTGCGGGCGCCCCGCCCGCACAGCCCGTGGCGCAGGCTTCCAGCCTGCGGTCGTTGTCTTCCTCCCTATCCGGAACCGAGAGGGGCCGGGGGAGGGTGCACGCCCCACTACTCCGCGTAGAGCACCTCCGCCTCAGAGAGCCACATCAGGTCCTGGCGGTCGATCTGCCCGCCCATCGGCTGCTGGAGGATCCGGATGCCCGCAGTGCGCACAGGCGCCTTGAAGAGGTGCTCGGTGACCTGCTGCTCGGTCTGGTCGCGCACCTGCACCCGCGTGACCCACTCATCGCCCTCGAGCACCTGCACATCGTAGTTGCGCGATGTCCGCCAGGTTTCGTACCAGGGCCACGCCAGCTTCACGCCCCGGACCATGCGCTCCTCCGGGAGGCGCCAGATCATCCAGTGCTCGCCCTCCTTGTTGTCCGAGAGCCAGGTCCTCCCCCCGGTGGTGCCGTCACCCTCGTTCATGATGGCGCCGTCGGCGACCACCGACCAGTCCTCCCAGCCGCCGGATGAGGTCACGCTGTCCACAATCAGCAGCGCGCCGTCGTCGAGCTTCATGCGCGGTGAGAGCGCCCAGGAGACGCTGCGGCGGGTGTCCTGCTGATCGATCGCGTAGTCGTCCACGATGAGGTGGGCCGCGGTGCGCGTGATCGTCTCGAGCCCCGCGATCTCGCGCGGGCGGACGGTCAGGGTGCCTCCACGCCTGCCGCTGGGCCGGAAGGTCACGCCGCTGTCTCCGGGCCGGAAGACGCCGACCGGTGTGCGCACCTGCACCGAGGCGCGGTCGAGACGGTTGTCCTCATCCCGCACGCGCAGCACCAGTACCTGGGGTATCTCGTCCAGCCAGCCAAGATCGGTGGCCTGAGTACCGGTGGCGTCGGCGCCGTCGATGGTGAAGGCTACGACCGTCGGTGGGCCGGCGTCTTCGAGTGCCAGCCACGCGGGCGGATCGATCACGACCAGGGCGGCGCCATCGCGCATGGCCTCGGCAGTGAGCGTGATCTGCACGCGCCCGTCGGCGAACTCAGGGCTCAGTTCGAGCCAGGCGCCATCCGCGCTGCGCGCCCACGCGGTCGCGGGGGCCTTGGCGGCGGGCAGCGTCACGCGCACAGGCGCCGTCCCCTGGATGGACCACTGCTGCAGCGGCGCCTGCGCGTGCGACTGCGCCGCAAAGGTCATTACGAGGCAGAAGACAATGAGCGCCGGCAGGCATCGCATGATTCGGTTACCTCCGCGGTCCCATACTGAGAAGCGTTATGTGGCAGTTTCGCCATTGGCGGCGCGCTTCCTTCCGGCGGCGACGGCCGGATCGGAGCGAACGCGAATGCGGTCCTTGCAGCATCGCGGCCGCCGATGTACAATCATACGCGCCAGCAGCAGGAGGATCGCCGGAGGAGTTGTCATGCATTCACCCGTACGCTTCACCATCTTCGTCTGTGTCGCCGCGACCACCGCCCTCACACTCGCTACGGGCGGCGTCTCTGCGCAGCTATGCCCGGAGCTTGTGCAGGTAGGCGGGCAGTTGACTACACTCGACGCCGAGATCGCGCTGATCAATGACATGAACACGCTTCAACTCAGCCGCGAGCAGATCAACTCGCTGACTCCGCTGGTGGACGAGCTTCGCGCAATCGCCGTCGCCGGTGAGCAGGAGCGTGTGGCGCGGCTCAACCAGCTTCTGCCACTCCTCACGCAGAAGCGTGATCTGGCGCTGCGCGATGAGCAGCCGTCAGATACGATTGAGGGGCAGATCGCGGAGATCAACAATCAGCTCATCGAGATGGACACGCGGCTTAGTGAGGCTCTGCTGCCGTTCGCGACGCGGCTGCGAGATGTCCTGACTGACCCGCAGATCGCGATCATCACCGGCGAGGAGGACGCGCGGCGGCAGGTGCTGGACCTCGTGGACTGGGTGCGGGAGCTGGACGATGCCGCCTTTGAGCAGGAGGTTCAGCCGCTGGCGGTTGAGCTGGCCGATCCGGAGCTTGGGCTGGCCGAGGATGAGGTGGTTGACCTGCTCTCGCTGGCGCGCGCGATGTCGGAGGATCAGTATCAGCGCGCGGGGGAGGAGATTCGGGGGCGCCTGATCGAACTCTACCGCCCGACGCCTGAGGCGGCCGACCGGATCCTGGTGCAGGTCTTCCTGCACGAGGCGATGCCGCGGGTGCTGGCGGGCAAGCTGGCCGCCATGCCCGCGGAGTAAGCCGGAGCCGCGGACGCCGCCACGAGTCGCAGACGGTTAAGTGGTGCGGGCGCCCTCGCCCGCACGGCCGGGGACATATGGAGGAACCGCCGGTGGGGCGCCCCCGCCCCACCTGCTTAATGCAAGTGGAGCGCCACGAGAGCCGTCTCCAACGCGCTCGCAGACTGGAAGCCTGCGCCACAACGGCTCGCAGGCTGGAAGCCCGCGCCACGGGAATCGAGCTTTCCCTGTCGTTCGCAGCCGTTTGCCGTCGTTAGCAGCCGTTAGCCGCCGTTCGGAGGTGTTCGTATCGTGGAACCTGTCAAGGCCGCGGTCGTCGGGGTATCCGGCATCGCGCGGTACCACCGCACCATCATGAACTCGCTGGAAGACGTGGACCTCGTTGCCGCCGTGGAGAAGTATCCGGAGCGTGAGAAGGTTGCCGAGCACGTTGCGGAGGTCAAGGAGTGGGGAGTGCCGGTCTTCGATGACATCATCCCCATGCTCGACGAGTTCGGCGATGAGCTCGACTACGTGGCGCTCGGTGTGCCCCATCACTGGCATGCCCCGTACACGATCGAGTGCCTCAATCGGGGGATCAACGTCCTCGTTGAGAAGCCGGTCACGGTCCTCGCGCAGGATGGCTGGGAAGTCGCCCGGCTCGCGAAGGAGAAGAGCCTCTTCGTCGCGGTGGACTTCCAGTACACCTCATTCCCGCACTCCCACCAGCTCAAGAAGTTCATCGCGGACGGAGGGCTGGGTGAGCTGACCGACGTCATCGGCGTGATGGAGTGGGACCGCACCGACGAGTACTATGCACGCGGCCACTGGACCGGCAAGCGCTACGCCGACGGGCACCCGGTCTGGGATGGCGTCATGATGAATCAGGCGGTCCACCTCATGAACACCGCCCTGCAGATGGGCTCGCGCTTCGAGGACCACGCCATGCCACGTTCGGTGCAGGCCGAGCTGTACCAGGCGCATCCGAACATCGAGGTCGAGGACCTCGCGGCGGTGCGCGCGGACCTCGGCGAGGCCACACTGCACTTCTACTGCACCACCAACTGCGACAAGACCTACCGCACCGACCTGGACATCTACGGCACGAAGGGTCGCGCGCAGTGGGACACGAAGCAGGCCGTCGTACACCTCGATGGCGAGGAAGAGCCGATCGTCTTTGAGGAGCCGACCGATCGCGACGAGATCCACAAGAACCTCATCGCGGCGATCCGCGGAGAGACGAAGACGCTGCACGCGCCCGCGGAGGAGGCCGTGAACGCCACGCTGCTGATCAACGGCGCCTATGCTTCAGCGGATCGCATCAAGCAGGTCCCGTGGGCGGAGATGAAGGGGATCAACTCGCTGATTGACTACTGCGCCACGCAGCGGAAGCTCCTCAGCGAGGTGCTGGGCTGGCCGTACTCGACCGACGCCGTCGAGATCACCGAGCAGTTCCGCTTCGACGGGCTCTCGGACGACTGAGCGACAGTCACGGTGCGTTTGGCTGAGACGACATGAGCCCGGACTTCGAGATCGAGGTCCGGGCTCGCTGTTGGCTCACATGCGACGTAGGGCTAGAACGGGGGCGGGGGCGGGCCGCCGCCGATGTCGGCCACGTTCACGTTCCCGAGCTGGATGGTCTGGCCCGGGGTGGTGGCGTTGACGATGACGCTCGTTCCGATGACGGCGTAGTCGCCGCCGACCGAGAGCGTGTGCTGGCCCTGGCCGATGCCGCGGACGGTGAAGACGCCCTGGGCGTCTGAGGTCGCGTTGCGGCCGTTGATGGTGACGGTCACGCCCGCCTCGGGCTGGCCATCGCTCACGTCAATGGTGGTCCCGCGAACGGTGGCGCCGACGGTGACCGTGACCTGTTTGGAGGCTTGGCCGCCGAGACCGTCGCTGACGGTGACTGTCACGGTGTAGACGCCGCCGGTCTGGGTGGTGAAGGTCCGCGTCGCGCCGCTGCCGCTCAGCGTGGCGGTTGCGGGCGTAACCGCCCAGGCATAGCTGAGGGGGTTACCGTTAGGGTCACTGGCGTTGGCCGTGATGGCTGACTGCTGGCCGGGCCAGACCGCCGCGGGAGTGGCAGTAAGGGAATTGACGACAGGCGCAGCGTTGCCGCCGCCTCCCCCACCGCACCCCGCAATGGCGATCAGCGCGAAAGCTGCCAGGGCCGAGAGGACCAGTGTTCTGCCGCGAAGACTCATGATGTCACTCCATGCGCTGGGATAGTGCCTGCCGGTTAGACGCAGGCGTCGCTGAGAGGTTCCACGCGGGCGGCATTCGGCCCTCCTCGGAAGTTGCGGGAGAGCGAGCGTGCCGCCCGACCCACCGTGCAGCGCCAGCTTGCGGGCAACAGTGGTTGACAAGCGCGGGTCGCTACAGGTATACTTTTGCTCTCTGAAGCGGTCCTGGCATCACGCGGCTGGGCCGGCCAGTTACGGGCCCGGCCTCTTTCTGCCTGCGGAGCCAACGAGGCGCATTCAGCCCAACACACCTGTGGAGGTAGTGGCGGTTGTTTGAGACGCTGACGGATCGGCTGCAGCGGACATTCAAGCAGCTCAGCGGCCGCGGGAAGCTGCGCGAGAAGGACATTCGTGCGGGCCTCAAGGACGTCCAGATGGCGCTCCTCGAGGCAGACGTCAACTACGGCGTCGTCAAAGATTTCATCAAGAACATTCAGACTGAGGCGCTGGGCGAGGAGATCCTCAAGGGCCTCAACCCGACGCAGCAGCTCGTTAAGATCGTTCACGACGAGCTGGTCAGACTACTGGGCTCCGAGCGCGCTGAGATCGAGTTCTCCGACCAGCCACCGACGGTCATCCTGCTCTGCGGCCTGCAGGGCAGCGGTAAGACGACCACCGCGGGCAAGCTCGCGCTGAAGCTCAAGAAGTCCGGCCGGAAGCCGCTCCTTGTCGCTACAGACGTCTACCGTCCCGCCGCCATCGAGCAGCTTCGGCAGGTCGGCGAGGAGGTCGGCGTCGAGGTCTTCACGCTCGGCGAGAGCAATCCGGTGCGGATCACGGAGGCGGCTCTCGCTCACGCGCGCTCGCGCGGCTACGATGTCGTGGTCGTGGACACCGCCGGTCGCCTGCACATCGACCGGGAGATGATGGGCGAACTCTCGGAGCAGGCGAAGGTCGTGCCCGACCCGGAGGTCCTGCTGGTCGTGGATGCCATGACCGGTCAGGAGGCCGTGACGGTCGCGGAGGAGTTCGGGCAGGCGCTGGAGCTTGACGGGCTGGTGCTCACCAAGCTCGATGGCGATGCTCGCGGCGGCGCGGCGCTTTCGGCGCGCGCAGTGACCGGCAAGCCGATCAAGCTGGTCGGCACCGGTGAGAAGCTGGATGGGCTGGACACGTTCTACCCGGACCGGATGGCTCAGCGCATCCTCGGGATGGGCGATGTGCTCTCCCTCGTGGAGAAGGCGCAGCAGGCCGTGGACCTCGAGCAGGCGCAGAAGCTTCAGAAGCGGCTGATGACGGCGCAGTTCGATCTTGAGGACTTCCGCGACCACCTGCGGAACGTGCGGAAGATGGGCCCGCTTGACCAGATCATGAAGATGATCCCTGGGATGGCCCAGCAGATGCCGAACCTGGGCGCGGGGGAGTTCGACGAGCGGGAGCTGGACCAGGTGGAGGCGATCATCAACTCGATGACGCCTGAGGAGAGGTACGATCCTGAGATACTCAACGCCAGCCGCAAGCGGCGGATTGCGGCAGGCAGTGGCGTCCGCGTTCAGGACGTCAACATCATGTTGAAGGAATTCCGCGAGCTTTCGAAGATGATGAAGCAGCTCACCGGTGGAGGCAAGGCCCGGATCGGCGGCATGCAGATCGGGCTCCGATAGGCCTGCACGGCGAAGGGAGAGGCGTAACCTTTGGCCACGAAGATTCGACTTAAGAGGTTCGGCGGCAAGCGCGACCCGCATTTCCGGATCGTCATAGCCGACAGTCGCAAGCAGCGCGACGGACGCGCGGTTGAGGAGATCGGCTACTACAGCCCGGCCACCCACCCGGCCACGCTCAGGGTTGACGCGGAGCGCGCGTCACACTGGCTGCAGATCGGCGCACAGCCGACCGACACCGTCCGCGCGCTGCTCGTGCGCGCCGGCGTCATCGGCGATGGCGCGGACGCGCCCGAGGCTGAGGCCTCGGCGGAAGTGGCGCCTGCGGGCGACGCGCAGTAACAGGCTGGTCAGCCGGCGGAGAACGCCTCACCGTACGCCTTTTGGCACGTGCCTACACCCGCTCATTGACTGGGGGCGCAAGCAATGCGAGAGTTGGTCGAGCTGATGGTCAAATCAATCGTGGACGAGCCGGAAGCGGCTCATGTCAACGAGGTGGCCGGTGAGAGCATCGTCGTCTATGAGGTCTCGGTGGCCGAGGACGATCTCGGCAAGGTCATCGGCAAGGGTGGGCGGATCGCGAACGCGCTGCGCACGATTGTGAAGGCAGCCGCGACCCGAAGCGACCGCAAGGCCACCGTCGAGATCCTCTCCTGATCGGCGGCACAACACGTCCTGGAGCAGACTGAGGCCCCCGTCCTGTAGAGGGAGCATGGAGGATTCTGTCAATGCCCGATTCGGTTACTATCAAGCGCGATGTGATTCTGCGTGCGATCGTCACACCCGGTCTGAAGGAGCAGCTTGACGACGAGTTCACGGCTGCGATCGAGCAGCTCGACGGCCGCATCACCCAGCTCGACATCGGCGCCCGGCAGTACGTCACGGAACTGCAGCGCACGGACATCCAGCAGGCGATGGCTCTGCGGCAGCAGATCGAGGCGGAGAAGCGCCGCTTCCGGCAGGCCAAGGACGAGCTGATCCAGCGCCAGCGTGCGGTGGCTGAGCTCGAGGAGGGCACCGAGGTCATCCGCGGCACCCTCGAGAGTTGGGCCGAGATCGCTGTTGGCGGCAACATTCAGACGGCTCTGCGCGGCGTCGAGATCGTCGTCAGCGATGACAAGGTCATCGAGATCCGTGAGACCGAGGGCGGTATCACGGTCGAGACGAGCCAGGAGGTCAGCCCCGAGGTTGCGGAGGTCCAGGCACCCACGATCGAGCGGCCCTGAGGGGACCGCTGCTGATGCGGACTACATCGTCCTCGCCGTGGTGGTGAAGCCTCACGGTTTGAACGGTGAGGTCTGGGTGGACCTGAACACCGACTTCCCCGAGCGGCTGCCGGAGTGGCCGGCGCTCGAGATGGTCGGGAGAGGCGCACCGCGGCGCGCGACGATCGAGTACGTGAAGGGCATCGTCGGCGGGCGCTGCATCGTCAAGCTCGAGGGCATCGACGACCGCGACCAGGCGGAGGCCATCCGCGGGCAGGCGCTGCGCATCGGGCGCAAAGACATCCCGGCTCTACCCGAGGGCTCCTACTACGATTTCCAGATCGTGGGCCTGCACGTCTTTACGAGCGATGGGCGCGACCTCGGCCGCGTCACGCAGATCATGCGCACCGGCGCGAATGACATCTACGAGACCGACAGCGGCGTGCTCTTGCCGGCGATCAGCGATGTCATCCGCGAGGTTGACCTTGATGCCGGGCGGATCATCGTCGAGCCGGTCGAGGGCCTGCTCGATGAGGAGTAGCCGACCCGGGCGTCGGAGGTTCCCATCGTGCGCGTTAACGTCGTGACGCTCTTTCCGGAGATGGTCGCGCAGGCACTCGGCTTCAGCATCATGGCGCGCGCGCAGGAGACGGGCGCGGTCAGCTTCGGTGTGCACAACCCGCGCGACTGGACGACCGACCGGCACCGCATCGTTGATGACGCGCCCTACGGCGGTGGCGCCGGGATGGTGCTCAAGCCCGAGCCGCTCGTGGCGTGCATTGAGGAGATCGCCACCGAGCCGGATGCCGCAGTGGTGTTCGTGACGCCACAGGGCGAGACGCTGACCCAGCGGCGAGTGCGGGAGTTCGCGGCTCTCGGGCAGATGGTGGTGCTGTGCGGCCACTACGAAGGCGTGGACGAGCGCGTCCGCGAGCTGGTTGTGACCGATGAGATCTCGATCGGCGATTACGTGCTGACCGGCGGCGAGCTGCCGGCGCTGGTGCTGATCGACGCGGTGGTGCGGCTCCTGCCGGGAGTGCTGGGGAACGAGGCCTCGGCGGCGACGGACTCGTTCGAGGACGGGCTGCTGGAGCACCCGCACTACACTCGCCCGCCGCAGTTCCGCGGGATGGAGGTGCCGGTGGAACTTGTTGAGGGCGATCATGTCGCCGTGGCGCGCTGGCGGCGGAAGATGTCACTGCTGCGGACAATGCAGCGCAGGCCGGATCTGTTGGCGGCTGCGGAGTTGACGGCGACTGACCGCGAGCTGCTTGCGGAGATCGCAGACGAATCAGTTGACGAGTGAACCAAAGACCGGCCATCTGCGTCGGTGCGAGCGAGGAGCAATTACGATGACCGACCTGCTCAGGCGGATTGAAGAAGAGAACAAGAAGTCCGAGGTGCCGGCTTTCCAGCCGGGCGACACGGTGCGCGTCGGCGTGCGCATCTCTGAGGTCAGCGGCAAGGAGACGCGCGTGCGCGTGCAGCCCTTCGAGGGCATCGTCATCGCGCGCAAGGGCAGCGGTCTTAACGAGACCTTCACCGTCCGCCGCGTCACCCACGGCATCGGCGTGGAGCGCACCTTCCCGGTACACTCCCCCACCGTCTCGGCCATTGAGGTCACCCGCATGGGTGCTACCCGCCGCGCCAAACTCTACTACCTGCGCAATCGCGTCGGCCGCGGCGCGCGCGTGCGCGAGCGCATCGAGAAGCCGAAGAACGCCTGACGCAGACCTGCCTGTCAGTTGAGGAGCAACCTTGAACGGAGCAGAGTCAATCCTTGCCTTTGACAACCCATGGCAGATTGTCGGGTTGATAGGCATCATAGTGGGCGTTCGCGTCGCGGTGCCCCGCATAGAGATGAGCCGCGCGTCGCGGGTCTCGATCCTCGAGATCGTGGACTCTGCGCTTGTTGCGGTGCTTCTCGTCTTCTGCCTGCTCCGCCCGTTCGTCATCCAGGCCTTCTACATCCCGTCGGGCTCCATGCTGCCCACGCTGCAGGAGGGTGACCGGATTCTCGTCAACAAGTTCGTGTACTTTGTGCGCGCCCCGAAGCCCGACGAGATCGCGGTCTTCAATGCACCGCCGGCCGCGTCGCCTGATGACAAGGATTTCATCAAGCGCATCACGGGAGCGCCGGGCAACAGGCTCTGCGTGAAGGACAGCGCCCTTTATCGCGACGGCGAGCGCCTGGCCGAGGAGTACATCGCGGAGCCGCCGAACTACGTCTGGCCCGATCCGGATCACTGCGTGAGTGTGCCCCCGGGCAACTTCGTGATGATGGGCGACAACCGGAATGACTCCAACGACAGCCATCGCTGGGGCTTCTGGGACCCGGACACCGGTGAGTGGCAGGCGCGACCGTTCGTGCCCCGGGAGAACATCCTGGGCAAGGCGATGGTCATCTTCTGGCCGCCACAGCGCATCCGGATACTACACTGACTCGCTCCCCCTTCGGGGATTGACTGGACCCGCACAAAGACCGGATCGGGCTTCCCCGATCCGGTCTTTACATATGTCGGCCATTCGCAGTACACTGACAGTTGCCGCCAGAGCGCGCGAGGAGCTTTCAGATGAACCAGCAGCCGCGCTACAAGTTCGGTGAACCGGATGAGTGGGCCCTCGACCGTGGCCACCGGCTGCTCGCGGGGGTGGACGAGGTCGGGCGTGGCGCGATGGCCGGACCGCTCGTGGCGGCTGCGGTGATTCTGGAGCCGGGGGTGCGGCTGGAGTTGGTGGCCGACTCGAAGCTGCTCACGCACGAGCAGCGCGATGTCGCCTATGAGGAGGTCCGGGCATGCGCGCTCGCGTGGGCCGTTGGCGTGGTGGAGGCCGACGTGATCGATCGCATCAACGTCTGGGGCGCGACCTGCCTCGCGATGCGCCGGGCGCTGGAGGGCCTCACGGTGCAGCCCGAGTTCACCCTCATAGACGGTCTCCCGCCGCGCGGCATCGCACATGCCCACCGCGCATTCGTCGGCGGCGACGCCTGCTCGCCTCGCATGGGCGCCGCGTCCATCCTGGCGAAGGTGACGCGCGATCGCATGATGGAGCGGCTGTCGCTTACCCACCGCGGGTATGGGCTCGAGAGCAACCGCGGCTACGCGACACCGCAGCACAAGGAAGCCGTCAGGCGGCTCGGCCCCTCCCCCATCCACCGGCGACGCTACTGGTTCGTGACTGACCTGCGCAGCGACCACCTGCCATTCGACGCCGAGGACCTCGCGCGCATCTCCCACTACCGGAGTGACGAATGATGCGCAGCCGCGGATTCACGCTGATCGAGCTTCTCGTGGTGGTGGCGATCATCGCGATCCTCGCGGCACTGATCTTCCCGGTGTTCGCCCGCGCCCGCGCGAAGGCCCGTGAGACGCAGTGCCTCAGCAACCTCAAGCAGCTTGGGCTTGCGCACGAGATGTACGCCGCGGATTACGATGACCTCTACCCGTTCGCGAAGGACGCTGCCGATGAGCACGCACCGCAGATCTGGGCGGGATTCCCGCAGTGGCAGGCGCTCATCGCCGTCATGCCCCGGCTTGTGGATGTGCTGCAGCCCTACTGCAAGAGCCGCGAGGTCTTCCACTGCGCCGGGGACACCGGCTACAGCGAGTTGGAGGGGACGCCCTACCTGATGCCTGCTCGGCCGACCGCATTCGCCGGGGTTGGGTCGAGCTACCTCTTCCGCACGGAGGTCGCCTTCGCGCACATCGGTCCCTCAACGCTCGCTGACCCCGCCAACACCAACATCATGATGGACGCGCATGGCGCATGGCACGGGGGGCTCAGCTACGAGGCGGGGCGCTGGAACATCCTCTTCGGGGACGGCCACGCGAAGAGCGCCAACCGCGAGCAGTACGATCGCGCCTGGAACACTCCGGTGCAGTAGGCGGTCACCGCCCGATTCCCCATCGTTGCAGGTGAGCGCGCCCATCGCGGCCAATCTTCCACCTCCTTTCCAGCCATCCACCGGAGGCCCCGCGCGATGCTCATCACGACCCTCGGCACCAGCCATGGCAGCCACACCCTGACCCGCAACAGCTCCTCAACACTCATCGAGAGCGATGGCTTCGCCTATCTCGTAGACTGCGGCGAGCCGGTCTCGGCGACCTACCGCCGCGCGGGGAAGGACTTCGGGGCCCTGCGCGCGCTCTTCGTCACGCACATGCACGCGGACCACGTTGGCGGTCTCGCGCAGCTCACGAATATGCTCAAGCACGGGCGCGGCGCAGAGCAGACCGTCACCTACTGCCTGCCCTCCGAGGCCATCGAGCGCCTCCAGGCGTACCTGGAGGCGCTGTACATCGCGCCGGAGGTGCGCCCCGTGAAGCTGGAGCTATCCGGGGTGGATGAGGGGCCCTGCTACTCCGATGAGCGCCTGCGGGTGACGGCGCTCCCGAGCGGGCACCTCGAGTCGCTTGGCGCGAAGTACGCGGAACTTGGGCTGCCGAACCGCGGCCAGGCGTTCAGCTACCTGATGGAGCTGGAGGGCCGGCGCATCGCCTTCAGCGGCGACCAGCCGCGTGACTTCCATTGCCTCGACCGCGTGGTGGCTGAGCCGCTGGACCTGCTCGTGATGGAGATGACGCACATCCGTCCGGAGGAGGTCCTCCCGTGGCTGGCGGACAAGCCGGTGGCGAAGCTGCTGCTGACGCACATCTGGGACCCATGGCACGGGACGGGCGAGGACCGGCTGTGGGAGATGTGCTTCACGCACCTCCCGTTCCCGTTCACGATCGCGCGCGACGGGATGGAAATCGAGCTGTAGAGGTCGCGCGAAGCCCGGCGAGGAACCCTCCGCCCAACACAAGCACGGGAGGCAATGCCAATGGACGCCGATCGCCGCAGAGAGATCATCGCGACGCAGAAGCCGGATATCCAGTGGGCGAACGAGCCGAGGATGGGCTCCTACTACGGGCCCGAGGAGTTCGAGGCCGTGCGCGCTGAGATGGAGCGCTGCAACCGCCCGGACGTCGGCTTTGACGCGCACAATGAGGTCTCGCACGAGTTCGAGGACAAGTTCGCGGAGTGGTGTGGCGCGCGCTATGCGCTGACCGTGAATGGCGCCGGCTCGGGCCTGGACATGGCCGTGATGGCGCTGGACCTGCAGCCGGGCGATGAGGTGATCGTGCCGGCGATCAACTTTAAGGCCGCGGCGCTCGCGGTCCTCGGGCAGGGCGGGAAGGTCGTCTGGTGCGAGGTGGACGAGCGGACTTTCCAGGCGGATCCGGCTGACGTGGAAGCGCGTATCACCGACCGCACGCGCGCGATCTTCCCGGTGCACATGAACGGGATGGCGGCTCCGATTGACGCATACGTCGAGATCGCCGAGAACCACCCGCACCCGCGCTTTGGCCCGCCGAAGGTGATCGGCGACGCGGCCCGCTCATGCGGCGCGAGGCTCAAGGACCGCCGCGTCGGCTCGTGGGAATGGATCTGCGTCTTCAGCTTCCACACGATGAAGAACATGACCACCCTCGGCGAGGGAGGGATGGTCGTCACCCAGGAGGCCGGCGATGCCGAGCGGATGCGCAAGATCCGCGGCTTCGGCGGCGACGTCTGGGGCACGAACTACAAGATGACGAACGTTCAGGCGGCGGTCGGCCTCGTGCAGCTCGGGCGCATCGACACGATGCTCGACCAGCGCCGGGCGGTCGCCGCCGAGCGCAACGGACTGCTCGCGGGGATCGACCCGATCGAGCTGCCCTACGTGCCTGAGGACTGCTGGCACAGCTATTACCTCTACACCTGCCTCGTGCCCGAGGAGTGGGCGGGCGAGAAGCGTGACCGGCTCCTGCAGATCATGCGCGAGGAGTTCGACGTTCCGTGCGTGGTGGCGAACCCGCCGTGCTACCACTCCAACCAGTTCCTCTTCAACAACACCGACCACAGCGATCTCCCGCGCTCAGAGCTGCTCGGGCAGCGGCTCTTCTGCGTGCCGATCCACCCGCAGATCTCGTCCTCCGATAACGAGTACATCTGCGCGGCGCTCTGGGAGGCGGTCGAGCGAGTGAAGACGGGCTAGTGCCCCAGAGGCGATGACATGGCCAGAGAGCGGCGTCGATAGCTCGGCGCCGCTCTGCTCGATCGGCATGGACAGGCGAGACTGACAGGCGAGGACGCCTGTCCTACGGCGAGGCCGGTCGCGCGCGATCTCGGGCCCAGTCGCGCAGGGCCTCAATCTCCTCCGCGCGCGTCTGCGACAGCGGCACGGTGTTGCCGATGTTCGCCATCAGGTCCTCCTGCGACAGCTCGCCGGCGCGGTCGAATGCATCGTAGAGCGCGGAGATGACCACCTGCTCGATCTCCGAGCCGGAGAAGCCCTCGGCCTCCTCGGCGAGTGCGCGCAGGTTGTAGCGCTCGGGGTCCCTCTCGCGTCTCGCGATGTGGATGCGGAAGATCTCCTCGCGCTCATCCTGGCGAGGCAGGTCGATGAAGAAGATCTCGTCGAAGCGCCCTTTGCGCATCAACTCCGGGGGGAGCGCCGAGATGTTATTCGCGGTGGCGATCACGAAGACCGGCTGCGTCTTCTCCTGCAGCCAGGTGATGAAGCTGCCGAAGACGCGCGCGGCCACGCCGGCATCGGAGAAGTCGCTGCTTCTTGTGCCGGAGAAGCCCTTCTCCAGCTCGTCCAGCCACAGAATGCACGGCGAGACCGACTCCGCGAGGCGCATGGCCCGGCGCATGTTCATCTCCGAAGAGCCGACAATCCCGCTGAAGACGGAGCCGAGATCGAGCCTCAGTAGCGGCAGATGCCACAGTCCGGAGACTGCCTTCGCGGAGAGCGATTTCCCGCAGCCCTGCACGCCGATGAGCAGCACGCCGCGCGGCTCGGGGAGGCCGAAGGCGCGCGCCTTTTCGCTGAAAGCCTTCCCCCGCTTCTGCAGCCACTCCTTCAGCGCCCCCAGGCCGCCGACGGTGGCTATCTGCTCCTCGGCTTCGTAGTACTCCAGGATCCCCGACTTGCGGATTACCTGCTGCTTCTCGCTGACGATCAGGCCGATGTCGTCGCGGTCGAGCTTGCCGTTGAGGATGACCGCTTTGGCGAACGCATCCTCCGCCTCCGTCGCGGTGAGGCCAAGAGCGGCCTTCAGAATGCCCTCGCGCGTCTCATCGGTGAGGTCAACGTGGATGGTGGGGTGATCGCGCAACTGCGCAATGAGCGCGTCCAGCAGCTCACCGAGCGCGGCCTCATCGGGCAGCGGGTAGTCAATGACCGTGATCTCTTTCTCCAGGTGCGGAGGGATGGTGAGCACCGGTGAGAGGATCACGAGCGTCTTGTAGCTCGAGCGAAATGCCTTCGCGACATCGCGCAGCTTCCGCTCGACGATGGGGTCGTTCAGAGTTGTGTCGAAGTCGCGCATGATGAAGATCGCCGGGTCCTGCTGCGCGAGGGCGAACTCAAGGCCCTGGACAGCGCTTCCGGTGGAAGCACCGCTGCCACGGCCGTCGGCGTGCAGCATCCCCTGCGTGACGGTCCACGTGAAGACGTTCTTGTCCAGCTTCTCCCCCACCGCCCGCAGCGTCTGCTCCACCCGCTCCTCCTCCCAGGAGACGATGTAGATGACTGAATAGCGAGCGCGAATGAGCACCTCGATCTGTCTGGCGACGTCCAACCCGGTCACACTCCTCATGTAACGAACGCGGCGCATTTCCCCGCCGCGCGCTCAAATCCCTGCTGTTGCGAGCACGCTCCAGGGCAGGATTGCGCGGGGCGATGGCGAAGCAGGCATGGCAAGCGGGGCCAGACCGACAGGTGTGCTCCGCGAACACCAACCTCGGAGTAACCCGAGCCGCGCAGTCGACAGGAGACCGACAGATATGAGCAGTGGCGTTACGCTGAGTGAGTTGGCAGCAGCGGTCGCGAGCGTCGCAATACTGAGCGTCATGCTGCTTCCGGTGCTGAACGTGGTCCGCGAAGAGACGCCGGAACTGGCGCCGGAGCGGTGGGGGGAGACGATCGCGAAGTTTGAGGAGCGCGACCGCGAGACGCCTCCGCCGGAGAGCCCGCTGCTGTTCACCGGCAGTTCAACGGTTGTGGCCTGGAAGACAGTGGCGGAGGATATGCCGTTCGCACCGGTCATCAACCGCGGCTTCGGAGGCTCACAGGTTTCGGACCTGCTCTACTACCTGGATCGCGTGATCATCGCCTACCGGCCGCGCATGGTCGTGCTCTACTCCGGCGATAACGACATCGCCGCAGGCAAGGAACCCGGGACTGGTGCTGGCGGACTACGCTGCGGTTGAGGCGCGCATACATGCGGCGCTGCCGGAGACGACGCTTGTGGTCGTCAGCGTGAAGCCGAGCCTGAAGCGCTGGCAGCTTGCGGAGCCGATGGGGCAGCTGAACTCGCTGCTCGCGCAGTGGGCCGCGCAGAGGGAGCGCACCGAATACCTGAGCGTGTGGGATGAGATGCT
>DHPY01000070.1:633-17349 GCA_002411015.1 Armatimonadetes bacterium UBA5352 | reverse complement strand
CTGTGGGAGGGCGAGCCTCAGAGATAGCCGAGCGACTCGAGCCGCTGCTTGACGCGCTCCAGCTCCTCGGGCGAGTAGTCCTCGCTCTCCGCGAGCGTGTGGGTTGAGACCAGGTCACGGAGGACGTAGACCACGAACTCCGTGACGGAGTTGTAGCCCGCGCCGTCTATGATAGCGCCGATGCGATCATAGAGCGGGCGTGGGATCTTGATTGTGACCTTCTCGCCGCCGCGCGACTTCTTAGCCATCGTCAACTCTCCTGCCTGCGATCTCCCCCGCTGCCGCCCCGCCTGCGTGGCACCTCTCTTTCCGCGCAGGCCATGCCACATCCTCCAGCCGGAAAATATCTGGCGAAATACTGTTAAGGAAAGAAGGAAGCGGGTACGCCTTGGTGAAAGGAGCAGTACATCAGTATCATTTCGTGAAAGGGAGCGATGGAAATGCGTCGAGGCTTCACCCTGATCGAGCTGCTCGTTGTGATCGCGATTATCGCGATTCTGGCAGCAATCCTGTTCCCGGTCTTCGCGCGAGCGCGTGAGAAAGCACGCCAGACATCCTGTCTGAGCAACATGAAGCAAATCGTCACAGGTTCACTGATGTATGTCCAGGACTACGACGAAGTACTTTTCGGCCACCTGCAGGGTACTCGCGGCTCGTTCTATCCGGCAACTTACCCCAACGGCGATCCGGCACTGACTTGGGCGCAGCAGATCTACCCCTACATCAAGAATGAGCAACTCTACGTCTGCCCGTCGCGCTCGGGTGGTGGATGGGTTTATGACGCCAACCCGGCAACGGCGTGGCCCAATCCGGACTACTACTTTGGCTACGGCATGAACTACTGGATGACCTGGTACTACTACTATGATGCGAAATGGAAGACCGACCTCGCCGGTTTCCCCAACCCCGCGAATACGATCTGGTACACCGACTGCGACTACTACGTGGTCTACCCCGCGTGGTACACGTTCGTGGTGGATCCGGCCAATACCACCTACGGACTGAACGGCACCGCCCGGCTGAAGGCCAGGCACAACGGAGGCGCGAACGTGGGCTTCCTCGACGGCCACGCGAAGTGGCTCTCCGACTCCACACTTGAGGGCGATCAGGGACTTATCCAGAGCACCTCCATGTGGTGGGGCGGCCGCGCGATGCCGTAACGCCTCTCGCCAGTCAGCCACAACAGACCCCGCCGATCATTCGGCGGGGTCTGTTCGTTCTCCGGTGGCGCAACGATCATCACGCGGGGCCGTAGACATCCGCCGGCAGCGGCTCCTCAAGCGTCCCCAGCAGCCTCAGGCGCCGCTCCGGGCTGAGCTGCTCGTTGAGGCTGGCGACCATCTCCCGCGCCGTCAATTCGGTCGCTGCGGGCGCACCCACCTCTGCATCTGCCGCGGCCTGGAACTGCTCCAGGGCGATCGCGACCGGCATGCGGTCATGCACGATCAGCAGCGCGTCGGCGATCCGCGCGCGCTCCTCCAGCGCCATGGGGAAGCGCTCGAAGAACGCGCCGACCAGCCGCTCGTGCAGAAGAAGAAGCTCTCGGCGACCCTCACGGTCAAGCTCATGCGGGCGGGGGTGCGGCCCATGAGGGGCCTCCGTGACGGAAAGACCGGACGGGGGGGCGGTGGCCGCCGGAGGTGGCGGGGGCAGAGGGGCTGGCTGCTCCTGAACCGGCGGCTCCTCCGGGACCGGGGGCGCATGTCGCGCGCGGAGCAGCACCACCACGATGATCACGACCAGCACGATCGCGGCTACGAGCAGCAGCGCCATCCAGGTCATCGCGATCACTCCTCAAGTGTGTCTCAGCGCGTGCGCGAGCGTACCTCCAGGGTGAAGGGGAGGTTGGAGCCCGCGGTCGGGATGATCTCCAGCGGGATCGTGGTCGAGACGCCGGGCGGCAGATCGCGGCGGTCGAGCAGGTGCTCACCGGCGGCGTGGAGGTTGCCGCTGCAGTTGAGGCTGCCGCCGATCATCATGACGCTGCGCGCGGCTCCACCGCCGGCCCGAAGGGCCAGCTCGACGACCGCCGGCCGCTCGGTCGGGTTCGAGACGTTGACGCGGATGCGATGGCTGACGCCGTAGGCGCCGGCGAGGTTGATTCCCTGCTCGTTCTGCAGCTCATCACGCCCGATGCTGAGGTGGCCGTATCGGCCGCCCACCTCATGCGCGACCTCCGCGTCCAGGACCGCCGGGAACTCGAAGGGGGTCAGCGGAAGCTGGGTCTCCTGCCCCGAGAGCGCCTCGATGCCGGCCGGTCCGGAAGAGGGCTCGCGCGAGATGACCTCGACGTAGAGGTTCTCGCCCGCATCGGCGATCATCTCCATCAGTCCGCTGACCACGTCATGGTGTGCGAGCCGAATGGCACTGGTCTCGAAGGACGAACGCGGCGGGATCGTAGCGAGGAAGCCCTGGCCTTTGCGCACACTCTCCCAGTAGCGGACCATCGCGTTGAAGCCGACGAAGATCTCATCGCCGCTCGGCCCGGCGTCGGCCCACCCGACGCGCACTCGAGCCGGAACTGCGCCGGCGTTCACGAGGCGTACGGAAAGCACAACGGGGCGGCCGACGTAGTTCTTGTGGTGCCACATCAGCCGCGACGGGCTGTTCGGGACCAGCGACTGGCGCATCAACGCGCCGATGCCATCGACCTTTTCGGGGGCGTTGCTGATCATCAGCGCCTGCGCCATCGGGATCGGTGAGAGGCCCCCTCGGATCGTGACGGCGAGGTTCTTCGTGACCGGCAGATACTCAACGCCGCTCGCGCGCACCGCGGCGGTACAGCCTGCGGCGGTCGGTGTGATGCCATCGAGGCGCACGCCCGCACCGGGCTCCGCCCGGACCGCCGCCATCGCCGCGTTGAGCAGCGCGGTCATGCGCATGGACTCCGGCAGGCCACCGGGAAGGGTGCTCAGAGCCGCTGAGGCGCCTATCTGCGCAGCCCAGCGCTTGACCTCTACGGTGACGGCGTGCTGCAGCGCCCCTGCCTGGACCAGCACGACGGTGGCGCCGGTGCCGGCGCCGCGGACGTTGGCCCTGCCGGTCTGCTGCTCGATTGCAGCGACCGCGGGCGCCATGCTCTCGACGGTCGGCTTCGCGGCGATCGTCCCGCCGAAGCGGATCGTCCGCTGCTCCCCGAAGGGGACGACGAGCACGTCGCGTGGAGAGATGCAGAGGTAGGGCTCAGCCAGCACCTCCGCAATGCGGGCGCGCCAGCTCTCGCAGAGGTCGCGGGGCGCGAGGCCTGATGCGGCCGCAGTCTCGGCGTCGGCAGTGATGATCAGCTGCCCGTTGCCGGTAACGCCCCACTCGCTGCCGATCTGCTGGACCGCAACGCCACCGGGGCGCAGGCCCGCCAGTGCGAGGTCGGTGAGGCGCGAGGCCACGCTCTCAGCCTTCGCCACCAGACCGTTGCCGTTGGTGGAGCGGAGGCGGATGACGACCATCCCGTCGCCATTGACCTCTGCTGTGCGCACGCCGCCGATAGAGCCGGTGGTGACGGTGAAGCCGAGAAGCTGGTCGGCGTGCGCGGGAAGTGAGGCCAGAATCAGTGCGGCGGCCATGAACAACGCGCACTGGCGCACGTTCTGTTGGCCGCCGAGACGGAGTATCCTGGTCGTCAACATCTGTGCGGCGATCAAGACCTCACGCATGAGTATCGGGGGCTGCCTCCCGGTCAGTTGTCAGTCTCCGCAAGCCGCGCGCGGAGTTCCTCAACCGTCTGCTCCAGCTCTTTGATACGCTCAACGAGCTTCGGCAGGCGGCGCGTGTACGCCACGGCGCGGAGTTGCTGCTGGTGTGGGCCGGCCGGATAGCCCGAGTAGATGCCGGGCTCCTCCAGGTTGCCGAAGACCGACGCGCGTGCCGCGATGATCACGTTGTCACCGATCTGCACGTGGTCGTTGACGCCGGCCTGGCCGCCCATGACCACGTTGCTGCCGATGGTTGTGCTGCCCGCGATCCCGACCTGCCCGCAGAGCAGGCAGTTGCGGCCGAGCACGACGTTGTGCGCGACGTGCACCTGATCGTCGATCTTCGTACCGGCGCCGACGCGTGTGTACGCGACCGTGGCACGATCGATGGTGGAGTTCGCGCCGATCTCGCAGTCATCCTCCACGATGACCGTGCCGATCTGCGGGATCTTCCGATGCCCGGTCGAGGTCTGCAGATAGCCGAAGCCGTCTGCGCCGACCGACGCCCCGGCATGGATGGACACGCGATCACCAAGCTGAACGCGCGAGCCCACGAAGACCTGCGGGTGGATCACGCAGTCCGCGCCGATGACGGCCTCGGGGCCGACGTAAGCCAGCGGGTGCACGATGGTGTTGTCGCCGACAATCGTGCCGTCGCCGACGTACGCGTGGGCGCCGATGCTCACGTTCTCGCCGAGCGTGACGTTCGCTCCCAGAACCGCCGTCGGATGCACGCCGGCTGCCGGACGGCTCTCAGGAGCGAACAGCTCCAGTATCTTGGAGAAGGCGAGCCGAGGGTCCTCCGTGACGATAAAGGGCTTACCCTTCACCTGCACGTCCGGAGGCACGATCAGAGCCGAGGCGCGGCTGCTGTCAGCCAGCGACTGCACGCGTGGCCCATCGGCGAAGGTGATCTGACCTTCGTTGGCATCCTCCAGATGGCCCACGCCCGTGATGGTGATCTCCCCATCGCCGCGCAGCTCGCCATCTACGCGCTCGGCAAGCTCGGAAAGTCGGTATACGATCTCGCCCACCAGTTTCAGCTCCTTTTGCTGCCACTGACCGCCCAGAAGTCCTCCAACTTGTCTGCGATGAACTGGGTCACGTCACTGCCGCGGCGGGTGCCGCCGGGAATGACCTGAAGCGCGATCCCATTGCGGTACGCAACAACCTGCGCCGCGCTCTCTGTGCCCTCTGTGATCTGCGCCCGCAATCGCGCGATCGCCTGGGCCATCTCCGCCTGCTGCTCCGCCACCTTCGCCTGACGCGCCGCCTCGGCGGAAGCGTACGAGGCACCCATCTCCTCGAGCCGCGAGTTGCCCGTGTCGGCCTCCACCTCCGCGGAGACCTCTCCGCCATCGGCCGTCGGCCATGACTGCTGCATCTCCGCGATCATCCGGTCGTAAAGATCGGCTCCTGCCGCACGCATGGTCTCGCGGCGTTCGGCGCTGATCTCCTCCGCCCGCTGCCTCGCGCGCTGCACCCGCTCCGCCGCCTCCTGCCGGAGTTCGGCTTCGAGCGTGGTGACGTCGTCCTCCCCGCGGCGCCGGGCCGCCTCAATCTCCGCCTCAATGATCGCCCAGATCCGTTGCGCCTCAGCCTCGGCCTCGGCGGCCCGCTGGGCAGTTCCGATCGTGCTGTCAATGCTCAGGTTGGTCAGGCGCTCCTGATAGTACTGAACGAGCTCCGCGCGCATTCGCGCAAGTTTGCGGCTTTCGACCGACTCCGCCTCCGCCAGCCGCGTGCGGACGACGCGCTCCGCCTGTTCGCGCTCCCAGTCTATCCGCGCCTGCAGGTCCTGCGACAGCCCGTCGCGCGGGAGAAGCAGCGGCGGGTAGTCCGCCCGCCAATCCTCATTGAGTCTCGCGAGGCGCGCGCCGGGATCAGGTAGTGCGAAGCTCCCGGCGAACGTCAGGTCGGCGAACCACCGGTTCGCCGGCTCAAGGGCAGGCTCCCAACCGGCGGCGCCGAGTTCCTGCTGCGCGCGCTCCAGATTCCGCAGTGCACCCCAGAGCGGGTGTCGGCTGACGAGCATCGCGGTCCAGGCGTAGCCATCAACCGGCTCGTCAGGCAGCGGCACCGGCGACTTCACCCGAGCACAGCCCGCGAGAGACAGTGCGAGCGAGATCGCGACGATGAGATTCCGCGCGGACTTAGCCGCCCTGGTCACCGGTCTGTTGCCCGCCACCCGCTCCACCTTGCTGGCCCTGCTCGGCCGGCTGCTCCGGCGCGGTCGGTGTGGGCGCAGGCTCAGCCAGTCCGGTACCTGAGTTCAGAAGCTCTATGACCACGTCCGTGATGTCATCGCCGCCGAAGAAGACCATGTCCGCATCGAGCACAAGATCGTAGCCGAAGTCGCGAGCGGTCTTGTCCACAGCCTGCTGCACAGTGTCCATGAGACCTGCGAGCGCAGTCTCCCGGCGCGTACCAAGGTCGTTGACGATGCTCTGCTGCACTGTCCGGAGCGTCGCAACGCTTGCATCGTAGAGATCCTGGAGGGCGTTGAACTCCGCCGTCTCGTCCGCGGACCGGGTGGCCGTTGACCTCAGCGTCGAGAAGCGGGCCTCGTTCTTGTCCGAGATCCGGCGCAGTTCATCGAGCCGGGCCTGGTCGGTCGCGTCGAGAGGCCTTGGCTTGTCCATGAGCGCTACGACTTCCTCGAAGTCTCTCTTCGGCAGGAAGACGAAGTTGGTCAACTCGTCGTGGAAGCTTCGGCGCTGGTCGAGCCAGGCTCCCAGTGCGTCCTCCTGTTCGTGCAGCTTCGTGTATCCTGCCTGAACTCGTGCCAGGCTGACGATGGCGATCTTAGGCCTGGCAGGATCGTCCTGTGCATATGCCCCCAGAGCGTTGATACTTACGAGCGCCAGTGCGGTGAGCGCTCGCGCAAACGACCATAGTGTGTGGCGCATGCATGACTCCCCTGTTGGCCCTTCGGCCGACTGTCGCCCGGATCGTATACTTGGACAGTACCGCCCGCGGGTGGTTTCGTGACCGAGGGTCATTAAAATGATGCGGCGGGCGCCGCGCCGGAGTTCGGCACGGCACCCCGGACTGCGAGGCATCTCGTCTAGTAGGCGTGTCCGAAGCTGAAGTGCGCCTGGCTACCTTCCTCTCCGAAGCCAAAGTCCAGGCGGATGGGTCCTATCGGGGTCTGGACGCGGAGACCGGCGCCGGCGCCCACGTGCGGCTGGAAGTCCTGGTCATCGGCCTGTATCTGGAAGCCCGGGACGATGGTGCGGAAGGTGCCCCCGAAGGCATCGCCGACGTCCACGAACGCGACGGCGGTCAGGCTGTCGTTGATCTGCCTGCGGTATTCGGCGTTCCCGAGGATGAGCGATTCGCCCCGGTAGCGGTCAGGCTCATAGCCGCGCAGGGTGTTGGCCCCACCGACGGTGAACGACTCGAACAGCGGCGGGTTGCCGAAGGTCGTGCCGCCCATGAGGCGCAGGGCGACAACGTCGCCGCCCACGCCGAGGTAGCGGCGGTAGTCGAACGATACCTTCCCGAACTCGGTGCCGCCTCCAAGCAATGCGCCGGCCTGCTCGTAGGTGAGCTGGGCCATCGCGCCGCTGCGCGGGTTCGATGGCACATCGCGCGTGTCGTCAATGACGCCGAGCTTGAGGCTGTTGACGCGGCCGCCGGGGTGCAGTGGCGCGGCGACTGTCACCGGCAGGCTGATATCGCCGGGTTCGGGGTTGTCAGGGATCAGGTCGGGATTGCTGGGCACCGGATTGTCTGTGTCCCGTCCGGGCATGTTCTGAGCGGGAGTGACGCGGCCGACTCCGGGAGGCAGGACCGTTGTTCCCTGCAGCGCCGAGCTGGAAACCTCAACCGAGCGCACGGTGAGACTGACGCTGCGGCGCCCGGCGATGGGTGTGACGACTGTGAAGTCGCCACCGGTGCGGCGTTCGTCGAACTCACTCTCCGCGGTGCTGACAGCCGCCCCACCGATGAACTGCCGGCGGCGCTCCGAGTCGTAGAGGTTGATGTTGAAGGTGGTGCCCTTGCTGTCGAGGTAGGGATCGGTGAAGCTCAGCTCGTAGCTCTCGCGGCCACCGAGCTCGAGGCTCACTGAAGCGCGCTCGCCCTGCCCGCGCAGGTTCCTCTCCTCCGCGGAGAGCATGACGACGAGGTTGTCGAGGCTCGACCAGCCCAGCGCGAAGGCTGCGCGACCGGTCTTGGCCTCGATGACCTTGATGACCAGGATGACGTCACGCAGCGGGTTCTCCACGCCCTGGCGGAGCTCGGTCTGCACGTCCTCAAAGAGGCCCATGGCGTAGACGCGGCGGAGGGCGACGCTCACTTCCCTCTGCTGGAAGAGCTGCCCGGGCTCAAGTTCCATCTCACGCCGCACGATCGAGGAATCGGTGCGCTTGAGGCCCTCGATGATGATGTCCTCGATGCGCGCCTCCTCCATGACGAAGGTGAGCACCCCGAACTCATCCAGCCGGGCCTCGGAGACCTTCGCGATGTAGCCGCGCGCCTCGTAGAATTCCTCGATGCGGCTGACATCGCGAGCGATCGCGGCCTGATCGTAGATGTGCCCGGGCTGACTGATGATCTCCGCCGCCAGTTCTTCATCGGAGATGACCGTGTTGCCGGCGAACATCACCTGGTCGATCCGCTGCTTCTCCACGACCGTGATGATCACCCGCACACCGGCGGCCAGCGGCTCGGTGGAGAGAGTCACGTCGTCGAAGTAGCCCATGCGCGTGACCAGTCTGATCGCTTCCTGGCCCTTCGCGTCAGTGAACTCCTCCCCGACCTTCAGGACGTCGGCAACCGCCGCCAGGATCGGCTCACGCGCAACGAAGTCGTTCCCTTCGACGACTATCTCACCGATCAGAGGGCGCTGGGCCTGTGCCCATGCCCCTGTGCAGATCAGTGCGGTGAGTGCGACAGCTGCTGCCATCTTCGCCATTAGCTTCATAGATTCTCCTTGCCTGTCAAAGCTCCCCCGCCCGTGCCTTGCCAAGACCTCCGACCGCGTCCTACGGGATGTCCTCCAGCAGTTCCTCCAGCCGCTCTCGCAGAACGCTGCGCGCGCGGAAGAGGCGGCTCTTCACGGCCTCCACGCTGCAGCCGAGGATATCGGCGATCTCCTTGTAGCGCAGGCCCTCAAGGTCGCGCAGCACCACGACCTCGCGGTACTCGTACTTCAGGTTGCTCACTTCCGTCAGGACGATGCTGCGGAGTTGATCGTTCTCCGCCACCCGCTCGGGTGAGAGCGTCCAGTCCTCCACCTGCCGCGAGAGTTCGTCGCTCTCAAGCTGCATCGGCTCGTCCAGCGAATAGGAGCGGCGGGCGTCCATCCGCTGCTGCTTCTCGAAGCGGTTCTTCGTCAGGTTGATCGCTATCCGGTAGAGCCACGTGTAGACGGAGGCCTCATAGCGGAAGCGGTCGTAGGCGCGGAAGGCGGCAACGAAGGTATCCTGCGTCAGGTCACAGGCTTCGTCCTGGTCGCCCACAAGGCGGTAGATCACGCTGTAGATGCGATCCCGGTTCTCGTCTATGACCGTATCGAAGGGCGGGCGGCTGTCGTACATGACGGAGCCACCACTGCCCTCAGTCAGGGGCTGCCAGTCCGCCCGGGCGCCCGTGTTACCGTTCACTTTAGACAGCGACTCCCCTTGGGGGTTGCGCACTGGATCTCGCCCGCCGCCGAGCACTCAGAACTCGCGCACGTATTCCACGAGGAAGCGGTTGTCACCCTCGCTATCGGTACCGTACGTTAACTCAAACTGCCGCTGGACCTTGTACGAGACCTCAAGCTCGTACTGCGTCTCCGCGTGCCCCACCAGTGACGTCTCATACGTGATCAGGAGGTTCTCGACCAGGTAGCCGCCTATCCGCACATCCACCGGCTGATTGAAGGCGAAGCCTACCTCGAACACCGACAGCCCCAGCAGTTCCTTCAGGTCCTCCTCGAAGGGCTGGAAGATGTACGCCCGGAACGCCGCGCCAAGGGCTGAGACGAACTGCTCGTTCAGGACATCGTCAAGGTCGCCGCCGGCAAGCAGCGATCCGGCGCCGGGGAAGGGCGCGGTGCCGAGCAGCGCGTAGATCTGCTCGTCCGCCAGTGGCGGGTTCGATGAGACCTCCACGAGCAGGTGGTTCGGCAGCTGGCCGGTCACCTGCATGCGGATCTCCACGTCCTCCAGCAAGCGCCCCTGGATCACCGTCTGACCTATCGTGGTGGTCGCGGTGATGGAGATCGGGCCGGTAAGCTCAAGCTCATACGGCGCCTCGCCGACGCTCCCGAGCTTCGGCCGCAGGACGAACTGCACGCGGCCCTGCTCAATGTCCAGCACGCCTCCGGAGACCCTCGCCTCGCCCTCCTGCAGCACGATCTGCCCCTGGATGCGCGGCTCCTGCGGCGTTCCCTCGACCCGGATCGCAGCGTCGGATGGCTCCAGCGGCGCCGTCAGACCGGTTGTGCGCAGCCGGACGTCAGGGCCGATCGCAAGGCGCACTCCCAGGTTGACCGGAGGGACATCCGAAGACATCCCGTAGAGACCACCGGCACCCTCCTCGGGTGAGAACAGCGGCACGCTCAGCTCCGCGTGCGAGAGCGTCATCGTGCCCGCGACATCCATCTGCTCCCCGGGTGTGCCATTGGCGATGTCTATGCGCCCTTCAACTGTACCGAGGAAGAGGTTACCGTAACGTGGCCGCGCCTCGTCCGCAATGATCGCCAGATTGACGTCGTTCTCAGCGGCGTCGGCCAGCACGAATGTCGTGATTCCGACGGTGCCATCCACGAACGCTCTGCCGTTGCCGAGCCTGCCGCCGACCTCATCGACCGTCAGCACGTGCAGTCCCTCAGCCTGAGTGACCAACGAGACACGTCCACCGAGCTCACGGACCGTCAGGTCATGCGCGCCGAAGGCCTGCCTCTCGGCACTGACCGTTGCCCAGAGGTCGTAGCTGTTCTCCTGCAGCTCCGCTAGTTCGTACTCGCTCAGACGGGCGGTGCCGCCCGCCTCAAGCGTGGTCGACTCCGCGCGGGCTGTGAAGCTCTCTACCTCGACGGTGGTGCTGCCCGCGCCACCGGTAAAATCAAGCGCCAGCGCGACATCCTCCACAGGGCTGCTCATCCACGGCGTCTGGATGGAGGTCGCCTCAGCGGTGAGTTCTCCGTTCAGCTCCGGCCGCCGGGGCGTGCCCGTCACGGTCACCAGTGTGTCGAATGATCCGTTGGCCTCGATCTGAGACAGCGGCCCGCCAGGGGGCTCGTTTGCCGCATCGGCCAGCAGCGGCGGGAGGATCGCGAGGCTGGTGCCATCGGAACGCACCTCAACCTGCAGTTCGCGGTCCTCCGGCACCGACAGCGTCGCCCAATCGAGCGGTATGCGACCGTCCACGACGAACTCCTCGTCGCTCTCGCGGGCAACAAGGCTGTCTATATCTATGAACTCGCCATCATACCGGATTAGGGGTGCGGAGACCAGATCGAATTTCACGCCATAGGTCTCCGGCTCCGTCACATCCACCGAACCAACAAACCGCGGGTCATCAACGGTCCCACTGGCCTGCACCGTGAGGTTGAGTGAGCCGCCGAGTGACCGCACGGCATCGGGCGCCCACTCGCGCAGTGTGCTGAGATTGAGCGCCGAGACCTCCGCAAGCATCTCGATCTCACCGCTCGGCGCCCAGGCACCGTCGGCGGTGATGAGCGTTTCGCCCTGCGCCGCCTCCAGTTGGAGCGCCACCTCCGGCTCTTCCGCCAGCTGTGCTCGCAGCGAGATATCCGGCAGCAGCTTGTTGTCAAGCGAGGGCCGGCGCACGGTCAGGTCGGCGTCGGCCTGAAGCGATGCGAGCAGTTGCTCGAGCGCGTCCTCAGTCTCCTGGATCTCCCCGAGGCCCTCCGGGATCGTGCCCTCGACGGAGAGGCTTCCATCCAGGCGGCCGCCGAGGCGCAGCGAGAGCGAGGTGAGTTTCCGCGCGATGTCCTGCCCGTCCTCTCCCGGCTGGCCCGCCTCCTCGGCGATGTACGCACCCACCGGCACCGCAACCTGCAGCAGCTCAGAGAGAGAGACATCGTCAAGCTCAATGTGCGAGGGCAGGATGCGCTGCTCATCGAGCCGGTAGCGCCCATCCACCGACAGCTCCCCACCCGCCAGCGCGAGCGTCGTCCGCCGCAGCGTCAACTCATTGCGGTCAAGCAGGACGGCCGCCGAGATCGCGCCGATCGGCTCCTCGCCGACCTCGATGTCGGCAGCCTCGATCTGCGCGATTCCCCGGAGGTCATCGAGCGCCCCCTGCACGTTCAGGTACGGGAGGTTCACCGTGCCTGAGAGCGGCAGCCCCATCCCCTGCAGAAGCGCGAGGTCCTGCAGCACGAGGTCCTGGACGCTGAGCGTAGCCGACACGATCGGCTCATCATACAGAGACGTGACGCTCGCTGTGCCTGAGACGACGGCGTCGCCGATGGGCACACGCAGCTCCGAGAGCTGCAGCGTGTCACCCTGGAGGTTTACCGCGAGGATGGCCTCATCCGTCGCAAGCGTCTCGAAGCGCCCGTAGGCCAGGTACATCGTGCCGCTTGCGTTGGGTCTCGCGAGCGTGCCGTCCACGTCCAGTTCGGCGCTGATGGCCCCCGCGATATCCTCGTCCCCCAACTCCGCGAGCTCGAGTGCCCGCTGGTCCACCGGGCCCGCGACTCTGACGCTCCCGCTCAGCCCGGCGTTCAGTTCCTCCAGGTCAATCTCGGTCAGGGTGGCGTTGGCCTGGACGACGATCCTGCCACTTGAGGCGAAGAGGTTGCTGACCTCCAGCGCGTCGAGATCGCCGGCGACCTCGGCGGTGAGCGCGTCTACCTCATACTGATCGTAGAGCACATTGTACGCCCGCAGCGTCGCGTCTAGGCGCGGGGTCTCCGCCGTGCCGGTCGCCGACCCGGTCATGAACAGCTCACCCCGCAGCCCGCCGTCCACGTCGAGATCGAAGCGCTGGACGATTGCGTCGAGGTCAATGCCCGCCACTGCGAAGCCGGCGGCCAGTTCGCCCTCGAACGGGATGATACCTCGCACCCACGCGACGCCCGCGGCATCCTGCAGGTTCGCCCCGAGCACCTCGACCGCGTCCTCATCAACTATCACCAGCGCACGCAGGGTCTCCCCGATGTAGTCCTCATACGCGGGCCGCTCAATGACCGCATCGGCCACTACGTACGGTGTCCCGCGCGCATACTCGCCTGCGAACGAGCCGGAGAGCTCGCCCGAGAGCGTCTGGAGGTTCTCCATGCCGGGCAGCCTGCGGAGGCGCTCAAGCTCAAGTCCCGCGATCTCCCCCTCCGCCCACGCCCAGAGGCCATCCTCGGCACCGAGATCCAGTACCGCGTCCGCGCTCAGTTGGGCGCCCAGCGGCTCCGCGCGAAGCCCGCTCAGGTAGGTCAGATCGCCCGCGACAGCGACCTCAGTGGTCAGGTTGGCGAGAGAGATGTCACCGATGACGATCTGCGGAACGCTCAGTTGCGTCTGCACCACCGGCGTCTCCGCCGACCACAGGATCTCGGCGGAGACTCCCTCGAGCGGCGCGATGCTGATCGGCCCTTGCAGCTCCTCAGGAAGCGATGTGCGCAGCGGCTCGAGGTTCACCGGCTCCACCCGCGTCGTGTTCGTCTGTGCGCGGATGTTCGGGTCTGAGAGATCGAGCAGATCCACTCGCAGGTCCAGCGGCCCGAGCACGATCTCCCCCACATCGGCGCTGGCGTAGCGGACGCCACCGGGGGCGTCTATCCGGGCGGTCAGGTTCGCCTCGTTCACCGGCCCTACCAGTCTGCCGGAGAGCTGCATCGGGCCGCTGACGGCCACGCTGTCTACCGCCTCACGCATCTGAGGCTCAAGCTCGGGCGCGAGTTCGAGCAGTTCGTCGGCCCGAGCCACATCGCTCTCGAAGGTCAGGTCAACGATGGGATCGTCCAGGTCGCCCACAAAGCCGGTCGCGGAGATGCTCGTGCCGCGCACCCGCGCATCGAGGGAGTGGATCTCCGCCCCCTCGGGGGTTCCGGTGAGGGTCGCATCCGCGGTGACCTGCGCGCCGTTCAGCGCAGCAAGAGTGACGACTGCGTCGCTGACAGTGACATCAGCCGCAAGCGCAGTCTCGGGGCTGCCATCGCCGCGCGGAGTCATGCCGAGACTCGCGGTGAGGTCCACGCTGCCGCCCTGCACGGAGATCTCATCATCGGCGAGGAACATATCCGCCCAGTAGGCGGCGTCCACAGCCGATACGCTCGTCTTCCCCCAGATGAAGCCTGTCTCCAACTCCGTCTGTGCGGAAGCGGTGACGCGGCCGAAGCGCCCGAGCTGCTCGACGGCCGTCAACTCCACGTCGGCCCAGCCGATCTCACGGAGATCCGCTGTCGCGTCGGTGGATGCAAGCTCGAGGCTCAGAGGCTGCCCTGTCACTGTCTCGACCGCGTAGTCATCGTAGATCAGGAGGCTGTCCTCAAGCGTCACGATGCCGCGGAAACGATCCTCGGGTGGCGGAGGGGGTCCTATACGCTTCGGGACGAGCTGCTCGATGTTGAGATCGCCCTGCTCGTCGCGGATGATGTGCGCCCACGCGCGTGTGAGGTTGACCTCGGAGATGCCCGCGGCCGGAGCAATGTGACCCCGCAGCATCCCCACGGCATCGAACGCGATGCGCATCCTCTCGGCCTCGAGCACAATGCCGTCGCGCAGGAAGAAGGTCTCGGCGACCGCGAGTGAGTGGAAGTCAACGCCTTCGAGGGAGAGGTCGGTCAGCGGCCCGAGCTGGACCTGCCGGTTGACCGCGTCGGCCACCTGCTGCGCCACCAGCAGGTGCAGCCACTCCCGCCAGCGCCCCTCCGGCTCCATGACGCCGCGCACCGCCTCCCCGAGCAGAGCGGCGGTGGTCAGCACGATCAGCAGGATTGTGATGGCACGGTTGGTCATGGTCAGCCCAGGCATGCGACATGACCGTAATGTGATCTGACCGCGGCGGCTGCGGAGCCGGAGCGGGCGATCCTCTCAGCTCCCCGCAAGCTCAGCGGCGGTCTCCGCGGCATGATAGCTGCTGCGCACGAACGGGCCGCTGAGGACACGCCTGAGGCCGCGCGCGAGGCCCATCTGCTCGAACTCCGCGAACTCCTCCGGAGGGATGTACCGCGCGACCGGCAGGTGCTCGGGCGAGGGCCGCAGGTACTGGCCGATGGTGACCACGCTGCAACCGGCCTCGGCGATGTCACCGAGTGTCTCGGCGATCTCCTCAGGCGTCTCGCCCAGGCCGACCATCAGGCCGGACTTGATGATCGTGCCCGGCGCGACATTCCCTCGCGCGGCCCGCAGAATGCCCAGGGACCGCTCGTAGTCCGCCTGCGGCCGCACGATAGGCTGCAGTCGGCGCACGGTCTCCACGTTATGGTTATAGACGGTCGGCTCAGCGCGTAGCACGCTCCGCAGAGGCGACAGGTCGCCACCGAAATCGCTGGTCAACACCTCTATGCCAACAGCGGGTATACGCTCGCGCAGCGCCTCAATCGTGGCGACGAACTGGCCCGCGCCGCCATCGGGCAGGTCATCGCGGGTCACGCAGGTGAGCACCACGAACTCCAGGCCAAGCCGCGCCGCCGCATCGGCGATGCGGGCCGGCTCCTCCGGATCGGGCGGGGCGGGTTGCCCGTGCTTCACCGCGCAGAAGCGGCAGTCGCGCGTGCAGGTCTCGCCCAGGATCATGAAGGTCGCGGTTCCGCTGCAGTAGCACTCGCCGATGTTGGGGCAGTGCGCCTCCTCACAGACCGTGCAGACGCCGCAGCCGCGCAGCAGCTCCCGCGTTTTTCGAGTGAGGCTTGCCTTTCCCGTCTTTACCCTTAACCACGCCGGCATATGCCCCGCCCGTGCCGGCGATTTCATTGCTCTGTCGGACACAATCGCTCTCCTTCCAGCATCAGGCTGATTGTAGCCGCGAATGGGCGGGTACGTCAACGTGCGGGCAGCCGAGGCCGCCCGCACGCTGCGAAGCGTTCTATCTGACCTCTCGAGAGCTACCACTCACCAGAGGGCAGGGTGATCCGCTCCTTCGGCAGCTCCTGGAGGCACAGATACCAGTCGAGGCAGCGGTAGTCCGCGCCGGCCCCCTGCACGCGCGATTCGGCGGTGCCGCACGACCCTGGCGGCGGGATGATAACCTCATCGCCGGGCTCCCAGTTCGCCGGCGTGGCCACGTTGTGCGCATCGGCGGTCTGCAGCGCGATCAGCAGCCGCATGATCTCGTGGAAGTTGCGCCCCGCGGACGCCGGGTAGTACATCAGCGCCCGGACCTTCGCCTTGGGGTCGATGAAGAACACCGCCCGCACCGCATGCGTGGTGCTGTCGCCAGGCTGGATCATCCCGTACTTGTTGGCTACGTCGAGGTTCAGCCCTTCGATTACCGGGAAGGTCACCCTCTGGTCTTTGATCCCGTCGAACTCGAGGCTCTGAATGGCCCGCAACCACGCGATGTGCGAGTAGTTGCTGTCGATCGAGAGCCCGATCAGCTCCGTGTTCAGCTCGCGGAACTGGTCGTACATCGAGGCGAAGTTCATGAACTCGGTGGTGCAGACGGGGGTGAAATCGGCCGGATGGCTGAACAGGATGACCCACTTGCCCCGGTAGTCATCCGGGAACTTGATCGGCCCCTGAGTGGTGTTCGCCTCGAAGGCCGGGGCGGGATCCCCAATGAGCGGCAGGTCCGCCGCGAAGACCGTGCCTGCCGCCAGTGTGGCCGCCACTGCCACTGCAAAGATCATCCACCACGCGCGCATCGTCATACATCCTCCTCTGAAGGCCCCCCGAAGGTTGGTTCGTTCGGATGAGGATTCGGCGCGCGTGAAGAATTCCCCCCTCGGGATGACGCGGCGGTGGTCGTGCGAAGGGGTGGCTTGAAGCCACAGGCAAGGCGGCACGTCGTGCTCCCCATCATCCGGAACGGCTGTGCATTATGCACATCCTCTCCGGAACTCCGGCATTGTCGTTGTCGTGGGGGGGGCGGGGCCCCCCCCCCGCCCCCGCCCCGACGGTCT
>DHPY01000070.1:0-387 GCA_002411015.1 Armatimonadetes bacterium UBA5352 | reverse complement strand
CCCCTCCAGGACGGCAAGCGGCCCGTCTGCTGCCGCATCGGCAGTATGCGTGCTACATAGTCCCGGCCGGACAGGGAGGACCGGTCAGGATGACACGCGCCAGGCCCTCACAGCGTCCGCCCGGCGGCCTCGCAGAAGGAGGCAAGCTCATCCATCATGCGCGAGAAGGCGGCAGGCGTAAGGGACTGGTGGCCGTCAATCTTCGCCTCCTGCGGGCGATGGTGCGTCTCGATGAGCAGACCGTCGGCGCCCGCCGCGACGGCGGCCTTCGCCAGCGCGGGGACCATCCAGTCGTGGCCGGAGGCGTGGCTCGGGTCAACCACCACCGGGAGGTGGCTGAATCGCTTCAGCGCCACCACCGCGGAGATGTCCAGCGTGTTGCGCGTG
>DHPY01000069.1:58231-62596 GCA_002411015.1 Armatimonadetes bacterium UBA5352 | reverse complement strand
CGTTTCGTTCGTAGCGACGGGCTTCCAGCCCGTCAATCGTCGCCCTGTACCACCCGCACTCCAGCACCTCGCCCGTCTCCACGTCGAAGTGCCTCACGGTGCCATCCTCCCAGGTCGCGCAGGTGCGGCGCCGCAGAGCCTCCTCCGTCGCCAGCGGGTAGGTCACCGTGCCCGGATTCACGTGCAGCGCGCCCTCATGCCGCGCCACCGACGGCACGTGCAGGTGCCCCGTGAGCAGCAGGTCCACGCGCCAGCGCTGCGCGAGCGGCAGAAGCTCCTCGGGCGGCTGGATATGCCCGTGCGCGGCGAGGATGCGCAGGCCCTCGATCTGCGCGAAGAGGTAGGGGCTCTGCACCGGCGCCTCCAGCACAAGCTGGTCCACGTCCGCGTCGGCATTTCCGCGCGCGATCAGCACCGGGACCGCGCTCTCGTTGACCCGCCCCGCCAGCCCGAGCGGATCGTAGCCGTCCGCGGGCGCGAACTTCGGCCCGTGGTAGAGCAGGTCGCCGCAGTGCATGATCAGGTCGCTGCCGTGGAGCGCGACCTCCATCGCCTCGTCCCATCCGGCGAGGTTCCCGTGGGTGTCGGAGATGATGCCGATCTTCATTGGCGAGGCCTCCCAGTGGCTCAGTAGTAGTACTGCTGGAAGCTGCCCTGGCGCGCGCCGCCGCGGCCGACCGTCCAGTCCTGCGCCTCGAACGGGAAGGCCTTGATCCCGAGGTTCAGCCGCAGCTCATCGTAGTCGGTATCGTAGCTGAGCGTGGCGAGCCAGCAGTGCAGATCGCGCGTGAGCCGCAGGCTGAGGTCCTGCAGCTCGCCCTGGTAGCCGCTGTAGGTGGTGAGGCCCGCGAACTGCCAGCGATCATCGATCCGCCAGTCGAACTCGAGGTCGGCGCTGTCGAGGGCGCCCTCATCGAGGTCATACGTGCTCGACAGCGCCAGATAGAGCTCCCACGGGGTGGCGTGAGTCCAGCGAAGCTGCACCGGTCGCCAGATGGAGTCGTTCAGCGAGTAGCCTGAGACGACCTCCAGCCGGTCGCGCTCGCTCGCGTTGAACCACCCGCGCAGCCGCAGCTCCCGCCACTGATCCTCCACGTAGTCGAAGCCGCCGGTCAGCTCGAAGCGCGACTGCTCCGGGCGCTGGTAGATGGCCGAGAAGGTGGTGTAGTCGTAGACGCCCGCGTAGTCGCGCCGCAGCGGTGAGAAGCCCGCGACGGTGGCGGCACGATGCGAGATGCGGGACACAAGATCCTTGCTGAACTCGGTGTTGATGTCCAGCGAGCCGCTGACGGTGTAGAGCGCTGAGTTGTCCGAGTAGAAGCCCTGGTAGAAGTTCATGGTGCTCGTGACCGTGGTATTGTCGGTCAACTGCGCCTCGACGCCGCCCATATCGAGGTCAAGCGCGGCAGTGGCGATCTCCTTTTCGTCCGGGTACTGCACTAAGTGCCCGGCGATGACCCGGGCGCGGAACGGGACAATGCCGAACAACTCGTAGTCGCCGAGACGCTGCGAGTCGGTGTTGAAGACCACCTCAGGCAGCCGCTCGAGCCTGAAACCCTGGATGCCGGCACCCTCGGTCTCCCACTGCTTCTCCGCAGCGAGCGCCCAGTCATACCAGCCGCCACGGTCCTGATACTGGAAGATCCCGTCTATGATCTCCGAGACCGGCGTCGCGCCGCCGAACTCCGAGCGCCGCATCGTGGCACGCAGGTCCCAGCTCGCGTCGCCTGCCATCCGTTGCCGGTGGTTCAGCGTGCTCGTGAAGCGCCGGCTGCTGGTGAAGCTGGTGTCCGTGAGCGACTGATCGATGCCGAAGGTAGTGTTCGACATCTCCCCGCGGTGCGTGAGGCTCAGGTTCCCGGTGAGAGACTTGCTCGCGGTCGCGTAGCCGCTGTTCTGCTGCAGGCTCACGTTCAGGCGCGAATCAAGCTCCGGAGTGACCTGCCACTCATGGCGCAGGCGCCCGCTCAGAGAGCCCTGGTCGGGCTCGTAGAAGACGGATGCCTCGCCCGAGTGCGGGCCGACGCGGAAGTAGTGGTCGCCGCCGAGGCCGATCCCGCGCTTCTCCGAGAGGTGCAGGCGGATGTAACTGTTGACATCGCCGCCGGTCAGGTAGAGATAGGCGAACTTCGCGTAGAAGCCCTCGACGGAGTTCTGCCCGAGCTCAGGGAAGAAGCGGTTGTTGCGGCTCTGCTGTGAGAGCACGAGGTCGAAGGGTAGCCGGAAGATCGTGTTGCCGAGGATCTCGAGGCGCGGGTTCTCGAGCACCACTTTCTCCTCGCCGATCACGCGCAGGTGCCGCGAGTGCAGGCCGTAGTGCGGCTCGACGAGGTCGCAGCTTGTGACGAGGCCGCCGTAGGCATCGAGGCGCTCCTCCTCACCGGTGCCCTCGATCGTCTCGGCGCGCACGTAGATCGGCTCCTCCACACCGGTCTCGAACTGCTCCGGCTGAAAGACCGTCTGCGCGCCCAGCACCTCCCACTGCTCCGTCTCGAAGTTCAGCCGGATGAGGTCGGCGGTCACAACCTGCTCGTTGCGCTGGATCGTGACGTTGCCGCGGAACTGCCCCCACACGCCGTCCTCGTCGATCTCGGCGGTGTCGGAGGTGACGGTGATGTTGCGGTAGCGCACGGTGACGTTGCCCTCGGCGATCGTCGCGCCGCTCTGATAGTAGACGTCATCGGCGTCCACGAAGAACTGGTCCTCAGTGGGCTCACCGCGCCAGTCCTCCCCCGGCTGCGCGGCTTCCTCCGCGGGAGCCTCCTGCAGGACAGGTGGCTGCTCGCCCTCGATTGGCACCGCCACGTCCTCCGCCGGTCCGGGCTCCTCAGCAGGTGCGGCATCCGCAGGCACGGTGATCCGCGGCGCGGGCTCCGCTGCCGGGGCATCCTCAAGGAGCCCAGCACCCGGCTCCTGCGCGCAGGCAGCCGCGATCGCGACGACCACCGCGGCGGTCGCGAGCGCGGATCGGCCGATTGTGCGCAGGGCGCGGGTCATCATCTCACCAGGTCAGCGGAGCCGGTAGAGGCCGACGAGCGCGGCCGCGAAGAGAGCCGCGTTCTGAATCCACGCCGCGACAGGAACGGGTAACGCGCCGTTCTCGCCGAGTGTCCTCGTCCAGATCATCACGAGGAAGTAGCCGAAGGTTATGATCATCGCAGCCATCACGCCCACAAGGCTCTGCCCGCGCGCGAAACGCAGCGTCACCGGCCCCGCGAGCGCCGCGAAGACCAGGCAGGAGACCGCCATCGCGAGGCGCGTGTGTGCCTCCAGTATGAACGACCGCCCCGACCCGGGCGACTGCTCCTCGCGCATGCGGAACTCGCTGAGGAGGTCGCGCACGGTCATCTCCGCCATCCCGAGCGGCCCGCGGAGAGCGCCGGCCGCTCCCGTCACGACCTCGCGCAGATCGATCGTCGCTCCGGCGCTCCGCTGCGTGGTCAGCGACTGGCCGTCGAAGAAGTAGAAGCGCGGGTTGATCGGGTAGAGCACATCGCCGCGGAAGACCGCGCGCTCGGCCAAGAAGAGCATCGGGTAATCGGCGGGCTGCGTCATGAAGATCAGCACATCGCGCAGTTCCTCGCGTTCTGCGATGCGGTCGTTCACGTAGATCGTGATGCCCTGCCCGGTGTCGGTGAACTGGTTGGGCTCGAAGGCGAGCGACTGCCGCCCGAGCACCATCTCCCGCACGAGCGCCTCGGCCTGCGCGCGCGACCACGGCACCGCCGCCTCGCCTATGGCGAAGGTGGCGACGGAGGCGATGATCCCGAGGCCCCACATCGGCAGCATCATGCGGGCAAGGCTCATGCCACCGGTGCGCATCGCGACGACCTCATGGTCGGATGAGAGGCGGTTGACCGCGAGCGAGCAGCCCATGAGCGTCGCGACCGGCAACGCCATCACCGCGGCGTTGGGCACCTGAAGCGCGATGAAGCGCAGTACCGACGGCAGCGGCACACCGTGCTCGACGATCACCTCGACCACCTGAAAGAGCATGTGGCCGGTGACGAGCACGATGAACGCTCCCAGCGCCACCAGGAAGGGCCCGAGCGCCTCACTGAGTATGTAGCGGTCAACAATACGCATAACAACAGGCGGCGCCTCCAGGCCGCCGAAGTTCTCAGAGTGTCGCGCGCGTGCGATTGTTCCATGTGCCTCTTCGGCGGGAGAGGGGGCAATTCCTTCGGAGCGGGGCAGGGCGGCCTCAGAAGCCGGACCTCTCCCCCCGGCGCCCTCTCCGTTCCGGAAGAGCGGGAGGACGGCGACGGCGCCGCCTCTCCGTTCAGGACCGCTGTACCGTCGAGGAGGGGCCGCCCGAGCGAAGCGAGGGTGAGTTCCGCCTGCGGAACTCAGCCGCTGTGCCGG
>DHPY01000069.1:51909-58018 GCA_002411015.1 Armatimonadetes bacterium UBA5352 | reverse complement strand
GCGGCCCCTCCACGACAACGACAATGCCCGAGTTCGGCGAAGATGTGCGTAATGCATAGCCGGAACGGAGAGGGGGCCGGGGGGAGAGGTCAGGCCTGCCGCCGTTGTCGCCAGTCCTGGAGGCCCGCCCCGCTTCCGCGTCGAACCCCCCACCGCGCTCACATCGGCCCGGCGGAGTTGAGCCCCCCATGACCTCAAAGGAACGCGTCCTTGCCGCACTCAACTTTGAGCAGCCTGATCGCATCCCCACCGGCCCCTGGGCCTTCTGGACGGAGTTCCAGCAGGCGTGGCGCGACGAGACAGGCGCCGAGGAGTCCATAGACGACTACTTCCACGAGGACGTCTGGATCGCGGTCGCCAATGAGACGCCCTACCCGAGCCTCGCCGGTGAGATCGGCGAGGATGGAGACTACTTGATCTCCCGCGATGGCTGGGGGCAGGTGAAGCGCACCCGCTCGGGCGGCGCGTTCTACGAGCAGCTTGAGGTCGCGTACGACGAGGACGGCTCGCTGCGCCACGGCGAGTTCGAGTCACCGCTGCTCGAGTCGCGCTATGCCGGCATTGGCGCGCACATCGAGGAGCGCAAGCAGCGCTACTGCGTCTTCGCGAAGATCGGCGGACCATTCATCCGCACGGGCTTCATGCGCGGCGAGACGCAGTGGCTGATGGACCTCGCGGCCGACCCGAAGATGGCCGCCGAGATGGCGATGCGCACCGCCGAGCACATCACGCAGATTGCCCTCGAGTCGCTGCGCCGCTGGGACCTCTACGATACGGGCATCTGGGTGTACGATGACATGGCCGCCACGAAGGGCCCGATGTTCTCGCCGGCGACCGCGGAGGCGGTGCTCGCTCCGGCGTGGGCGCATATCGTGGACAGCGTCAAGGGGGCGGGCGCGGCGAAGGTCATCCTGCACTCCGACGGCAACATCGGCCCGCTGCTCGACCTCTTCATAGACCTCGGCTTCGACGGGATCAACCCGGTGGAGTATCACACCGGGCTCAATCCGCAGAAGCTGCGCGAGCGCTACGGCGACCGCCTGGCGCTGCTCGGCGGCTTGGACAACGCGCACATCCTCCCGCGCGGCGACCGCGCTGAGCTGCGCGAGCACGTGCTGGAGGTGCTGCGCGCGGGTGTGGACGGAGGGCTCATCCTCGCGACGCACTCCGTTGGCCCGGACATCTCCGTGGCGACGATGGAGTACGTGCGGGAGCTGATGCTGGAGTACGGGACGTACCCGATGGATTGGGCGTGAGCGCGGCCTCGCACGCGCGTCTTGCGGAGGGGCCGCACGAGCCCCACGAACTTGCGGGAGGAGCGAGGCCGGCCCATGTGCAGGCGTCAATGGACCGGCCTCGCGATACGCGCTTCGCGCACATCGCTCGTGCGGCCCCTCCTTGCTGCTCGGCTTGCCGCGTGCGATGTGAGTCGCAGGAAGTGACCGCTCCTACCGATCACACAGCAGCTCACCGCCGACGCTCACGTTCTCCTGCTCGTTCTCGTGGATCAGGATGATGTACGCGCTCCTCGGGTGACCGTAGGCCGCCTCCAGCGCGTCCGTGATCTTGCAGCACAGCTCGCGCTTCTTCTCCACGTCCAGCTTCCCGCCGTCAATGCTCACGACCGGCATTTGGTGATGCCTCCTTCAGTGTTTCTGTGCGCTTTGATCAGGCGTCCGTACCCGGCGCCTCCGGTATGACAAAGCAGAACGAGCTCCCCTTCCCGACCTCGCTCTCGACCCACACGCGGCCGCCATGCGCTTCGGTTGCCATGCGCACGAATGCGAGTCCCAGCCCCGTGCCCTGCTTCTTCTTTGAGCCCTCAAGCTGCGCGAACTTGCGGAAGAGCCGCGCCTGCTGCTCCGGCGGGATCCCCGGCCCTGTATCCGTGACGCAGACGCGGACGCCCTCATCGGTCTCCGCGGCCTCGACCGTCACTGAGCCGCCCTCGGGAGTGAACTTGATCGCGTTACCAAGCAGGTTCAGCAGGACGCGCTTGAGCAGTGCGCGGTCGGCGCGAAGCGTCAGCCCATCCGGCACCTCCGCGCTCAGCGTCAGCCCGCCCTCGCGCACGAGGTGCCCGACGCGCTCGAAGACCTCCTCCGTGAGCGCGCGCAGGTCCACCTCCTCGCGCTCAGGCACAAGCTCCCCAGCCTCCATCTTCGAGATGTCCAGCAGGTTGTTGATCATGTCCTGCAGGTCCATCCCGGCGTTGATCGCCTCCGGGATGAACTCCCGCGAGAGCTCCTCATCGAACTCCGCCATCTCGACCGTCTGCAGCCCGGTGATGATGTTCGTCAGCGGTGTGCGCATGTCATGCACGATCATGTGCGTGAGGTCATCGCGCAGCTTCTGCAGCTCGAGCAGCTCCGCATTTATCCGCGCAAGCTCCTCCGCGTGCTGCTTGATCTGCCGGAAGAGGGCCTGCCCCTCAGCGAGCGCCCGCATCCGCGCAAGCAGCTCGTGGTCGCGGATCGGCTTGATGAGCACGTCGAAGGCGCCGGCGCTCAGCGCCTGTTGCTCATCGGCGTCATCATAGGCGGAGGTCAGGATGATGACCGGTGCCGGCTCCTGGCTCGCGGTGGTGATCGCGGCGGACAGCGCGTAGCCACTCATCTCGCCGAGGATCGCGTTGACGATGGAGACGTCCGGAGGCTGGGCCCTGGCAGCCTCCAGAGCCTCCTGTGACGGCACCACGGACACCTGATACCGGGCGCGGCGCAGGCAATCGGCGATCGGGGCATCCACCTCGGGTGTGTCGGTCACAATCAGCACGGAGGTTGGCGCGCTCGGGCGCAGCCGCTCGATGTCCTGTAGCGTCGGGCGCGGGGGGCTCGGTACCTCGGCAGGCTCACGTCCGTCGAAGCCGCGCCAGACGACCGTGGGGAAGCGGCGGCGTTCGGGCGTGGCCTGGTCGGGATAGCCGATGGGCACGAGCGCGATCAGGCGGTGGTCGTCGAGGCCGAAGTGGTGGGCGATCTCGCCGCCGAGGAACAACGCGCCGGTGAGGTAGCAGGCGCCAAGCCCCTCCGCCGTCGCCGCAAGCATCAGGTTCTGCACCGCGCATGCGGCCGAGGCGACGGACAGCTCCGGTCCCTCCGAGCCGATCGCGGTGAAGACTGCCACCACCACCGGCGCTCCCTCGAGCACCGGCACCATGGCGCGGGCGAAGCCGAGCGTCTGGCGGGCGGGCCCATCGCCCATCGCCCGGATAACCGCATCGAGCCGGTGATCGATGAACGCGACCAGCCGCGTCTTCTCCTCGCCGACCAGCACCTCGAGGACGCGCTCATCGCGGCGGGTACCGAAGGGCGCGTGGCACGCGGCATCCAGAACACGCTCGAGCACCTCATCGGGCACTGAGTCAGCGCGGAACTTCCTGATGCTGCGCCTGCCGCGGATTGCATCGTACGTCTCCGTGGAAGATCACTCCCTGCCCCATGCCGCAAGTGAACGCCCCGCCTCGCGCGCATCGGCAAGGGCCGACGGATGCTGCGCGATGGCGCCACGCGCGTCTACACCCGCAAAGCTCAGCTCCCGGCGCTCAAAGACCTGCAGCGTCCAGTACCAGGAGTTCAGCACCGTGCGCGAGGCATCAAAGAGATGCGGCAGGTCTCCGCCGCCGACGCCGAGGTAGAGCGCGGCGCGCGGATGTCGCGCCTCCGACACATCCTCGCCGCGATTGCGCCGCACCCACAGCGGCTGGCAGCGGTCAACCATCGCCTTGGCCTGGGCGGGGAGGCACATGAAGTAGACCGGCGACGCGATGATGATGCGGCCGGCGCGCACGAGCGGCTCGTAGAGGCGCCGCATGTCATCCTCCACGATGCACCGGCCGCTCCCCGACGCGCAGGCCCCGCAGGCGGCGCATGGGCTGATGGACATCTCGCGCAGCACGAAGTGCTCGACGCGCGCGCCCGCCTCGGTGGCCCCGGCGATGGCGGCGTCGAGGAGCGCGTCGGTGTTGCCTGCTTCGCGCGGGCTGCAGGCGATGGCGAGCACTCGGATCGCGTCGGCGTCAGTCATGGTGTCTCCCACGAGAGCCTTCGACGGCGCGTGAGGCGGCACCTCGCCCCTTGGAAAACGGCCCCCGGCGGGGCGCCGGGGCCACAACTGCAACGGCTGACGGCTAACAGCTGAAAATTACCGGCTGACAACTACCGGCTAAGAGCTAACAGCTGGACAACTAACAACTAACAACTACAGCCGATACAGCCCGCGCGCGTTCTCGCCGAGGATCTTGCGCTTGTCCTCGTCGGTGAGATCCGCGCAGAGCATCCTGCCGAGGCCCGGTCGGGGGTCGATGAACGGGCTGTCGGTGCCCCACAGTATGCGCTCCGCTCCGACGCGCGCGACCATCCGCTCCACGCCGCCGTAGACCAGCCGCGAGCCGGTCAGGTCCAGCCAGACGCGCTCGAAGCGCTCCGCAAGCTCGCAGGAGGCGTCGATGACGCTCCAGCCGGAGGAGGAGTGGGCATTCACAAACTGGATGTTCGGGTAGCGCCCCGAGAGCGTCTCGATGACCTTCAGCGGCCCGCCCGCGCCGGACCACGAGTGCGAGAGGATCGGCAGCGAGTGCGCGTTCGCATACTCATACGCGGGCGTGTAGCCATCGTTCAGCGTGTCCGTCCCGTGCAGAGACGCGTGGAACTTGAAGGCCAAGATGCCCTTCGCGTCCCAGCGCGCGATCTCCGCCTCGGTCTCCGCGGCCGGGAAGTTCGGGTTCACGACCACGAAGGGCAATATACGCCCCGGGAACTGCTCCGCCGCCTCGTAGGCGTGCCGGTTGCCCTCGCGGAAGTCGCAGGTGATCGCGATGTGCGGGCTGACGATCGAGAGATCAATGCCGAGGCGGTCCATCGAGCGCACCATCGCCCCGGGCGAGCCCTCGTCATTCACAAGGAAGTTGAAGTAGGGCCCCATGTGCGCGTGTGCGTCGCAGATGAACAGCTCCTCCACCGGCGTCCCGGTCCTGGCGTACTCGAGCAGGCTCATGCTCATGCTGCTCACTCCTCCTCGCCCAGCAGCCGGAGCAGGTTGCCGCCGGCGATCTTCGCGCGATCTTCCTCGCTCACGTCCGCATATGACACGAGCGCCATCGGCCCGCCCGCATCAAGCTCGGGCATGGCGGTCCCGAAGACCAGCCGCTCCGCGCCGAAGTTGCTGACGATCCCCTCGGGGCCCAGGAACGGCGCGTAGGTGTTCGCCTCGAGGTGCAGCTTCGGGTAGCGCTCCATCAGCGGGTAGACCATCCGGTCCACGCGGTAGAAGGTCTCCAGCACGATCACGTTCAGGCGCGGGTGGCCGGCGCAGATCCCGGCGATTGCGTCCCAGCTCACCTGAGTGATGTCCACGAGCAGCGGGACGCTCGTTGACTGCAGCGCGTCGAAGAGCGCGCCAGCGCACCAGTCCTGCGTGCTCCAGCCGTGCTTCGCGGGGAAGATGCGGACCGCGCCGCGCGACTGGCGGACCTGCGCCGCGAAGCGCAGGACGGGCTCCATCTCATGCGTGGCATGGGGGAGGGCCACGTAGCATGGGCGCATGCGCGGCTCAGCGGCCACTTCCTCGAGGAGCATCTCGTTCGCGCGCGCGGGCGACCACTCCCAGCCCCAGGCGTGGTAGACAAGGCCACCCTCAATGCCGACGCGATCCCACGCGTCAGTGAGGCCTGCCGCGTCCATGAACTGCTCCGGCTGCGGGTTCGACCACGCGCCGATACGGGCGTTGCAGTCAAGCCAGCGCAGCCGCCCGCCTTCGCGGTCACTGCCAGATGCCATCTGGACCCATCCCTTCGTGCCAGGCGACGTCGCTTCGGTGCGCGCGGACCTTCGCCGGGCGGGCAGCTCGGACCTGCCGGTGCAGGGGGGTGATGAGGCCCTGGCCGTCCGCCGTCAGTCGTTGCCGGCAGTCGTAGCTGTTGTGGCCCTCGCGCCGACGCGAGGGGTCGCCGCTATCGTGGCTGAATGAACGTCTCTCCCCAGCGGGGGCGCCGGGGCCACAACGACAACGGCTGACGGCTCGCAGGCCGGAACTCATGTTCGAGAAATCGCGCGTGGCCCAAGGCTCATTGGCCTGAGCGGACGAGAACGTAGTCGTTCAGGAGGGGCGA
>DHPY01000069.1:49576-51612 GCA_002411015.1 Armatimonadetes bacterium UBA5352 | reverse complement strand
ATTTCTGGAATATGTGTGGAAGCCTGCGCCACGGGTGATGAGACCCGGGGGGAGAGGTCGTCGCTCGGCTGACGTCTCGAATAAATGTTCCATATGAAACATTCGCGCCGATACAGGCAGGAGGTTGGGCCCGTGGCATGAAACATCTCCTCGAGCAGATGCGAAGAACATGATGTGCGGCTGTGTCTGGGGAGTGATACGCCTGTGGCGATCAGCCGACGAGCGCCGGAACCTGGAGAGGATCTGGCGCGTCGTACACTGCGTCATGTAGTTGAATCGCCTGAAGCTGGAGATGAGCCCGATGAAGTATGCCTGGATCGCCCTGATATCGCTGATCTTCGCTCTGACAGTTGTGCCTGCATTCGCGCAGGGGACCACCCGTATGTGGTACATCGGCCCCTTTGAGGGCGACGTGACCGTGAAGGACTGGCAGACGCCCGGCCGCCCCGGCTACTATTACCAGCCGATGCCGAGCGAGACGCCGACCTTCGCGGAGCGCTACGACCAGCCTGTCCGCTGCCTGAAGTGCGGCAACTGGCGCGGGCTTGGCACTGCCTGTCGCTGGTGCGGCTTGCCGGCGGACCCGTATGAGCAGGCCCAGGCGCGGCAGGGCGCGGTCTACTCGCCGCGGCCGATCCCGGGGCAGTACTGGTACGATAAGCCGATGCGCTCGACCACCGGGCCGAAGCACGGGATGGGCTGGCCGTATCTGAGCCCGCGCTACACGCCGTAGAGTTCGTGCGACGCGTCAGATGGGGTCCTGAGGAGGAGTGGAGGATGAGATTTGCGGTGGTGCTGACGCTTGCCGTGCTGATGGTGCTTGCGTTCACGCTGGACGCGGCCGCACAGCGGGGATATGATGGGCGCGACGATGACGGCAGTCGCTTCGATAGGGATCGTTACGATCGCGATCGCTATGACTGGGACCGCTACGGCCCCGGCGCGAAGTTCGACGACCGCCGCCCGTACTTCACACCCACGCCGTGGCCGTTCCAGGGCAGCTACACCCGCGGATGGCAGCAGAAGCTGGAGCGCTACTGGGGAAATGAGCCCGCCTATCCGCGATACCGCTACGATAACCGCTACCGGTACTTCAGCAGCCCTAACGACCGCTGGTACCGCTACGAGTACAACACCTACCCGTGGCCAAGCTACGAGTGCTGGGGGAGTCGCTGCGTCCGAACCTGGCCACCGGTTCGCTAGTGTGTGGCAGTCTGAGGCATTTCGCGCGCGATCAGGTAACGGGATGTAACATCAGGGCGTCTGCGGTGGAATAAAGGACTGGATGGACCGATAGCATTCACAATCTACCGCATCCTGTAGTAAGCTAATGGCGCGTAACCGGGCACAGCGGAGCGTCGGAAAGGAGAAGGGCCATGTTTGCACGAGCAGCGGCAGTAACACTCGCGCTGGTGATGGTGGCCACGATGGGCATCGGGCCGGTTGCCCGGCAGCCCGCGGAGGCCAACGATACGGGAAAGATCCTGGCCGGTCTGGCGGCAGGCGCGCTGGTCTACGGGATGCTCGACGGGATCGAGCGCGACAACCGCAACTATGACCGCCGGGGATACTACGATGGCAACCGCGACGCCTGGAAGTATGAGCGCGATCGCCGGCAGTTCGAGCGCCACCAGGAGTACCGCTCCTACGGCCCGCAGTACCGCAACAGCGGCTCGTATGAGCGCGGCTGGAACAACGGCTATGATCGCGGCTTTGGCGACGGCCGGGAGATCGGCTACAACCAGGGCTACGACCGCGGATACGATCGCGGGTACGACCGCGGGTACGACAACGGCTGGGGCGACGGCTTCGACTACGGCCGCTACGGAGGCGGCTGGTGGGGCTACTGAGGCCCGCCGGCAGTCACACCGCGATACGCGGTAACCGAGCTTGACGAAGCACAATTGGCGGGCCCGCCTCTTCCTCTTCAGGAGGCGGGCCCGCAGCATGTACGTTACATTCCGGGAACCGCCCATGGCCCGAGCGAGGACGCACGGCGGGCTGGCAAGGAAGCTGTCGCCCTCGCAAACGACGCT
>DHPY01000069.1:38274-49417 GCA_002411015.1 Armatimonadetes bacterium UBA5352 | reverse complement strand
TCGGGCGCCACTTTCGCCTCCGCCGCAGGCGGCGTCGGCGAAAGCAGCCCCTCCTGGAGGGCTGTGAAGGCGCCTCCTTTCGACCACCAGCAAGCGGGCCCGCGGCATGTACGGCCTCCCGCAGGAGGAATCGCCGTCTCCCACGCTCAACACCCCCCTCAGATGGCGCAGGGCGAGCGTGAACAGGAGGACGTGTGATGGCTCTTCGGATTGGCGTTGCGGGACTGCGGCGCGGGATGGGCTTCGTTCGGGTGTTCAGCCACCACCGCGAGTGTGAGCTTGCGGCGGTCTGCGATCTCGAGCCGGGGCGCGCAAAGAGCGTGGCTGACGAGTTCGATGCGCCAATGTACTTCGAGGACTACTCTGAGCTGTGCAGGGCGGATATTGACGCGATTGTCGTCGCCACCCCCGCTCCGCTGCACGTGCGGCATGCGCTGGAGGCGATGAGCGAGGGCAAGCACGTGATGAGCGAGGTGCCGGCCGCCTTCGACCTCGACGAGGCCGAGCAGCTTGCCCGCGGCGTCGAGCGCTCGGGCCTCAAGTACATGTTCGCCGAGAACATGTGTTACTTCGCCTACATCGAGACCTACGAGCAGATGGTGAAGCGCGGCGACATCGGCAAGCCGATCTACGCTGAGGGGGAGTACATCCACGACTGCCGGCCGCTGATGCATGACCGCTTCGACGGGATGACCGCCGGCTCGGAGAGGGGCCTCACGTGGCGTGCGTCGCTGCCCCCGATCCACTACTGCACCCACGACCTTGGGCCGATCCTGGAGATCATGGATACGCGCGTGGTCTCCGCGGTCGGGATGCATACCGGCAGCAACGTCATGCCCGAGGGGGGCACGATCGACATGGAGGTCGGAGTTTTCAGGTGCGCATCCGGCGCGGTCGCGAAGATCCTCGTCGGCTTCAGCATCGCGCGCCAGCCCTCCATGCACTGGATGGTCGTCTACGGCACCCAGGGCTATCTCGAGGGACCGCGCGGCGGTGCCGGCGGCGACCACATGCTCTATACCGAGCGCACGGACAACCTGCAGGGCCCGATGCGCCTGCCGCTGAGCAGCTCCCACACCGGCGCCCCGCCCGAGGCCACCGCCGGCGGCCACGGCACCAGTGAGTACTTCATGTGCAACGACTTCGTGCGCTGCATCGTGGATGACACGCAGCCGAAGATAGACGTCTACCGCGGCCTCGACTACTCCGTCCCCGGGATATGTGCCCACCTCTCCGCCGAGAACGGCGGCGAGCCGGTCGAAGTGCCGGACTACCGGGCAATGGTGAATGGTGAAGGGTGAAGGGGGTAGCCGGTCATCCGAGGGAGGGGCCGCACGAAGCGCCCGACGAAGGAGGGCGCTGAGGTCGGCCCGGCGCGTGCAAACGACCATGGGCCGACCTCGCGTTGCCCGCTGCGCTCGCAACGCTCGTGCGGCCCCTCCGGGTGAACGGGGCGTGCCACTGTCCAGCCGTATGGAGCGGAGGGGCTTCAGCCGCTCCGACGCTATCTACCGGCCACCGGAGGTAGACGATGATCCGATCGATCGGCCTTGTCATGCTGCTCGCCGCGGGCGCAGTGTCGGCGCAGGAGCCTATGTATGAGTCCTTCGAGGCTGGCGTGCCCGCCGAATGGCTCGCTACGCGCCCTGATTCGCTGAGCATCAGCGACGCGCACTTCAAGCACGGGGCGCAGTCGCTGCGGTGGGACTGGCGCGCGGGCGAGGAGATCGCGGTCAGCCACGGCATCGGCGACGTCCGCCGGACCGGCGGCTACGGCGGCTACCACAAGGCGGCCTTCGCCATCTGGCTCTACTGCGAGGAGCCCTCGCAGGGCGCAGTGGAGGTGCGCTTCGAGGCGCCCGGCGCGGAGCCGGGCCTCTTCCGCTTCCCTCTCGGCTTCGCCGGATGGCGGCGGGCGGTGCTGCACTACCGCTGGGACAACGAGTTCGAGGGCACCGTGCCCGAGAACACCGACACGATCCGCATCGCGGCGCCCGGGGCGGGCGAGGGCATACTCTTCGTGGACCTCGTGGTCTACAATGGGATCACCGACTACCGCCAGGCCTCGATCCCTGAGCGCGAGTTCGCGTGGCAGCCGGTGAGCGCCGACGAGGTGCGGCTTGCGGCGCCGAAGCCCGAGGCGCTGACGCCGGAGATCGAGGCGGGGCTGGCGAAGGTCGCCGCCGCGGTGGACCCCTGGACGCTCGCGCAGGGCGTCGTCTCCGACGAGCGGATGGCCGAGCACCGGGCGGCTTTCGAGGCACAGCGCGTGGTGCGCGATGAGCGCGGTATCCGCGGCGCGCCGGTCGTGATGCTGCCCGGGCTCTACGAGAGCGCGGGTGTACCCGATCCGCCCGGCAGCCCGGCACAGATCAGCGCCACGATGCGCCTCATTGCCGCGACCTACCACGCCTCCACCGACGATGCGCAGCGCGCGCAGCTTGCGGAGTGGTATCTGCTGCTCTCCGACCACCTCGCCGATCAGGGCCTCGTGGCGGGCTCGGGCAACCGCTACGGAGGCTACGACGGCAGGAACCTCGCCGACGCGATGCTCTGGATGCGCGAGCCGGTGCGCGAGGCAGGGCGCGGCGAGCGCGATGCGGCATTCTTTGACTACAACTGGGGCGTCTCGGAGATCCTCGACGCAGATGCGCCGCTGCACGTTAACCTCGATGAGCTGGGTATCACGGCTCCGCGGCAGCTTTCCGGCGCAGTCATGCAGCCCGACCCGCTGGTGCGCGCCCACTGGATCGCCAGCTTCGCCGACCGGCTCTCGAGGATGATCCTCGCGCATGCCGCCGATGGCTTCAAGCCCGACGGCTCCGCCTACCACCACGGCGCCCATTACTTCGCCTATGCCAGCTATGACCTGCCCGTGATGATGAGCACGCTCAATGCGCTCGACGACACGCCGTGGGAAGCCACGCCTGAGGCACTCGCGCGCGTGAAGCTCTACCTGATGAACCTGCGCTTCTACTCGAACCTGCTGGACGTGCCGTTCACGATGCACGGGCGCCACCCGTTCAGCGGCGGGCGCAACCGCGACTCGGTCTACCGCCTGATGGCGCAGGCCGGGCCGGGCACGGGTGACGAGGACCTCGATCCTGAGCTTGCTGCGGCGCATCTGCGGCTGCTGACCGAGCCGCCCGCGGAGGATCCCTTCCCCGGCCGCGACGTGAGCCGTGAGCCGACCCCGCAGGGCAACCTCACGATGCCCTACGCGGGCATCACGGCGCACCGCCGGGACAACTGGCTCGCGGTGGCGCACGCGAACACCCGCTGGTTCTGGAGCACGGAGATCTACGACCGCGTGAACGCCTACGGCTCGTTCGTGGGCTGGGGCGATCTCACGCTGCTCGCGGGCGGCGATCCGGTCTCGCTGGCAGGGAGCGGGTACGCCCGAGACGGCTGGGACTGGAGCCGCTTCGACGGCACCACCGTGCCGCACCTGCCGGTGGAGGTGCTGTGCACGCAGAAGCGCGGCACGAGCCACACGAGCATCAGCGACTCGTTCGGCGGCGGGCTGAGCCACCGCGGGCGCGACGGCATCCTCGCGACCTTCATCGAGGGGCCGGAGTGGGCCGCGCCGGGCCTGCGCGCGGCGAAGAGCTACGTCTTCCTCGGCGACACGATCGTCTGCCTCGGCTCGGGCATCCGCGCGGACGAGACCGACTACCCGATCCTGACGAACCTCTTCCAGCGCCACCTGCCCGACCCGGAACTGCCGATCGTGGTTGATGGCGAGCGGCTGACGGGGCTTGAGGTCTCCCGCGATCTCGCATCTGACCGGGTGCACTGGCTGCTCGACACGATCGGCACCGGCTACCTGGTGCCGGCGGGGGCACAGGTGCACATCGAGCGTGCGCACCAGCTCTCGCGCGACACGGACGACACCACCGACACCGAGGGCGACTTCGCGAGCGCGTGGCTCAACCACGGCGTGAGGCCGCAGGATGCGGGCTACGAGTATGCGGTGGTGATGAACGCCACGCCCGAGCGCATGGCGGCGATGGCCGGGGGCGAGCTTCCGTGGGAGGTGCTGCAGCGTGACGCTGTGGCGCATATCGTGCGCGACCGGCAGAGCGGGCTGCTCGCGCTGGCGCTGCTCCAGCCGGGGGAGATCACGGGTGATCTGCCGGTGGCGAGCGTGGATCGCCGCTGTCTGCTGATGCTCGAGCCCGACGGCGATGGCTGGTGGCTGAGCGCCTCAGACGCGGACCTGAACCTCAACGAGGAGCACGTGAGCGTGCCGCGGGAGCTTCGCGTGACGCTGCGTGGCAACTGGCGGCTGGCGGACGCGGCCGAGGAGATGACGGTCGCCGAGCGGGCGGATGGCATGACGACGATCAGCGTGCTCTGCCACGACGGCGCGGGCTTCGGGGGGAGGCTGGTGAGAGTGTAGGACAGGCGTCCTCGCCTGTCAAAACGCATTGAAAAGCCCCTCGCGAGGGCGCGAGGGCCACAACGACAACGGCTGACGGCAAACGACATACGAATCACGACGAGCGGCTGACGGCGCACGTCAGCCGCCGAACCAGCGGCTGATTGGCGCTGCCACCAGTGGCAGCCACCAGTCATCGTAGAGGAACTGCACGCGGCCGATGAGCAGCGAGACGCGCGCCATCACCGTGTTGCCGAAGCTCGCGCCGAAGGCAACCATCAGGAAGAAGATGCCGATCTTCGACGCCACCCCGAACGCGCCGGCGTGCTCCCGCGAGAAGTAGAAGTAGGCGAGCGTGCAAAGCACCCCGACCACCAGCAGGAAGTTGCTGAGCGCGGTCCACGCGTCCACCTCCACGCCCGGCCAGATCGGGAGCATCGTCGCGTGAAGCTGCGGGAGCAGGTAGGTCTGCACCGACGCGGGGATCGCGAGCCCTGAGTAGAGGCCCATTACGAACGCGATCGGCCAGCGCGAGAGCCAGTCGTAGCGCGGTATGAAGCGGCTGAACATCATCAGCCCGAGGAGCCCGGGGATGATGACGAGGTAGTTGGGCTCCGCGAGGTCCACGTTCTCGGGCCGGAAGAGCGGGTCGATCAGCAGCGGGATGACCGCTTCGTGCCAGGTGATGACCACGCCATAGCCCGCGGAGATCCCAACGAACAGGTGCTCCGCCAGCTTGTACACCGGATTGTCGGCGTACAGGAAGCTGAAGATCGCCAGCGTCATGAGTGCTGCCACCCAGACGCCGATGATCTCGATCGAGACTCCCATGATTGCCGGTGCTGCTGCTTCAGGCATGGTCAGGTACCAGTCAGCACGTGTCGGTTGTTAGTCATCAGCTAACGACGGACGGTTGCGGTTCAGGATCGGCCGCGCCGGCGGTGACGCCCGGAGGCGAAGTAGGCGATATTGCCGGCGATTACCAGCACCACGATCAGCAGATGCGCGATGGACTGTGAGGACATCCCGAGCATCCCCGGAGCCTCCGAGGGCTCGATACCAAGCAGCGCCTCATAGTCCGCCGCGCCCTTGAGCCCGTTGATCAGGCCCACAAGCTGGCCGGACTGCAGGTATGGATACAGGTCGGTCGCCATGACGGCGGTGATGCCTGCCGCGATCTTCTGGTTGTAGCGCTCGCCCGCGAAGGCGATCCAGGCGAAGGGCAGGTTGCCGGCTGCGAAGTCAATCAGCAGCGAGACGTCATCGTAGGTCTTCACGCCCTCCATCACCGGCAGGTCGGCGATCGGGCGGCCATCAGCGGCGGTCGGGTAGACCTGCGCGATGCTCTCGCCCATCCCGAGGATGACCTGCGAGCCGCCCGGCTTGAAGCCGAGGTGGACGTAGTCCACGCCATCCACCGCGCCAAGCTCGCCGCCAACCTGCGAAAGCAGGTCGCGCCCGAGCGAGGTGCCCTGGATGTTGAGCGAGACGCTCACCACGCGCAGCTTGTGCTGCAGCAGGTGGCGGACGACCGCCAGCGCCTGGGGGTGCAGCTCCGGCATGCTCGACGGGCTGTAATCGAAGGCGATCATCACCACCTCGCCGGGCTTGAGCGCCTCGATGTAGTTGTAGACGGCGACCGTCGGCGGCGCGGGCTTCCCCTGCGGCAGCGTGTACTTCGTGACGATCGGGATCACGACCGCAAGCGCGATGCCGAGGAAGATCCAGCGCCGATCGAGGTCGAGCAGCCAGCCCCAGATCCTCACTCGCCGCCACCCCCGCCGCCGAGGTGCGAGCGCTCAATCCCGAGCATGATGCGCAGCGCGGTGGCGATTGAGCCGAGCGCCACGCCGAAGATGATCCCGCGCTTGGCCGCGACCGACGGGAAGTTCATGATCCACTCGGAGACGTCCGGCATCGTCGAATGCAGCCACTCACCGACGCCGGTCTGGCCGAAGAGCACGAGCAGGCTGCCCGGGACGCGCCCGAGCATCACGACGATCGCTGCAACCAGCAGCAGCGTGGCCTCCGTCGAGCGCGCGCGGAAGGTGCGGAAGGCCGCGGATGCAATGAAGAATGCCAGCAGGGCGAACATCGTGGCATCCAGCGGCACCTGCACGTAGTTGAAGAGCCAGTCGAAGGCGCTGCCCGGATCCGAGCCAAACCCGATGCCGATGACAACCATGAACACGAAGGAGACGATGGCAACCATCGAGTAGGGCCAGTCGTGCCGGCGGCGGCGTATCTTCTCCAGGTGCGTGCGCAGCAGACTGTGGATGCCGAGCACGAGCGCGAACGCGCCGATGATTCGGCCCCAGTTGAGAAGCTCGGTATAGGCGGTGACGCCGAGGTCGTGCGGCACAAAGAACTGCACCGCCATGAAGACGCCGGCGAGGAAGGTTATCAGCAACGGGATCTGTAGTCTCATGATCAGGCTATTCCGTCATGAACCACTGTACGAAGGCGTTCGCGAGATCGGCTGCCGCACCGGTGGTGAGTACCGCGTACGTCGCCGCGATCACGCCCGCGATCATCACCGCGGAGATGATGACCTTCGCGATATCCTGTCCGCGAAGCTGCGCCACCAGCAGCGGTTGTCGCGAGAGGTAGGCGCTCGCGGCGTACAGCTCCTCGCCCATCAGTGTGTAGTCGCAGGCGGTGATGAAGAAGGGAAGCTGCGTGTCGGCGTCGGTGCCGGCGATCTGGATCGCGCCGGTCTGGTTGCCGGTCTCCGCGAGGATCAGCGCCTCCGCGAAGAAGTAGCCCATGTAGAACGCGGCCGCTGGCTTCTCGCGCATCATCAGGCCATCCACGGCAGCGACGTAGCCGAACTGGCTGTCGGTCACGTAGAAGATGTTGTCCGGCTTGTAGGCGTCCGGCTTGCCCGCTTCAGTGTATGCCTGCCGGACGATTTCGCGCTCGGTCGTCATGACCAGCGGGTCCTGGCAGGGCACGAGGATCTCGGTCTCGTACGCGGCCGAGCGGCGCGAGAGGTGCCCGAGGATCAGCATCGCCGCAATCGTGGCGATATCGCCGATACCGGAGAGACCGGAGACGTAGACGATGGGCTTGCCCATCTCGGTGGCGCGGCCGATGGCGTCGTTGACGGCCTCAAGGCCCGCGATCGGCCTAATGTAGACCTGCTCAGCGCGCCCCCGGGTGGTGTAGAGGGTGATCAGCACGATCGCGCACACAAGGACGCCGAGCACGAGGACGGCCGTGTACTCCGGCTTGAACCACGCGCCCACCGGCCTGACGGGCCCGACGATGGCCTCAGGCAGCGGCGCGATGGTGGAAGGTCGGCCCATCACGGTCAGCATCTCACCGGCCGCACCGGGGATCTGATATTCCAGGCTCACGCCGATCTCCCACCGCGGCCACGGCCAGGGCTTCAGGCCGCCGACCGGCGCAGTCGTCGCGTCGAGCGGGACGACCGGGCCGAGTCGCCACTGTGCCTCGCCCATCTTGCGGAAGAAGACCCTCTGCCCGACCGCCTGCAGCCCGTCGACCTGCAGCGGTTCATCCGGCGGCCGCCACGTCACGATCATCTGGATGCCCTGCGGCTCCTCGGGGTCATCTTCAGCCTGCACGCTGGAGGGCAGCCGCGTCTGCGCGATGCAGACCGGCGCCGCGAGAAGCAGCAGGCCGACTATCCCGAGCCGCAAGGTGTTCATTCCTCGATGATCTCCATGTTCGCCCGAGGCACCGTGACCACCTCGCCGGTGCTGTCGAGACGCACGCACGCGACCCGCACCTCCGCCTCCGTCTCGATCTCCGTCAGCTCCTCCGGCAGTTCCACGATCCGCGCAAGCTCCCCGAAGAGCGGATGCCGCGTGAGGCGCACGGGGCTGCCCGCGGCGAGACCGCGCACCTCCGCCTCATCGCGAGCCTGCCACGTCGCGCCCGGCTCAGGCACCACGACCTCCGGGCGGATGACGCCCGCGCGGATCTGCGTCGCGCCGTTGACCGACGCGCGCCGCCCCGCGCGCTCGGCGAGCAGCTCGAAGGTGCGCCGGCGCATGGGGGTGTCGCCGAAGCCCTCGGTGAGCACGAGGCTCAGGCCGAGGTCCTCCTGCCCGGTGATCGCGACGCCTAAGGGGCGGCCGATGAAGGTGTCGAGGTCGGCGCCGTCGATGGCGCCTGTGACGACCGCGGCGGCTCCCATCTCGCGCGCGAGGTGCAGGGCATCGAGCGTGACACGCCCGCCGCCCACGAGGATGCAGCCCGCGCAGTCCTCCGGGATGAGTTCGGCGCTGCAGGACTGCTCAGGCCTGTCACAGAGCACTCGCAGCGCCCCGTGCGCCTCACCGCCGACGCCGAGGATGCCCTGCGCGAGTGCCCCGCGTGACTCGACCATGACCGCCTCATTGCCGAAGACCTCCACGACGGTCCCGTCCACGTAGGCGTCGATCTGCACCTGGATCGGCTCACCGCGCACGAGGATCTGCCCGGTCACGTCGCTGATCGTCTCGACCGTGCCGGCAATCGGCGCGCGGGCGATGGAGTGGAAGAGGCCCCAGAAGGTCTTGCTCTCCGCGATCACCTGCCGCAGCTCGACGCGGTCGCCCTCCTTGACGAGCAGGAAGTGGCCGACGTCCTCGGGCGTGATGGAGAGCTCATGCGCCACGTTCACGTTGACGACGTTGCCGGGAAGCTGTGTGGAGCCGACGAGGTCCTCGGCCCGCAGCTCATCGCCCACCTTCACGTGGATCGTGCCAGGCAGAGGAAGGCGGCGCAGGCGCCGGATCAGCGCGCGGTCGGTGATGCGCAGGCCCGGCGTGTAGCCATGCGTGGTCGGCTCGGGGGCGCTCACAGGCCGGCAGCCTCCTCATCGAGCCGCTGCGTGAGCACGCTGTCCGGGTAGACGCCCAGGGCGCGTTCCCAGCTCCGGATGGCGTGTATGCGCTGCGCATCGTCCCCGGGCAGGCGTAGCGGCCGCCCGCGCCCATCGAGGATCAGGCCGACTGTGCCTCCCGCGATGGTGGCCTCGACAGGGCGCCCGCGCCCCTCGCCTACGTCGAAGCCGCGCGCGGGCTCGATCGTCACCTCGACGCGCTCATCGGCGGGCAGCTCGATCAGCTTCATCTCGCCCACCGCCACCGCGACCTCCGAGCGCTCGCCCGGCCCGCGCAGCGTGATCGTCATGCAGCGATTGCCCGCCCGCCCGCTCCCGACCGGCGCGATGCAGCTTCCGAGCGGGACGAGGCAGTCGCGGTAGAAGACTTGCGTGGCGGCGGTGTCGCTGATCGTGGAGAGTACGCCGAGCTGGGGCATCATGAAGATGCTGTCCACCGCGAGACGTGTCACGCCCCGCGGCTCGAAGGCGTCAATCATCATCAGCGCGGCCTGGCTGCGGCGGGGGGCGTGTGAGAGCACGCCGCCGGAGCCCACGATCAGGTCGAGGCGCATCATGTTCACGAGCGTCTCCGCGCCGCCTGCGCCGAAGGCGTCGGAGATATCGCGCTGGCGCTGGACGCCCTTGAGCTCGCTGGCGAGCATCTTGTGCTGCGCGAAGGCCAGCCGCAGCGCCTCCCGCGCGACCGCCTGTTCGACCATCAGCCCGAGCATCTGCTGGGGGATGGTCGTCGGGCGCACCATCTTGTTGCGAATGTCATTGCTGAGGTCGTTCGGGTTCGGATGCGCCGCCACCCAGCGGAGGATGTTGGCGATGCCCGACTCTGCGAGCACGTTCGAGATCGAGTAGCTCATCCCGAGGTTGGCGGAGACGGTGCGGTTGAAGGTCCCGTCGAAGACGGAGAAGACGTCGGTGGTGGCGCCGCCGATGTCCACGCCCACCACGTTGATGCCCTCGCGGGCGGCGACCGCCTCGATGAGCGTGCCGACCGCCGCGGGCGTGGGCATGATGTCCGCGTCGGTCCAGTCAATCAGCTTCGAGTAGCCAGGGGCCTGCGCCATCACGTGCTGGAGGAAAAGCTCCTGGATCTCGCCGCGCGCGGGCCCGAGGTTCTCCTCCTCCATCGAGGGCCGGAGGTTATCCACCACCGTGAGCTGCGTGGCGCGCTCGAGCGCCCCGGTGACCAGCTCCCGGGCCGCGCTGTTGCCCGCGAAGATCACCGGCAGCTCGTAGCTGGCGCCGAGGCGGGCCTGGGGGTTGGCGGCGGCGACCAGTTCGGCCATCTCCACGACGCGCCGCACCTCGCCGCCATCGGTGCCGCCGGAGATCAGGATCATGTCCGGGCGCAGCTCGCGCATCCGCTCTATGCGCTCGTAGTCGCGGCGACCGTCATCGAGCGCCAGGACGTCCATCACGATCGCGCCCGCGCCGAGGGCGGCGCGTTCGGCGCTCTCGGCGGTCATTGAGCGCACGAGGCCGACGACCATCACCTGGAGGCCGCCGCCCGCGGAGCTGGTGGAGACGTAGGCGTCCACGCCGACGTCGCCGCTCTGTGGGCGGATGATCGCGCCATCACGGATGAGGGTGCGGCCGGAGAGCTCCTCGACCTCGCGCACGGCGTTGAGCACGCCGACGGTGACGTCTTCGAAGGGGGCCTCGACGGTCGTGGGGGCCTCACCGCGCACCCGCAGGCGGTACTCACGATCGACAAGCTCGATGAGGATCGCTTTCGTGGTGGTGGATCCGCAGTCGGTGGCCAGGATGGAGCGAAGCTCGAGGTCGCGCTCCTGATGCTCGGACGGTGGCAAGTGCGGTCCTCCGGGATTCTGCCAGGCGTGTGCTGATGAGGAGTTCGCGGCGGACGGGAGAAGGACCTTCATGCACTGACGGGCTTCCACTCATATTCC
>DHPY01000069.1:0-38148 GCA_002411015.1 Armatimonadetes bacterium UBA5352 | reverse complement strand
ACTCATATTCCAGAAATCGGCGGGTGGTCAAAGGGAATGCGCATTCTCAGGCTTCCAGGAGGGGCTGCTTTCGCCGACGCCGTTTGTCGTTCCGGGCTCCAATGACCGGGCGAGCAGGGTCAGCTCTTCGAGCTGCGCTCGCCCCTCCTGAACGACTACGTTTTCGTTCGCTCAGGTCACTGAATCTTGGACCATGCACGGTTCCTGGAAGATGTGTTCCAGGCCGTCAAGTCGTCCCATGGGGGAGGCATCCCGCCGTGGGTTTGGCGGTCTGGAAGCTCGCCACTACAGAACGGATACGGCAACAGCAAGTGCGGGCGAGGCGCCCGCACCACGGGGAAACGGATAGGGTCACGGCAACAGGGCCTCTGGCCGCCCGTCACTCCTCCCCCCGCTCCAGCTCCTCCAGCCGGTCCACCAGCCAGCGCACGTTCTCGCGGTCCTCGATCGCCTCGCGGAAGACGGTGTAGTCGGGGGCGTCGAGGACCAGGCGCAGCATCGGCTCTACGAACGCCAGCGCCTGCCCGGCCACGAATGCGAGTGGCTGGATCGACTCGAAGAGGAAGATAGCCGGGGCGGCCATGTGGCGATCAGCCACTGCGCGTGCGAACTTCTCGAGGACCTCGCGCTGGCGGAGACGCTCCTGGTCCATCTCAGAGCCGCCGGTCATCATCGGTCATGCGTGGCAGCGAGCCCTGCACGAACTGCACAACCTCGTTCATGTTGTGCGGCGCGAACAGCACCACCACGGAGCCCTTCCTGGGGATCAGACGCAACTCGTTCTCGCTCAGCCGCCAGCCCACGAATCGCTTCCAGTCGAATGGCGTGAAGTAGAACGGGCCGTGGATCTCGAGCCCGTCGCGGCGGAGAATGTAGCGGTAGGAGGCGTAGAAGGGGATCAATGCAAGAGTTATCACGCCAAAGGTGAGGAGTGCGTAGGAGAGGCCATAGTAGAAGTAGACGCCGGCGCTCAGCACAAGCTCGAAGATCACCACCAGCGCAGTGAGACCCTTCTGCTCGGAGGCACGACGGGCCTTCCAGCTCAACTCCTGAGCCGGAGGTGTTGGCTGCGGTTCAGCCGTCCGCTCCTGTGCCATTCCATGTCAGCCCCTCGTTCAGTCCTGCGCGCACCATCTCGGCGAGTTGAATCGCTCGCGCGGCATCATGCATCGAGGCGCTCCGTGGACCCTCACCGGCGACCGCCGCAGCGAAGGCCTCCATCTCCGCAAGGACGCCGCTCACGCGCCCGGCGCCCCCGCGGTCTGCGTTCCAGACGCTGCCGTCTTCCCGCGCAAAATGCCGGAGCGTCACCGTCTGCCGCTCCTCTGCGATCGCCACCGCATCCTCGCTCGCCACCACGATCCTCTCCCGCGGGCAGCGGGCCGGCGAGGCGAAGCTGACCGTCGCGACGGCGCCTGACTCGAGCGTCAGGAGAGCGATGAGCGAAGCTTCGCTCACGGCGCTCGCGACAGAGAGCCCGCTGACCTCACCGCCGATGAAGCGCACGAGGTCGAGCGCATGCGGCAGGTCGAACAGCAGCGGACCGTCATGCGCGTGCTGCTCCGGCGGCCACCACGCCATCTCGATCTGCCGGATGGCGCCGAACTCCTCGCGCGCGATGGTCTCCCGCAGCCGCACGCACGCCGGCGCGTAGCGCAGCATCAGGCCCGGCTGCGCGATGAGGCCCTGGGCATCGGCCAGGTCCGCGAGACGCCCCGCCTCCGCGGCCGTCGGCGCGGGCGGCATCTCGGTCCATACGTGACAACCACGCTGCAGCGCGGTCTCCATGGCCTCGGCATGCAGCTCCGCCGGCCCGCAGACGAGCACCGCGTCGAGGTCCATCTCGTCGATCATCGAGCGGATGTCCTGGTAGGCGCGAAAGGCTCCGAACCGGCGCGCCACACGCTGCGCGAGGCGCCTGTCGAGGTCACAGGCGGCGGCGAACTCCATTCCCGCCTGCTGCGCAGCCGGCAGGAGCACTTCGCGCGCGTGCACTCCGCATCCGATGATGCCCACCCGTACGTGCGTCTCACTCATACTCCGTGGATCCCCTCACCACGTCCTGCTCAATTCTCGCGTCACACAGGTATTCCCGAAGGACGCTACTCCCACCTTCGCCTCGCGCGCAGGACTCGCGCGGCCGCGGGTGAATCCTTGGGAGGCAGTCATTCCGGAGATGGAGGCGGGCACAATGGCCATCATCGCGGCCTACAGCTTCTGCAACCGTAATTTCAGTGGCTTCATCGCAGGCGCGGCATCCGCGGGCTTTGAGAACGTGGCCATCGCGTTCTACCCCAACTACTACGATGAGCTGATCGAGAACATGACCGATGAGGACCTCCGGTCGCTGCGCGAACGCCTGAGTATCGTCGGCCTCACCCCGGTCGCCGCCTACGTCCGCTCCGACCTGCTCGCCGAGAATGGCCTCGATCTGCTCATGCGCAGGCTCGATGGCGTGAAGCGCTTCGGCCTGACGCTCGCCGACACCGGCGCCGCGGTGCTCGATCCCGATGCATCCGCCGCCGAGCGCGAGCGGGTCACCGACCAGTTCGTCGAGGGCATCCGAGTCGCCGGCGATCATGCGGGGCAGCTTGGCATCACGATCGCCCTCGAGAGCCACGGTGGCCTGACCGGCAGCGCGGACGCATGCCTGGCGCTGATGGAGCGGGTTGATCACGAGCATGTGCGCATCGCCTTCGACCCGGCGAACTTCCTCTTCTATGAGGGCGCCGACCCGCATGAGCGTCTCGATGAGCTTGTGCCCTTCATCGCGCACACGCACTACAAGGACCACCTGGGCGGGAAGAACAACCCGGAGTTCCCGCTGATCGGTGAGGGTGAGGTCGGCTACGACCGCCTGCTGCCGAGGCTCATGGCGCTCGGCTATGACGGCCCGCATACGCTCGAGCGCGCGCCGGGGCGGATGGATGATGAGATCGCGCTCTCGATGCACAGGGCGCACGAGTATCTGATCCGGATGCTGAACTGAGGCACCGGGAGAGGACGTGGGAACGTGGCTGATGTCGCGCACAAGCGCCTTGAGGAGAAGACTCTAGGCAGCGAGCGGGTCTTTGATGGCAGGCTGATCAGGGTCCGGGTGGACGAGGTGGAGTTGCCGAACGGTCAGCGTTCGAAGCGGGAGATCGTGGAGCATCCCGGGGCGGTTGCGGCGGTTCCGCTGACCGCTGATGGCGAGGTGATCCTCGTGCGGCAGTGGAGGCATCCGGTGGGTGAGGCGCTGCTGGAGATCCCCGCAGGGACGTGCGAGGCCGGCGAGGAGCCGCTGGAGACCATCAAGCGCGAGCTGATCGAGGAGATCTGCCGGCGCGCGGGGCGCGTGGAGGCGCTGGCGTCGCTCCACCTCGCGCCGGGCTACTCCTCGGAGCTGATCCACCTCTACCTCGCGACGGAGCTTGCGCCCGAGGAGGGGCAGTGCGACCCCGATGAGCAGATCGAGCTGGTGCAGATGCCGCTGCGCGAGGCGCTGCGGATGTGCCGCGATGGCGAGATGCGCGACGCGAAGACGGTGGCCGGACTTCTCCTGGCAGGCGTCCGGATGGCAGGATAGCTTCGCCTGAGGGGCTTTCGGTGAAACCGAGGGCGCTCCGATCTGTCAGAACATGAGCGGTGCGGTCGGAATCATCGGAATCGGAGAAGAAGATGTTGAGAGAGTTGGCATGCACCCGGCTCCGGGGTGTGCTGGTAGCCCTCGGGTTGGCGCTCGTACTCGGCTGCGCGGAGGCGCGGGTGCAGGAGGCGCCACGCTCGCGAGTCGCCATCGCGCGTGCGGAGACGATCATGATTGTGGACGCTCCGCTCACCCCAGCCTGGCTCTACCCGGAGGGGCGGATCGACTACAACACCATCGAGCTTCTGCTGCACACCGCGGTGGCGGGTGCGATGGGAGTGGAGACTGAAGACGAAGCGTGGAACCTGCTGCTCACGCCGGGTGATCGGGTCGGCATCCTCGTGGACGTTGAGGGCATCCAGCCACACGATCCGCTGCTTGAGGCCCTGGTGCGGCAGATCATGGATCGCGGCGTGCCGATGCGCAACATCATCATCTTCGCGGGCGAGGAGAGCGCGCTCTTCCGCGCAGGCTACGACATCAGCGGCAGGGCACCGGGTGTGCAGGTGATGGCCAGCGACGATCGGGGCTACCGCCGCGGCCTCACTCGCATCGTCCTTGACTACACGACCAAGCTCGTGAACCTCTCCAGGCTGCGCGTGCATCCGCAGATCGGGATGCACGCCGCACTCGCGAACTCGCTGGCAGTCGTGCCCTACGTAGACCGCGAGCGGCTGCTGCGTGAGCCTGAGCTTCTGCCTGAGGTGGCGGCAAAGGCCACTATTCGGCGCATGACGGTGCTGCATATCCTCGACGCGCTCAGTCCCGCGTTCCGCCAGAGCGAGAGTGGCCGCGGCTACGACACATGGAGCTACAACGGCGTGCTGGCGTCAACCGATCCCGTCGCTGTGGATGCCGTGGCGCGGCGGATTCTCGAGCAGCAGATTGCCCGGGAGCAGGCGAACGGGGGCGCCTGCGCCCTGCTGGAGGTCCCCTACATCGAGCCGGCGGCGGGTGAGTACCGGCTGGGCGTGGCCGACCTCGAGCAGATCGAGATCGTGCGCACGGGGCCTTAGAGCGATGGCGAGCATGGTGGCTCGTACGCCGTGACCCTCGGCAGCCTCCAGGTGGCCGGCCAGCAGCGGTGGAACGATCTCGACCGCCTCTGGGAGCCGATCTTTGCGGATGACCCGCGGGTGCTCGTAGAGGCCGCGATGATCTCCTGGACCGCAGGAGAGCACTACGGCACGATCGCCCTCGACAGCCAACTGGAGCCCGCGGAGCAGCGAGCCACCGCGGGCCAATGGCGCCTGCGTGCCTCCGGGTCTGAGGTGCTCTGTGAGGCGCTGCAGACGGGAACTGCCGAAGCGTTCTGAGTGCGCGGCGGGCTCAGTCGGCCGCCGGGGTGAACTCCGCGGCCGATGTCTGGTCGGGCTTGAGCCACTTCGCGTGGCCGTCCATGAAGTCCGCGTTGAAGCCGCCGTTGTGGCGGATGTAGGCCGCGTTAGTCGGCACCTGGTATGGGCGGTCGTCATTCCCCTCGATGCCAAGGTCCGACTCGTTCGCCTCAAGCAGCGCCACCGTGCCCGACGCATCCTGCACCTGCGCGAGCGAGATGCGCACGACCAGCGAGTTGACGCAGTAGCTCGACCACCGTCCGGTGTTTGTGGCCGAGGGCTCAGATACCCCGGTTTCGCTCGGGCACTTCAGGATCTGGTAGTTCTTCGCATACGGGCTCAGGCGTAGCGGGAAGGTGTCGTAGCGCCAGTTGTACGGCGGCAGCGGTGTCGGCTCATCATCGGTATGCGGCGGCGCCATCTCATCGTAGTCCTGCGTGTACATCATCAACGCGGTCCCCAGCTGCTTCAGATTGCTCAGGCAACTCGTCTGCCGCGCCTTCTCACGCGCCTTCGCAAAGACGGGGAAAAGGATGGCTGCGAGTATCGCGATGATCGCGATCACAACGAGAAGCTCGATCAGAGTGAAGCCCCTGCGATCCATCTGTATCACCTCACACAATACGTGTACGCGGTTCTACTCACGGCTACTTCGTGCTGGGGCCGACTGAATCCTCCGGATCACGAGCGCAGGTTCGCCTCCTCCGAGCGCGAACCACCTACCATGACGCTTACGCGACAGCTCACGGAGGGCCCGAGCATGACCATCCGTCTCGCCGTCTGCGCGGTGCTTCTAGGCACCGCTGCCTGCGCCCAACCGCTGCTCCTCGACAGCTTCGAGGGCGTGACCCTCGACGAGCGCTGGACCGTGCACAGCTCAGCCGAGGCCACGGTAGCAGTCGATCCCGAGCGACAGGTGCTGCTGCTGGACACGCAGGACAACCGCTACAACCACATCGAGATGCAGCTTCCGGAGGGCGCAGCGCGCGTGCAGGTGGACCTGCACAACGCGAACGACACCGCCGCCTCGTGGTCGCCGGGCGTCATCCTCTACTGGGACGAGGCCAACTGGGTGCGTGTGATGCTCTCGCTGACCTACTCCCTCCGCGCGGAGTGGCGTGGCGTGGAGGCCGACCCGCTGCCGAGCGCGCAGGTGCTGCCCGGCGTCTGGTACCGGGTGGCGCTGGAGATGGGCGCGGATGAGGTGACGATCAGCTTCGGCGAGGCCGATGGCGACCTGCGCGAGGTCGGGCGGGTGCCGCGGCCGGAGGGGTGGGCGGGCGCGCCAACGCTGATCCTCGGCAAGGGATACATGCCGGAGGTGGGCGGCAACCCGGACTTCGACAACAACTACTCGAAGAGCGCGCGGATGACGCACGTGGAGTATGACAACGTGCTCGTGGGTGATCCGGCGGATGCGGCCGAGGCGCTGCTGGCGAGCGCCCGGCGTCGCGCAGCGGCCGGGCAGCACGATCCGTCGCTGCTCCAGGTCGCGATCTGGCCGAACACCACCCATCCGGACACGCAGGAGACGCTCTGGCTCGCCGATGGCGCGTGGCAGCGGGTCGCGGTCATCTACAACAACGCCGACCAGACGCACGTCGCGACCAATCTCCGGTTCGAGATCGAGGCGCCGCCGGGGCTCGCGATCAGCTCCGCCACCTTCGGGCCGCATGCGCTTGACCTCACGAGCACTCAGGTCGGCGGCGCCACCGCTATCACCGTGGCGCCACGCGGCTTCCACGCCCCGGCGGACTTCCGCGGCGTGGACGCCGACGATGAGGCCGCGATCGGCTGGTTCGCGTGGCCGCTGAGCCGCAACACGCCCGCCCTGCATCTGCACTGCATGGCATCGCGCGAGGCCGACGGCGGCACGCTGCGGGTGCGCGCGCTGGCCGACTCCGGCGCGGGGCCGTGGCGGGAGATGACCGTGCGGGTGCTCGATCCGCTTCCGGAGCTTGCCGAGGGCCCGGAGCAGCACCTCGGCCTGAGCTTCTGGGGCGGCACGATCGCGCACGCGGCGCCGGACGGCCAGGCGCAGGTGCTCGACGAGGCGATGGCCGCGGCCGCGCGCCTCGGTGTGCGGAGGGTGCATGTGACCGCGCGGGCGGAGATGGATGCCGCCAAGGCGCACAGCATCACGCCGCTGCTCATGTCCTGGTGGCACTACTCCACGCAGTGCCCGCCCAGCTTCCAGCGGACTGAGGCGGAGCGCTCAAGTGTGCCATCGAACCACGGCTCGGGCTTCTGCCCGGAGATCATCGGCGAGCAGTCCGGCACCTACGGCGAGTTCCTCGCGACGGTCACGCAGAGGATGCGAGACACCGCCGCCGAGGGCTTCATGCTCGACTACGAGTGCGCGATGCCGCTGTGCTACGACGACCGCTGCCGGGATGCCTTCATCGAGTGGAGTGGCCTCGGCGACGTGACCTGGCCCGCCGACGTGCAGAAAGATGGCCGCTACTGGCGGCAGTGGATCGACTTCCGCTGCTGGCAAGGGGCGCGCTACGTGAAGGCGATCCGCGATGCTGCGTGGGAGGTGCTGCCGGGCAGCCCGATGCAGGCGTGGGTCGCCGGGTATGACTACGCCGGCACGATCGAGAGCGCCACGATCGATGTCTCTAAGGCCGCGGAGTTCCTGACCGAGGTCGAGACGCCGCATTACACGCTCCCCGCGGATTACTCTGACATGTGGTTCGAGGACGCGGGCATCGGCTCGGTGCAGTCGGGCATCGAGACCGTGCAGGACACGCTGGAGGTCGTGGACATCCCGGTGATCTTCTGCTCCTCGATCATCTACCCGCTCGGCAGCAAGACCGCCTGGAGCGACCCGCAGATCCTCGACGCGCAGATCCAGACGATCATCGCGCAGGGCGCGCGCGGCGTCTCCTTCTGGGGCGGGCAGTTCGACGGCGCGGTTGACGGCCGCTACCAGCACAAGCTCGTGAAGTGGCACAACCTCCTCGCGCGGGCGGGCGAGTTTTTCTGGGAAGGCGCGCGCGATGACGGGCTCGTGCGGATCGCGCCGGAGCCATCGCGCGAACTGCGCGCATTCGCGTGGGCGCATGGCGACGGGCTGCTGATCGCGGTGACGAACCTCTCGCAGGAGCCGGTACCGGTGCAGCTCAGCGCGCCGGGCTACGCGGATGAGGCGACGGACCTCTTGACCGGCCAGACGCGGTCGCTGACGGAGCCGCTGACGGTTCCTGCGCTGGATGGCTGGTGGGGCGTGGTGGAGAGCGAGTAGGCGACAGGTGCCGAGGCGCAGGAGGGGCCGCACGAGCCCCAACCGCGCCAGCGATTGCGGCGAGGTCGGCCCACTCGCGAACTGGGCCGACCTCGTTGGCGCTCCTTCGTCGCGCAACTCGTGCGGCCCCTCCACCAACGACAACGACCGCGCCCGGCGAAGATGTGCGTAATGCGTAGATCGCTGGCCCGTGGCGTCGTCCGGAACGCCTGATGCAGAAGGCCCCCGCACCCCCGCCGGCGAACTCCGCGCCATCACGCGACCGTTCGCCGGAGGTGCCGCCACCATGGCCCGCTACGCTCGCCTCACCACCGTCTCGTGGAGCCCGAGGAAAGAAGCCGAGGGCGCCGAGCAGCAGGCCTCCAACCGCCGCCAGGCCGTGGAGATGATCGACCGCGCCGCGAAGGATGGCTCGGACCTCGTCTGCATGCCCGAGATCTTCGCGCAGCGGCACCTCACCTCCGGCGGGAACTGGGGCGACTGGGCGGAGCCGATCCCCGGGCCGACCACCGACGCCGTGGGCGAGGCCTGCCGTCGCAATAGCTGCTACGCGGTCGCGACCACCGTCGAGGAGCGCTGCGGGCGGCTCTACAACGCCGCCGCGCTGGTGGATCGCAAGGGCGAGGTCGCCGGCGTCTACCACAAGATGCGCCCGACGCGCGGCGAGCTTGACTTCGGCATCACCCCCGGCTCCGACGCGCCGGTCTTCGAGACCGACTTCGGCCCCGTCGGCTTCGCGATCTGCTTCGACATGAACTTCGCCGAGGTCGGCCAGCGCCTGCAGGAGAACGGTGCGCGCTGCGTCCTCTGGCCCTCCATGTATGAGGCGGGCACTCAGCTTGAGTTCTGGGCGGAGCAGTTCGGCTTCTACGTGGTCAGCTCATGGGGCGGGCATGTCAACTCGATCATAGACATGACGGGCACGCCGCTCGTGCGGACCGGCTACCAGTATCCGATCGCGAGCGCCGACGTGAACTTCGATCGCGAGTGCTTCCATCAGGATGAGAACCGCAAGCAGTGGGAGGCCATTCGCGAGAGGTACGGCCGGGGCGTATCGCTGAACATCCCGCACCCGGAGGGCAAGTTCACTCTGGCGTCGGAGATGGAGGGGGTGACGATCGAGCAGATCGCGGAGGAGTTTGGTCTGGAGACGTGGCGCCACTACCGCCGCGATGCGCTGGACAAGATCCTCGCGGCGACGCCGGAGGCGTGATAGGCTGACTATGCGAGACGGGGCTCGTAGTCGAATACGCTGGCAAGCTCACGTCCGGTGGCTGTCATGAGACCATTGAACGCTGGTGAGGTCTCAGCCCACGCCACTCTTTCTGTCTGATGCATCGAAGGCGCGACGTACGGAAAGCGGCGGTCGTATATGCCGTAAACGCGAGGGAAGAAATCTGAGAACCGGGCCATGCTGTTTGCTGGCGGGAAGCTCGGGAATGTGCATGCTGCATCGGCGATCTGCTCAACCATCAGGAGAGCGACAGCCTCGTACTTGCTGATCTCATTCCTCACGAGTTCTCGTCCCGTGAGGCCCTCAAGGACATCATGGTACCGCGCCACCGCGTCTGTCGCGCACCCAGCACAATCGATGCTGACATCGTTCGGCTTGACGCCCGGTTCGTTCTGCCGGTTGCACTTAATGAGGTGCAGGAACGCGTACACCATGGCGGGGTAGGTCATGTGCAGGTTGGTGCAGTCGCCGATCGCTTCCTCCATGCGGTTTGTGAGGTTGCGGAAGGCATTGCCGGTTCCTTTGATCGAGACGCACACCACTGGACCGATCCGGTCTTTGGCGACCGCCACGTCCACGTTCTTCGTCTTCAACCCACCCAGGACAGTCTCTTCGCGGACGTTGGCCGCCCCTTCGTCGATCTCCAGGAACCAAGAGCCGGAGCTCCTCTTGGCTATCAGTGGCGGGTGAGGCGTTACTTCATCAGGAAGGAAGCCACCTTCCACAACCAGCCGCATGGCTACGTATTGGTGCAGCGGCTTGATGTGCCCCTGTCCCCGTAGGCCCTCTAGCGCGTGGAATCGACCGAGAGCATGCTCCACCGTGGTGAGTTCAGGCGCGGTCAGCATCGGGTCCATAGTGCCTCCACGTGCGCATGAGGTCGATACTCTCCGCCAATGCGAGCCCCTCAGCCTTCGTGGGGTGGAAAGGCCGCAGAGGCACATGCACCCTGCGCGCCTCGCCTGGCTCGAGCTTTAGCATTCCCCCACCAAGCGGATGCCCCTCCAACTCCTGACACAATCGCGAGAGTGGATGCCGCCAGCCTCGTAGCAGGCCTCTGTGTGAGACGCGCTGCATCAGCGAGACCGAGAGTACCGAGTTGGTGCAGACCGCCCCGGCACGATTGATGGCCAGACGGCTTTCACGCCCGCTCATGCAGGTGATGAACGCGGAGGGTGTCTGTGCGACGCCGGGTATCACGTACCATGGATCGCGCACTCGGCATTTGTACCGCGCGCGGGCTTCCTCACCACGGGGCGAAGTGAGATAGGCCGCAACCGACCTCGGAACCTCGGTCGTGCTCGTAAGATCCAGCACGTAGATCTGCTCATTAGCCGCAAGCCAGCGATCTACCAGTCGTTGGTCCACATAGTCTGTCGCCAGCTGCTCGCCTCGCCGGATAGTGGGGCGAAGGAAAGCATCAGGAATCTCGAAGAGACGAGCCGCGGAGCGGCTGAGATGGAAGAAGTCGTTATCGCCACTCACGTAGCCGATGGTTACGTCGGCAATGTTTGCCAGTTGCGTGGCCCCGGCTCGCTCGATGACCAGGTGGTATGCCTCGCGCAGATCAGCGGGTAGCAGGAACTTGCGCAACCGCTGACCGGCCTGCCGCCAGTCGCGGAGGGAAACGAGAGAAGTGGGGTTATCCGGATCGATCCTGGAGCAGAAGCGATCTACTGCCGTGAAGCCGATCGTCTCTGTCCTGCCACCCTTGCCGCTGACGAAGAGCAGCCAGGCATCCTGGGATAGGTCGGGAAACAGCTTCTCGCGGATGGCCACTATGGTAACAGAGGAGAAGTTCCGGCATAGCCCCTCGATCAGCGGGGCAGCGTAGGTCGCATGACCGATCTCGGCCGGCACCACAAAAGCCATGCGCCCGCCTGGCCTTACGAGCGATGCAGAGACGGCGAGGAAGGGTGCCCATGACGAAGTCAGACCATTGAACTCAACACCGATACGCCTGGCAAGCGCAAAGGCAGACTTTCGGGTGGGGCCGGTGAACTGCTGGTATCGGATGAACGGAGGGTTGCCCACTATCGCGTCAAACTCCGGGCCGTGTGTAGAGGCCCACTGAAAGAAGTCGGCCTCAACGACCTGCGCGTGGGCCGCCGCGGCTCTCGCCTGAGCAGCGCTTTCCGGACAGAACTCGACGCCTACCGCGGAATGGAGCTGTCGCAAGAACACGCCGTCACCACACGAGGGATCGAGCACACGATCCCCGTCGCCGGGTGCGGCCCATCGAACCAGAAAGGCGGCGACTCTCTCAGGAGTGAAGAACTGACCGAGGAGTTTCTCTCTTGTGCTTGCCATCGGGCTCCCCCGAGCATGGACGATTGGAACGTGCGTTCGTAGTATAGCAGACCTTTCCCCAGAAGGGAAGCCCCTCTTGCAGCCGCTACATCTCGGCCTCCGCGACCACGATCGGGACCACGGACGGGGCCGGGTCGGCCGCGCCATCAGCCTCCCATGCGCCCACGATCGGCGCTCCCGGCGCGGTCATGTAGCCGTCGGCCAGCACCCCCGGCTCCGTCGAGAGGTGCCAGCCAACCTCATCCCGCCACAGGAAACGTGGAGGCGCCTCCTTGCCGTAACAGGGGAAACCCGCGATCGCGTTCAACGGGATGTAGACCCCGTCGAAGCTACCGTCGGCCGCGCCCGTTACGGCATACCCGCCATAGTCAGGCGGCGAGCCCGCAGCATACTGCCGCGGCTCATCATCTCTCCCATTCCACCACCTGCAGTACACCACGAACAGACAGAACACGCAGATGAACACGATGGCGTGAGCGAAAGCCTGGCGCATCGCAATGCCCCCTGACCTTACAGGGCGCCGGGATGGGTCCGCTGCGTCCGCGACTTCTGTCATTCCTCAATACTCCAGCGGCACGGTCGTGACCTCCCCGCCTGACGAGGAATCTGCTGACGTCGGTGGAAATGGCGATCCACGCGCACTATCCCGGTCACTCACCAGCGAGATGCTGCCAGAAGTGACCGCCCGGTCACGGTAGCTCGGGAGGACATCGATCATGGCTCGGAACGCGAAGGCGACGCGGACGCGCGAGGAGACGCTGCAGTGGTTCCACGAGGCACGGTTCGGCATGTTCATCCACTGGGGCGTCTACGCGCTGCTTGGCAGGGGCGAGTGGATCCGCAACGTAGGCCAGATTCCGCAGGACGAGTATGACAAGCTCCCGCCGAAGTTCACCGCGAAGAAGTTCGACCCGGCGCAGTGGGCCGACCTCGCGAAGCGCGCGGGGATGAAGTACATGGTCGTCACCACCAAGCACCACGACGGCTTCTGCATGTTCGACGCGCACAATACCGAGTGGAAGATCACGAACACGCCCTTCGGTCGCGACGCCATCCGTGAGATGACCGAAGCCTTCGAGAAGAAGGGCATCCCCGTCGGCTACTACTACTCGATCATGGACTGGTGGCACGAGGAGTACCTCCCGCGCCTTGGGTGGGAGGCCGACGAGCGCCCTGCCGAGGGCCGTGACGTCATGCGCTACATCGAGTACATGCGCGAGCATATCGAGCAGCTCATGACAGAGTACCGCCCGGCGCCCTTCGTGCTCTGGTGGGATGGCGGCTGGATCAACAAGCCCGAGGAGCTTGATGGCGAGGGCACCAACGCCCTCGCGCGCAAGCTCAAGCCGGACATCCTCATCAACGACCGGCACTTCACGAAGGAGGACCTCGTCACCCCGGAGCAGCGGATCCCGCCGACCGGCTACTTCGACGAGGAGGGTAACCCGCAGACGTGGGAGGCGTGCATCACGATGACCTCCCACTGGTGGGGCTACGATAAGGACGAAACGGTCTACAAGAGCTCCGAGTACCTCATTCGCATGCTCGTGGACATCGTCTCCAAGGGCGGCAACCTGCTGCTGAACATCGGCCCGAAGCCCGACGGGACGATCCAGAAGGAGTTCGTGCAGCGCCTCGAGGACATCGGCGCGTGGATGGACCAGTTCTCCGAGGCGATCTACGGCACCACCGCGAGCCCGTTCAACCTGCTGCCGTTCTACGGGCGCGTGACGACGAAGGGCAAGCGCCTCTACGTGCACGTCTTCGAGTGGCCTGCCGACGGCACCATCCGCCTCCCGGGCCTCACGAACGAGGTCAAGCGCGTCTCGGCCGTGCAGAAGGGCCGCCCGAACCTCGCCTTCGAGCGCGGCGGCAGCGACGTGGTCATCACGCTGCCGGAGAAGCCGCTGCACCCCGTGGCGAGCGTTTTCGCGGTGGACCTCGTCGGCGAGCCGCAGGTGGAGCCGCTGGTGCTCGGCCCCGGTGAGGATGGCGCGATCGAGCTTCCGGCGGTGATGGGCTTCCTCGATGGCGCGCACGGGATGCGCATCCGCTACGAGTCCGAGGACGGGATCATCCACGCGGGCAACTGGCTGAAGAGCGCGGACAGCATCGAGTGGACGGTCACGGCGCCGAAGCGCGGCGACTACGAGGTCTGGCTGGATCACCGCGTGCCCGCGGGGCAGGGCGGCAGCGAGATCGAGGTCGTGGTGAACGGGAAAGAGGCGCCGAAGGTCATGCCGAACGGGATGATCTCAAGCGGCGGCGGGACGCAGGTGGAGGGCGGCCAGCGCCAGGTGCTGAAGACCTCCTCGACCAAGGGCGAGTTCAGGCGCAGGCGCGCGGCGATCGTGCGCCTGAAGAAGGGCGAGAACACGATCAAGGTGACCGCCCCGAGCATCAGGAAGACCGCCGCGATGGACCTGCGGGGCGTAACGCTGGTGCCGGTGAAGTAGGGGCACGACCAGCTTGAGCGGGGCCTGTCTACATAGTCAGGCCCCACTCGTCTATTCCTGTTTCTTCCGGGCGAGACGGAGACTCACGAGAAAACCCGTGGCCTGATCAATCTGCGGTGACCCCAAATCCCAGTTCAGTCGGCCGGCGGTCTTAGTGATCTCTTCATCATCCATCAAGGCCCCGCTCTGTTGCAGTATGAAATGCGTCTTCGCTGCTGCGGCCAGATCCATATAATGAAGATCCCCTGCAGAGGTCAACCGCCCACCTGCGTTCGCTATCGCGGCTGCGTCGGCGGGGCAAGTACCGGTGATTTGTGCAACGGCCCGCTTACCTGCGTCCGTTAACGTGAAGTCATATCGTACCTTTTCATAGCCGCGTTCACCACGCTGTCCGGTGCTGTTCGTGTGCTTCTCGATGAGGCCAAGTGACCACAACTCATCTAAGGCATTGTCCACCCGAGACGAATAAGGGCCATAGTAGTGGGCCTTGTACCCCAACGCGACGTCGACTCGGGTGAGTTCACCCACGAAGTAGACCTGCTTCTGCAGTTTGGTCTTACCGCGGACCACTCCACCTACCGACGCGAGCACCAGTAGAACGAAGTCCCTGACGTTCATTCGGAGCACTCCTTTTGATGAGGGGCTTCGACTGCGCGTGCTATAGCAGCATGGAGAGGATCCAGTAGCGCCCGCCTCAATCGGTCTCGCTCGACATCATTCTCGAACACGACGGGGGCGATGATCCCGATGAACCGTTCAGACCGCATCGCCTCAATCGACTGGCAAAAGGTCGACCGCTGCTCAAAGGGGCGAGGCCCTCCATCTTCGTCGACCAGCATGCCACCCATCTGATCTCCCGATCCAGGCCAGATAGCTTTCTGGCCGTAGGTGTAGCAGATTACCTCAAGCGGATCGACCTCAACCTGGAGTTCGGGACTGATGGCTTCTGCTGCGAGTCCCTCGATCCTACTGCGAAGGTCATCTGAAGGCTCGATCAGGTTTCGCGCGCTGTCGCCAAAATGCATCAGATTGGCCTCGAACACTTGTTTGTAAAGTCGCCTGCATTTTAGCGCATTGAGCATCTTTGCGCAATAGCTGGAGGAAAAAGAATCGTCCGAGAACCGGGCGAGGAAACGATAGTCATCCCACTGGCTGTAGCGCTCAACGAAGGTGTCGGTGCCATCGTAGGCGTAGAGCTGGCGCAGTTCCTCAATGCAATCGTGCTCAACGCCCAGAATGACAGCCCGGACCAGCATCTGGTCCGTGATGAGACGCACCCGGTGGCTGTAGACTTGGTTAGTGATGTAGTACTTCGCCATCAGGGACAGTGGTCAGCGACTGAACCAGTCGATCGAGATCAAAGATGCCGTATCGCACGCCGCACATCTGGCTGTCGCGCAGTAGATAGTCCTGTTTGTCCGCATCAAGCGGACCTGAAATGATCGCCTTCGCGATCGGATCAGGGTAGGTCCCGCGGATCAGGCCGGCAGCCGATTCCCGCTCCCTCGGTGAAAGGACATGATTTAGTGCTGGGTGTCGCTCGATGATGTCCGCAGTAACTGCCTCATGGACTTCCTCAGCTCCCAGGTCCTTGTCAGCAAGGCAGTCGTTGTCAGAATAGCGGGCCAGCGGAATCTCACTGACGTGGCTGAATGGGCCATGCCCAACATCGTGCAGCAGTGCCGCGCGCTGAACTAGGCGCCTGTCATCGCCCGTGATTCCGAGGCGGTCACAGATGGCTGATGCTATGTGGTACACGCCGAGTGAGTGCTCGAAGCGGGAGTGGGTGGCACCAGGATAGAGAGCCGACGCCATGGCCAACTGGTGAATGCGCCGCAGACGCTGCATGGGCTGACAGTCAAGCAAGTGACAATCGGCAGTGTCCAGCTTTATGAAGCCATGTATCGGGTCACGGATTTCGCGGAGGCCCATCGAAATCCCCCTTGTCAGCGTCTACCATGCGTCTGAGCCGGTCTCTTCCCTGCGGGGCGCGCGATTCCTCCCAATAAGCCGAAGGAGATCCGCCGTGAAGAGATGAATCACCTGATCACGAACGCGCATTTTGGCCCAACCGTGCTGCGTGGAGGAGCCGCTGCCATGAAGACGGCCATCGGAAGGCTGGTCTTCGTAATACTTGCCTCGTGCGCGCTGGCGCAGGAGAACCTGCAGGTGAACCTGCAGGTGAACCTGCTGCCCAACCCGTCCTTCGAGGAGGGCGTGGACGCGCCTGCCGGCTGGGCGCCTGCCAGCGATGCCGCACTCTGGCGCGATGATGGGCATACCGGTCGCCGCTCCGTCGCGGTCCGCGGCGATGGCAGCGATACCACCTACTGGGGCACTCCCGTGCCCGACCTCGAGCCCGGCGCACTCTACGAGTTCTCCACCTGGATGCGCCGCGCGGAGGTCACCAGCGGCAGCGCCATCACCGGCCCGAGCTTCGCCAACCGCGACGTCTCTTCGGGCCGGGAGTGGGAGCAGACCGCACACGTCTTCCGCATGCCCGAGGAGGCCGAGGACGCGTACGTGCGCGTCGGCCACTGGCACGCGAATGGCACCCTCCTCTTCGATGACGTCAGCATCGTGCCGGTGAGCGCGGTGCCCATCAGTCGCGATGGCATCACGCTCGGCTCCGGCGAGAGCATCGCCGATGGCCGCTACGTGCACCAGGGACCCCCGGGCGGCTACGCGGGCAACTACTCCCGCTGTCTCGTGCGCCACACCGCGCACTTCAACACGCACCGCTGGGTGTTCTTCCCCGGCGCCGAGGTCATCTACCGCCACGAACTCGGCGGCATCGCGATGACCGGCGCGACCGTCGCGGTCACCGTCGGATGGCACTCGGCCGGCGAGTGCATCGTCGAGGCAGGCACAGACGGCGCGACCTGGACTGAGCTCGGCACCATCGGCGAGGTGGCGTCTGAGACCTTCACGCTTCCCGACGCGCTGCTCCCCGCGCAGGCGATCTTCCTGCGCTTCCGCTCCGCGGGCGAGGGCGAACGCGGCGATGATTCCGCCCCGGGCTCCTTCCAGATCTACAGCTTCCGCTTTGAGGCACAGCTCGCCGAGGAGGTCGAGCCACTGGTGGGCGAGACGACCTTCCTCGTTGAGGAGCTGCGCAGTGACCGGCTGGTCGTTGAGCCGACTGCCATCAGCAGCCCTGAGACGGAAGGGCTGACGCTCGTGCAGGCGACCGTGCGCAACCCGGGCGAGCAGCCGATCAGCCCGAAGGTGGCGCTGCGGGTGAGCAGGCAGACCATGAGCAGCGAGACAAGCGCGGCGCCGATCCTGCAGCCGGGCGAGGAGGCGCCGGTCACACTGGCGTTCGTGCCCTCGGATCCGGGTGACTACGTGGCCACGCTCACGGCCGTGGATGAGGCTGAGGAGGAGCTCTACCGCGCGCGCTTCAGCTTCAGCGTCTCCGAGCTGCACCGCGCGAGCTACGGCTACACGATCTCGCGCGACGAGACCACCGACCTGTGGTGGTGCGAGGGGACCTACAAGGTCGGGCGGACGCGCATGACGCCTCTTGCGCCCGATCCGACGGTGCGGCTGTCGGCCGCGCGCGGCGAGTATGAGCCGGTGCAGGTGGTCCTGCGCCCGCAGCAGCCGCTCACGAACCTCACGGCCAGTATGGGTAACCTGTCCACTCTCGATGGAGACGTGATCCCGCCCGATCAGGTGGACATCCTCCGCGTGGGCTACGTCTATGTGCACACGCCGACCGATCCGCAGGGCGCCGTTGGCTGGTGGCCCGATCCGCTGCCACCGCTCGATGAGCCAATCGATCTCGCGGCCGGCGAGAACCAGCCGCTGTGGGTGCGCGTGCACGTGCCGCGCGATGCCGCGCCCGGAGACTACCGCGGGCGGCTGGCGCTGCAGGCCGACGGCTGGAGCGCGGAGGTGCCGATTGAGCTGCGCGTGTGGGACTTTGAGGTGCCTGCCGAGCGCTCGCTGGTCGCCACGATGGGCCTCAGCAGCGGCACCATCAGGCAGTACCACCACCTGAAGACCGACGAGCAGATGGAGACGGTGTGGGACGCGTACATGCGCGACTTCCGCGAGCACCGCATTGACCCGTACGGTGCATGGCTGCAGGGCCCACAGGTCACGCTGGCCGGCGTCAACTGGCAGGGCGGCGTCACGATAGCCGCCGCCGACGCGCCTGAGGGCCGCAACGCGCTGCGCGTGACCGATGACCAGCCGGAGGCCAGTCCCGCGGCCTCTGCCGTTGCTCGCATCGACATTGACCGCACCCGCGACTACGTCCTCAGCTTCATGGCGCGCGCGGACGCGGGCCACGAGTTCCAGACTACGCTCACCTGCCAGGACGCAGCCGGGAGCTGGATGTCCGGGCGGAACATCGACACGCGCCACACCGGCACCGGCGCCTGGGAGCGCTACACCGTGGAGGTTCCAGCCGCCCGCATTGCGGAGGGCTGCGCCTCGCTCGGCCTCACGCTGCGCCCCACACGCTGGGTCGAGGCCGGGACGCCGACCGGCAGCGTGTTCTTCGACGATGTCGCACTGCGCGAGGCCGGCAGCGACCGGAACCTCGTCGCGGATGGCGGCTTCGAGGGCGGCGCCGACGTCGTGCGCATCGTGGTGGACTTCGCCGACTGGGACCGCTGGCTGGAGCGCTACGTGGATGGCCTGGGCTTCCAGAGCTTCCGCCTGCCGATCAGCTACATGCCACGCCGCGACGCCCCGGGCACGGTCGGGCCATACGCGCAGGGCACGCCCGAGTATGACCGGATCGTCGGCGAGTACCTGCACACGCTGCAGGAGCATCTGCGCGAGAAGGGCTGGCTCGACGAGGCTTACGCGTACTGGGTGGATGAGCCCGCACCTGAGCACTACGAGAACGTGGCCTACGGGATGCGGCTGCTTGACGAGTACGCCCCGGATATCCGCCGGATGCTGACCGAGCAGCCGGAGGACGCGCTGGCGGGCTTCGTGGACATCTGGTGCCCGGTGCTGCACAACTATGTCGAGGAGGCGGCGCGCGCAAGGCAGGCGCTCGACGAGGAGATCTGGTGGTATGTCTGCACCGGTCCGAAGGCCCCGTGGGCGGGGCTCTTCACCGACCACAACGCGGTAGATCTACGCATCTGGCAGTGGATGACATGGAAGTACGACGTGACCGGGATCCTCGTCTGGACCACAAACTACTGGGACTCGCCGGAGCGGCGTGCGGAGACGGGGCAGTGGCAGAACCCGTGGGAGGACCCGATGAGCTACCGCTCAAGCGGCGGCGGCTGGTGGGGGAACGGTGACGGGCGCTTCGTCTACCCGCCGAACGTGGACCCGAACGCGGAGCACGAGCCGATCCTGACGGGCCCGATCGACTCGATCCGCTGGGAGATGCTACGCGAGGGGCTGGAGGACTACGAGTACTTCGCGCTGCTGGCGGAGAGGGACGCGGCCGGCCGCTACGGCGATCTGCTGACGGTCGGCCCGGAGCTTGTGACGAGCACGCGTGAGTTCACCCGCGACCCGCAGCCGCTCTACGCCCGCCGCGCGGCCATCGCCGAGGCGCTCGAGACGCTGGGGGAGTGACGATCAGCGCCCGCCTGAAGGGTAAGCACAATTCAGCGCTTAGAACGGCCGCACGATCGGCTGCATCGTCCACGCCATCACGAGCAGCTGCAGACCCGTGAGCGCGAGCGTAAGGATGAGCAGCCGCCATCGGCGGCCGTCGGCATCCACCAGCTCCGGTCCGACCGCCGCTGCCAGCCACGGCATGAAGAAGAGCCAGATGCGGCCGGTCTCGCCCTTCACCGCGCCTGAGAGGTCGAGCAGCAGCAGCGTCACCAGCGCCGCGCCCGCCAGGTACGCGGGCAGCGCGGGCGATGAGGTCGTCCGCAGCGTCCGGATCACTCTCGGCAGCGCCGCCACTACCAGCACGCTCAATGGCAGCCCCATGAAGATCGCGAACTCCACGAAGTTCAGCCAGACCCACAGGCCGTAGCTGCGGAACGAGGCGAGTCCTGTGATGGACGAGTGCGCTCCGAGGCCCTGCCGGAAGACGAGGATCGTGTTCACACCGGCCACATACCACAGCCCCAGCCCGACAAGCAGCCCCGCGCCGAAGGCCAGCAGCGGCACCAGCGTCGAGCGCGTGTTGCTCCAGGCTGCGTCGCCGCTCTGACCCGCCTGCCGGGCCGCTCGCAGGAGCAGGAAGATGCCGCCGAGCGCCACCAGTGCCACCGCCCCCAGTGACACGAAGAGTGCGGCGGCGGCGATCAGCCCCGCGCCCGCCGCCCATCCCCAGTGCCGCCGCGTGGCCGCCAGCGCCGCCGCCATGAGCACCGAGGCGAGCGCGATGAGCTGGTCGAGCGTCGGGAAGTAGAAGAGCATGCTCGGCATCAGCGCCAGCGCCGCCGCCACCGCAAGCGCCTGCTCGGCGCCCACGCTCCGCCGTAGCGTCGCGAAGACGACCGCGGGGATGAGGCAGCCATAGGCGCCGAGGAGCCAAGACGCGAGGATCGCGGTCGCCAGGGCGTCGCTCCCCAGCCAGCTCACCGTCGGGAAGCGCGAGACGCCCGCCGCAAGCTCCGAGACGCTCTGCCCGACGGAGGTGCTCGCGGCGATCAGAGCACTACGCCGCAGCGACGGCACTGCCTCGCCGATGCGGCGTACCGCGTGGAAGAAGAGCGCCGCGCCGGGAGGGTGCGTCGCCACGTGCTCGGGCTTGCGCGGCATCTCCTCGGCGTAGGAGCGCAGGTACTCGCCCGTGTCATCGATCGCCCACGCCTCACCGAGGTAGCCGGTGGAGACGTCGCTCAGTTGCACCGCCGCGAGGACCGTCATGGAGTTCGGCGTGACGCTCCAGAGCGCGACCTGCAGCGCCCAGGCGCCCACGACCAGCCCGAGCACGATCGTCCACTCGAGCGCGCGGCGGTGGCTCGCGATTCTCTCGCGCCGCATGGAGCGCCAGAGGTAGGCAAGGAGCCCCCCGAAGCCGAGCAGCGTGAGCCCCGGCGCGAGCAGGAAGCTCAGCGGGTAGATCGGCCCCACGACCGGCACCACCCACTGGTTCACCACGCCGAGCGGGCGCTGCAGCACGGCCAGCCACACACCCAGCGCGATCACGAGGACGCACTGGGCGATGATGATCGGCAGGCGCAGCGGCCTGCGCGGCGGGATCTCCGGGCTCTCGTCAGTCATGAGTACGCTAACGCCTCTTTGGTGTCGGCAATTCCCGTGGAGGCAGTTCGCCCGCGCGGGCGGCGAATCCTGTGCGGGCGGCGAATGTGCCGCCTGGCACGGAATTGACGAGACGGCTTTGACCAGGAGGGGCCGCACGAGCCGCGATTGCCGTTCATCGCGGCGAGGCCGGCCCATGCAAGTGACCGGCACCCGAAGAGGGCCGACCTCGTGGAGTGCTCCTTCGTCGCACCCACTCGTGCGGCCCCTCCGTGCGGACAATGCGATCGCGGCTCCGCGATCGCAGGTCGTGCCCCACGGCCGACGCCACCGCGGGAGGGACCTCGCCGGCGCCCGACGAAGGTAGCCTCGGAGGGAGGGCGTTGGCAGCAGCTGGAGGTGCGCAGATGGCATCAGGAAGCGTCAAGGAGAGACTCGCGCAGGGCGGGGCGGTGGTAGGCACGATGCTCGGGGAGATGACCTCCCCCGGCACCTGCCGGATCGTGCGCGAGGCAGGCTACGACTTTGTCATCCTCGACACGGAGCACCACTGGCCGGGGCTGGAGACGGTGGCGTGGCTGCTGCGCGCCGCGCGCGACATCGGCCTGACCGCGATCGTGCGTGCGCCGGCGTTCCGCGGGCAGTGGCCCGCGCGCTACCTCGACCTCGGCTGCGAGGGGCTGATCTTCCCGCACGTCGAGTCAGCGGAGCAGGCGCGCGAGATCGTCGCGCAGGTGAAGTTCCCGCCCGACGGCAAGCGTGGCCTCGGCACGAACATCGCGCATGACGACTACGTCGCCCAGCCCTCGGCGGAGTTCACCCAGCGCCGCAACGCCGAGACCCTCGTGATCGTGCAGATCGAGACCGCCGCGGGCTACGAGAAGCGCGACGAGATCCTTGCGGTCGAGGGCGTGGACGCGCTCTTCATCGGGCCGAACGACCTCGCGCTGAGCATGGGCTACGCCGGACAGCTCGACGCGCCGGAGGTCGTGCAGGCGATCAAGGACATCTTCGCCTCGGCCGGCGCGGCGGGCGTGGCGCCGGGGATGCACGCCTTCAGCGTGGAGATGGCCCAGCGCTACCTCGACGCAGGCTGCCGCTTCCTCTGCTTCTCGTCGGAGGTTGCGCTGTTCGTGCGGGCGAGCAAGGAAGCGCTGGGCGAACTGCGCGGGCACCAGGCGTTCGGGGAGGCATGAGCATGGCCAATCGCGTGATGGTCTTCGCGGCGCCGTTCACCCGCCACGAGCCGGAGGCCGGGGAGCCGCTGCGTGCGGCGGGGATCGAGGTGCTGCACGGGCCGGAGGGCCGCGTGACCGGCGCCGGCGCGCTGGCCGGGCTGCTCGCGGGGTGCGCGGGCTCCGTGGCGAGCGGCGAGCGCTACGACACGCAGGTGCTGAGCATGCTCCCCGAACTGCGGATCATCGCCCGCTGGGGCGTGGGCTATGACACCATTGATCTCGCGGCCGCGACGGAGGCGGGAGTAATCGTCACGAACACGCCCGGGACGCTGCAGGAGTCGGTGGCCGATCAGACTTTCGCGCTGCTGCTCGCGCTCTCGCGGCGCGTTCCGGAGCAGATCGAGGTCGCACGCTCGCTCAACTGGCGGCAGGTGGAGGGTGTGGAGCTGTGGCAGAAGACGATCGGCATCGTCGGCCTCGGCTCGATCGGCTGCGCGGTCGCACGGAGGGCGCGCGGCTTCTCAATGCGAGTGCTGGCACTCGATCCGTACTGCCCGCTGGAGAACCTCGAGGCGCTGCAGGCCACGCGCGTTGACCTTGAGCAGATCCTGCGTGAGGCAGATGTCATCACGTTGCACTCGAACCTCACCCCGGAGACGCAGGGGATGATCGGCGAGGAGCAGCTTCGGATGATGAAGCCGACGGCGCTGCTGGTGAACTGCGGGCGCGGAGCGCTGGTGGATCAGGCGGCCCTCGCGCGGGCGCTGCAGGAGGGCTGGATCGCGGGCGCGGCGCTCGATACGCTCGTCACCGAGCCTCCCGATCCGGATGACCCGATCCTCCTCGCGCCGAACGTGATCATCACGCCACACAACTCCTCGATGACCGCCGAGGCCTCCGCGCGCGTGAACGCGGCGGTCTGCGAGAACATCCTCGCGGCGCTCGCTGGACGGCGGCCGCCGTCGGTGGTCAATCCTGAGGTGCTCGAGCGCATCAACCTGGGAGAGTGAGCCTGATGCTTGACGCGACGCTCCGCCGCCGGCTGCCACCGCGGATCACGACGCCTGAGTTCTGGCCCGCAACCTTCGACCGCTACGACGAGATCCTGTCAACCGCCGCGCACTGCCAGGTCGAGCACCTCGGCACCTCAGCGGGAGGGCGGGCTATCCACGGCGTCACCTGCCGCGGACGCTCCGGCGCGCCCACCGTCGGCCTCGTCGGCGGGATGCACGGACATGAGCCGCAGGGGCCGGCCACCTGCATGAACGTCATCTCCGTCCTCGGCTACGGGCGCGACCTCAAGGGCACCTCGTGGCCGGAGATCGTCGGCGATCTGAACTACGTGATCGTGCCGCTGCTCAACCCGGACGGGCGCGCGCGGATGCCGAACTCCTTCGTCGGCCTCGCGCGGCAGGATATCCTGCACTACGACGCGGGGATGACGCTTGACGGCGAGCGGTACGACCCGCAGGGAGACTGCAATCCCGAAGAGATGATGATCCTCGGCGGGCTCTACAACGATGCGGGGAATCACGTCAACCGCGAGACCGATCCGGAGAACATCCGCAGCCCGGAGGTCCGGGCGACGATGGGCTTCATCGCCGACCACCGGCCGGATATCGTGCTGGAGTTCCATGCGCACGCGGCGCCGCCGCTGCTGATCCGACCGACGAACCTCGTGCCCGACGAGGCCCAGCAGGAGCAGGAGCAGATCTGCGAGCGGATCATCGCCGACGCGAAAGCGCAGGGCATCCTGTTCGACGGCAAGGTCCCGACCTCGGCGAGGTGCTCGACCTCACTCTACCACCACTTCGGCGGTGCGACGCCGATCCTCTACGAGAGCCCTCAGGGAGTGCTGGACTCGAAGGCCCCATGGTCGCACGAGCAGATCATCGACACCTGCATGTTCGTGGTGTCGGAGCTATGCTCGTACCTGATGCGTAAGTAATGCCGGGCAGTCGCTAACGGGACCAGGCCAGCGGAGGACCACCAAGCATACTGAGAGCCGAAGGGGGACAGCAGCACATGAACGCCGCTCCTTGGCATAGCGAATCTCTTTGCCAGCTTGCACCGGATGAGGGAGAGAAGCGGCGACTTGCCATCAAGAACCTCGGGCAGCGTTCGGGCGAGTTAGGCTGGCGTCGTGAAGCATGGTCGCTCCCCGGCGGCGCGGCTGGTGTCGCTGCTCAGGCGTAGGGCCGCTCGACCGACGCGAACTCCACCTTCGGGGCGCCCGTCTCATCCTGCCGCAGCGTGATGTGCCGCCGCCACTCGTCGTCGAGGTGCGGGAAGTCCGTGCGGTAGTGCGCGCCGCGGCTCTCGGTGCGGACGACCGCCGCCTCCAGCGTGAGGCGCGCCAGCGTCACCAGGTTTGCCGCCTCCGCCTCCTCGCGCGAGGCCGAGGGGACCGTCGCAATCTGTCGCATCCGCGCATCAATCTCAGCCCGAGCCTCCGCGAGGTCCTCACCGATCCGCTCCATTCCGGCGCATTGCTGCATGAGCCGCTGTAGTTCCCCGCGGATCGCCGGAGCGCCGACCCTCACCGGCGGCGGCGCAAGCTCAGCCGCCACGCCCATCTGCTCGTAGGAGAGCCTGGGCAGTTTGGGGGCGATCCGAGCGCTTCGCAGGCCGAAGACGAGCCCCTCGAGGATCGAGTTCGATGCCAGGCGGTTGGCGCCATGCAGGCCCATGCAGGCGCATTCGCCGACCGCGAGCAGCCCGGGCAGGTCGGTCCGGCACTGCAGGTCGGTGAGCACACCGCACATGGCGTAGTGCGCGGCGGGGGCGACCGGGATGCGCTCGCGGTAGATGTCAAAGCCGCGGCGGCGCAGCTCGGCGACGATCCCCGGGAAGCGCGAGAGGAACCGCTCCAGCGGGATCGAGGAGAAGTCGAGTTCGACGAAGTCGCGTCCGTCGGAGCGCATCTCGCTGAAGACGCCCCGTGCGACGACGTCGCGCGGCGCGAGGTCACCGAGCTTGTGATTGCGCGGCATAAAGCGCTCCCCCGCGGCGTTACGCAGCACGGCGCCCTCGCCACGGACGGCCTCGGAGATCAGGAACTTCGGCGAGCCGCCGTGATAGAGCGCTGTCGGGTGGAACTGCACGAACTCCATGTCCATCAGCCGGCAGCCCGCGCGGTATGCGGCCGCCATGCCATCGCCGGTCGTCACGAGCGGGTTCGTTGTCACCGAGTACATCTGCCCGAGGCCGCCGGACGCGAGGATCGTGACCGATGCGACGAAGCGCAGCCGCTCGACGCCCTCGACCGTGAGGGCGTCGCAGCCCACGCAGCGGCCCTCCACCACGAGCAGGTCGGTCATCTGCGTGTGCTCGAAGATCGTGATGGCCGGGTGGACCTGGGCGCGGCGGGAGAGCGAGCGCTCAATCTCGTGGCCGGTCTCATCGCCGGAGGCGTGCAGGATGCGATTGCGGCCGTGCGCAGCCTCGCGGCCCCACAGCAACTCCTCACCCTCGCGATCGAAGCGCATCCCGAGGTGCATCAGCTCCTCCACGGCCTCGGGCCCCTCAGCGGTCAGCAGGGCGACCGCATGCGGCTCGCATAGCCCGGCGCCAGCCTCCATCGTGTCCGCGGCATGATCGGCGGGCGTGTCATGCTCGCCCAGCGCCACGGCGATGCCGCCCTGCGCGTACTCAGTGTTGCACTCGGTCAGCACGTCCTTCGTGATGATGGCGACCTTCCCGCGGTCCGCGAGGTGCAGGGCCGCGAACAGGCCGGCTACTCCCGAGCCGATGATGACGAAGTCGAACTCACGGATATTGGGTCGCTCTACCTTCGGTATGATCATGCACTGACTCCCTCACGCCTCACGACACATGCGAGCTAACCACTAACCACTAACCATCACAGGCCATGCGAAGAGGATCAGGGCCAGCAGCACTCCCAGCAGTGCCCCCAGCGCCACCTCACTGAGCTTGTGAATGCGCGCCTGCAGACGGCTCTGAGCCAGCAGCAGGGCGAGCGCCAGTGCGAGAGCCGTAATCGGCATGCTCTGGGTCACGAGCGCGATCGAGGTGGCAAGCAGGAAGCCAAGGGCGGTGTGGCCGGAGACCATCCCGCCGGTCAAGAAGGAGCGCCAGCCGGTAACCCGCTTGACCCAGACGATGATGACCGCCAGCAGGAGCATCCCGATGAGGACAACAGGCAGCGGCCCGAGCGTTGGCCTTGTTGGGAGCTGCGGCGGGAATCTGAGGAGACGGACCACGTTCTCGTTGTTCGCGAAGATCATGATGCCGACCAGCAGGGAGGTGATTGAGCAGAGCAGCACCCCGGCCGCGGCGACGTCCTTTACGGTCTTTGCACGCGGGTCGAAGTGGGTAACCTTAAGGTCTATCACGCACTCAACAGCGGTGTTGAAGACCTCCGCGACCAGCACGGTCACCATCGTGAGCAGCAGGACGACCAGTTCGACGTGGGAGACGCCGAAGCCCCACCCCGCGAGCAGCACCAGCGTGACGATCACGGACTGGATGCGCATGCTCTTTTGCGTGTTGAAGACGTGGTAGAGGCCCTCGAAGGCGTTGTGGAAGCTATCGAGCGTTGAGCGGTTCCTCCACGGAGCGTCACCGCAGAGGCACTGGGGCGCGTCGGCCCCAGTCGTCTCGCTGCCGGGATCGTCTCTGATCGGATCAGTCACCGCTGCTCCCGCCACCTTCCAGCGCCGCAAGCACGCGCTCGCTGAGGTCGTTCATCCGCGCGCGGGCCTCATCATCGTAGTCTTCGTAGCCAAGCACGTGCAGCACTCCGTGGCTGACCAGCAGAGAGAGCTCCCGCTCCAGCGAGTGCCCGTACTCAGCAGCCTGCCTCAGGGCGGTCTCTGCGCTCACGATCACCTCGCCCGACCTGCTCTCAGGCTCGTCCTCCGCCTCGAAGGCGATGACGTCGGTCGGTCCATCGCGGCCGAGGAATGTGAGGTTCAGCTCACTGATCCGCCGGTCGTCCACGATGGCGATGCCGATCGAGTCCGGGAGGTGATGGGACGGAGCGTCGGCTGCGGCGATCCCCACGCGCCCAGCCTCCTGCGCGGCGCGGACCAGAAGCTCCTCGTCCACCGGCAGCGCCTGCAGATTGCGAACGAGAACCTCCATCGGCTCAGTGCGAGACAGCCGCGCGCTCGATCTGCCGAACTGATGGAGCGCGTCGCCCGCTCTCCTCCTCTGCCTCATCCTGATCCGGGTACTTCAGCCGCTGATGGAACATGCCGTGGAGCGTGGAGACGAAGCTGTCGCGAATCTTGTTGAGGTCGCCGAAGGTCAGCGGACATTCGTCGAGCTGACCATCCTCGACCTTCCGGCGGATGATGTCGTCCACCAGTTCCTCTATCTGATCGTGCGTGGGACTGACGAGCGTGCGCGCGGCCGCCTCAACCGAATCGGCGAGCATCACCAGCGCTGCCTCGCGGGTCTGGGGCTTCGGTCCAGGGTAGCGGAAGTCGGCCTCGTTGACGTTCGCCTCGCCCTCCTGCTGCACGGCGAGCACGTAGGGGTAGCGGGCGACGGAGGTGCCGTGGTGCTGGCGCACGATGTCGGCAATCTGCCGCGGGAGCCTGATCTCCTTCGCCAACTCGTAGCCGTCGCGGGCGTGCGCAATGAGCGTGAGCGCCGACAGATGCGGCTTGAGCTTCGCGTGCGGGTTGTCCTGACCGAACTGGTTCTCGACGAAGAAGTAGGGGCGCTTGAGCTTGCCGATGTCGTGGTAGAGCGCCGAGACGCGCACGAGCAGGGCGCTGGCGCCGATCTCCTCAGCGGCCGGCTCGGCGAGGTTCGCGACCATCACGGCCGACTGGTAGGAGCCCGGGGCCTCGACCAGCAGGCGGTGGAGGACAGGCTCGTTGGGGTTGGCGAGCTCAAGCAGGCGCAGCTCCGTGACGACGCCGACGGTTCGCTCGAGCGCCACCACGGCCACGACGGCAAGGCTTGCTGAGATGATCCCTCCGACGACGGTGCCGAGCATCTGGTTGAATGAGAACCCGAGGCCGAAGATCACGCTCGTGAGGACGAAGATGACGCCGCTGGTGAGGCCGACGAGGCCCGCAGCGCGCGCGATCGCGACATTGCGGCCGCCCTGGGATGAGACGGCGTAGGAGGCGAATGAGCTGGCGAGGGCGGTGGCGACCACCAGGCGGACATCACTACCCGTGGCCACCAGCCCGGCGATCAGCGCGAGGCCGAACGAGAACACGACGGCGATGCGGATGCCAAGGAGCATCGCGACCATCATCGCCAGCGTGGTGGCTACACCGAGAGTGATCGCCCCGTATACCGACCACTGCAGGGCGAAGCGCAACCCGACCGCGCCGAGGATGAGGCAGCCGGCGAGGAAGAGCATCTGGCGGTTGTCAGCGTAGATCTCCGGGGCGAAACGGCGCACGTAGGCCCCGAGGCTGAGCACGATGATCGTCAGGAGCAGCAGGAGCGAAAGTGCCTGCTTGTAGTCGACGGTCGGGGCCATCAGTCCGAGTTGTTTGGCGATCTCGATATGAGTCTGGGTAACCGTCTGACCCTCGATGACCACGACGTCGCCGGGCTGGATCTGTCGCTTCTCCTGCTCGACCGCGGCGGCCGCGGTGTTGCGCTCCGCCGTGGTCGTCGCCTCATCGTAGCTGTGGTTGGGGCGCAGCGATTTCGCGACCACGTCGGCCACGAGCTGCTGGTAGCGCGGTGTCAGCTCCAGCCTCGCAGCAGCCTCCTGCACCGCCGTGCGCCGGTTCTGCAGATCGTCGGTGTTGTCGCGGATCTTCTGCTGCATCTGCTGCTCGGCGAGGTCAATGGCGGCGGTGCGGATTCGATCGAGGACGCCCGAGCGCGCGGTGACCAGCAACTCCAGCGTATCGTTACTGAGCGCGATCTCTATCCGTGAGCGCAGTGAGTTGATCATTGCGTCTACCGTGGGCGTGTGCGCGACCGCGCCGTTGTCCCCGGGAGGCGCCTCGGAGAGCGCGTACTCACCGCGCACGGCCATCGCAGCGTTGAAGATGTCGTCAATCGTCTGCTTGACGAGCGCGTCCGCTGCGGGGATCACCTTGTATGTATCAGCCACCGCCTCGCGCGCGCGCTGGCGCTTCTCATCGGTGGCATCCCAGTCTGTGTACGTAGCGGAGCGGCTCGCGATGATCGTGCGATCGGCAGGATCCCCCGCCTCCAGCGTCACCTTTTCAGGTATCAGCCGGGCGCTGATCGCGATGAACAGGGCGATAGAGGCGCCGATTGCCATCGCGGCACGGACATAGTAGAGGCTGCTGAAATCCAGCCTCTTGCCCCGGCCGGACAGTTGCTTTAATCCCGGAACGTTACTGCGCATCCCGATCCTGACTTTCGCTCTCAGCACGCTCCGCGGCGTCGTACGCGAGGACAATCCGCTGCACGAGATCGTGGCGGACGATGTCGCGTTCGCTCAGGCGGCAGACGCGCACGCCATCAACGTTGTCGAGCACCCGGAGGGCGTGGTGCAGTCCGCTCGCCTGGCCGGGTGGGAGGTCGCTTTGGGTGATGTCTCCCGTTACGGCCATGCGCGAGCCGAAGCCCATGCGGGTCAGGAACATCTTCATCTGCGACGGCGAGCAGTTCTGCGCCTCATCCAGGATCATGAACGCGTCATTGATCGTGCGCCCGCGCATGTACGCGAGCGGCACGACCTCGACCGTCCCGTGCTCAGTGAGCCGGCGGGTGCGGTCGCTGCCGACGATGTCATGCAGTGCGTCATACAGCGGGCGCAGGTATGGGTCCACCTTGTCGAGCATATCGCCCGGCAGGAAGCCCAGCGACTCCCCCGCCTCGACGATCGGTCGTGAGAGCACGAGGCGGTTCACAACGCCCGCCTTCAGCGCGGCCGATGCCGCGGCCATCGCAAGAAAGGTCTTCCCGGTGCCCGCCGGGCCGATGCAGAAGGTCAGATCCGACTGGGCCAGCGCCTGCACATACTGCGCCTGGGCAGCCGTCTTCGGGCGGATCGGCTTGCCGCGATGAGTGACCATCACGGCCTCAGACAGCAGCGCCTCGCCCGCGTCCGCACATTCATCAACAGTGGTGCGCAGCGCACAACTGATGTCATGCTGGCTCGGCACATTCCCGCCGCGGATGGCGCGTACGACATTGGCGAGCAGCTCCGCGGCGGTCCTGGCCTGCTCGGCATCTCCGTATATCTGTAGACGATCGTCTCGCGGGACGATGACGACGTCGAGCTCGTTCTCGATCAACCGCAGATTCGCGTCATGGTCGCCAAGCAGCGACCCCAACTCAATGCCCCCGACGGAAACGCTGGTCGCGGGCTCACGCGTTGTCTGCTCGGACGTGGTCCTTCACTCTCCTCAGAGTATGGCCGCCCGCGCGCACGAAGCGCGCGTTCATAGCATACGTACCGAAGTGTACACCAGTGAATGCGCTGAAGTCAACGTCGCGGGGGCTTCCCCGGAGCAGCCTCCGCGCCACCGAGGATGTCACCTCATGAATCGTTTGACGACCTTAAGCGCCCCCTGGTTCCAGGCAACCCGGTGCGTGATGCCGGTCCCTGAGCCAAGCTCGTGCTTGTGGTCGAGGTACCACTGGTAGGAGCGGATCAGGGCGTCCGCATTGGAGTATAGCGCCTCCCAGCCGAGCGTCTGCTTGATCTTCTCGACAGACACGAAGCTGTCTGTATCCGCGGTCCCGTAGACCCACTTATACAGCGGCGAGAGGTGCAGCGCCTCAAGTGTGGCGAGCGCGGGCTTGACGAGCCAGGCGGGGGTGCCCATCACACGCGCACCGTTCCCCGCGTACTCGCACAGCGCCCCCACGTCCTCGAGGACTGTGTGGAACTCCTCTGCGCCCACGTTGAAGGTACCGTTGCAGACCGCCGGGTCGCCGGTCGCGCACAGCCACGTGGCCTGCGCGAGGTCGTCGACCTCGAGGAGCTGGTAGCGGTTGGAGCCATCGCCGATGACCGGGATCCTGCAGCCGCTCTCGACCCAGTCGTAGAGGATCTGGAAGACGCCAAGCCGCGCGGTCCCGATGAAGGTCTTCGGCCGGATGATCGAGATGACCATCCCGGCCTCCTGGAACTCGTGGCAGACCTCCTCGGCCTGCACCTTGCTCTCACCGTATGGCCCCACGCCGACCATCGGGTGGTCCTCATAGAGCGGATGGACCTTCGGCACGCCGTAGACCGCTGTCGAGGAGATGTAGACCACGCGCGGGATGCCGAGTTCCTGGCAGACCGACATGACGGTGCGCGTCCCGTCCACGTTGGTGGTGAAGATATCCTCACGCTTCCACAGCGGCAGCGCGGCGGCTGCGTGGATCAGGCAGTCTACCTCGCGCCCCTGAAGCAGCTCCACGAGGCGCTTCCGATCGCGGATGTCGCCCTTGAGGAACGCTGTGCCCTCCGGGTAATCGGACTCGATGTAGTCCGCGATGTCAATCAGCATGAACTGCTGCTGCGGGTCGCGGTCGTGGAAGTAGTTGGCGAGGTGATAGCCGAGGAACCCGGCGCCGCCGGTGATCGCGATCATCGGTTCAGGACATCCCTTCGGGAGCGGGATCGCATGACAGGCTGGTTGTTCGGCCCCGGAGAGCGGAGTCCTTCCTGAGCGTCCACACGCCGAGGGAGGTCCGGCGCTTCGCGGAGCGAAGGACACACCACAATCTCAGACCAGCCCGGGAGCCGCTGATGAAGGCCATCATCCTCTGCGCCGGGCACGGAACGCGCCTGCGCCCGCTCACGAACTACATCTCGAAGGCCATGGTGCCCGTCGCCGGGGTGCCGATCCTCGAGCGGATCGTGCGCAAGCTCGTGGAGCAGGGCTTCACGGAGCAGACCGTGGCGCTCTCGCTCTTCGCCGATCAGGTGCGGCACTACTTCGGCGATGGCTCCCGCTTCGGAGCACGGATCGAGTACTCGGTGAACACCGAGCCCTCCGGCACCGCGGGTGAGACCGCGCACATGCGCTCCATGCTTGACGGCGAGAGGGACGTGCTGGTGCACTACGGCGACATCCTGAGCGATCTGGACGCCGCCGCGATGGCCGCCGAGCACCTCGCGCATGGGGCCGACCTCACGATCGGCCTCGTGAAGGGCGTCGAGATCCACGCGGGCGTCGCGGACGTGGCGGCGGACGGTCGCGTGAGCCGCTTCGTGGAGAAGCCGCCGCTGGATGTGCCGACGAACGCGGCGATCTTCGTGCTGGGGGGTGAGGCGATCGAGCGCAGCGCGCCGGGACTGGATTTCTCGCATGACATCTTCCCGAAGCTGATCGCGGACGGGCGTAGCGTCCGGGGCTTCATTGATGAGAGAGCATACTGGCTCGATGTGGGCCGACTGTCGGACCTCGACAAAGCGAATGAGTTCTTTGGAGGAACGCGACGATGAGCAGCGAGATCAGGAGCGAGAAACCACTGTGCGATGCGGATCAGGCGCTGACGGCGGCGTTGAAGTCGAAGGCGCTTGAGCTTGGCGCGGACCTGGTGGGCGTCGGGCCGTGCGAGCGCTGGGAGGGCGCGCCGATCCAGATGCACCCGCTCGGGCACTGGCCGGACGCCACGCACGTCGTCGTGGTGGCGATCCACCACCCGGACGCGTGCGTGGAGCTTGGCGGGATCCCCGACGCGCACCACCTCGGGCCCTACGGCGTGCAGGGGAGGATGAATGAGCGGCTGGAGTTCATCCAGTTCCACCTCGCGCGCTGGCTGGAGCGCCAGGGGCACAACGCGATCCCGATCCCGGCCACGAACATCTGGCGCTACCGCCCCTACGGTGAGATCGAGCGCCCCTTCGGGCCGGACCTCTCGGATATCCACGCCGCGGCCTGCGTCGGCCTCGGGGAGATCGGCTACCACGGGCTGCTCATGACGCCCGAGTTCGGCACCTGGCAGCGCTTCTGCTGCATGATCACCGACGCCCCGCTCGACCCAGATCCGATGTACAACGGCCCGCGGCTTTGCGACCGCTGCGCGAAGTGTATCATCAAGTGCGACGAGCAGTGTGGCGGGGCGCTCGCGCACGAGGTGACCGGCGAGGTCGTCCTGAATATCGCCGGTAAGGAGTTCCGGTATGCCGAGAAGAACCTGTGGCGCTGCGCGTGGAGCGAGCACTTCGGCCTCGACGCATTCCTCGACATCCCGGACGTGGTGACCGAGGAGGTCATCCTCGAGCAGCTTGCGGAGCACGGGCGCCGCGGCGGCACCGAGGGTCCGTGCCTGAAGTACTGCCGCCCGCCGCACCTACGCGGTCGCTACCTGCACCGCCAGGTCCCCGCGAAGGCTCCTGCCGACCGGCAGCTCACCGAGCGCGTCAAGCGCATGGCCGGTGAGCGTGGGATGGCCGTCATCGGCATCGTCCCCGTGTCCGAGTGGGCGGCCGACGATCCCGCGAACCCCGCCCATCAGCTCCCGGGCTGCAGGTCCGCGATCGTCTTCGGCATGGACTGGCCGAAGGATTCGGACGTGAGCGCCTGCGGGCCGCTCGGCGAGCACTGCGCGGTGACGCACTTCGGCGTCGGCCTGCAACTCGACCACCTCGAACTCGACATGGCGCGCGAGCTCGAGGCGCTGGACTACTACTCCGTCTGCTGCACGACCGTGCATGCGCAGGAGGTCGCGAAGAAGGCGGGTCTCCTCGAGCAGACCAACGGGGAGATGTTCAGCGAGCGCTACGGTCACCGGCTCGCATGGCGGGTGGTCCTCACGCAGGCGCCGCTGGCCGCGACCGGCACGGATCTCGTGATGGATGCGCCGCAGGTGGCGCCGGAGCTTGCGGAGCTTGAGGCGCTGGTCGCGGAGGATGGCTCGGACCTCATCGGCGTGGCGAGCGCGGAGAAGCTGGCGGCCATCGCCGATGAACTGCGCGGGCAGATAGATGAGGACGCGCTGAAGATCAACGTGGTGAAGGCCGGGCCGCTCCATGGCGCGCTGGAGCCGAAGATCGCGAACCGCGAGGGCGCGCGCGTCTTCAGCCCCGAGGACTGGGTGCCGGGCGCGAAGTCAGTCATTGTGCTCGGGATGGCGATCCCGGCGAAGACCCTCGAGCGCGCTGGCGAGTCACCCGCGGACGCCGTCGGCCCATGGGCCTTCGCGAACTACCAGGTGACGCGTGACATCTGCATAGACGCGATCAACATCGCGCGAGAGCTCGAGCACCGCGGCTTCCGCGCGGCGGTCACCTTCGACGTGACCGGCGTCGGCGGGAAGACGGAGAACCCGCGCTTCCAGACGCCCGACATCTTCTCCGGCCGCTTCGAGGCGGCGGCCGCCGGGCTCGCGGTCATCGGCCGCGCGGGCTTCCCGATCACCCCGGAGCAGGGCGTGCGCATGCGCTGGGTGGCGGTAGTCACGGACGCCGAGATCGAGCCGACCGAAGCCGAGGTCGCCTTTGAGCCCTGCGAGGGCTGCGAGGCGCCTTGTCTCGCGGGCTGCCCGGTCTGCGCGCTCTCAGCCGAGGAGCAGGAGTGCGCGGGCGATCAGTGCTGGTCGAAGCGCGATCTGCTGCGCTGCGACTGGGCGAAGCGGTATGCTTTGGTGGCGGAGGAGGGCATCAAGTGGATGGGCTCGACGACGGACGTGCCGCTGCCTGAGGGCGAGATCACCGCCGAGGCGATCTCAGAGGCGATGGCGAAGCGCGACCCGGTGCAGCGTCACCTCGACTGCATCCTCGAGCCCTGCCTGAAGGCCTGCCACGTGGTGCTGCAGCAGAGGGGTGTGTGAAGGGCGAAGCGTGAATGGTGTAGGGTGAGCCGCGGGTGCACAGGGGTCCCCGAAGCCATATGGGCGGGTGAGTCCCCCTGCTCGCCCGCGGCCATCCGCCTTGCTGCGCGCAGTAGACCATCCTGCCGCTCGTGGTGCAAGCGCTATGAACGTCCGCCTCCACATCCCCGGGCGCATCTGCCTGTTCGGGGACAAGATAGACATCGCGCACAAGCCCGTCATCGCCGCGGCGATTGACATCTTCCTGCACGTCTCCGCAACCGCGACCGATGGGCCCGAGGTCGCCGTCTACAGCCATGACCTCCGCACTACCGAGTGCTTCACGATCGGCGATGAGCCGGAGACCTGCGGCTACCTCAAGTACGTCCAGGCCGCTACCTGGCTGCTGCGCGACAGGCTGCCCGGCGGCTTCTGCATGGAGGTGCAGTCCGAGATCCCGATCGGCGCAGGCCTGAGCACCTCCGCTGCGCTCACCGTCGGGGCGATCATGGCGCTGGATGAACTCTTCGCGCTCCGGATGAGTCGTGACGAGATAGCCGAGACCGCCTACATCGCCGAGCACGACATCTGCGGCATCTCCTGCGGGCGGATGGACCAGTACGCGATCGCATACGGTGGCGTCACCTTCATCGCAACCGGCGAGCCCGCATCGGCCGAGGTGCTGGATATCGCCGAACTCCCGGTGGTTGTGGGCGACTCCGCTGAGCCGCGCCATGCGGCGGATGTGCTCAACCGGACGCGCGAGCGGCTGGAAAATGGCGACCCGATCGTACTTGACGCGTTCGAGCGGTTGCATCAATATACACTGAGCGGCCGGGAGGCGCTGGAGGCGGGGGACGCCGCCCGCGTCGGCGAACTGATGACGCTGAGCCAGATCGAAGAGAAGCGCATCGGCGCCTCGACCGAGAAGATCGAGCGCCTCTGCGCGGCGTCGGTAGCCGCGGGTGCGTTCGGCGCGAAGCAGATGGGGGCGGGCGGTGGCGGCTGCATGGTCGCCTACTGCCCCGGCAGGCAGGACGAGGTCGCCGCGGCGATCAAAGCCGAGGTCCGCGTACCGTACGTGTGTGATGTGTTCAGGTGGTAACGCCAGCAGCGCATGATGAGCGTGATCATGAAGCGAATCGCAATCCTGACGATCATCCTGACGGCCGCAGCGTTCACTGCGCACGCCGACATCGTGGCGGATATCTCCGCGCAGATCCCCGGCCAGCCGCACTCATACGCTGAGATGATGGCGGCGATGCAGTCGCTCCACGGCACCGGGCGCGTGAACTGTGAGAGCATCGGGCTAACACGTGGCGGGCGGCATATCCCCATGGCCGTCATCTGCGACCCGGCGTACGACCCGCGCCAGCTTCGCAAGCTCCTGATCTTCGCGCGCCAGCACGGTAATGAGCCCGCAGGCACCGAGGCCGCGATGGCGCTCATGAAGCACTTCGCGACCTCCGAGGGCGCGGCTGAGAAGGCGCTGCTGCGGCGCGTGGCGCTGCTGATCGTGCCGATGACGAACCCGGACGGCGCCGCCGCCTCCCGCCGTGGGAACGGCGCAGGCGTGGACCTCAACCGCGACTGGGTCGCCCGCACGCAGCCGGAGACCCAGGCGATCGAGCGCGTCTTCCGCGACTGGCAGGCCGACGCAGTGATCGACCTGCACGAGCTTCCCGCAGCCTCCAGCAGGTCCTCCTACCAGGAGAACTTCATGGAGACGATCGCCTCGCACGGGGCGCTCCCGGCGGTCCTCGGGCAGCGCTGCGGGCAGACGAGCGCGCAGGTCAGCATCTGGATGCGGCGCTACGGGATCCCGCTGAACTGCTACTACGATACGCCGGGCGACGATACGCGCCTTGCGCACCGGCACTTCGGCCTCGACCACAAGGTGCCATCGTTCCTCTTCGAGTCGAAGACCGGCAGGGGCCGGAGCCTGCGCGACCGCGCGAGCTACCACATCCTGGGCACGCTTGTGATCGCGAACCAGCTTGCCTATCACTACGGCGATCCCGCGCTTCCTCCCGTGCAGGTGGCTGCCGCGCCTGAGGCGCCCGCCGAGGCCGCCCCTGCTCCGGAGCCGGAGGTCACCTCCGTGGCGCTCGGCGACCCGGTCCCCGACACCGAGCGGGATGGCCGAACGCTCCTCTGGGCGGATGTCACGGGCCCGGAGGACTTCGCCTACCTCACCTTCGAGATGGACGGCCAGGTGCTCGTGCTGACGAACCAGCAGCCGTACGAGTACTCGCTGGACCGCACGATCTGCCGCGAGGGCCCGGTGCAGATCGCGGTGCGCGCGTGGGATGAGTCCGGCCGCTGCATCGCGGCAGACACTAAGACCGTGACACTCGTGCAGGCGGGGACGTTGGGGCAATAGGAGAGCGACGGCAGGCGGCGCGGAGCGAATGAGCATGTATACGGAGAAGACAGCATCTTCATTGGCGCGCGATATCGACGATGATCAGGCTCGGGCTGAGATCCTTCGCTTCATCGGCGACAATCCGGGCGCAGGCGAATCGGAGATCGCGGGCGGTCTGGGACTGAGACTGCGGCGGGTATGCGATCTGCTTCGGCAACTGGAGGCTGAAGGCGAACTGCGCCGGCATCTGAACCGATAGATGAGTAGCCACTGACGACGATCGCGACACGGCAGCAACGACGGGCAGTGCGGAGTGAGTAGTTCCACCCTAAGGGGGGAACCATGGACGTCTACAGAGGGGTCAACCTTCACCGAGTGAACAGCACGGGAGTTAACGAACTCTTTGCTGTCGCGGTCAATGGGTTGGCAAAAAGGAATGGACCTTCAACGCCGTACTTGGTTGCGAATGAACTCGTTTCTGCCTCGGTAGGTGAGCTTCTGGGTCTCCCAGTTCCACCGCACTGCCCCATCGCAGTGGAGGGCGATGGCGAGTACGGTTATGTTCAGAAAGCCCGCAT
>DHPY01000015.1 GCA_002411015.1 Armatimonadetes bacterium UBA5352 | reverse complement strand
GAGCCGTGGAAGGCCGCTCCCGCCGCCGCCCCGCCCGCCCCGCCCGCCGCGGAGGCGCCGCTGCCCGAGGCGCCAGCCGTCGCAGCGACTCCGACGCCGGCTCCGGCGGTGGCAGCACCCTCCGTGCCCGCTCAGGAGATGCCGAGCGGCCCGCACGAGGACACCGAGCAGTTCTTCCTGCCGATCACCGGCGCGCATGCCGCGGGCGACCGGGTCGTCTACCGGCCAGCGCTGATCGGCGTGACGGACCTGCACTACCTCGACGCGCGGCAGCAGCTTGACTCGTGGCGCACCGTCACTGCGCTCGCGAACATCCCGGCCGACGGGCAGCCCGCCGACTGGCCCTCCGCGCGCATGATCGAGCAGAAGCAGCTTGACCTGCTCCGCACGCCCGATCTCCCGCAGGCGGAGTTCGCGCCACTCAGCTCCGACGCGCGCGGCCGCCGGGCCTTCGCAAGCTGGCAGAAGCAGCTCAGGGAGCACCTCTACGCGGCCCGGCCGCTCACCCTCTACCGCGCGCCCGCGCTCGGGACCTTCTCCGGGCCCGGCGAGGATGAGGCGGCCTTCCGCAGCCGGCTCGGGCTCCTCGCCCGCGAGCAGCGCGACCTGCAGGTGGCGAAGCTGCGAGAGAGCTACGGGAGCAAGCTCGCGCGGCTGCAGGACCGCATCCGGCGCGCCGACGCTGAGGCCGCCGAGCAGGAGGAGCAGTACCGGCGCCAGCGGCTCAACACGATGGTGAATGTGGGCGAGACGCTCGCGGGAGCGCTCTTCGGGCGGAAGCTGCTGGGCCGCACGAACCTCGGCCGAGCCGCCACGACCGCACGCTCGGCGTCGCGCGTCTCGCGTGAGAGGGAGGATATCACCCGCGCAGAGCAGGAGGCGGAGGCGCTGCGCGAGGAGCTGCTGGAGCTTGAGCGGGAGGTGCGTGACGAGATCGCGCGGACCGAACTCGCGCTCGACCCGAGGGCGATTCAGCTCGAGCGGGTGCCGGTGACGCCGCGCAAGGCCGACATCAACGTCCGCCTCTTCGGCATCGTCTGGATCCCGTGGAAGGTTACTGTGGCCGGCGCCGCCGAGCCGCTGACGCACATCCCCTGAGGAGGCCAGCGCCGTGCGCCGTCCGCCGCAAAGCCGTTGCCGTGCCGTGCCGTGTTGTGCCGTTCGTAGCGACGGGCTTCCAGCCCATCAAGCTGTTGCCGTCAGCCGTAGCTGTTGTGGCCCTCGCGCCCCGCGAGGGGCCGTTCCGCCTTCACTGAACGAACGTCCCCCGGCGAGGGCGCCGGGGCCACAACTACAACGTCTAACAACGCATGAACGCCCCCGACCCTACTCGAAGCGCCCGGCGTTCTGCACCACAAACGGGTTCCAGTACGTGGTGATGTGATACCACGCCAGGAAGTTCAGCGCGAGGATCAGCAGCGTCAGCGCGATGAAGGCATGCTTCTGCCAGCGATCCGGCATAAGCTGCCCGACGCCCAGCACGAGCGGCAGAGTCAGCCCCGGCAGGAACGGCAGCAGGTACCGGCCGCCCTGGTAGAAGCCCATGTGAATGAAGGTCGCGACGTAGATGTCCGAGAGGTAGAGGACCGCGAAGCCGGCGATCGAGAGCAGCAGCGCGGGCGCCTGCCCCTCCGCGAACCGCGCCCTCCCCTTCGCGAGCCGCCACAGGCCCACCAGCACCCCGAGGATGCCCGCCATGGTCACGATCCGCAGGAGCGTGTAGACCACCGGGTGCGTCCACTCCGGGAACCAGACCGCGCCCGCGAAGACGCTCACCCACAGGCCGTTGATCGCGCGCAGCACCAGCGGCCACGCCATGCCGTAGGTGACGGCCTCCCAGTTGCTGATCGCCTCCGGGATCGGCCGGAAGCCCAGCGTGGGCGTGATGCCCGTAAGCGACCCGTGCAGCTCGAGGTTGCGCGCGAACCACCAGCCGCAGATCGCCAGGAATGCCGCCGCGGCCACCAGCCCGCGCGTCCAGAAGCGCCCGTCGCGGTAGAAGCGCCGGCCGTGCTGCCACACGAGCGCGATGGCGATCAGCGGCACGCCGGCGACGGGCACCGAGGTCTTGACCAGGCCACCGACGCCCACCAGCCCACCCCACAGCGCCGCGGACGCCAGGTCCCGCCGCTCCCACTGCCGCACGCTGATGAGGTAGAGCAGCCCCGCGAGCGTGAGCAGCGTGCCCACGTCGTTGGTGAGCATGGAGGCATCCACGAAGAGGTTCGGCCACCACGCCGTCAGCGCCAGCGCGGCGAGCGACTTCCGTCGGTCATTCGCGCACGCCCGGCGGATGACCGCGAACCACAGCAGCAGCACGATCAGCACGAGCGGCGGCGACACCAGCCGCAGTGCAAGCAGACTAGCGCGCCGCCCGTAGGGCTCCATCAGCGCGTAGAGCGGCGTCAGGAGCGCGTAGTAGAGCGGCGGGTGCAGCTCAAGCGGCGCGGCCTCCTCACCCGGCACCGCCGGCGGCAGCGTGCGCTCGTGATAGAGCCACTCCACGTAGGGCAGGTGGCGGCTGGTCTCGTCCGCCGCGTAGCCGAGTTCGTGGATGAAGCTGCTGGCTATGGCCAGCGCGAGGTAGACGCCGAGGATCACCCACACCAGCGGATCGCGGCGCGGTTGCCACTCGGTGCGCGCAATGCCTGGCGCATCGTCGCTGCTGTCTCCGGATTCGCGCGGGTGCGTATCAGACACGATCGGCGGGGCCTCCATCGGGTAGACTGAACATCGAGGGTGACCATTCCGCACGAGAGCCCCTGGGACCTTCGGCGTGGGACAGGCGTCGTCGCCTGTCAATCCTGCGCATTACCACGACTGACGGGCTTCCACTTGCATTCCAGAAATCGCGCGAGGGTCAAGCGTCGGCGGGGTGAGAGGCCGATAACAAAGTCGTTCAGGAGGGGCGAGCTTCCTAGCTCGCCCGGTTGTTGAAGCGCCAAACGGCGGGCTGGCAGGGAAGCTGTCGCCCTCGCAAACGACGCTCGGGCGCCACTGCGCAAGCGCTGTTCGTCCGCCGCAGGCGGCGTCGGCGAAAGCAGCCCCTCGTGGGG
>DHPY01000077.1:16170-16328 GCA_002411015.1 Armatimonadetes bacterium UBA5352 | reverse complement strand
GGCAATCTTCGACGCGATCACCGCGCCCCGCCCATTCCGCGCCGAGCTTGCCGGGGACGCGCAGTTGCATGGTGCGACCGCAACGCTTCTGCGGATGGATGCCTCCGCGCGGCCGGAGATTGGCGAGGCCGTCGTCGCGGACGTCTCCGCGATCGGCG
>DHPY01000077.1:15612-16013 GCA_002411015.1 Armatimonadetes bacterium UBA5352 | reverse complement strand
TCGCGGACGTCTCCGCGATCGGCGTGGACGAGGCGTTCTTTCGCCTCTACCCCGGCACCGACGTTCCCGCGCTATCCTCCCGCGGCGCGATCATCAACGAAGCCCTGGCCACGGACGCCGGGGTGGCAGCGGGTGACGTGCTGTTCGTCACGGTCGCGCGGCCCGGCGAAGCGGCCGCGGACACACTCTTCGCCCGCCGCGAGCGGGACGAGACGCTGACCACGCTGCGCCTGAAGGTGCAGGAAGTGCTGCCTGACCTCGGCCCCGGCGGCTTCCGCCTCGATGCCTCCACCGCGATGCCGCGCAACGTCTTCGTCAACCGGGAGTGGCTGGCGCGGCAGATCGGGCAGGAGGGGCGTGCGAACACGATCGTGCTGGCGCCGAAGCCGGATCCTGAGCGC
>DHPY01000077.1:15207-15443 GCA_002411015.1 Armatimonadetes bacterium UBA5352 | reverse complement strand
CGGCTTCGGCGCACGGATGCCCGCGGGCCGCTCCCGACGGATCATCAGCGACAGAAGGTCAAGAGCGCGATGAGGGTCGCGGACTACGGCCTCTACCTTCGCGAACACGATGGCTGGCTGTCGGTCTTCAGCGACGCGGCGGTGCTGTCCCACGCCCAGGTAAAGGCTGCCGAGGCGGTCGCAGGAAGTGACGCCCGGCCCACCTCCGTCTACCTCGCGGACAGGATCGCCCCTGC
>DHPY01000077.1:13876-15049 GCA_002411015.1 Armatimonadetes bacterium UBA5352 | reverse complement strand
GATGACCCGTCGCGTGCACTGGCATACGCCGTCGTGACAGACGCGTATGATCCCCCGTTGCAGGACGATCAACTCATCCTGAACGCCTGGGCCGCGGACGACCTTGGCGCGCAGATCGGTGAACGCTTCACCGTCACCTGGCGCGTGAGCACGCCGGCAGGCTATGAGGATCGCTCGGCTGAACTGGCGCTCACGAGCATCTCGGAGATGCAGGGCCTGGGAGCCGATCCGGGGCTCGTGCCGGACTTCGAGGGCATCACCGACGCGATGCACATCGGGGACTGGGACCCGCCCTTCCCGGTGGACCTGTCGCTCGTGACCGACCGCGATGATGAGTACTGGGAGCGCTACCGAGCGGCGCCAAAGGCCTTCGTGAGCAGCGACCTGCTCCGTCGGATGTGGCAGGGCGAGAACGCGGATGCCCCGTGGATCACATCAGTGCGGGCGCCTGCGCAGGGCAGATTGCCGGCAGACTTCGAGCGCGCGCTGCTCACTGAGCTGGCGCCTGAGGACGCGGGCTTCGCCTTCATGCCCGTGCGCGAGCAGGCGCTGGCGGCCAGCCAGGGCACCTCGGACTTCGGGCAGCTCTTCCTGAGCATGAGCTTCTTCCTCGTGCTGTCGGGCGCGGGGCTCGCGGGGATGCTGATGCGCCTGTCGGCCGAGCGCCGCGCGTCGCAGGCGGGCATCATGATGGCGACCGGCTTCTCCCCCGCGAGCGCCCGGCGCGCCATCGCCGTAGAGGGTGTCGCGCTGTCGCTGCTCGGCACGCTGATTGGCGCGCCGCTCGGGATCGCCTATGCGCACGCGATCATCGCGGCGCTCGGCACGCGCTGGCAGGGCGCTCTGGGCGATGCGCCGATCCTCAGAGTTTGCGTCGAGCCGCTGAGTGTGCTGATTGGGGCGCTTGCGGCGCTGGTGATTGGCATCGTGGCGACGTGGTGGGGCGCGCGAGTACTCTCGAGCAGGCCCGTGCTGGCGCTTCTGCACGGCTGGCAGGCATCAGGGGCCGCGCCGGATGCGGGCAGGCCGTGGACGGCCATCGCGACGCCGCTGCTCGTCGTGACTGCTCTGGGGCTCTTCGTCGCCGCGATCGCGGGCGCGGTGCCCGCGCAGGCGGCGTTCTTCGCGATCGGCGGACTCCTGCTCATCACGGCGCTGACCGGCGCGCACCAG
>DHPY01000077.1:13325-13666 GCA_002411015.1 Armatimonadetes bacterium UBA5352 | reverse complement strand
TGATGGGCCTGATCGCCGCGGCGACCTTCGTCATCGTGACCGTCGCGGCGAACTCGCGCGACTTCGGAGCGATCAATGTCCGCGACCGCTCCTCCGGCACTGGCGGCTTCGCTTTGCTGGCGACCTCCTCGGTGCCGCTGCGCTTCGACCCGGCCACCGCTGAGGGGCGGGAGAACCTCGGCTTCCTACCGGAGGAGCAGCAGGCCCTTGAGGGAACGACCATCATCTCGCTCCCGCGCAGCCCGGGCGAGGACATCTCCTGCCTGAACGTGGCCCGCCCGGCCCTCCCCCGCCTCCTCGGTGTCACCGATGCGCTGATCGAGCGTGGCGGCTTCAGCTTC
>DHPY01000077.1:11689-13167 GCA_002411015.1 Armatimonadetes bacterium UBA5352 | reverse complement strand
CGGGCACCGAGGGCGACGCAGGCGGTAACCCGTGGACGCTGCTGCGCGAAGATGCTGATGGTGGCGCGCTTCCCGCGGTCACCGATGCCGCAAGCCTCACCTGGCAGCTTCATTCGGCGGTCGGCGAGACGTACGACGCTGGAGGCGACCGCTCGCTGCTGCGCTTTGTCGGCGCTCTGCAGGGCTCGATCTTCCAGAGCGAGATCCTGATCCACGCGGACGCTCTGCGCGAGGTCTACCCGGAGATCGCCGGTCCGAGCTACTTCCTGATCGATGCGCCCGAGGACCGCGAGGAGCAGGTTGCCGAGGCGCTGCGGGCGGCGCTGGGCGAGATGGGCGTGCAGGTGCGCAGCACGCGCGAGGTGCTCAGCCGCTACATCACGGTGCAGAACACGTACCTGACGATGTTCCTCGCGTTGGGCGGCCTGGGGCTGCTGCTCGGGACGATCGGCCTCGTCGCGGTCATCCTGCGGAGTGCCTTCGAGCGCCGGGGCGAGTTCGCGCTGATGCTCGCGACGGGCTTCACGCGCGAGAACCTCACCTGGCTGGTGCTCGTCGAGAATGCTGGACTGCTCATCGCCGGGATGGTAGCCGGTACGTTGACCGCGCTGATCGCGGTGGCGCCGCACCTGGCGTCCGAGCAGGCGAATGTCAACTGGAGTTCACTGGCCGTGGTCCTCGCGGCGGTAGTTGTGGTGGGCCTCGCAGCCTGCGCGGCCGGCGCGAGAGCGACCGTGCGAGGCAATCTCATTGAGGCACTGAGGACGGAGTGAACGGCATGCAGCTTCGGCGCAGAGACGTAATGCATACACCGGCGTTCCTCGTGGTGATGGCTCTCTCTCTGCTGTGTACATCGGCCTTCGCGCAGTCTGGCGGCGACTGGCCGAGCTTCCGCGGCAAGGCGCAGAACACCGGCGTGGCGCACTCGCCGCTGAGTACGCGGCCATCCGTGCGCTGGACCTACGAGACCGGATCGTCAGTGGAGTCCACCGCCGCCATCGTCGGCGACCGCGCATACGTCGGCACGATGACCGGCGCGCTGCTCGCGATCGACATGACGACCGGGAAGCTGCGCTGGAAGTACCTCACCGGCGGGAACGCAATCTCCGCGGCGCCGCTGGTGCAGGGGACACGGGTCTACGTCGGCGATCAGGGCGGCGTCTTCCACTGTGTGAACGCGATCAACGGGACGAAGCACTGGACCTTCAAGACCGGCGACCAGATCACGTCCTCCGCGATCTACGTTGACGGCACGGTCCTCTTCGGCTCGTATGACAACAGCCTTTACCGCCTGAACGCGATGTCCGGGAAGAAGGTCTGGAGCTACGAGGCCGAGGCGCAGGTTCATTGCGCGCCGACGGACGCGGGCGGGCTCGTGATGATCGCCGGCTGCGACGGCTATCTGCGCATGATCGATCTGCAGACGGGGCGCGAGAAGCGCTCGGCGCTGCTGAACGGCAACTTCGCCGGCGCGCCCG
>DHPY01000077.1:10430-11582 GCA_002411015.1 Armatimonadetes bacterium UBA5352 | reverse complement strand
CGGCAACTTCGCCGGCGCGCCCGCCTACGGCTCAGGCGCCGTCTACGTCGGCTCAATGGACGGGCGCTACTTCGCGGTGCGCCTCGCGGACGCGCAGATCCTCTGGGAGAAGGCGCAGTCAGCACGCTCCGCTGAGATCTATGCCGCACCAGCCGTGATGGGCGACGCGGTCATCTTCGCGTCGCGCAGCGACACCGTCTTCCGCGTGAACCGGCTGACGGGCGCCATCGAGTGGGTCATGCACACCCGCGGCGACGTGAACTCCTCGCCCGTAATCAACGGAGAACACGTGATCTTCGGCTCGTCTGATGGCAACATCTACCGGGTGGGCCTGAGCAATGGTGTGCAGGCATGGAGCTACAACACCGGCTCGGCGATCAGCGCTTCACCCGCGATCGGCCAGCGCCGCCTCGTCATTGGAACCGAGGGCGGCACGATCTACTGCTTCGGATAGCACCGCGTTATCTCAGCCGACCATGGAGGACTCTGATGCGCATGACCCGACTGCTCGCGATAGCACTGCTCATGACCGTGGCCGCGGGGGCATTCGCGGCTGACTGGCCGATCTGGCGCGGGCCCACGCAGGATGGCATCGCGCCCGACACCGGCATCAACAAGGACTGGAACGGCCAGCCGCCGGCGAAGCTCTGGCAGGTGGAGATGCACGATGGCGGCTACGCGGGCCCATCCATGGCCGACGGCAAGGTCTTCATCATTGACCACGTGGGCGCGCAGGATGTCGTGCGCGCGCTCGACATCGCGACAGGGCAGGAAGTGTGGAGCTTCGCCTACGATGACCTGCAGAAGGCGAACTACGGCTTCTCCCGCTCGACGCCAATCTACGACGGCGGGCGGCTCTACACCGTCAGCTTCCTCGGCAACGTCGGCTGCCTGAACGCGGAGACCGGGGAGCTGATCTGGGGCATCAACATGCCCGGGAAGTTCGGCGGCCGCGTCCCGACGTGGGGCTACGCGATGTCCGCGCTGATTGACGGCGACAGGCTGGTCCTCGTGCCCGGCGGCCCGAACGCCTGCGTGGCGACGGTGGACAAGATGACCGGCGAGGTCCTCTGGATGGGCGGCGGGGGCGACATCGCGGGCTACTCCACGCCCGTGAAGGCGACAATCCAGGGCACTGAGCAGTACGTGGTG
>DHPY01000077.1:9933-10170 GCA_002411015.1 Armatimonadetes bacterium UBA5352 | reverse complement strand
CATCACCAGCAACTACAAGCGCGGATGCGCAATCATCGCTGTCGGGCCAGATGGCGCCGATATCCACTGGGAGACGCAGACGATGTCCAGCCACTTCAATACGCCGGTCTTCCACGAGGGCTACTTCTACGGCACCGGCAACCCGAGCCTGATGTGCCTCAGCCCGAGTGACGGGCAGGCTGTCTGGACGCAGAGCGGCTTCGAGAACGGTGGCGTGGTGATGGTGGACGGCGTCAT
>DHPY01000077.1:3555-9772 GCA_002411015.1 Armatimonadetes bacterium UBA5352 | reverse complement strand
GGCTTCATGGCGATGGTTGAGGCGACCCCTGAGGGCTACAGAGAGCTCGGGCGCTTCACGCCGCTCGGCGGGCAGTCGTGGACGGCCCCGATCGTGGCGGATGGCAAGCTCATCGTCCGCAACAAGGAAGCGCTGGCGTGCTTTGACCTGATGTAGCTGCCGCCCTCCAGACGACAAACGGCGACGGCCGCGAAGGCCGTCGCCGTTTTGTGTCACGCACTCCCCCTGCGCTCTCAGCCCTGCAGCGTCGCGCGATGGACCATGCGCAGCGCCCGCAGATCCCCCCCGAAGTAGGCATCTCCGGCCTCGTGGCCGCCGAACACCGATGTGCCGATGTACAGCCCCGGGCCGGGCGCGGGCAGCGGCTCGCTGCGCTGGCCGTTCACCTCGTAGACGATCGTGTCGAGGTCGAAGCTGATCGTGACATCCGACCACTCGTTGAGCGGCAGCGTGAGGCCTGAGCGCTGCGTGCTGGTGTTGAGGTGCTGATCCGAGTAGGTTGACCAGAGTTCGCCATTCTCCAGGTAGATGGTGACCGAGCCGATGTAGTGCCCGTGGTGGCGCCAGAGGATCTGCTGCTTGGTCGCGGTTGGCCGGATCTGCATCTGCAGCGTCCACGCGCCCCGCCGCGGTGTCACCTCGCGTGGGAAGACGATGAAGTTGCCGATGCCGTCGAAGCGCAGGATGTCCTGCCCGTCCTCGCGCAGATACTTCGGCGCGGTGGAGGGCGCATCCGCCGGGTAGTAGTCCCCGTTGCGATACGGGTCGCCCATTCCGCCGGACTCGCCCCCGCCGACGAAGGTAACGGCGTTCGCCCGCCCGCCGATCTGCCCGCAGAAGGGCACGCCCGCGTCCGTCCACATCAGCGAGCCGTTGGCCGGGTCGAGGCGGTAGTCCAGATCGGGTATGACGCTCTCGTCAACCTGCACCTCAGTGGTCGCGCCGAGGGTATCCGAGTAGACGTCCAGCGTCACCGGCCCGCGCTCCTCGAGGCTCCCGACCATTACGGGTCCGCTGCGCCAGATCTTGCCGGAGACGGTGATCGCGCGCAGGTGGAAGACCGAGTTCGGCCGACGCGGGGGCATGCTGAACGCCATGGATGCCTGGTTCGCGTCGATGTGATACGGGAGGTCCGGAGCGCGGTAGAAATCCTCAATGACCACCTGGATGTCCGGCTCGAAGTGCTCCGAGTAGAGACCCCGGTCGCCCAGCCGGCTGAGCGGGATCTCGCCCTTGAGCTCGGTGAAATCGAGGTGCAGCGTGGCGTTGTCGGCCTGATCGCGCGGGACTGAGGCGTAGAAGACCCGCCGCCACTGGTTGAGCCACATGTTCGCGCGCACCACGTTGTCCTCATTGAAGAAGTAGCGGCCATCGGTCTCCACATGGAGCTCCGAGGGCGCCCCGTCAATCCACATGCGGCCGATGAGGTCGTGCCGCAGGAAGGACCGCAGGTCTATCCGGAGCAGCATGGTGTCATCGCGCTCCGGGAACTCCTCGTTCACGTCGTACGCGCGGACCTCGTCATCATCCTCCAGCACCTCAAGCGACGCCAGCGGCTCATCGCAGGCGAAGCTGGCATCGATGGTATAGCTGCCGGGGCGTTCAGCGTCCGGCTGCATCGTGAACTCGGCTGCGGTCGGGAGGATGATGTCCCGCAGCGGCTGCTTGACCCACTTGTAGTCCCAGTTGTCCGTGGGCCGCAGGATAATGTGGTGGAGGCCGTCACTGTAGGTCTGCTCGGTGCCATCGGCCGTCGTGATCGCCAGGCTCGGCCGCAGGATCATCTCCCCCGCGAGCGCCTCGGTCGGGATCGTCCAGCGATGCTCCAGCAGTTCCGCAGCGGCGAAGGTGACCGGTTCAGCGGTGCAGATTGGCACGCCGCCCTCATCGAGCAGCGATGCCACCACCGTGTACTCGCCCTCGCTGCCATCGGGCACGTTGAGCATCTCGATCTCGACCTGCTCGCCAAGGGTGAGCTTGCGGCGATAGCTGACGATCAGGTTCGGGATGGAGGTGTCGTCGCCCGGATTCGGGGCGGGCTCGAGGCCCTTGATCTCGCGCATGTAGTTGCGGATGATCCGCTGCGTGGAGAGCGAGTTGCAGACCGTCGGCTCAATGGTCGTGTGCTCGTTCAGCTCATCCCACTCGGCCATGCCGATCATGTCCGGCTCGGCCTCCATCGCGGCCTCGAAGCTGTTGCGCAGCGTCCGGGTGCCGTCCTCATCGAGGGTGGAGCCGCTCATGAACTGGAAGTAGCCGATCTTTGCGCCGAGAGCGAGATACTTGTCGCGATACGGGCGCTCGCTCAGGACTGCCTTGATGGTCGGGATGACATACTCCCTGTCGAACTCCACGTCGAAGGTGCGGTCGGGCCGGCGCCACGCGCCTCCGTAGCTCATGTCGATGCCGTCGGCGACGTCCAGGTACTCCCGGATGTGGGCCTTCATCGCGGCGTCGGTGGCAGGTGAGACGGCGCCATCGCGCCGGAACTCGTCCTGTGTCGTGCCCCAGTCCGTGAGCGCGATCAGGTAGATGAAGTCGCCCTGTTCCGCCCGCAGCGTTTCGAGCATCTGCCGAAGCTGCTCCGGAGGGGTGCGGTCGCCGCCATAGGTGCCGAAACGCACCACTTCCTCGCCATCACGGTCAAAGCGCGCTGTGACTGAGGAGGCATTGGCGATCTCGAGCGTCCGCGCCTTCGCCTCAGTCTCAGCATCACCACCAAAGAGCGGGAAGAAGAGGAAGCCGTCCGGGTGCTGCTGCTCCGCGCACTGCATGGCGATCTCGTAGCGCTGGATCATCCCTGAGCCGCCGATGATCGCTCCGAGGCCGTCCATCTCGTACATCATCGCGTGGTCCATGATGCGCTGGAAGCTCGGGCAGGTGACGACCGCGTTCTCGCGCAGCGAGGTGTCCATGAAGAGCGGCCGGTCCATGTAGCTATGCAGGTAGTTCTGATAGAGCCCGTACTTGAGCTGGCTCGATGAGAACACGAATGGGCGGTCAAAGTGCGACTGCCACTCCTGCGCCGTAGCGGTGCATGCGGCGGCAGTGACTACAGCGGTAACGGCAAGCATGCGTGTGAGGGTCACGTTTGTCTCCTTCTGGTTACCATCGCATTATGCAGGTATAGCGGGCGGAGCTACTGCAGCCAGAGCACGGCCATCTCACCGGGCCCGAGCGTGACGTCCACAGCCGACCGGCCGCCCTGACGCCGGACGGGCACCGGGAAGCCGCGCTCCACGCTCACGTCTGTCGCGGACGCGACCTGGCCTGATACCAGCACCCGGTCGCTCACGCGCGCGTCGGGATCGGGATTGAGCACGAACAGGTAGCGCTCCCCGTTGTCGGCTACGCGCGTCAGCACCTCAAAGCGGGCATCGCGCGACCATGCATCGCGCGTGACGCGCCGGGCAAGCAGATCGAGCAGCGCCTCCGGATCGGGCGCCTCCGCCAGCGCCCGCCCGAGCGTGGTGGCTGTGATATATGCCCGGCCTCTCCCTGCCTGCGCCATCGCCAGCGGCCCAGGAGTGCAGCGGCTGGCCTGCCAGCTCCAGGTCGCGCTCTCAGCGTCGAAGGTGGGCGCGTCGATGCCGTAGACCTCGCGCAGCAGCAGCCCCGATGGCCGCGCAAGCTCGTCCCGGACGCCGGGCGGCTCGATGGCGATGAGCGTACCGCCGGACCGCGCATACTCCACCAGCCGCCGCTGATGCTCCTCGGAGAGATACTCGGCCGCCGGCAGGAAGATGACGTCGAAGTCGGCGATGTCGGCGCGCCCGTCGGCGAAGTACTCCTCCGGCACGATCTCATAGGGGAAGCCCGCGCGGTAGATCATCTGGTGCAGCGCCATGATCTCGGCAGGCGAGAGGCCGTAGCGAGCCTGTGTCCGCATGGAGGCTGAGGGCTGCCAGACCGCCACGCGGAACTGCGGGATCTCAGAGTGCGTCAGCAGCCAGTCCATGTTGCGCATGCGGTCGAGCGCGGTCTTCAGGCCGGGTGCGCAGTAGCGCATCGTGAGCACGTCGTAGCGGGGATCGAACCAGTTGCCGTTGTAGGTGAACAGGTAGCCGCCGGTGGTGTAGGCATACCACTTCATCTGCAGCGTGCGGCCCCATGCGAAGGCGCGGGAGACGTGCTTCTCGAGGCCCCGGCGCTGGGCACGCTCCTCCGTGATGCGGTCGGACTCTTCCTGCGTGCCCCAGAAGTCCTCGAGATAGCCTAGCGGTTTGCGCCGGTTGTAGCGCGAGAGGGAGTTCAGGTAGAGGTTCATCATCTGCATGTTCGGCGCCGGGCGGTGGTAGCTCAGCACATCGCAGTGCTCGAAGGCGCGAGCGCCATTTATTGCGGTCAGGAGTGCACTGTGCCGGGCCGCAACCGGCTTGTCCGGATCGCCGGCCTTCAGCGAGTCATAGATGAGCTGCAGGTAGTCGAGGTAGCCATCTTCGATGAATCGCTCAAACTCCGCGACGAGAGGCGTGATCTCGCGCTCCGGGTTGATGAAGCGGTCATCCGGCTGCGTGATCTCCGCAAACGAGGCGTAGCCGGTCCCCCACGCTTCGTTGAGCGCGCCGATCGTCCCGTACTCGGCCTCCAGCCACTGATGGAACGCGGCGGTGGCGCTCGGGCCGTAGCCGGGCTGGCGGCGGCCGCCCTCCGCGCTGAAGTAGGGATAGGCTTCCTGCGCGATCTCATGGAAGAGGGTACGCGGCTCGTCTGCGCAGAACTCAGCGTAGGCGGTGAGGTAATCGCGGATGTATGCGCGCACCGCCGGGTGGTAGTAGTTCAGCGAGTGCGTGCTGCCGCTGCTGCGGCCTACCAGGCCATCCTGCGAGACCTTGAAGAAGTCCGGATCGTCGGCGTACTCTTGCAGCAGCCAGTCCGGGGCGTACATCATGTCGTGGATGCCGAAGCTCAGGTAGCCGAAGGTGCCGTCATAGCCGAGGGCCTCCAGGTTGTCGCAGGCCTCCGTGATGTTGCTGAAGTCGAGCTCAGTCTCGGTGTGCACCCGTGGGTTGCCGGGCGCGGAAGAATGGAACTCGAAGCTGAAGGGGCGCTCGAACTGCGACCAGCCGGTGGGGCTCCACGCGCCCACCAGCAGGCGGTTCATCACGCTCCCGTCCTCGCTGAAGGGCGGAATATCGCGCGATTGCTCGCCGAACCCCTCAGGCAGCAGCCTGAGGCGCGGCGGGCGTAGCCGGTCGTACTCACCGCGGACTTCGGCGGACAGCAGCTCGAGGTTGGCCCCAAGCGTGTCCGCGGCGGAGTTGAAGCTCTGCCAGTCAGCCTCCTGCTCCGACCCAAATGCCGCCGCGAAAGCCCTGTAGGCGTCATTGAGCCGCGCCTCCACCTGCTCGAAGCCGCCGTCGAGTTGCTCGGAGGGCTGCTCGCCGGCGTAGGCCGCGCAGCGGTTGACTTCCCGCACACGCGCGTCCAGCGTCCCCGCGCGCATCAGCAGGTCGTTGTAGCGCACTGCCGCCTGCCAGGCCGGCGTCTGCTGCTCCTTGTGCTGCGCAAAGCGCGTTGCCGGACCGGCGCCGATCTCCACACCGATCGGCAGGTAACTCCAGACATCCGGGACGACGCCATCCGGCGGCCCCAGCCGCTCGAAGCGAAGGTCATCGAACCAAACGCTGCCGACGGCGTACTCCACCCGCAGGAGCAGCTGCCAGGTCGCCGCGCCCTCTGCGTCATTGAAGAAGAGCCCTGACCAGCCCTCCCAGCCCTCGCCAAGCGGCTGCTTCTGCAGCGCCATCGGGTTGGCGCGCTGGATGATCGTGCCGTCCTCCGCGCGGTAGTTCACGATGAAGCCAACCGCGGGGTCGGGGACCGACGCGTCTCTGCGAATGGCGACGGAGATGCGGTAGATGACGCCGGGCTCGAAGAGGTCGCTGCTCTGCAGCACGAACGCGCGATCGGCGGGCGTGGGGGCATCAATGCGCAGGGACGACGAACCCTCGTACGCGACGTCCGCGTCCGCGTTCATCGTGGAGTTGCTCTCTTCGGGCCAGAACTCCCACGCCTGCAGCCCGTCCTCGAAGCCGGTGTTCGTAAGAGGCTGCACTTCTTCGCCCTGCGTCTGTGCGAGCGCGATGGCCGGCAGCAGTGCGATGAACAGGGCTGTCATGCTGGAGCGCGTCATGGCACTCACCTCCCTGGTGATGCCTGTGCATTCGCCCGGGCAGAGTGATGGACCTGCGTGAGGCCTCACACACGACACAGC
>DHPY01000077.1:2852-3441 GCA_002411015.1 Armatimonadetes bacterium UBA5352 | reverse complement strand
GTGAGGCCTCACACACGACACAGCGGGATGCCCAGCGCCCTGCTCGCCCTTGACTTAAGAGGGGCCTCTGGTGTATCATAGTGCAACGACTTTTGGTCGGCGCCGCCCGACGGGCAGAGAGCGATGAGGCAGGAGAGTTCAGGCGAATGTCACCCCCTCGCATCGTGAGACGAACATGAGCAGAACCTCGGAAACGGTGGCCCGGCGATCTGAGCGGGTCCACCTGCCCCTGTCACAGAGCGCCCGCATGGTAGGCTCATACATCTGGTCGCGGCTTGCGGCGCAGCTTCGGTCGGGCCTGCCGATCGTGCTCTACCTTCTGGCGGTGCAGATCCTGGTGCTCAGGACGCCGGTGCAGGACTGGCCGCAGATCCTCGGCGGCGTGGTCATGGTCATCATCGGCCTCGCCGCGTTCCTCGAGGGTCTGATGCTTGCGATCATGCCCGTGGGTGAGCTGTGCGGTCTGAGCCTCCCCCGCCGCCTCGCAGTCTTCGGGATCTTGTTCGTGGTCTTCCTCATGGGCATCCTGGCCACCGCAGCTGAACCGTCCGTCGTGGTGCTTCAGCGCATCGGCGAGAGCGTGACGCCG
>DHPY01000077.1:1595-2622 GCA_002411015.1 Armatimonadetes bacterium UBA5352 | reverse complement strand
TGCTTCGTTGGTCGGTCAAGCCGATGCTGCTGCTGACTGTCGCGGGCGTGATCGGCATCACGATCCTCGCGAGGTACGAGCCGAACCTGCGCCTTCTGTGCGGCCTCGCCTGGGATTCGGGCGCGGTCACGACCTCGGACGTCACGGTGCCTCTGATGCTGGCGTTAGGCATCGGGATCTCGCGCATGTCCGGGAGCACGGAAGGCGAGGCGTCGGGCTTTGGTTCAGTAGCGATGGCCTCGCTGGTGCCGGTCGTCACGGTGCTTATCATCGGAGTGGTCCTCCTCCCGACGGTGCCGCAGCCGATGACGAAGGCGCAGTTCCTCGCCAGCGATCGCGACATGATGATCACCCAGCTCTTTGGGAGTCGCGAGGCGTTTGACGCATGGGCGATCGAGAACCTCTCGCCGGAGGACCTCGGCGGCTTGAACGGTGTCACCCCCAGCGGAGCGCCGGGCGCGTTTCCCTACGCTGAGAATGCAGAGAACGGGCCTGAGCAGCCTGGGACTATCCTCGCCGACACGGCCATTGTCTCAGTCCAGGCGGTCATCCCTCTGGTGCTGTTCCTGGTGTTTATCGTGCGGGTGGTGCTGCGCCGCCGGCTGCCCTGGCCTGACGAGACACTCCTCGGGGTAGTCCTGTGTCTTGTCGGAATGACCGTCTTCACGGCGGGCGTTGAGACAGGCCTCAAGCCCCTGGGCGAGCAATCCGGGAAGAGCCTGCCCTCGCTGTTTCGCGAGATGGATCGGACCGACCGGACTGTTGTGCTGCGCCCGTTTGATCTGTCCCGCGTGATAGAGTCTGTCGGGCCCGATGGGAACGCGCGGAGTTACTTCCTGCTCGAGAGTGCGCAGGGGCCAGAGCTGGTTCCGTTCATGCCCGGGCGGTATGACGCAGCCTCAGGCGCCTACACGCATATCCCGCACACTGAGCCCCTGTTGCCGGGCGTGTGGGGGGGGATCGCTCTCCTGCTCATTGCGATGGGACTGGGCTTCACGGTGACTCTTGTCGAACCGGCGGTCGCGGC
>DHPY01000077.1:671-1483 GCA_002411015.1 Armatimonadetes bacterium UBA5352 | reverse complement strand
TCTTGTCGAACCGGCGGTCGCGGCTCTGGGAGTGACGATGGAGAGTGTGACCGTAGGCGTGTTCACGAAGTGGAGGACGATGCTGATCGTCTCAGCGGGCGTGGGAGTGGGCACGCTCGCGGGTTTCGCGATGGTTGTCTGGGGCATCCCTCTGCTCTGGCTGCTTGTGCCGCTCTACTTCGTGATCCTCGTGTTCACGGTGATCTCATCGGAGCTGTTCTCCGGCATCGCCTGGGACGCCGGGGGAGCGACCACTGCATCCATCACCGTCCCCGTGGTCCTCGCGATCGGCGCCGGTCTGGGCGGCAGCATCGGCGTAGCTGAGAGCTTCGGCATCCTTGCGCTGGCCTCGGGGGCGCCTATCCTCGGAGTGCTGATCGCCGGGCTCTCGGTGAGCCGGCGCAGCAGTCGATCGAGCGTGAGGCAGCCATGAGCGACACCACCGTTGCCTACCCCGGCTCGCCCGCCACGAAGGTGGTATGCGTGGTTCCTCAGGAGAGAGGCGACCAACTGCGCGAGATGGTTGCCCAGATCGGGATAGATGATACGACGGTGCAGCACGCGCGCAGGACCCTCCTGCATGAACGCAGGCTCCGCATCCGTGATTCGGTCGGTCTCTCCGACGAACTCATGGAGATCGTGAAGCTCCGCATTGAGGTGGCTGATGAGGAGCGGGTGATCCCGCGGATCGTCAGCGGCTACGGCTTCGGCGAGCCCGGACAGGGAAGCATCGTCAGCCAGCGCATCAACATCCTCGGGCAGACCCTCCCGTGCTGCAAGGCGCCTCTGGGCCCTCCTCCCGAGCCGGGCCC
>DHPY01000077.1:0-550 GCA_002411015.1 Armatimonadetes bacterium UBA5352 | reverse complement strand
GGGCCCTCTGCCCATGCGGAAGGTGGCGGTGCTCTGCTGCATCGTCTCCCGGGGTGAGGGCACCACGATTGCGCGTGCGGTGCTTAACGCCGGCCTGGGGGCCCCAACCGTCACCTACGCCAGCGGCGTCGCCTCCCGCGCGAGGCTCGGGCTGATCCGCGTCACGATCCCGGCTGAGAAGGAGATCGTGACGACCCAGGTGGCGCGGCACGACATCCGCGAAGCATTCGCAATGGTCACTGAGGTGCTGCGGATGGATCGCCCCGGGGCCGGCTTCTGCTACTGGTCGCCGGTCGATGAAGGTATCCTCGACACACGCATGTGGATCGGCCGCCAGCCGCATGTAGCGAGCATGGAGCAGGTGATAGCGGCGCTGGACCTGATGACCGGCGACACCGCGTGGCGCAGCAAGGTGGAGCGTACATCCTCGCACAGTGCAGCACACCCGGTCCGGCTGGTAAGCTACACGATCTACGGGCCTGAGACCGATACCGAGCCGGTGGTCAACTCAGCGCTGGCGGCGGGAGCGGGCGGAGCGACGCTCTCACGG
>DHPY01000118.1 GCA_002411015.1 Armatimonadetes bacterium UBA5352 | reverse complement strand
TACTTAACCGAGGCGACCGCAGGCAGGAATGCCTGCGCCACGGAGACCGAAGGGGATTGAGCTATGATCATTGCACCGTCGATGCTGGTCGCCGACTTCGCACGTCTCGGGGAGGACGCCAGGGCGCTTGAGGAGGCCGGGGCCGACTGGCTCCACTGGGACGTGATGGACGGGCACTTCGTCCCGAACCTCACGCACGGCGCGCTGCCGATGGCCGCCTGCCGCGAGTGCACTTCGCTCATCTTCAACGCGCACCTGATGATCTCGGAGCCTCTGCGCTACCTCGACGGCTTCATCATGGGCGGCGCGGAGATCATCGCCGCGCATGTCGAGGCCGACGATGACCCACGGGTCTTCGTGGACGCGGTCCTCGCCGCCGACCGCAAGGCCGGGATCGCGATCAGCCCGGACACTCCGGCGGAGTCGCTCGAGGAGCTGCTGCCGCTCATCCACATGGTGACGGTGATGGGCGTGCACCCGGGATTCGCGGGGCAGGAGTTCATCGAGGACACCGTGCGGAAGGTCGCTGAGATCCGCGCGATGATCGACGAGAGCGGCCGCGAGATCCACATCCAGGTAGATGGCGGTGTGGGCACGTCGAACATCACGCGGCTCTGCCAGGCGGGCGCGGATGTCATCGTGTCGGGCTCGTTCGTGATGCAGCATCCGCGGGGACCGGCGGCCGCGATGCGGGAGCTGCGCGCGCTCGAATAGCCTGCGGCGCTGGACAATTGAGGGCTCACAAGCCACGCCCCGGCGACACCCGCCGGGGCGTGCTGATTCAGGAGGATGGTATTGGACTCCCCGAAAATCCCTAGCGATGAAGGAGGTATATGAGCCGCTAAAAGCGAACTACGTCGATGTGAGTGGAGGCGGATTGAGATATTGTTTCCAGATTGCTTGACTTGCGGGGCAGTGCAGGGTAGACTGTGGTGCGATGGGGTCAGAAAGCCAGCCGCCTCTGAGTGAGGGACATGGATCTGCAGGGCTCGACCGTCAATCCGGTTGATGCGTCGGGGAGGATCACTCTCCGCGACCATCAACTCGATCAGCTTGACGGTTCCGTGATCATCACCCAGGGCTTTGACGAGAACCTTCTCATGTTCAGCCCGGAGCAGTGGGCGCAGTTCGTGGAGGGGCTGGGCGGCGGGAGCCTGATGGACCCTGACATGGACGATCTCCGGCGGCTCTTCCGCGGCGCGGCGGCGCAGGTGCAGCTTGACGAGCGCGGCAGGATGAAGATCCCCGAGTCGCTGCGGGAGTGGGCGAACCTGAGGGCGGGGGACTCGAAGGCGCTGGTGCTGGAGATCGGCACGCGCTGGGAGATCTGGGAGCAGGGCCGCTTCAAGCAGTACATGGCAGAGCGCAGGGCGGCGCTGAAGGAGTTCGCGCGCAGGAAGTTCGGGAGCCTCGCCGAGGGCGAGGCGGAGGCATCGGGGCAGTGACCGATTTCGAGCACGTCTCGGTCATGCCACACGAGGTCATCGAGTATCTGCAGCCGAGAGCAGGGGGGCTTTACTTTGACGGAACGGCGGGAGCAGGCGGACATTCGTTACTGATCCTTGAGAGCGCGCCAGACAGCCGCGTGATCGCTGTGGACCGGGACCCGGCGATGCTGGAGATAGCGGCGGAGCGCCTCACGAAGTTCGGCGACCGGGTGACGCTTCGGCGGGCGAGCTACGAGGATCTGCAGGACGTGCTGGACGAACTGCACATTGACAGATGCATAGACGGCGTACTGATCGACTGCGGTCCGAGCCTCGATCAACTTGCGGGGCGCACGACCGGGCGCGGGCGGGGCTTCTCGATCCATGGCGGCGATGAGCCACTGGAGATGGCCTACGACCCGGAGCAGTCGCGTACCGCAGCGACGTTGCTGGCCGAGTTGAGTGAGCGGGAACTCCGCGGGCTCTTCGGTCAGACGCTTCGCGGGGGGGAGGTCGGGCGGGTGGTCCGCGCGATCGTGCGAGAGCGGGAGCGCGAGCCGGTCGCCACTCCCGAGCGCCTCACGCGGATCCTCCAGCAGGCCCTGAGCTTCAAGGCTCCTGAGGCGGAGAAGCGGGTTATTGCGGCTTACGCTGCACTGCGGATCGCGGTGAACGAGGAGCTTGAGGGGCTGGAGCGGGGGATCGACGCGGCGGTGGATGCGCTCTGCCCGGGTGGGCGGCTGGTGCTGCTGACCTTCCATGGCGGGGAGCACCGGGTGGCGCGACGGAAGCTGCGCGAGCTTGAGGGTGGGCCGATCGGCCCTCCGAGGCTTATCGGCGGGCCGGAGCGCGAGGCGAAGGTGAGGGTGCTGACGCGCAGCCCACTGGATCCGAGCGAGGCAGAGGTAGCGCGGAACGCGGCATCGCGCAGCGCGAGGCTTCACGCGGCAGAGAGAGTGTAGGCCGTCTACGCAGGAGGTCTTTTTGACAACCGGTTTTCCCCAAGCGACGTGCTCCAGGCGGCCGTCGGTATGGGGATGAGGGAACGGGTGCCCGGGCAACATTCGCAGCAACATCGCGCCACACTACAGCACACATCGCAGCCATTTGCAGCAGCACAGCGCCAGGGCCCGAGGCAACGTCATCAGGAGCGGTGCACCCAAGGCACGCGGTCCATTGCAGCCTTCCATCGAAGCAGCATTGCATGGGCGCCCGTTCTCTCTTCACAAATGTCAGGGGAAAAACGCGCATCCGAGGAGGAGGAGAAGGAAGGTGAGCGAACCTCTTCGAGAGTCTCCAGAGGACCAAACGCGGCAGGCGGGGAGGGCAGCAATGTCACGGCAGCCGGAGACACCGCAGCAACCATATCTGCGTCGCATCCCCCCGATGCAACGCACTTGGTCGGAGTTGATCTGGCCCGCCCTGATCATCGCGATCGCAGGGGCGGGTGCAGTTGTGTACCTGGTAGCCTGCGCGCGCATCTCCGTCATCGAGTGCGACCTCCAGCGGCTCGAACGAGCGTCAGCCCGGCAGGAGGCAGCGGAGCTTGAGCTGCAGCGCCAGCTTGCGTCTCTGCAGTCACCGGATCGCGTACAGCAGCACATCCTCGAGCACGGCCTTGAGCCGCCGACGGGTGTCGTGCATATCGCGCTGACGGATGTGCCGCCGAGTCTGGAGAAGGTACTGCCCGCGGGCGCCGAGGATCGTGACGGCCATGAGATCATGGTTGGCGAGCTTCCGGCGGGTTCGCAGGCACCCCTGCACGCCTCAAGCCGTCTGATTGCATCCGCCCAGACGGAGTGAGAGGCGGTCATCCGCTAATGGCACAGGCTGTATCGCCAGAGACGCAGAAGCACTGCCTCCCGCACCCGCAGGCTCGTGGACGGGTGCGTCTTTTTGTAGCGGGCATGGCCTTCCTAATGCTCGGCCTCAGTCTCAAGCTCCTGAACGTGCAGGTCATCAGCCGTGGACATTACATGCTCCTCGATGCGCGCATTCATCGGGGCCCGGACCCCGAGGCTCCCGTACCAGGCGGCATCTACGCACGCGACCTTGAGCCGCTGGCGATGAGTGTGCCGCTGGAGACGATCTACGCCGATGCGGTGAAGGTGGCCGGATCGGAGCTGGGCGTTGAGGGCACGGCGACGCAGATCGCGCGGCTGACCGGCCTGGATGCAGCGGAGATCGGCCGGCAGCTTGAGCGCGGCGTCGAGCGGAATCAGCACTCCGTGTGGCTTGCGCGGCTTCTTGAGCCGGAGGTTGTGAAGCCGCTGAATGAGAAGCGGCTGGACGGGGTCTGGACAGAGACGGAGTACAAGCGGGTCTATCCGGGCGGAAGACTCGCGTGCCACGTGCTGGGCAAGCGGACGCCGTGGCATGAGCCGAAGGAGGGCGCGGAGCTGCGGTGGGCGTTCCTGCTGGACGGGCGGCCCGGCACCCGTCCGAGGAACGTGGACAGCTACGGCCGGAGCATTCTCGGCGCGGACTCGAGCGGAATCCTGGCTCCGGAGCCGGGGAAGAACCTCGTGCTCACGCTGGACCGATCGCTGCAGGAGGTAGCTGAACTCGCGCTGGACCAGTGCATGGAGCGGAGCGCGCCGAAGTCCGCGACCTGCCTCGTGATGGACCCGCGGACTGGTGAGATACTCGCGCTGGCCTCGCGGCCCAACTTCGACCCGGGCGGCGCCAGCCAGGGAACATCGGAGGAGGTCCAGGCGCAGCACAGCAACCTCCCGGTGGTGCGGCAGTATGAGCCGGGATCGCTCTTTAAGGTGCTTCTGGCGGCGGCGGTACTGCGGTCCGAGGCCTACAAGGGGCAGACCTACTACTGCAGCGGCTACGCGCCCGACGTCGGCGGGCAGCCACTGCGCTGCTGGGATCCGCGCGGCCACGGCGCCTGCGATCTCACGAACATGATCACGCACTCGTGCAACATCGCGGCGGCGAATTTCGCGATGCTGATTGGCGCCGAGGACTACCACGCGTTCCTGCAGACGCTCGGCATCGGCGCGCCGATGGGCATCGGCCTGCCTGGAGAGGCGACGGGGCTGCTGCACCCGGTGAGCGGGATGCGGCGGCGAGACCTGGCGAACCTTGGTTTCGGCCAGGGCGTCTCAGTGACCGACATCCAGATGCTCTCCGCTGTCTGTGCGGTGGCGAACGGTGGGCGGCTGATGCAGCCGCACGTCGTGCGCGCGGTCATGGACGCGGAGACGAACCGGCCGGTACGCGAGATTGAGCCGCTGGAGGTGCGCTCCGTGTGCTCCGCAGAGGTCTCTGCGCGCGTGCGTGAGATGATGGGCACCGTGATTGAGCGGGGGACCGGTCACCTTGCGGCGATCGACGGCGTGCGCATGGGTGGGAAGACGGGCACGGCGCAAAAGTGGCTCGCGGATGAGGGCGGTTTCAGCCACGGCCGGAACATCGTGTCCTTCGTGATGATCGCTCCCCTCGACGAGCCGCGGTTCGCGATCCTCGTGACGGCGGATGAGCCGACACGTGGCGAGCATGGCTCCGACGTGGCGGCGCCGGTGGCGAAGACGGTCGCGATGGTCGCGCTGCGCGAGGCCGGGCTGCTGCCCGAGCAGGCCTCGGTCGCGGAAGCCGAAGACGTCCCCAGCGGGACGTGAGTTTGGAGCACTGACAGGACCGACTGCTATGAACGTGGACCTGAGTTCTCTCACAGACGCCCTCCCCGGCCTGGTCGCGCGTCGAGGTAACGTGGCGATCACCGGGATTGCCTCGGACTCGCGCCTCGTCAAGCCCGGCGACCTGTTCATCGCCTACCGCGGCTTCGAGGCCGATGGGCATGACTACATCGGTGCGGCGCTGGCGAACGGCGCGGTGGCGGTACTGCTGGACGATCCGCGCCATGTGGGTGCCGCCGAGGGAGTCCCGTGGGCGCGAGTTGAGGACGCCAGGACGGCCTGCGCCGAGGTGGCAGCCGCCTTCTTCGGCGATCCGTCGCGCGAGTTGCTCCTCGCAGGCGTGACGGGGACAAATGGCAAGACAACTACTGCTTTTCTCATCGAGTCGGTGCTCGCCGCCGCCGGCAGACGTGGCGCCGTGATCGGCACTCTCGGCGCCGGGCCCGTGGACGCGCTCGCCGAGGCCGCGCGCACGACGCCGGATGCGATCGAGCTTCAGCGCAGCCTGCGGGAGATGGTCGACAGCGGCATCGAGGTCGTGGCGATGGAGGTCTCCTCGCACTCGCTGGTGCTGAACCGGCCGTGGCGATGCGCCTTCGATGTGGGCGTGTTCACGAACCTGACGCAGGATCACCTGGACTTCCACGAGAGCATCGAGGCCTACCTTGAGGCCAAGCTGCTGCTCTTCACTGAGTATGCCGAGGCCTCAGCGAAGCCGATGACAGGCGCGGTGAACTTCGACGACCCGTTCGGCCCGACGATTGCGGAGCGCGCCAGTTGCCCGGTGCTGAGCTACGGCACCGGTGAGGGATGCGACGTGCGGGCGGTCGGGGCGCAGTTCAGCGGCAGGGGCTCGAGCTTTGAGCTGCAGCTGCCGTCGGGGCGCGCGCGCGTGGAGCTTGGCCTGCCGGGGATCTTCAACGTGCAGAACGCGCTTGCGGCGGCTGCGGCGGCGGAGGCGATGGGTATCGCGCCGGAGGTCATCGCCGACGGGCTCTCTGCGATGCCGGCAGTTCCCGGGCGCTTCGAGGCTGTGGATGCCGGGCAGCCGTTCGCGATCATCGTGGACTATGCACATACGCCCGACGCGCTGCAGAATGTCCTGCGGGCGGCGCGGGAGCTTTCGCCGCGGAGACTGATCTGCGTCTTCGGCTGCGGTGGCGACCGCGACCCCGACAAGCGACCGAAGATGGGGCGGGTCGCGACCGAGCTTGCCGACTTCACCGTGATCACCTCGGACAACCCGCGCTCGGAGGACCCGCTTGCGATTATCGACGCAATCACTGCCGGCGTGGCGGGCGAGGCGTATGCGACTGAGCCCGACCGGCGCAATGCAATCGCGATGGCACTTGAGATGGCGGATGCGGGAGATATAGTACTCATTGCTGGCAAAGGACATGAGACCTACCAGATTTTTGCCGACAGAACGATCGACTTCGATGATAGAAGGATAGCGCGCGAGCTGGCCGCGGCATACGTGAAATAGGCGCCGCACAAGCCGCGCGAGATAGTCAGACGAGGTGACGGGGCGTGTCCAAGACGCAGCCGCATTTCTCCGCCACGCTGGGGGAAGTGGCCGCAGCCTGCGGAGGCAGGGTCGCCGAGCGCTGGACGCAGACGCAGGTCTTCGGCGTGAGTACAGATACTCGCAAGCTTGCCACCGGCGAGCTTTTTGTTGCACTGACTGGTGAGCGCGATGGGCACGAATTCGTGCCGGAGGCGCGCGCGAGGGGGGCGGCCGCGGCGCTGGTGAGCAAGCCTGCGGGCCTGCCAGACGACTTCCCGGCGGTAGTCGTCGCCGACGCGCTGCAGGCGCTGGGGAGGCTCGCGGCGTGGCACCGGGGGCGGATGCCGGCGAGAGTCGGCGCCATCACCGGCAGCACCGGGAAGACCTCGACGAAGGACCTCCTCGGCGCAATCATGCGCGCAGTGGGGCCCTCTGTGGTCGCGCGCGGCACACAGAACAATGAGATCGGCGTGCCCCTGACGCTGCTGCAACTGGGGCCGGAGGATCGGTCCTGCGTCCTCGAGCTTGCAATGCGCGGGCCGAGGGAGATCGACTACCTCGCGCGGATCGCGAAGCCCGACGTGGGCGTCATCACGAACATCGGGCAGAGTCATGTGGGGCGGCTTGGCTCGCGTGAGGCGATCGCGCAGGTGAAGGCTGAGATCCTCGAGCACATTGCCGGGGGCGGGGTGGCGGTGCTCAACGCGGATGACTTCTTTTTCAGCGTTTTTGCCGCGATGGCGCACTCGCGCGTTGTCTCCTTCGGGATCGAGCAGGAGGCCGACTTCCGGGCGCTTGAGGTGGACGCGAGCGGCATGGATGGTGTCCGCTTTCGCATGGCGACGCCACTCGGCGAGGCGACGGTGCGGATGCGCGTTCCGGGCCGGCACAATGTGCTGAACGCGCTGGCGGCGTCCGCCGCGGCGGTCGAGCTTGGCGCGACCCTCGATCAGGTCGTGCAGGCGCTGGAGGCGTTCGAGGGCAGTTCGATGCGCATGCAGCAGGTCGCCGGGCCGGGTGGCTCGCTGATCCTCAACGACGCGTACAACGCCAGCCCGGACTCGGTTGCGGCCGCGCTTGCGGTGCTGGCGTCCGCGCGGGCGCGCAGGATCTTCGTCTTCGGCGATATGCTGGAGATGGGGCCTGAGGGCGAGCCCGCGCATCGTGAGGTCGGCCGGGCGGCTGCTGAGGCAGGCGTGACGTGGCTGATCGCGGTGGGCGAGCTGGCGGCGCTGGCGGCGCAGGAGGCGGCGGAGCGGGGTGTTCGCACGAGCGCCGTTGGCTCTCCTGAGGCCGCCGCGGAGCTGGTGCGGCCGGAGCTTCGGGAAGGTGACGTGGTGCTGGTGAAGGGATCGCGGAGCATGGGCCTGGAACGCGCAGTCGAGGGGCTTGCCGATGACAATTGAGATGGTGCTCGCATGGCTGTGCCTCGTCGGCGGCTGCGCGCTGAGCGCGGGCCTTACCGGAGCGCTGCTCCCGGCGCTGAAGCGGGCGAACGTGCGCCAGCACATCCGCTCCGACGGCCCGGAGAGCCACCTCTCGAAGGCAGGCACGCCCTCGATGGGCGGGCTGGCGATACACGCCACGGTGCTGATCCTCGTGCTGGTGCTCGCGGTCGGACTCGGGGGGCTGAGCGCGAAGACCTGGGCGGTCATCGGCTTCACGGTGGGCATGGCGCTTGTTGGCCTCGGCGATGACTACGAGAAGCTGCGCCGCAAGGCCGCGTACGGCTTCGGCGCAAGGTTCCGGCTGCTGATGGAGTTCGCGTTCGCCGCGCTGCTCGTCTGGTATCTCTCGGGGCAGGAGCCCGAGCGGCTCGTGAGCGGCCTGACTCTGGCGTCGGTCTCCTCAGCGAGCTGGCTGTGGATCGTCGGTGCGGCCGTGATCGCCGTCGGCTCGGCAAACGCCGTGAACCTGACTGACGGGCTGGACGGGCTTGCGGGCGGTCTGACGGCTTTCTGCGCGGTCGCTCTGGCGGCGGGCTGCTGGGTTGTGGGTGAGCACGAACTGGCACTGCTGTCACTGGCGGTGGCGGGCGCATCGGCCGGTTTCCTGTGGCACAACGCGGCGCCGGCGAAGGTCTTCATGGGCGATGTGGGCAGCATCGGCCTGGGCGCGGTGCTCGGCGCGATCGCCATCGCGGCCCGGGTCGAGCTGCTGCTGGGCCTCGCGGGCCTGGTCTTCGTCATTGAGACGCTGTCGGTGATCGCGCAGGTCGTGAGCTACCGCACGACGGGCCGGCGGGTGCTGCGGATGGCCCCGCTGCACCATCATTTTGAGCTATCAGGCTGGGAGGAGACTGCCATCGTGGTGCGCGCGTGGATCGTCGGCGCATGCCTCGCCGCCACGGGAGTCCTCCTCGCGGTCATCTCGGCATTCTGAGGGTGTCACGCAGATGCGACTGAAGCCTGTCCGGAGCACCGACGAAGTCGAGGCCTACCGCGCATCACTGCGCGGCCGGGAGGTCGTGGTGATCGGCGCGGGGCGCAGCGGCCTCGCGACGACCCGGCGCCTCGCGGAGGCTGGTGCGCACGTGCGGCTGGCCGACGCGAAGCCGCTGGTGGAACTTCCGGTGGCCGCGGAGCAGGTGACGCGATGGGGCGCGGGGATCATCCCGCAGTTCGAGCGCTTTGATCAGATCGCCGACGCTGACCTGGTGATCTCCAGCCCCGGCATCGCATGGGAGCACCCGGCGCTGGTGGAGGCGCGCGCGCGGGATACCGAGACCTTCGGCACCTTCGAGTTCGCGTGGCGGCTCTGCGCATCGCCGGTAGTGGCGGTGACCGGCACCAACGGCAAGGGTACCGTGTGCCGGATGCTCTCGGACATGCTCGAGCACGCGGGCATCCGGCATATCCTTGCAGGGAACATCGGCCTGCCGCTCGCCGAGAAGCTGGACGCGACCGCGCCCGGCGTGGCGGCGATTCTGGAGGTCAGTTCGTTCCAGCTCGAGACGATCGTGCTCTTCAGGCCCCGGATTGCCACGCTGCTGAACGTCACTCCCGACCACCTCGACCGGCACCCGAGCTATGCGGCCTACACCTCAGCGAAGGCGCGTATCTTTGAGAATCAGCGGCCGGAGGATGTAGCGATCATTAACAACGATGATGCGCCTTCGCGACAGATCGCGGAGGCGACGCTGGCGCACAAGCTCCGCGTGTCGCTTGAGAGCGAGATGCTCCAGGGCGGCGTGCACGCGGGCGAGTTCTTCCTGCGGGTGGCGGGTGAGACCGAGCGCATCTGCCCCGTGACCGACCTGCGGCTGCGGGGGCGTCATCACGTGACGAACACGCTTGTGGCGGCGCTGATGGCGCGGCTGCTGGGAGCGCCGGCGGGTGCTATGGCGGCGGCGATCTCGGCGTATGAGCCGCCCGCGCATCACATGGAGATCGCGGGCGAGGTCGGGGATGTGCTGTTCATCAACGATTCGAAGGCGAGCAATCCGGATTCGGCGGTGGCCGATCTGCGGGCGATGGAGCGGCCGTACGTTGCCATCGTCGGCGGGAAAGACAAGGGCGCGGAGTTCACTGAGCTCGGGAAGCTGCTTGGAGGGGCGCCGCGAGCGGTGATCCTGATCGGCGAAGCGGCAGACCGGATCGAGCAGAGCATGGCCGGCGGGTCGCCGGAGCGGGCGCGGACGCTGGAGGAGGCTGTGCAGCGCGGTTACGAGCTTGCGGAGGCGGGTGATGCTGTGATCATGGCGCCGGCGTGCTCGAGCTTTGACATGTTCCGCGACTACGAGCAGCGCGGAGAGGTATTCCGGCAGGCAGTGCAGGCGCTCGAGGAGGGGTGAGACGCGTGAGTGCCGCCGCGGAGGAGTGGAATCGGACTACGAACGGGCGAGGGCGTGTGGCGGAGAGCAGCGAGGCGGAGGTAGCGCGGCCGGTTGACCGGCAGTACTTCCTCTGTGTGTGGGCGCTGATGATTGCGGGGATCGTCTTCGTGTTCTCGGCGAGCTTCCCCCAGGCCGGGCGCCCGGATGCCCTGCTGCTGCCCGGCGACGCCTACCGCTTCGTCAAGGAGCACTCGCTCTACGTCGCGCTGGCATTCGCCCTGATGCTGGTGGCGAGTCGCATCTCTCCCCGGCGCCTGCGGGAGTTGATGCCGTGGATGGTGGGCATCGGGCTCCTGCTGAACGGGCTGGTGCTCTTCTCACCGTGGGGCGTGGAGCTTAACGGCGCCCGCCGCTGGCTCGATCTCCCGGGGCTGCCCCGGTTTCAGCCATCGGAGCCGATGAAGATCGCGTTCATCCTGCTGCTGGCGCATGTCCTCGCGAAGAAGGACGAGAGGAAGCTCGAGGGGCGGGTGGCGGGCGCGTGGGTGCTGTTCATCATGGGGTGTGTGGGCGTTGTGCTGCTGATGCAGCGCGACCAGGGGATGGCAACCATCTACGCGTCGATCATGTTCGCGCTGCTGTTTCTCAGCGGCGTGCGTCTGTGGAGCCTGGCCGCTCTCGTGGCGGGTGGCCTCGGCCTGGGGCTGGCGCTTGCGCACTCAAAACCCTATCGCTGGCGGCGCATCATCGCCTTTCTCGACCCTGAGAACGCGCCTCCGAAGGACCGCTATCACATCCTCAACATGCTCATCGCGCAGGCGCGCGGGGGAGTGACCGGGACAGGGCTCGGGATGAGTCCGGACAAGTGGTACTCGCTCCCGGCCGCGCACACGGACAGCATTTTCTCGGTCATTGCCTGTGAGTTCGGACTCATCGGCGCGATTGTGGTCCTCGTCGCCTTCGCGGTGTTGACCGCGCGCGGACTCAAGCTGGCGTTCGGGTCAGACAGCTCGTTTGGCTTCTATGCAGCCGCGGGCGCCTCAGCGCTCATCTGCCTCCAGGCCCTCGCGCATATTGCCGTGAATACCTCCTGCATGCCCGTCACCGGACTTACCCTGCCCTTCATCAGTGGCGGCGGCACGAGCCTCGTCTCGGCAGCCGCAGCGGCCGGGATAGTGCTCGCGGTCTCTCGGCATCAGCGGTCGTGTGAGGCATGAGGGCGATGGGAGTACTCCTTGCCGGCGGCGGAACCGCCGGTCACCTCTTCCCGTGCATTGCGGTTGCTGAGGAGCTGCAGGCGGCGTATCCTGACATGCAGGTGCGGTTCGTGGGCGCCAGCGGGCGCGTGGATGCGCAGCTTTTGGCGGCGCGGGGGCTGACCCACGAGCTCATCGACGCGCGCCCGATGCCCTACAGCCTGTCCCTCGCCGCCATCCACGGCGCCATCGGGCTGGTCCGCGGGGTGTCACAGGCTGGCCGGATCATCCGCGATTTCAGCCCGCAGGTCGTCTTCAGCACAGGCGGCTACGTGGGGGCGGCGGCGGCCATCGCGGCGCATCGCGCGCGGGTGCCGCTGGTGCTGCATGCCTCTGATGTGCAGCCCGATCGCTCGAATCGGATGGCGGCACACTGGGCCGCCGCGGTCACCTGCGTGTCACCTGCGGCGGCAGAGGTGTTCGGCGAGATCGCCACGGTCACCGGCCATCCGATCCGCCGCGAGGTCGCGGAGGCAACGCGCGAGCACGGGATGGCGGAGCTTGGCCTTGAGCCGGGGCGGCCGACGCTGGTGGTGACGGGCGGCTCGCAGGGCGCACGGCGGCTGAACATGGCGGTCATCGGGGCGCTGCCGGAGCTGCTGGACGGGCTCGGGATGCAGGTCGTGCACCTCTCCGGTGCGCTGGACTACGCATCCTTGCGGGGGAAGTGGGAGGAGCTTGGTTCCCCGGAGCACTACCACCTCATCGAGCACCTGCCGAACGCGGGCCTGGCCCTGGCTGCGGCCGATCTGCTCATCACGCGGGCCGGCGCGGCGAGTCTCGCGGAGGCATGCCTGCACGGTGTGCCGATGATCGTGGTTCCCTACCCGCACGCGGGCGGTCACCAGCGGCTCAACGCCGAGCCGGTGGCGGCAAGCGGGGCGGCGGTGCTCGTGGATGACGAGGCGTTCACCACCGAGCGCCTGCTGGCGCTGGTGCGGGAGATCGTGCCCGATGCCGAGCGTCTGAGCGCGATGCACGATGCGGCGATGGCGGCGGCTAAGCCGGGCGCGGCGCAGGAGATTGCGCAGATCGTGCGGAGTGTCGCCGTGGGCGGACTTGCCGGGAGCGCCTCGGGACTGTAGAATCCACCCGACGCAGACTTTACTACGAAGCGCGATCGGGAGACGTGACGGATGACGGAGACGCGGCCGCTCGTATTGCAGTCGGATCACACCCTGCACCTCATGGGCATCGGGGGAGTGGGGATGAGCGGGCTTGCGGGGATCCTCGCGGGACGGGGCTTCACCGTGACCGGCTCGGATCGCAGCGAGAGCCCGCGGCTGGACGAGTTGAGGTGCCTGGGCGTGACGATCAGCACTCCGCAGGTTGCGGGCGGCGCGGGGCACGCCGACGCAGTCGTGATATCCACCGCCATCGCCGAGACCAACCCGGAGTTTGCCGACGCGCGCGAACGCGGGCTGCCGATCTACCACCGCTCTGAGTTGCTCGCGGCGATCGTCGCGGGCATGACGAAGATCGCTGTCTCCGGCACACACGGCAAGACCACCACCAGCTCGATGCTCGCCACGATCATGCTCGAGACAGGGCGCGACCCGCTGGTGCTGATTGGCGGAGACGCCGCGAACCTCGGCACGAACTTCCACGCGGGCACGGAGGACCTCGCGGTCTTCGAGGCCTGCGAGAGCGATGGCACCTTCCTGCGCTACGGCCCCTGCTCGGAGATCATCACGAACGTCGAGGCGGACCACCTCGACCAGCACGGGACCTTCGAGCGGGTCGTCGAAGTCTTCGGGGAGTTCGTCGAGCTGGTTCCTCGCGATGGCTTCCTCGTGCATGGCGCCGACTGCGCGGTGTTGGGCGGGCTGGTGAAGCGCTGCGCGGGAAGGGCCATCCCCTGCGGCCTCGCGAGCGGCTCCGTCTACAGCGCCGATCGCATCGAGCCCGGGCCCTTCGGGGAGGGCTTCCGGCTGCTGATCGAGGGGCGGCCCGCGGGGGAGGCCCGTCTGCAGGCGCCCGGCGAGCACAACGTGCTCAACGCGCTCTGCGCGATCGCGGCGGCGGCGGAGGTCGGCGTGGCGCCTGAGGAGGCGCTTGCGGCGCTGGAGAGCTTCCGCGGCGTCGGGCGGCGCTTCGAGCTGATCTGCGAGCTTGGCGGCGCGCTGGTGGTGGACGACTACGCGCACCACCCGACGGAGGTGGCCGCGACCCTCGCGGCGGCGCGCAAGGGGTGGCCTGAGCGGCGGATCGTCGCGATCTTCCAGCCGCACCTGTACTCGCGCACACGGAACTTCATGGAGGAGTTCGCGCGCGCGCTCACAGCGGCCGACGAGGTGATCGTGGCCGGCATCTACGCGGCGCGCGAGGACCCGATCCCGGGCGTGGGTGCGGAGCAACTCGCTCAGAGGGTGCAGGAGCTGGCACCCGGACTGTCGGTGCGCTATGTTGCGGAGCGCGAGGCGATCACGCCGCTCGTGCGGGAGATGGCGCGCCCGGACGACCTCATTTTGACGCTGGGCGCGGGGGATATCCGGCGCGTGGCAGAGGAGCTGGCATGCGGGTAGATCGGCAGGCACAACGGGGCGGCCGGATGCCCCCTGCCGGGGCCGCCCCGCGCGAGGAGCCGCCGCGCGTCGGGCGGGGCCACCTCAGCCGTGCCGAGGGTGCGCGGGAGGCGGAGCGGACCGAGCGGCTCCGCTCCCGGAAGCGGCTGATGGCGGCCGCGGTGTCGATGGTGTTTGCCGCAGCACTTGCCGGCCTGCTGCTCGGGGTGCTGGGCTCACCGATGTTCCAGGTGCGCGATGTGCAGGTGCAGTCGGCCGATGAGAGCCTCGCGACAGAGGCGGCGCAGGTGGCGAAGGCGATCTCCTTCGGCACGATCTGGCTGCCGCCGATGCGGGAGATCGAGGGGCGGATCGGGCGCCTGCCGCGCGCGCAGGCGGTACGCGTTGATCGCGCGCTGCCGTCAACGCTCACGATCGTGGTTGAGCCGCGGACGCCGGTTGCGGTCGTGCACCAGGAGGAGCGGCTGATGGTGGTGGATGCCGAGGGCATGTGCCTTCATTGGACGGGCAGCGCGCCTGAGGGGATGCCGCGGGTGCGCGTTGAGGAGCCTTCAGCCCTCGCGGTGGGCGCGAAGTTGCGGGGCTCGGACGTGGAGATGATGAACGCGGTGCGCGCGGGGCTGGAGCAGACGGGGCTGCTCGCGGATGCGCGGATAGACCTCAGCCACCCGGTTCGCGTTGAGGTGTTGACGGCGGGTGGAGTGCTCGGGAAACTCGGCAACCAGGAGCTGCTCGAGGAGAAGGCGCTGCTTTTCGGCAAGCTCCTGCACTCGCTCGAGGACAGGGGCGAGCGACTCCTCTACATTGACCTGCGCGTTCCGTCGCGTCCGACCTTCAAGCGCGTTGACTGAGTGCCGGGGGGATGTATGGAGGATTCCCGGAAGCTGGCGAAGAAGACGCGCAGGCAGCGCACTGTACCAACCACGTCGGATGGCTTTCGCGGAGGCTTCACTTTTGCTCAACGGCTCATTCGTGGCCGGAATCGACGTCGGCACTACGAAGATCTGCACGATCATCGGGTGCCCTCAGAGCGATGGGCGCCTCGAGATCTTCGGCGTCGGGCTGACCCCATCAGCCGGGCTGAAGCGAGGCGTCATCGTCGATCGCGAGGACGCTATCGGCGCCATTCGCGCCTCCGTGGAGGCGGCGCAGGAGCAGGCGAATGTGCAGATCCGGCAGGCCTTCGTGGGCATCACCGGCGCGCACATCTCCTCCGTCAACGTCACCGGCCGTACGAACGTCTCCCCCGGTCCCGCGATCTCCGAGCATGACGTGCAGCGCGCGATCCAGAGCGCCCGAGACGGCGTGCCCCTGCCGCAGGACCGCGAGATCATCCACGAGGTCGTGCGCGAGTTCACAGTGGACGGGGAGGCGGGCGTCTCGCGGCCGATCGGGATGTCGGCGAGGCGGCTGGATGTCGAACTGCATGCGGTCACGGGAACTGCCAGCATCGTCGAGAACATGGAGCGCTGCGCGATAGATGCCGGCGTAGGCGTCGTCCGCCGCGTCCTTGAGCCGATCGCGACTGCGCAGGCGGTTGTGACCGACGCTGAACGTGACCTCGGCGTCATCCTCATAGACATCGGCGGCGGCACCAGCGACATCGCAGTCTTCCTTGACGGCTCGATCGCGCATACCTCCGCGATCCCCATCGGCGGCAACCACATCACCCGTGATATCTCCAGGCTGCTGCGCCTGAGCTTCGATGAGGCCGAGAAGCTCAAGTGCCGCTACGGCCACGCCTTGCCCGACCGCATCCAAGAGAACGAGAACGTGCAGGTGCAGCTCGCGAACGGCCATCAGTCCGAGCACGTGCCGCTGCGGCTGGTGGCGGAGATCATCGAACCACGACTCGAGGAAACCTTTTCGCTCGTCCGAAGCAATATCAAGCGAGCGGGCCTCTACGAACACGCAAGCGCGGGCATCGTGCTCTCGGGAGGCGGGGCGAAGCTGCCGGAGACGACCGTGCTCGCCTCGCGTGTACTGGACAACCTGCCGGTGCGTGTCGGCAGCCCGCGAGGTATCACCGGCATGGTGGACACCGTGTCCAGCCCGGTGTACGCAACCGGCGTCGGCTTGGCGCTGCTGGCCGCGCGCGAAGGCGCCGGCGCGAGGCCAGGCCGCGACGGCCAGCAGACGCTTCTCGGACGGGTCATGCAGTGGTGGGAGCGGATCCTGCCGCGGGCGTAGTCGTGCATGTACGAAGAATCTCCGCATCGGCGAAACCTTCCCCTCACAGCCGTGTCTAACTTCGTGCGAGGGGATGCACGCCGACCACCTTCACCGCCGATCCCCCCGGAATCGTTGCGTTCCACTACCTGTTCGTAACGAGACGGAGTGCCTGTCCTTGCATCCCGGCAAGACCGACATTGAGAGTGTGCTGGCCGCCATCGGGCGCGCGCAAGCGCCCGAGGGTCTGCACGAGCGCATCACGCGCGCGTGCGGAACTGCGGAGCCGGTCGCTAAGATCACCTGCGAGGAATGCCTCGAACTGGCCTCGGCATACGTTGATGACGAACTGCCCCCTGCCGAGCGCGACAGGTTCGAGGGCCACGTCTTTGTCTGCTCAGCCTGCTACGCCACCTTCCGCCGCATGCAGCGCGCCTCCGACGTGCTGCGGGAGACGCCGGCGGCGGTTGCGCCTGCGGCGCTGGACGCCCGCGTCAGGGCGGCAGTGGCGCGTGAGACTTCCGCTGAGCCCGCCCCGAACTTCGTCTGGCGACGCACGGCCGCCGTGCTTGGCGGACTCGCCGCCGCTGCTGCGCTGCTCGCGGCAGTCTTCATCCCGCGGGGCGGTGGCGGTCTTCCCCCCGGAGACGCGCTGGTCGCCGAGGTGCCCCGGGTTGCGGCTGGCAGTGTAGCCGGCGCGATCGATGCGCACGGAGCGGCAGTCGCTCCGGAAGCGGCAGAGGTGGCTGAGAGCACCGCGGTAGCCTCGGTCTCCACTGCCACGGCTGCTGAGCGGGCAGCGGGCGCCACTGCACCGCGCAGAGCCGTCCGCGAGACGCCACTGTCGAGGCGCGTGGGTCCGGTCATGGTCGCGCATGGTCCGCCCGATGCCCGGTCTGCCATTGAGGACGCTGCGGCCGGGCATGAGCTTCTCCTTGAGCGGCCCGCGCCGGTGCGCGCACAGCCTGAGAGCGGCGCGCCCCCTCGCAGGATCGAGCGCCCCGCAACGGCAGCGACGGCCCCGCGGCCCGCTCCGAGTCCACAGCCGGTCATCGCAGAGCAGCCGCCGAGACTGGCACCGGCTGCTCTCGCCACACCGGTCTCCACGCCTGTGCCGCCCGCGCAGACCGATCTGCCGCGTGAGAGCGCGGTAGCGGCCCTTCCGCCGCAGCCCGCCCCGGCGCCCGTGAGCACACCGCCTGCGCTTGCGCCGTCCGCGGCCTCCCCCCGGCGTGCGGCGAGCGAACCGGTGGCGGTGCGCGCGGCCTCCCGCGGCGGATCACAGAGCCGGGTCATCCCTACGCAGTCGCGCTCGCGCACGGTCTTCCAGTCCGAGGAAGCGCCCGGGGGCGAGTTGCGATCGAGGATGGCGGGTCGGATCAATGGCTCAGTCAGCAGCCTGGACAGGACGACCTCCGGGATCCAGTTGAACTGAGCGTGCCGGCCATCCGTCACACGCAGAGAACAACGGCGCCGAGCCCGATCGCGGGGTCGGCGTCTTTCGTCTGATGGAGTACGATAGATGAGCCTGGTGAAGAGAATGAGGATACTCGCTGCGATCAGTCTGTTCGCCGCACTCGGCACAAGCTGCAGCTCAGGAGGTGGTGCGGGGCCGGTGGATCCGCTGCCGCCCCCTGCTGAGCGGCCTGCTTTCGATGAGGCGCGCGCATTCGCCGACCTTGAGGCGCAGGTAGCCTTCGGGCCGCGCGTCCCCGGCAGCCAGGCGCACGACGACTGCCTCGCGTTCCTCACCAATCGGCTCCAGCAGGCCGGGGCGCAGGTCGTGACGCAGGAATTCACCGCCACCACCGGCCTGAGTGGCCAGCAGGCCTATGATTTCACGAACGTGGCCGGGCTGTTCGCGGGTGATGCGGAGGGCGAGGTGCTGCTGCTCGGGGCGCACTGGGACAGCCGCGCGATCGCGGACCAGGACCCCGACCCTGCCCGCAGGACCCAGCCGGTGCCGGGGGCGAATGATGGCGCCTCCGGCGTTGCGGTGCTGCTGGAGATGGCGCGAGCGTTCAGCGTGCAGGCCCCGCCGCGGCCGGTCATCATCGCGTTCTTCGACGCCGAGGATCAGGGCGGGAACTCAGACGATCTGCCGGACGCCGGCTGGATCATCGGCTCGCGAAGGATGGCGAACCACTGGCCACAGGAGCTGCCGAGGCCCGCTCAGATGGTGCTGCTGGACCTCGTCGGCGGCGACAATAGGCCGAACCCGCGCCTTGGCACGCCCGGCATCTCGGATGATATCTTCAGGCTCCCGATTGAGCTGGAGTCGCTCGACAACGCGCCCGCTCTCGTTGACGAGATCTGGAGCATCGCTGAGCGGCTTGGACACACCGCCTTCGTCCGCAACGGCGGCCGGAGCATCACCGACGACCATATCCCGTTCATCGAGGCGGGGATCCCGTCGGTGGATATCATCGAGTTCCACCCGCCTGAGTGGCACACCACCGATGACACTCCCGAGCACTGCAGCCCCGACTCGCTCAACCAGGTGGGCGAGACGCTGCTCGAGTTCATCTACGGTGACTGAACGCAGTTCGCGACGTCCGCCGCGCGCATTGCGGCGACGATCTCTTCCGTGGCGCCGCGAGGGTCGGCGGCGGCTGCGATCGTGGAGATGACGCAGACGAGGTCCACGCCGCAGCCGGCAAGCTCCGCCACGTTCGCCGCCGTGATCCCCCCGATCACGCACAGCGGCATCCTCGTCAGCGGCCGCAGTCGTTGCGCAAGCTCAGGCCCGGCGACGGGCTTCTCCGGCTTGGTCGGCGAGCGGAACATCGGACCGGCTGAGACGTAGTCGGCGCCCTCCGCCTCCGCACGCTGCACGGCCTGTGGCGTCGGCGTGGTCGCGCCTATGAGCGCATCCGCCCCGAGTATCCGCCGCGCCTCCGCCACGCTCACGTCCTCCTGGCCGACATGCACTCCGGTGGCCCCGGCCTCGGCCGCCACCTCCGGCAGATCGTTCACAAGCAGCGGCACACCGGACGAGTCGCAGATCGCTGTGAGTTCACGCGCCATGCGAGTGACATCCGCGAGCCCGATTGCCTTCGCGCGCAGTTGCACCAGCACCACGCCGCCCTCGATTGCCGCCCTGGTCACTGAGTATATCTCCGGTTCGTCGAGCAGACCGGTATCGGCCGCGAAGTACAGGCCGCGTCTGAGCTGATATCGCACGTCCACCGCCTCCTTACTGGCTCATTCACCCCGAGGGCGCCGGATTCCTTGACGCTACGGGTATTTCCACGGTAGACTGAGTGAGGTGGTTGTGGGAGGCGGTCGCACGATGCTGCGCCCACCGATGGCAGAGCGAGGCGGTCTGGACCGGTATGTCCATTGAGATTGTGGCAACAAACAGGCGCGCGCATCATGAGTATCATATCAATGACAAGCTTGAGGCAGGCATTGAGCTGACGGGGCCGGAGGTCAAGTCGGTGCGGGCGCACCGCGTAAGCCTCGCCGAGGCGTACGCAATCGTCGAGGGAGAGCAGGCGTGGCTGGTGAATATGCACATAGCGGAGTACGGCTCCGGCGGGTATGCGGTTCAGAACCCGACGCGGCGGCGGAGGCTTCTGCTGCACAAGCGGGAGATCCGCAGACTGGCGCGTGAGGTGCAGCAGAAAGGCGTGGCACTGATCCCGCTGCGCATGTATTTTTCGCCGAGAGGCTTCGCGAAGGTTGAATTGTGCCTCTGTACGGGTAAAAGAGAGTATGAGAAGCGGGAGTCGATCAAGAAGCGGGATGAGCAGCGCCGCACGGATCAGGCTGTCGCCGACCACTATCGCAACCGCCAGTGAAATGCGGCGAGACGGGAAGGAGGTGTATTGATGTCACGAGTGCTGGTCGTGGACGACGATATGTCGATCCGCGAGGTACTGGTGCAGGCTCTTGAGGACGCCGGGTTCGACGCCGAAGTCGCAGAAGACGGACGTCGTGCGCTGAAGATGCTGTGTGCCGCAACCGCCGAAGGACACCCGTTTGATGCCATGATACTTGATATCATCATGCCGGATGTTGACGGGTGGAAGGTCCTGGAGGCGGTAAAGCACAACCCGCTGTGGGCAGAGATGCCGGTTGTAGTGATCAGCGGACACGTGAACGGCAGCGGGGACGTGGCGCGGGTGAGCAGCTACGACGGGTTCTTCGTTGAGAAGAGCGGGAACTTCGCGGATGTCATCAAGAGCGCGCTCGGGCGGATCATCAGAGCGGCCTGAGCGAGAGGTACCGGTGGCGGATCGGTTTTGAGGCGCAGTCGGGGCATCTGACTGCGCCTCGCGTCATATCCGCGGGCTCATCGGCCGCTCATCCGGCGGAGGTGATATCGCGGTTCCTCAGAAGGAATGTGGAGCAGGCGGCGTGAGTCGCCACGTATTCGGTTGTGGGGCCGAAGTATCTGCGGCGCACTTCGTGGAGTGGTCCCGCCCCGAGCATCACCAGGTCGTAGTCCACGCTGGCCCGCACGATCGCCTGCGCCGGGTCCTCGTGCACATCCACCCGCACCGATACGCCATCGGCCATCCCGCGCCTGTCCAGCCACTCACGTAACTGCTCGCGCGTCCGTGCGACGTCATCGGTGCTGTGGGCGAAGTGCACGACGTCCACAACCGAACCGTATCGGGCATGCAGCGCGGCCATGACGCTGCAGCGCACATCGAGATTCAGCTCCTCGCGCACCGGCACCAGCACGCGCTGGTAACTCACGTTGCCAACCAAGCGCGCGACCAGCAGATCGCACGGCGCGCGAGTGGCCATCTCGTCTGTCAGGCGCTCAAACTCGCTGTCGTCTCCACCAGGGCGGTTGTGCTCCGAGAACCCGATGATGATGAGCGATGCGTCGGTCGACTCGGCCAGCTCGTCGAGCACCTCGGCCACCGGCCGCCCGATCGCGATATGCCCCTCGTGGCGCGCTCCACAGCGGCCTGCCACCGTCTCGGCAACGGCGAGCAGATCGTACGCGGCGGTCATGCGGTCATGATGCCCCGGGGTCGCCTCTGGCGCCGCGCGATCGGTGTCAATGACCGTCACCGCCTCGACGCGTCCATCGAACTGCTTCGCCAGCAAGCATCCTATACCCATCAGCCGCTCTGCCGTCTCCGGATTCGCCAGCCCCACTACCACCGTGTATTCGCTCATCAGCTCTCCCTGATGCTGCAGATGATCGCCTCTCAGTCTTCCAGCTTCACCAGCTTCGCCGCGATGTCCTGCGCGAACACAGGAAGCTGGATCTGTGCACTCGAACCCTCGATCACGATCTCGTCCTCACCGGTAGCCGCGCCTGCGTACGCATCCCACCATTCCACGCGGTAGCGGCCGGGCGGGACGTCGCTGAGCGTAACCGTCGCCCCGGTCACCCTCAGCGCCTCAGGCACCGCCGAGGGCTCCGGGTAGGTGGCGATGTTGTTCCAGTTGTAGGCATAGAACATAGCGAGCCCGTCACCGCTCTTGGCCTGTGCGAAAAGCTGCTCCGGAGCGCTCGTCTGCGCACCGATCCTGCGCATCTCCAGCCCACGCGGGTCGAAGCCCTCGTTGAAGCGCATGATCGCCTTCTGCAGGTTGTAGAGCTTGAAGTTGTCCCATTCCTCGTGATACCACCACACCGGCGGGCCTGCCAGTGGCATCATGTTCCCGATCCAGCCGACCACGCGGTAGTCGCGCTGCCAGACCTCGTATGGCTGGGGGAGGGTGGCGGTCTGCGGGCCATACTCGATGAAGAGCATCGGCTTGTCGCGGAAGCGTGCTTTGCCGTCGTAGAAGCCGTTGAGGCCGCGGTACCAGTTGTTCTGCGGCCGGCCGTCGGGCCAGTAGGCATCGGCCTGGATGTACGCGATCTGCGGAAGCTCCCAGATCGGGTCCGCGTTCGTGCCGTAGAGGCAGATGTGCGTCACCGCGAGGTGATCCCACGGGTCAATGTCGCGGAGGTACTGCGCCATCTCCTCGTGCCAGGCTGCGATCTGCGGGATGTCCGGGCCCTCGGAGAGATCAATCTCGTTCCACATATCGTAGCTCATCAGGTGCTGCGAGTAGCCCCAGCGCGCCACGATGTAGCGGTAGCGCTTCTTCACGTCCGCCTTCGCCTGCTCGCTGGTGAAGAACATCGCGGGCGAGGGCAGATAGCCCCCGTTGCGCGAGGCGTAGGGGTTGTAGCGCCATTCGGCGTCGTACTTGTCGCGACGGAGCTGTCCGTGGGAGTTGAAGGTCAGCTCGATGAACAGGTCGTTCTGCGCCGCGAGGTCGAACATGTAGTCGAGCCGCCAGGCGTTGTAGGTGGAGTAGCGGCCGACTCCGTCGTAGCGCGAGTGATAGTCTTCATCCCACTCGATCCCCGCCCACCACGCAGCCATCCAGGTGCGGACGAAGTTCAGCCCCTCCTCCTTGAAGCGAGGGAAGAAGTAGTCGAATGCGTAGGTGCCCTTCTGGCGCTCGGCGTGGTCGCCACCATCGCGCATGTTGATGCCGTTGACCCAGAACAGCTCGCCGCTGTCGAACTCAAAGTACATCGGGTCGCTGCGGCTTGTGCGCACGAGGCCCCGTGGATCGAGCGCCGCCGTGGCGGTGATGCGCTGCTCGCCGCTGCGCAGTTCGCCCTGTGCATCGCGGACGCTCACGAAGAAGCGCCACTCGCCCTCCTCAGTGGGGGAGAACCGTACCTTCCACGTGGGTTTCCCGACCGGGATGAGCTTCTCGTAGCCCTCCTCGGTCTGCGAGCGCTCGTAGGCCTGGTAGAAGAACCCGGGCACATCCATCTGCGCGCCAGAGGGTGCGCGGAAATGCCCCTGCACATCCACGACCTCCGGGTCGAACGGGTTGGAGTACGCGCGGCCGGGGTCGAAGGTCAGCTCCAGCTTCTCGTACATCGGCACCCGCTGCGCGGACTGCTCGAGCTTCAGTCCGTAGCTGAGCTGCGGGGTCTCCGAGGCATCGAAGCGCCCGAGCGGCGGCTCGGAGCCGGCGAGCGTGAGGTTGTCGAGCAGCACGAAGCCCTGCCACGGGTCATCGCAGAAGATGCGCAGTCCGAACTCGCGCGGCTTGTGCAGGGCCTCGCCCCAGGCTTTCTTGTGGCCGCCGGGCTCCCAGGCGGCGCTGTCCTCGGAGATGTCGATGCTGAAGCTCATCCACTTGCCGGGCGTGATCTTCGCCCGCTGCCCCTGCGCACGATGCAGCGGGAAGGACTGATACCACCAGTAGTGGCGGTCCTTGAGGTAGACCTGCACATCCGCGGTCGCGGGCATCTCCGGTGGGACGAACAGGTCAAAGCTGAGGGTGGTGTAGCCGGTCCAGTCTCGCCACGGGAAGTAGGTGGCGCCGAGGGACTTCGGGGTGCGGCCCTCGATCTTCAGCGCGCCGGTATGCGCGCCATGGTCGCCCTCGATGATCGAGAGCGGCCCGGAGTTCGTGTCGAGCGGGCTGGGCACCCAGTCATCGCCGATGCGCTCGAAGCCAAGCTCGCAGACAGCCTGTGCGTGTGCCACTGCGCCGGTCATGATCAGTGCGGCGGCGCATACTATCGCCACGGTCAGTTTCATTCGCCTCTCCTCGCGCGGGTGAGCTTGCAGCATTGTATATGAATGAATTCGGCAACCTATGTATGCCTTTAATATAAAGGAGTTTAGAAACATGGTTACGTATGATAATTTTCTCGATGGTCTGCGTGTTCAGGGATATAGCCCACGGACCATAAAGAGCTATAGAGGCTTTCTAAGACTGTTTTCTGAATTCATTTCACTGGAGTATGGCGACATCGGAATCGAAGACTTGACGCAGGCCCATCTTCGTAGATACTTGAGTTATAAGATGGATTCAGGCATAGCTCGAAGCACACTCTGCACGACTACTATTGTCCTGAAGTCATTCTTTCGATATGAGTATGAGGTGGAGGGCAGTGTAAAAGAAAATCTCGGAAAAAGCCTACCTCTGCCACGGACCACGAAGACTTCACCTGTCTTTCTAACCAGTGATGAGATTGAGCGCTTGTTTGAAGCAATATGGCGTGAAGCTAAGACTCCACTCCGGCGCTTGCGTGATATGGCTATGCTGAAAATGATGATTCACACCGGGCTTAGGCCTATCGAAGTCTGTCGCTTGAAAATGGATGATGTGGATTTGGAGGGCAGGGTTATAAGAGTATCTCGAAAAGGCGGGGATACACAACACCTGCCTATTGCCTGGTCGGTTATACCTGCACTTGAATCATGGATGGTGGAGCGGCCTGTAAGTGAAGACAACCATCTCTTTCTGACTCAAAGAAACACGGGGTATACCGTGAATGGAATTATAGCGACCATAACTAAATATAAGAAGCACGCAGGTATAACAAAAGGTGGGGCAAGTACGCTTCTTCGCCATACGTTCGCTACCCACCTCCTGGAGTCAGGGGCAAGCATTAAGACGGTTCAGGTGCTTCTACATCACTCTAATCTCGCATCCACGGAGAAGTATCTCGGTGTCATGGCAGGTGCGCAGAGAGAGGCGGTGGATGGGCTTCGTTTCTGACGGTCAGGGTATGACGGCAGAGCACCAAAAGGAGGTTGGTTATACAGAATGGCTAAAGAAATGGCTGCTGTCAGAAATGCGCTCACAAAGAGCGGTATAGCGATGATCGGCTGTGGTTGCCTCTGCTTTCTCCTGCTTGGTGTGGCCGTGGTAATCTTTGGTTTGTTTGGGGGCGGTGGGTAATAGCAGGCGACATAGAGTTAGAGGATTGAAGTAGAGAAGGGGACCACCAGTAAGCTCGGCGGTCCCCTTTATTGTAGACCCCGGCCTATTCCCCTGTCTTTACCATCCGCACAAACCGTTCAGCCAATTCCCTGTAACTGCTCCACTGCTGACCTTGCCCATAAGTATAGGCTGCCGTCATGAATTGAAAGCTGCTCATAGGGGCATCATTTGCTCCCGGCTGCCCACTGAACTGCTGCCCGACCTCAAGTGTTGTCGAGCCTACCTCTGTCGGTGTTGCTCCTGTAAGGGTAACGAGCTTCTGTATCCTGTCTTCGTAGACTTGACGGTTCTTCGGTTCAGTGTATTCCTGGGGATCAGGGTAACCTTTAGCTTTGTCATCCTGTTGTAGCTGGCTGGCAACATCCGACAGCTCTGACCCACACCCACTAATCAGCAGGACACACAAAGCCACGAACAGGAGTTTCTTCATAGCAGTCCCTCCCACAACTATAGTAAACCGTGACTGCCTCTTCTTCATGAGTGGGAAGGGACCTTTGGGGCCTGAGTGGATTTTCTGAGAGTGGGGGTATACTCCGATCCATCCTCTTCGAAAAAATAGTTTAGAGGGGCTTGCAGGGGCAGACAGGGAGAAGAGAATAGCAGGGGCTTCAAGAGCTATTCCCTGCATGGGCAGTATAAGCGTAATCCTGCCTTGCAGTATACATTGAATCACGGCAGACCACCAAAAGGAGCAGGCGGGTATTCATGGGTATAGTGGGCTATCAGAGTGTATGGGGGCAGGGGAGAGTGGTATAGCCTCCATGGGGAGTATAAGTGTAATTCTGTATGGGCAGTATACTTTTAAAAGACTGCCTTGCAGTATACTATAAAAAATAAAACCCTCCATGGGGAGTATAGTAGAGTATATTAGAGTGTATGAAAGCATAATGAAGTGTATGGCCTGCATGAAAGAGTATAATAGCTTAAATACTGTGGGCTATAATGGGTTATAAGAGTAAATACGGAAATATACGGCCTGCATGGGCAGTATAAAGGTAAATAAAAGAGTAAAATACGGTTCCCCCTGATGGAAAACTCAGATTTATTGTAACCACCATAGGTATTATACCAGACAGAATGGATTCTTCAAGTCTTTGGAAAAGTATATTTATATCCTGCCCATGCAGTATATCATTCAAATTATTCTGCCCATGCAGATGAATACCCTGTTTAAATGAAATAAAGAAATCAATTATACCCCATTCCTCAACTATAAAAAGAAAAGAGCTTAGAAGAGGTTGTAGGAGGCAGAGATGATCCCTTGGTGGCCTGCTGTAATAGGTGTATGCCTGGAATACCCACCTATACCCACCTATACCCATCCATACCCGGTCATTCTGACTGTATGAATGAATGGGTTTGAGAGAAAAAAAGTAAAGCTAAAGCGTTGACGAGAAAAGTATAGCCGTGTACAGTAGTCATGATGTAAGACGGCACACCACCAAAAGGAGATATACGAGGATGGCTAAGAAAGAGAGTCTTAGGCTTGAGGACCTGAGTGCAGAACAGCTTGAAATGCTTGCCGTGGAGAAGCGCAAGCAAGATAAGCAGAAGAATAAGGGTGAGCTTGAGCGTATAGAGAAAGAACTGCTTGAGCTTGAAGAGAAAGAGTCAGCCATTCGAAAAGAGCTTGCAGAGGTAGAACAGGAAAAGATGAGTCTTGAGAATTCGAAAATGAAGCTTGACGGTGGAGCTGGGCTTTGGAGGGATTTGGATGAGGCAAGCCCGACGACCATCCTGACAAATATTCTATATGAGTCAGACGAACCTATGACACTTGAGCAGATACGAGAGCAGGCTATACCGATCATGCAGGAGATGGGCGTCGGTGGAGAAAAGCCCGAGCAGTCCATCAATGTAACGCTCGGTGCTTCAAAGCGCTTTTATAGGGCAGGTCGTGGAGTATATGCTCTGGCTGGATGGGCACGCGACCACATGAAGGTCTTGGAGCAATTCAAGTCAGAGGAGTAGACCAGGAGCAGAGAGAGGAGTGGTTCAGGCTTGCCTGAGTGAATGAGGAACGGTTTGGCCTGCCGTGGGTACTTGAAGGGAAGACAGACAGGTTATGAACAGAATGTGTAATTCCGTCTCGAATTGTATATGAATGTCCCGCCGGGCGAAAGGTTCTGTCGGTGATGGCTGGTAGGACAGGCTTTCCAGCCTGTCGAGTGACCCACGTGGGACAGGCGTCCCCGCCTGTCAAATCCTCCGCTTTCCAGCCTGTCGAGCCTCAAGGAACGAACCATTGACAGGCTGGAAGGTTGTGTTC
>DHPY01000075.1:92923-95109 GCA_002411015.1 Armatimonadetes bacterium UBA5352 | reverse complement strand
TATTTTATGGACGCTGCACTAGAGACGCAGGATGCTGTGAATGTTCCTCCATGCCACCTTCTCCCACGCCTCGTCCGTGATCTGGCCCTTCAGTGACCGGAAGTAAGCCGGGTTTGGCGGCTCGTGAGCAGGATAGGCGAGGTCGGTGCCGAACATCAGCCGGTCCTGGAACTGCTCGATGAAGGCGTTGCCGAACCCGGGATCCCGGCTGATAGCGTTGTGCCCCGATCCGGCTGAGAGATCGCCCCAGAGGTTCTCGTAGCGCTCGAACAGGTCGACCAGCCGCCCGGGCCTCACCGGTCCCTCCGGGTACTTGTTGCGTCGCTCCTGTGTGACGCCCTCCGCGATCTCCGCCCAGAACGGCTGCGAGTGGCCGAAGATGATCAGGTCGGGGAACTCACGCAGCGTCTTCTCCAGCCTCGGCAGGCCGACCTCATCGTAGAGCCCGTAGCAGCCGCCGATCGTGGGGCCGATGTGGATCGTGACGGGCATGCCCTCAGCAGCGCAGGCGCCAAACATGTTCCACACGAGCGGGTCGTCCATCGGCAGATTGCAGGTGGTCTCTCCAACGCCGCAACAACCCATCTCTCGGTAGATGCGCAGGAAGCGGCGGAAGTCGGACTCGACGCTGTTTTGGCCGGAGCGCGGGTCGAGGCTGCAGAAGGGGATCAGGCGGTCCGGGTAGCGCTCGTACATCTCGATGACATCCTCCGGCGGCACAAAGCGCGAGCGTGCCTCAGGCGCGACGCCCGAGAGCAGTACCGCGCGGTCGATCTCATACTGATCGAGCTTCGCGATCAGCTCCTCCACGAGCGGGTAGTCGCTCCCGTGCCAGCGCGGCACGGCGCGCGAGCGTGAGGCATGTGTGTGGCAGTCAATGAGCATGGTGGCGGCTCCTCTGCGGCTGATTACGCGGCGATCCCAAGGCCCAGCAGGCGGTTCATGTTGCGCCACGCGATCTTCTCCCACGCCTCGTCGGAGATGACACCGCGCAGCGAGCGGAAGTAGTCGGGCATGGGCGGCTCATACTCGGCGGAGGAGATGTCGGTGCCGAAGAGGAGGCGGTCCTGGAACTGCTCGAGGAACGTCTTCCCGAACTCCGGGTCGCGGCTGATGGCGTTATGGCCGGAGCCTGCTGACATGTCCCCCCAGAGGTTCTCGTAGCTCTCGAACAGCTCCACGAGCCGCCCGGGCGCGACGGGGCCCTTCGGGTAGCCGCCGCGCGCCTCGGCTGTCACCTGGCTGATCTCCGACCAGAACGCCTGCGAGTGGCCGAGGATGTTGAGGCCGGGGAACTCGCGCAGCGTCTTCTCGAGCAGCGGCAGGCCCATCTCGTCGTAGAGGCCGTAGCCGACATCGGGGTCGCTCGCGATGTGGATGGTCATCGGGAGGCCGCGGTCGGCGATGTAGCGGAACATGTTCCAGTACTTCGGGTGGTCGAACGGGAGGTTGCCGGTGACCTCGCCGACGCCCTTGCAGCCCATCTCCATGTAGACATCGAGGAAGCGGCCGAAGTCGGTGTCGGGGCTGTTCGAGCCTGCGCGAGGGTCGAGGTTGCAGAACGGGATGAGCCGGTCAGGCCACTTCGCGACGATCTCCACGATGTCCTCAGGCGGGGAGTAGCGGTTGCGGCACTCGGGGCTGACCATCGGCAGCACGACGGCTTTGTCTATGCCGAGGTCGTCGAGGCGGCCGACGAGCTGCTCGCCGGTTGGGCAGGTGGAGCCTCCAGCTCGGGTGACGCTGGGGCTGCGCAGTGCATGTGTGTGGCAGTCGATGAGCATATCAGAGCACCTCCGGGAGTGTGTGCATCAGTGGGTGCAAAGTTCGCCGCGCGCAAGGCAATAACATTCCGGCGGATTCGCGGGATTTCGTGGGGGGGGGCGCGCTCACCCAGGCCTCATCGAACTTGCCTGCGACGACCGTTTGTGGTAGTATATCCATGGCGAGGGCAACCCTGCGAGATGCGTAAAGCCCTTCAAGTTTGAGCCAACACCAAACAGAGGGGAGCCCGGCTCCGCCGATAGCGCGAGACTTCGCCCTGAGGGGTTTCGACCCCTCCATGCGAGGATACGCAAAGTTGGCGGGAGGGTGCCCACTTTCCAAGCGGGTTCATAACCCCAGGGGCCAACGGTCATCGCGGGGTCCTCGCCACCCCACCCACCCTCTCCGATCGGACCGACACC
>DHPY01000075.1:0-92800 GCA_002411015.1 Armatimonadetes bacterium UBA5352 | reverse complement strand
ACCGACACCGTGGCGGCGCGAGATGGCCGAGAGTCTCTTCGACAACAGCCGGCGTCTCGACCCCAGCGCTCCGCTGGCGGCGCGCATGCGCCCGCGCGATCTCGATGAGATGGTGGGGCAGGAGGAGGTGCTGCGCGAGGGCTCGATGCTCCGGCGCGCGCTCCAGGCAGACCGCCTCCCATCGCTGATCCTCGTCGGCCCCGCAGGCACCGGGAAGACCACACTCGCGCGCATCATCGCCTCCCGGACAAGCTCGCACATCGTGCAACTCTCGGCGGTCGAGGCGGGCGTGAAGGATATCCGCGAGGCCGCTGTCGCCGCCCGCGAGCGCAAGAGCCTCCACGACGCCGGCACGATCGTCTTCCTCGACGAGATCCATCGCCTGAACAAGGCCCAGCAGGACTACCTGCTCCCGCACGTGGAGGACGGCACCTTCACCCTGATCGGCGCGACCACGGAGAACCCGTTCTTCTCCATCATCACCCCGCTGCTGTCGCGCTGCCGCCTCGTGACGCTCAAGCCACTCACTCCGCAGGCGCTGGAGGAGCTTGTGCGCCGCGCGCTGGCCGATGAGCAGCGTGGACTGGCGGCGCTGCAGCCCGAGGCTCCGGATGAGGTTGTCGCGTACATCGCCCGGTCGGCGGGCGGCGACGCACGCCTGGCCCTCAGCGCGCTCGAGGTGGCGGTGCAGAGCGCTCCTGAAGATGAATCCGGCGCGCGCCTTGTGACGATGGAGCAGGCGAAAGCGGCGCTGGACCGGCCCGTGCAGGCCTACGACCGCGCGGGCGACGCGCACTACGACACGATCTCGGCCTTCATCAAGAGCATACGCGGCTCCGATCCGGACGCCGCGATCTACTGGCTCGCGAGGATGCTGGAGGGCGGGGAGGACCCGCGGTTCATCGCGCGCCGGCTGGTCATCGCCGCGGCGGAGGATATCGGTCTCGCCGACCCGAGTGCGCTCAGACTTGCCGTGGCCGCCGCTGATGCGGTAGAATACGTCGGATTGCCGGAGGGACAGATTCCACTGGCTGAGGCGACGGTCTACCTCGCGGTAGCGCCGAAGAGCAACAGGGCGTACAAGGCGATCGCGGCTGCGCGTGAGGATGTCAGGCGGGAGGGCGGGCGTGGCGTGCCGGATCATCTGGCGGGCGGCCCGCGGCCGGGCGCCGACCGGAGTGCGAAGTACCTCTATCCGCACGATCACCCGGGGGGATGGGTGCGCCAGAGCTACTGGCCGCCGGGAATGGAGCCGCGGGAGTATTACCAGCCGGGGCTGACGCCTCTTGAGAGGCGGATTGCGGGGCGGCTGGAGGAGTTGCGGGCGCTGAGAGGTGGCGGCGAGGCAGCGGAGGCGGGCGGGCCGGGAGCTGAGAACGATGCAGGAGGGCGAGAGCGTGAGGATCCAGACCAGGGATGTTGATGAGAAGACGGCTATCTGCCGGGCGTCAGGGGAGCTTGACGCCTATACGGCCCCCGAGTTGCGCGATGCGCTCACCGCTCTTGTGGAGCAGGGCAGGCGATGGATAGTCGCCGACCTCACCGAGCTCACGTATCTTGACAGCACCGGGCTGGGGATACTGGTCGGGACCGCGAAGCAGTGCCGCCAGGCTGGTGGCGACCTCTCCGTTGCCTGCGCGCGGAAGAACCTGCTGCGGATCTTCCAGATCTCGGGCACGCAGGAGATCCTGAACGTTGTTGCCGACGTCGAGGCGGCTACTGCGCGCCTGGCTGAGCTGTGCGAAGCGCACGCGGCCGACTCCGGCGAGGAGGCGACCTCAGATGCCAGATAGGGACGCAGGGACGGTCAAGATCGTGCTTCCGAGCAGGCCAGAGTACCTGCTGGTCGCGCGCCTCGCCACGAGCGGGGTGGGTCTTCGCGCGGAGCTGACCGTGGATGACATCGAGGACTTGAAGGTGGCGGTGGCCGAGGCCTGCACCAACGTCATCAACCACGCATTCGGGGAAGACGTGAGGCCGGCTGACCGCGTCATCAACCTGCGCATGAGCGCGGGGAAGGGCGAGATGACTGTCGAAGTCGAGGACCAGGGGCGCGGCTTCGACCCCCAGGAGCTGGAGCGCTCGAAGCGCAACAGCCTCGACGGCGAGGGCGGCCTGGGTTTCGGGCTGATGAAGGAACTGACCGACTCCTTCCGCGTGGAGAGCGCCCCGGGCAGCGGCACCCGGGTCATCATGGTCAAGCGCGCTACCAGGTGAGGGCATGAGCGAGCGGTGGGCCGCGCTTTCCACAAACGAGCTATTCCGCCTCCTCCGGAAGACGAACGATCCTGAGCTGCGGGCTCACCTGATCGAGCGCCATGAGGGGCTGGTCAGGCACGTCGCGAACTCCTACCGCGACGCGGGCGTCCCCTACGGAGACCTCATCGGGGTGGGACATATCGGCCTCGTGAACGCGGTGGATCGCTTCGACCCTGAGCGCGGCACGAAGTTCGCGACCTTCGCGGTGCCCACCATCCGCGGCGAGCTGCGGCGCTACTTCCGCGATGCCACGTGGGGGATGCGGGTGCCGCGCCGGGTGCAGGAGTTGAGTCTGCGGGTGCGCGAGGTGCGTGAGGACCTCACGCGGACCCTCGGTCGCTCGCCCACCTACTCCGAACTCGCATCTTCAATGAGCGTCTCAGAGGAAGCCGTCATCGAGGCGGTCGAAGTCGCCAACCAGTATGAACTCGCCAGCCTCCAGGAGAGCACCGGCGACGACGAGGGGCCGTCGGTCGCGGATCGCACGGGTGAAGAGGATCCGGCACTGGAGCTTCTGGAGGACCGTGGGGAGCTGTCCTGGGCGCTCGAGCAGCTCACCCCGAGGCAGCGGGTGATCATCGCCCTGCGCTACTTCCACGACATGTCGCAGCAGCAGGTCGCCGACCGCCTCGGGATCTCGCAGATGCACGTCTCGCGCCTCCAACGCAAGGCGATCGAGCAGTTGCGGGAGATCATGAGCGGGGGTCAGGCGAAGTAGCGAGAGCCGCCGCACGGGACCATCATGGACCCGCGTCCTTCGGGCGCGGGCCGCACATATTCAGGCACTCCGATCAGCAAGCGCACACTCGGGAGAGGTTCACGACGATGAAGTGCCAGCAGATCCGCGATAGCTTCCTGGGATACTTTGAGGAGCGAGGGCACCTGATCCTGCCCTCCGCGCCACTTGTGACCGACGATCCGACCACGCTCTTCACCGTGGCGGGGATGCAGCCCTTCATCGGCGCATTCCGTGGCGAGGAGAGGCCGCCCGCCGCGCGCGTGGCGACCAATCAGAAGTGCGCGCGCATGGGCGACCTCGAGCGCGTCGGCCGCTCCCCAACGCATCACACCTTCTTTGAGATGCTCGGCAACTTCTCCTTCGGCGACTACTTCAAGCGCGAGGCGATCGAGTTCGCCTGGGAGTACGTGGTGGATGTCCTGCAGATCCCGACCGACCGGCTCTGGATCACGGTCTACACCGATGACGATCAGGCCGAGGCGATCTGGAACAAGCACATCGGCGTGCCGATCGAGCGGATCGTGCGCCTCGGCCGCGGCGAGAACTGGTGGCCGGAGGAGCGCTGGGAGGGCCCCTGCGGCCCGTGCACCGAGATACACCTCGACAACGGCCCGGAGGTCGGCTGCGGCCGGCCGGACTGCTCACCGGCCTGCGACTGCTCGCGCTTCGTGGAGCTGTGGAACGTGGTCTTTCAGATGTACACCGAGGCCGTTGACGGGACGCTCAGCGAGCTTCCCGCGCCCGGTGTGGATACCGGCATGGGCTTCGAGCGCCTTGCGATGATCCTGCAGGGCAAGCAGTACAGCACTGAGACCGACGAGATGTGGCAGATCATCCAGCGCACGATCCAGATCGCGCGGACGGACTGGGGCCGCGAACTGAGCTACGGGCAGGATCCGGAGACGGACGTCGCGCTGCGCGTCATCTGCGATCACGCCCGTGGCGCCGCAATGCTCACGGCGGATGGCGTGGCGCCCACCAACGAGGGCGCGGGCTACGTCCTGCGCAGGTTCCTGCGCCGGGCCTACCGCTTCGGGCTGGAACTCGGCGCCGATGGGCCGTTCATGCACAAGGTGCTGCCCGCGGTCGCGGATGTGATGGGGCAGGCCTACCCTGAGCTGCACACCCGGCAGGAGTTCTCCGTCGGCGTTGTGAAGGCTGAGGAGGAGCAGTTCGCCTCCACCCTCGCGCAGGGCATGGAGCGCATTGGCGGGATGATCGAGGTCCTGCAGGCGAAGGGCTCGACGGAGATCCCCGGCGATGAGGCCTTCAGGCTCTACGACACCTTCGGCCTCCCGCGCGAGATGACCGTGGAGATCGCCTCGGAGCACGGGCTGACGGTGGACATGGAGGGCTTTGAGGCCGCGATGGCGCGGCAGCGGGAGCGCTCGCGAGCGGCCGTGACCGGCCTCTCCATCCATGGCGGCTCGACGGTGGCGACGCAACTCCAGCCGACGGAGTTCGCGGGCTACGATGAGACGGTCATCCGCGCGAACGTGCAGGCGATCGTGGTCGAGGGCGAGCTTGCCGAGAGCCTCTCCGAGGGCACCGAGGGCGCATTGGTGCTGGATCGCACACCCTTCTACGCCGAGCGCGGCGGGCAGGTCGGCGACCAGGGCGTCATCACCGGCGAGGGCTTCCGCTTCGAGGTGACTGACACGCAGCCGCTGGGCGAGGCCGTCGCGCACACGGGGCGGCTGCTTGAGGGTACGGTGAACATTGGTGACGCGGTGACCGCCTCCGTGGACAGTGACCGGCGCGACGCGACCCGGAGGCATCACACCGCCACGCACCTGCTGCACGCGGCGCTCCGGCAGATCGTCGGCGGCCATGTGAAGCAGGCGGGATCGCTGGTTGGCCCGGAGCGGCTGCGCTTCGACTTCTCCCACCACCAGGCGATCGATCGCGACGCGCTGGTGCAGGTCGAGGAGCAGGTGAACCGCTGGATCCTCGAGGATCTGCCGGTGGACGTGCAGTTCATGGACCTCGACGAGGCCCGGGAATCCGGCGCTGTCGCGCTGTTCGATGAGAAGTATGGCCAGACCGTCCGCACGGTGCGTGTCGGCGGCGAGAGCTTCGAACTGTGCGGCGGCATCCACGCCTGCCGCACCGGCGAGATCGGCTCCCTGCGCGTGCTGGCGGAGAGTTCGGTGGCCGCCGGGACGCGCCGCATCGAGGCGGTCGCGGGCCTCGCGGCGGTGCGTCACTCGCGTGACGCCGATGAGCGGCTGCAGGCGCTCTCGCGGGAGCTGAACTGCCCTGGTGAGGAGATCGCCGAGCGCATCGAGGCGCAGCGGCAGCGCATTCGCGAGCTTGAGCGCGAGGTCGAGCAGGCGCGGCAGATGTCGGCGGCGATCAATGTGCCCGACCTCGTCGCGGGCGCGGTGGAGGTTGCGGGCGTGAAGCTGGTCGCCAGCACAATCGCCGGCGCCGACCGCGAGGCGCTGAAGAGCCTCGCCGACGAGATCGTGGAGCGGCTTGGCAGCGGCGTCGCGGTCCTCGGCGGAGACGCGGGCGGCGTTGCGCTGGTGGCGAAGGTGTCGAAAGACATCATCGGCCGCGGCGGCCACGCCGGCAATCTCATCAAGGAGATCGCGCAGCGTGCGGGCGGCGGAGGCGGCGGAGCGCCGCACTTTGCCCAGGCGGGCGGCGGCGATCTGGCGAAGCTGAGCGATGCTGTTGCGGCCGCGCCGGAGGTCCTTGCGGCGCAGCTTGGAGGCTGACGATGCGGGTGCTCGGGGTGGATGCGGGTGAGAGGCGGATCGGGCTGGCGCTGAGCGATGCGTCGGGCCTGATCGCCTCGCCGCTGGAGGTGGTGGCGGTGCGTGAGGGCGATGACCCGGCCGCGCTGGTGCTCGAGCGCGCGCAAACAAGCGGCGCGGAGTGCATCGTGGTCGGGATGCCGATCGACCTGCGCGGCGAAGAGGGCGTAGCGGCGCAGCGGATGGCGGCGTTCGTCGAGCGCCTGCGGGCGGCCACTGAGCTTCCTGTGGAGGTATCTGATGAGCGCATGACCTCGGCGGTCGCCGCACGCAGCATGCAGGAGGCGGGTCTCACGGAGCGCGACCGTCGCGGACAGGTGGACAAGGTGGCTGCGGCGCTGATCCTGCAGGCATGGCTGGACCGCCGCCGGGCCGGGGGCGAGGCCTCGTGAAGCGCGTCCTCATCATCATCGGCGCGATCGTGGTGCTCACCGCGCTCATATTCGGCTATGGCGCCTGGAACTGGTATCACTCCGGACTCGCGCCGGTCAGCACTGAGGGTGAGCCGAAGATCGTGCGCATCCCTGAGGGTACCTCCGTCGAGGGCATCACCAGGATACTGCGCGACGAGGCTCTCATCCGCGACGCCCGGGCCTTCAAGCTGATGCTCCGCATGGAGGGTCTGTCCGGAAAGCTCAAGGCCGGCGCCTACGAGATCTCCGGCTCGATGAACGGCGAGGAGATCGCGCGGCACATCGCATCAGGCAAGGTCGCGATGCGGCGGCTGACGATCCCCGAGGGCCTGACGCTGGAGCAGATCGCGCAGCGCATGGCTGAGGCGGACCTGGTGGACGACGCCGCGACCTTCGAGGAGCGAGCGGTCGCCAAGACCGTTGCCTCGGAGATCACGATGCCGCTCCCGAAGGGCAGCCTCGAGGGCTACCTCTTCCCCGAGACCTACGACTTCTGCTGCGATCTCCAGCCCGACCCGATGATCATCCGCATGGTTCAGGAGCTTGAGGACCGCTTCTACACGCCGAATCGCGCGGAGATCGAGGCGCGCGGGCTGAGCCTGCACGAGATCATCACCCTCGCATCGCTGGTCGAGCGCGAGGCCCGGGTGGATCACGAGCGGCCCCTCATCGCGGGCGTCATCCAGAACCGGCTCGACCGTGGGATGCGGCTGCAGATTGACGCGACAGTGCAGTACGCCCTCCCCGAGCACAAAGGGCGCCTGCTCTTTGAGGACCTGAAGGTGGATTCGCCCTACAACACCTACCTGCACGCCGGGCTCCCGCCGGGGCCGATCGCCTCGCCGGGGCTGCCCGCGCTGATGGCGGCGCTCCGGCCGGCCAATACCGACGCGTTCTTCTACGTGGCCCGCGCGGACGGCACGCACATCTTCTCCCACACCTTCACCGAGCATCAGGGCGCGATCAGCCGCATCAGGGGACGATAGCGGATGGGCCTGCTGGATGTGTTCCGCCCCGATGAGGTCGTGCGCAGCGTGGATGAGATTGACCTCGATGCCCTCGCCGCGCGCGGCATCGAAGGCCTGCTCATCGACGTGGACAACACGCTCCTCGCATACGGCCTGCCCGACCTGGCGCCTGAGCGGCTGGCGTGGGCTGAGCAAGCCTGCCGCCGCTTCCGCGTCGCCCTCGTCTCGAACTCCATGACCGGCAGGCGCGCGCGGCGCCTTGCGAATGCATTCGGCATCCCCTGCGTGGCCGTCTGGCACTGGGACCGCAAGCCCTTCACCGGCGGCCTGCGCCGCGCGATGCGCCTCATCGGCAGCACTCCGGAGAACACCGCGATGATCGGCGACCAGGTGATGACCGACGTGCTGGCCGGCAACCGCGCGGGCCTCTACACCATCTGGGTCGAGCGCATCGGCGAGAACGAATTCTTCTTCACGCGCATGGTCCACCGCCGCATGGAGGAGTTCGTCGCCCGCAGGCTCGGCTTCGATCGCGATCAGCATAAAGATGGCGGGGAGGCCATCCAGAGATGAAGCCGAATACGCAGACACGCCTCGTTGGAGTGATCGGCTGGCCGATTGAGCACAGCCTCTCGCCCGCGATGCAGAACGCGGCGCTGCGAGAGATGGGCCTGAACTGGCTCTACCTCGCGTTCGCCGTGGAGCCTGAGCGGGTCGGTGAAGCGCTGGCGGGCGTGCGCGGGCTCGGGCTCGTAGGGCTGAACGTGACGATCCCGCACAAGAGCGCGGTGATCGAGCACCTCGACGAGACCGACGAGGCGGTGCAGGCGCTGGGCGTGGCGAATACCATCGTGCGGCGCGAGGATGGTACGCTGGCAGGGCATAACACCGATGGCCCGGGCTTCCTGCGCTCTCTGGCGGAGCACGGCCACAGCGTGGCAGGCCGCGCGGTCACGGTGATCGGCGCGGGCGGCTCCGCGCGCTCGGTCGCATGGGCCTGCGCGCGCGAGGGAGCGTCACGCATCGCGGTCGTCAACCGCACCGTGGAGCGCGCGGAGGACGTGGCCGAGCTTGTGCGGCGCACGACCGATCTGCGTGAGGTCACTGCCGTGGCGCTTGAGGGCCCGGAGTCGCGCGAGGCGGTCTCCGGTGCGGACGTGATTGTGGATTGCACCTCGGTGGGCATGTACCCGCGCCATAACGTGGAGCCTGTGGTGCCCGCGGAGTGGCTGCGCGAGGGGCAGGTCGTGACCGACCTCACCTACAACCCGCTCGACACGGTGCTGCTGAAGGCGGCACGCGCGGCGGGCGCGCAGACGGTTGACGGCGCGGGGATGCTGGTCCACCAGGGCGCGATCTCGCTGCAGTACTGGACGGGGCAGGAGCCGCAGGTGGAGACGATGCGGCGGGCGCTGCTGGAGGCGTTGGGCGCACGGAAGTAGCAGGCAATCAGATGACGATCGGGAGGCTCACGATGCGCTGGTCACTGATGACATACACGGTCAATGCCGGGCAGCCGGGCGGATTGCGGACGCTCGAGGAGATGGCGGATTTCGCGCACGAGGTCGGCTTCGAGGCGCTGGAACTCTCCTCGCGCGACCTGGTCGGGCGCGAGCCGGAGGAGATTCGCGCGATCTGCGATGCGCGCGGGCTGGCAATCTCGTGCATCAACGGCCCGGCCTCGCTCGCGGCGGAGGATGACGCGGAGTTCGAGGCGGGTCTGGCGCAGGCGCGCGATCTCGCCGATGCGGCGGTGGCGGTCGGCTCACCGGTTATCATGATTATCCCCGGCCACGCCACCTCCGAGGAGGACCTGCCACGGGCGGCGGATCGCATCGTGGAGGGCCTCTCGCAGGCCGTCGCGTACGCCAGGGAGCGGGGCGTGACGGTCAGCATTGAAGATTTCCCGAACCGTCTCGCGCCGTACGCGTCTATCGAGCAGGTGCGTTACCTTCTGGACAACGTTCCGGGGCTGCAGTTGACCTTCGACAACGGGAACTGGGTCGTTGGCGGCGATGATCCGGCCAAAGCCGCGCAGGAATTCGCGGGTCGGATCGCTAATGCTCACTTGAAGGACTGGGAAATCGACCCGAACCGCGGTCGCATCGAACTGCCGGACGGCACCTGGATCCGCGGCGGCCTGCACGGGCAGGGGCTGCTCGACCATCGCGCGATCCTCAGCGCGCTCGTTGGCGGCGGCTACGACGGCACCCTCGCGTTCGAGTATGAGGGGCCGCTGGACCACTGCGAGTCGACTCGGCAGGGACTGGCGTATCTTCGCCAGGCCCTCGATGGGGTGCGCGGGTAGCGCTGTATCTCAGCAAGATCAGGTTGGCACATGCCGAAAGGGGAAGATGAGCTTTGGGCAGGGCAGCTGGAGTGCTGACGGTGGTCACATTGCTGTTCGCGCTGGGAGTTGCCGTGGCGCAGGACGGGATCGCCCCCATCGACATCGTCAACGAGGGCGGCGTGATGGAGCAGGCGGCGGGCGAGGGGAACTTCGAGCAGGCATACTTCCATGCCGCCCGGATCCTCGGCGCGGCCGGCACGGAGATGGAGGGGCGCTCGGTTGAGGAGCTGTGGTATATCGGCCGCGCGCACCAGTACCTGATGGCGAAGCTCTACCAGGCCGCGGTCGCAGCCGGCCTTGAGGGCGAGCGGGCCGAGGCGGCCACCGCGGCCGCGAACGATGTGCTCTGCCCCTACGAGGACATCCGCGAGGTCAGCCATGGCGAGCAGGTCACGCTGGAGGACTACCTCGTGCCAGGGCAGTACGTGATCTTCGACTTCTTCAGCGAGTACTGCGGCCCATGCGTGCAGTTCGCCCCGCTCGTAGAGCGGCTGGCGACGGAGCGCGCCGATGTGGTGCTCGTCAGCGTGAACATCAACCGCCCGGGCATTCAGGGGATTGACTGGCAGTCTCCGGTTGCGCAGCAGTACAGCCTGCGCAGCATCCCGCACTTCAAGATCTACGGCCCCGACGGCGAACTTGCCGCCGAGGGCAACGCCGCCCGCGAGATGATCATGGGCTGGCTCCAGGAGTTGGAGGGATAGCCCCGCTTCATGCTGAATATGCGGCTGCAGTGGCCGCATCACAGGTCACCCGCCGCGCCGGCCACCGTGCCGGCGCGGCTTCGGTTAAGGCGCCCCGTCACCCGGGAGGTTCGAGCCATGTGCATCGCGATTCGGCGGATGGCTGTCGCGCACCTGATCCTGCTCGCGTACTGCGCGCTCGCCGCAGCGCAACCGCAGGCGCTGCGCTTCGAGGCTGAAGACATCGCCGGGCCCGCGGAGGCGTGGCAGGTCAACCGAGACAGCGACAGCCTCTGGAACCTCTGGTCCACCGACCAGGACGCCGAGCGGAAGTGGTCTGAGGGCACTGTGCTTCGGTCGCCTGATGTGCTGGTGGACCGCGAGCGGCCTGAGGATGGCGCGCCGCCGCTGCACGCTGTGGTCACCGGCATCCCCGACGGCACCTGGGAGGTCACGGTCGGCGGCGTCTCCCGGCCTCTGGGCGTCTCGCTCGATGGCGAGAGCTGGCGGAAGCTGACCACACGCAGCCTCGGGATGGTCACCGTCACCAACGGGCGCTTTGAGCTGTGGGTGGATGACCGCTACGCCGCAGACACCAACCAGGGCCCGGCCTACTTCGACTACCTCGAGTTCGCGCCCACCGTCCCCGCGATCAATGGCGTCTCGAACGGTGACTTCGAGTTCGCGCTGGAGGGCGGCGACCCCATCCCCGGCTGGACTCAGTATCTGCGCGAGCAGGGCGCGGGGACGTTCAGCGTCACCGCCGACGCGCATCAGGGCCAGCGCGCGGTGCTCATCGAGCACACCGGTGAGCAGGACTTCGCGCTGAGCAATCGGGGACGGCTCCCGGTTGAGGAGCGCGATCGGCTGAACGCGACCGCATGGGTGCGCACCGAGGGCGAAGGCAGCCTCACGCTGGCGTTCGTGGCGCTCAGGGATGGCGAGGTCGTCGCGTGGGATATCGGCTCCGACAGCGTGCGCGGTGCCAGTGACTGGCGGAAGCTCGATGCGCGCGCGATGGTGCGGCGCAACATAGACGAGGTCTACGTGCGCTTCACCGGAACCGGCCCGATCCGCGCGTGGGTCGATGAGGTCGTGCTTGAGCGCGGCTGGCCGGACGTAGCTGAGCGGCCTCAGCGCCCCCCGGTGCAGGGCTGGGCGAGGGAGCGCGTGGAGGAGCCCCTTGATCGGGGCCTCGTGGCGATGCCGATCGAGGGTGGCCGCGTCTACCTCGGCTGGCGGCTCCTGCGCAATGATCCAGCGGACGTCGGCTTCCACGTCTACCGCTGGACAGGGCGGCAGCGGCCTGAGCGGCTGACCCTAGAGCCGATCTTGACGACCTGCGACTTCGTGGACGCCTTCCCAGTCTGGGGCGAGCCGAACTACTACGTGGTCAGGCCGGTGGTCTCTGGAGTCGGCGGCGAAGTCTCCACACAGGCCGAGGCGACGCCATCGGAGGAGGGCGAGAGCTTCATCTCCATCCCGCTGCAGGGCGACTATACCTTCCAGAAGTGTGGCATCGGTGACCTCGACGGCAACGGGAGCTACGACTTCGTCATCAAGCAACCGAACGCGAACGTGGACCCGGGCGACGGCTACTGGGTGCCCAGCGAGGGCACCTACGCGGTTGAGGCCTACCTCAACGATGGCACCTTCCTCTGGCGGCGCAACCTCGGCTGGTCGATTGAGCGGGGCGCGTGGTACTCGCCGATGCTGGTGCATGATCTCAATGGGGACGGCCGCGCGGAGGTCATCCTCAAGCTCGGGCCCGACGAGGACCTGCGCGATGCCGAGGGCAAGGTGCAGACCGGCCCGGAGTGGCTGGCGGTGCTCGATGGCTACACCGGCGAGGAGATCGCCCGCACAGACTGGCCCACGCGCGAAGGCTACCGCTCATACAACCTCGCCTCGCGCAACCTCATGTGCATCGCGTACCTCGATGGGAAGACGCCCTGCATCGTGGTGGACCGCGGCACCTACGCGATCATGCGCGTGCATGCGTGGCAGCTTCGCGATGGGAAGCTCGAGGAGCTGTGGGCGTGGAGCAACGAGGGGCTCTCCGGCATCTATCGCGGCCAGGGCGCGCACTCGATGCACGCAGTGGACGTCGATGGCGATGGCCGTGATGAGGTATTCCTGGGCTCGTCCGTGCTCGATGACAACGGAGTCGAACTCTGGTCAACCGGGATGGGCCACCCCGACCACCACTACGTCGGCGACATCGACCCGGCGCGCCCGGGACTTGAGGTCTACTACGGGATCGAGCCACGCAGCGCCGCCGATGGCTGCAACCTCGTGGATGCGCGCACGGGCGAGTGGCTCTGGGGGCTCGATGAGCCCACTCAGCACGTTCATTCAACCGGGATGTGCGCCGACATCGATGCGCGCTACCCGGGGCTTGAATGCTACTCCGGCGAGCGCGACCTCCCCGAGAAGCGCTGGCTCTGGTCGGCGAAGGGTGAGCGGATCGAGCTCACCGAGGGCCTCGGCCTCAGCCCCCGCACGGTCTACTGGGACGCGGACCTGCAGCACGAACTCGCGCGCGGCTCGCGCATCCAGGACTTTGGCGGCGGCGTGGTGACCTCCGGCATCGAGGGCAGCATCGTCGGCTTTGCGGACATCCTCGGCGACTGGCGCGAGGAACTCATCACGAGCGTCGCCGGCGAACTGCGCGTCTACACTACCACCATCCCCGCCGCCGATCGGCGCGTCTGCCTGATGCAGGATCCGATCTACCGCGGTGATGTCTGCATCCAGGCGATGGGCTACACGCAGTGCCCTATGCTCTCCTACTGCCCCGCGGCGGGTCAGGCGAACCTCTCGCTGGTCGCGCCGCAGGGCTGGCTGCCGCTGGGCGAGGAGACCACGCTCGAGGTGGTCGTCACCGCGCCCGCGGAGCGCGCGATTGGTGGCACCGTGAGGCTGGAGGCGGACGAGGGCGTCGCACTCGCGGCCTCGCAGGTCGAGGTCGCGGTGCCGGCGGGGGAGATGCGGCGGTACCCGCTCACAGCGAGGCTGATTGCTGATGGCGAGCTGTTCGAGCGGCGGTCGTCCGAGGTACGCGCGCAGCTTGACGCCGACGAGCCGATGGAGGCGGCGCTTGCCCTCCAGCCGCTCGACCTCCCCCTGACTGACCTGCCGCGCGTCCAGGCTGAGGCCTTCAGTGCGCAGGGCGGCGGCGAGGTGATGCTGCGCGAGGACAAGGTCGGCGCCGACGGGACCTGCTTCTCGCACTGGGACGCGCCAGGGCACTGGCTGGAGTGGACGCTGAATGCCCCGGAGGCAGGGCAGTACCAGGTAGTCGCGCGCTACTGCGCCATGGAGGGTGTGTGGCGCGCCGTCTGGAGCGATGGTGAGGACAGGGGCGAGTGCGCCTTCCCCGGGACCGGCGGCTTCAGCTCAAGCACGAGTGATTGGGCGCATGAGGTGCTGCGAACTGGGAACGGAGAGCCGCTCGTGCTCGATCTGACGGCGGGCGAGCACCGCTTCCGGATGATGAACACAGACGGGACCGGGATGAACCTCGACTACCTGCTGCTGGTGCGGCAGCCTTAGGCCCGAGCCGCCTTCGAGAGCAGGCTTTCGGCAACGTCCGCGCCGGCTCTGCCGCGCATGCACTCGATGAACATCTCGACGAACCGCGGCGTCTGCCCGGGCTTGAGGCCGGCGGTCCCGGGGAGAGCGCCGATCCCCACCGAGCCGCCCTTCTCGGCGCCGACAGCCTCCATGGCTCGCCCGAGCAGCCCCTGTGCCGCCTGCCTCGCACCGGCGCCAGATTCCCGCTCCTGAGGGGCCCTCTCAATCAGCCGATCCGACTCCTCGACGTTGGCGGCGACCTTCGAGTACTCTTCGCCGCTGAGTTGATCACGCGCCACCTTCAGCAACGCGCCCGTAGCCGACTCCGCCGTGTCCGTGTCCACTCCCAGGGCACTGGCGGCCCTGCTGGCAAATTCGTTCATGTACGACCAACCCCTGTCATCCAGTCATGACCTGCAACCAAGCCTTCGGTGCGCCCGCAACCGGTTCCTGTGCGAACACACCGGCAGGTAACGCCGCCCGCCTGGCGAACCGGGAGGCGACGCTCGCACGCTATGGCAGATCGGGAGGGCAACCCAATGCCTGTCCAGCCACGACCGTCGATCGGAGACAGCGACTGGTTCGTCCGCGACCGCTTCGGGATGTTCATCCACTGGGGGATCTACGCGCTCGCCGCGCGCCATGAGTGGGTGAAGAAGTATGAGAAGATGACCGACGCGCAGTACCAGAAGTACTTCGACCACTTCTACCCCGACCTCTACGACCCGACCGAGTGGGCGAAGATGGCCGCCGACGCGGGCATGAAGTACTTCGTCATCACCACCAAGCACCACGACGGCTTCTGCCTCTGGGATACGCAGCAGACCGACTACAAGGTCACCAACACCCCCTGGGGCCAGGACCTCATCGCGCCGATGGTCGAGGCCTTCCGCAACGAGGGCCTGCGCGTGGGCTTCTACCACTCGCTGATCGACTGGCACCACCCGGAGTTCCCTGTGGACGGCGTCCACCCCCAGGCCGATGACGAGGAGTTCCTGAAGGCTCACCAGGACCGCGACGTGAGCAAGTACGCCGAGTATCTGCGCGCGCAGGTGCGCGAGCTTCTGACCGGCTACGGCCAGATCGACCTGATCTTCTTCGACTTCAGTTACCCGCAGCGCGAGGCGAGCGGCCTGCTCTCGCATGGCAAGGGCCGGGCGGACTGGCAGTCGGAGACGCTCGTGCCGATGGTGCGCGAACTGCAGCCGGGCATCCTCATTAACAACCGCACCGATACGCCGCAGGACTACTGGACGCCCGAGCAGGTGCAGCCGGAGGGCTGGTATGAGGTGGATGGCCAGCCGGTGCTGTGGGAGGCCTGCCAGACCTTCAGCGGCTCATGGGGCTACCATCGCGATGAGATGACCTGGAAGTCCGCGTCGATGCTGCTGCAGATGCTGATTGACGGTGTGGCGAAGGGGGGTAACCTGCTGCTGAACGTGGGCCCGACGGCGCGCGGCTGCTTTGATGATCGCGCGCAGGAGCGCCTGCGGGGCATGGGGGAGTGGATGAAGTACAACGGCCGCTCGATCTACGGCTGCACGATGTCGGACCTCAAGGCCCCCACCGACTGCCGCTACACGCAGAACTTCGACACCGGGAGGCTCTACTGCCACATACTGAGCTGGCCGATGCGGACCCTGCACCTGCCGGGGATGGCCGGGAAGATCGAGTACGCGCAGCTTCTGCACGACGCATCGGAGGTGCGCTTCACCGAGCAGGGCGATGACCTGTTGCTTCAGGTGCCGATCGTGAAGCCGAATGTGGAGATCCCGGTGGTCGAGATGTACCTGGCATAGCCGCCAGAGAGACAAGAGCAGGGGGCCGCGAGATCGCCAGCGTACGCGTCTGTATCGCGAAGGAGGCGTGTGCGATGTGCCAGTTCTGCGCGCAGCACGGTGACGGGAAGAAGTGGTATCTGCAGGCGAAGAACTACTCCGAGAACCTCATGAGCGACCTGCGGCGGCGCAGATTCATCGAGGGCTTTCTCGGAAAGCCGGAGGAGACCGGGCGAGCCATCCCGATGATGGAGAAGCTTGACCGCACGCCGGGCTTCATCCAGCGGATGGCGAAGGCCGCCATCACGCGGCGGATGAAGAAGCAGCACTACGGGCAGGTGGTGCCGCTGGAGGAGATCGAGACGATCTTCGGCTTCCTGAACTCGATCGCCAGGATCGCCTGCATCTGCCGGCGCGGCACCCTCGGGCGCGACGTCGGCTACTGCTACGCGATCTCGATGGCCCCTCACCTCGGCGAGGCGGGGAAGCTGATGGAGGAGATAGACTCGAGCTTCCTCCACGGGCCGGACACGCATGAGTATGACGAACTGACCGCGGAGGAGGCGACCGCCGCCTTCGCCGAGCATGAGAAGGATGGCCTCTGCCACACGGTCTGGACCTTCAGGACGCCCTACATCGGCGGCATCTGCAACTGCGATCGGCAGAGCTGCCTCGCGATGCAGTCTACGGTCGTGCATGACCTGAAGGTCATGTGGCGGGCGGAGTATGTGGCGGAGGTGGACCCGGACCTCTGCACGGGCTGCCGCTCCTGTATGCGGCTCTGCCAGTTTGGCGCGCTGACCTTCACTCCCGCGGACCGGAAGGTGGAGGTGGACCAGCGCGCCTGCTACGGCTGCGGCGTCTGCCGCAGCGCCTGCAGCAATGGCGCGATCACCCTCAGGGAGCGCGCGGAAGTCCCGGCGGTCGCGGGGTTGTGGTAGGTTCTTTTTTGGGCGGGGGGCGGAACACAATGGAGGTATATACGACAAGAATGGGAACCCTCCGCTGACTTGCGTCGTACGAACGTACAGACGCATGCTGCGGGAGGGTCATTCCATGGCGATACCTGCAAGAGTCGCACAGCGCATGACAGCGGCGTTGAAGCAGTACCAGCCCATCCTGAACTCCGCTCGCGCCCGGGACTGCAACGAGTCGGATACCGTGGTGATAGTGACCGACGTGCTGGCCGACCTCTTCGGGTACGACAAGTACACCGAGATCACCTCAGAGTACTCAATTCGGGGTACCTACTGCGATTTGGTCATTAAGATTGCCGATGTCATCCGCATCGTCATCGAGATCAAAGCCATCGGCACTGACTTCAGAGACACCCACATAAGGCAGGCGCTGGACTACGCAGCCAACCAGGGCGTCGAGTGGGTCATTCTGACAAACGGGGTCAAGTGGCGCGTCTATCAGGTGATTTTCGGGAAGCCGATTGAGGCTCGACAGGTAGCTGAGATTGATCTGTTGGAGATCTCTGCCAATCAGAGCGGTTGTCAGGAGCTTCTTTATCTGTTGACACGCGAGGGCATCGAGAAGAACGTGCTCGACGACTTCGTCTGCCATCATGAGGCGACGAGCCGTCACCTGATTGCCGCCATTGTTGTCTCGGATGAAGTACTGAAGGCAATTCGGCGGGAGATGCGCCGTGTAAACCCGGACGTGAAGGTGGACACCGACGAGATACGAGAGAAGCTCGTTCAGGAAGTGCTACGGCGTGAGACCCTTGAGGGGGATGAGGCCGAGAACGCACGTCGTCGGGTCTGCAAAGCTGGGGCGCGTCAGCTGAGGCGGCGACCGGCGAAGGCTGAATGCAGGGAAGATGAGGAGGCCATCGCGGCGGCTGGCGACGACTGAGAGGAAGTGGGGGAACGGCACAAACGCGCCGTTCCCCCCTCACCTTTCACCCTTTCACCCCACCGTCACTGGCAGCCTTCCCGGGCAGGCGCGCTTACCGAGCAGCGCCTCCAGCGACGCCCGCAGGCTGAAGCGATCGGCGCCGTAGCCCACGACCGCCGGGATGCCCTTCGGCAGGTCCTTGAGCGCGTAGGGCGATTCGAAGAGCATCAGGCCGCGCAGCAGCCCTTCCGATGCGCCGCGCTGCGCAAGCTCGCGCTGCTTCGCGGGCAGCCGCACGCCCTCGCCCTTGTATGACTGGATGTGCGCCACGGTCGCGCCGATGACACCGCTCGCGTATTGCGCGCGGCTCTCGATGCGCTGGACCTCCTCCGCGCTCGGGTCCTCGGAGGCCACGATGATGTCGCAGTCGAGCATCTCCCGCGCGATCTGCGCGAGCGGATGGGTGCCCTCGAGGCCGCCCGAGACGCCCTCCTCCGCGACGCCCACGCCGTGGCGCTTGAGGTCGTCGAAGATCACCAGCAGCGGCCGCGAGCCGGCCTTCACGCCGCCCTCAGGCAGCTTGCCGACCAGCGTCACTGCCGCCTCCGCCACGCGCCGGCCGACATCCGCGATGTTCGCGCGGATCTCCTCCTCGGGCGGAAGCGCCGGAAGCTCGCGCAAACGCGCCTTGAGCGCTCGCACCCGCCCGACCGCGTCACGCAGCCGCGCCTCCGGCACCCGGCCGTCCATGCACGCCGCCACCATCGCCTCAACGCTCTCGCCGGGAGGGCGCTTGTAGTCCACGAGCACCTGGTCATGCCCCGCCGCGAGCGCCATCCAGGCGGCCTCCGCGGAGTCGATCGTGGTCCGCAGGCCCTCCATCCCGAGCGAGTCGGTGAAGAGGCAGCCTTCGTAGCCGAGGTGTTCGCGCAGGATGCCGGTGATGAGCGCGTGGCTGACGGTCGCGCAGTTCTCCGGGTCGATCTGCGGCAGCAGCAGGTGTGCGGTCATGGCGCTCTCGAGGCCAGCCTTGCGCGCCATCCGGTAGGGCAGCCAGTCCACCGCCTCCAGTTCCTCGCGCGACTTCGTCACGGTCGGGAGGGAGATGTGGCTGTCCACTGCGACATCGCCGTGGCCCGGCCAGTGCTTCGCACACGGATGCAGGCCTGAGCGGATGAAGCCGCGGGTCATCGCCGCACCGAGGCGCCCGACCTGCTCGGCATCCTCGCCGAACGCGCGCACGTTGATGATCGGGTTGCCCGGGTTTGTGTTCACGTCGAGCACCGGGCTCCACGTTACATCCACGCCGAGCCTCCGGCCCTCAAGGCCGACAGCGTGCCCCCATGCCTCCGCGAGCTCCTCGCTGTCCGAGGCCCCGAGCGCCATCAGCGGCGGGATCGCGGTGCCGTCGGGCGCGAAGTAGCTCCCGGTCTCCATGTCCGTCTGCAGGATGAGCTGCCCCGGTGAGAGTGCGCGCAGCTCCTCAGAGCGCTCCCGGACCTCCTCGCGCCCCACCTGCGAACTGAGCGCGGCGCCGCTCTCGATCAGCGCATTGTCATCCTCACGCCACTGCCCGGAGTTGCGCAGCACCACTACCTCAGCAACCAGCGCTCGAACCTCTTGTTCGGTCATCATTACGCCCTCCCTGCAAGCATACTCCGGATCAGATGTAGAACCGGCGTCCTCGCCTATCAACAGATGCAGGACAGGTGTCGTCGCCTGTCAACCTCATGCGGTACGCACTGCGTGGTTTCGCCTCCGCCCCGTCCGCACCTTCACGTGGAGGCATGAGTGCCGTACATGGCGAATTCCGCCGCGCAATCACAGAGTGCATGTGAGGTGAGCGGCTGTGCGTGGTGTGCGGAGCGGCCTGATTATCATGACGATCACCGTGGCAGCGCTCGGCGCGGATGCCGTGGAGCTTGTACGGGACCATCAGCCGGTCGCCACGATTGTGCTGCCGGACGAGCCCCTGCCGGTCGAGCAGTTGGCGGCCGATGAGCTTGCATACCACGTGCGGCTCGCGACCGGGGCAGAGCTTCCGGTCGTGCGCGAGGCGGAGGCGCCCGCCGATGGCCAGCGCGTGTACATCGGCGCCGCACGCGCTGCCGCGGAGGAGGGCCTCAGCACAGAGGGTCTGTCGCCGAACGGCTTCATCATCCGCGCAGACGCGGAGCGCCTCTTCCTGCTCGGCACCGACAGCGAGGGCGAGCCGGGCGGCATCCAGCACGCCAACCGCACGAAGGTCGGCACCCTCTTCGCGGTGTATGACCTGCTCGACCGCGAGCTTGGTGTGCGCTGGCTGTGGCCGGGGCCGCTGGGGGAGGACGTGCCTCAGCGAGCGGAGATCAGCTTCGACGCGCGTGACGTCACGGGCAAGCCGGCGTTCGTGCACGCTCGCTGGCGGGATGGCGGAGCGACGGTGGCAGGCACCGAGGGCTGGGCCGACCCGGAGAACCGCAGCCGCTGGATTGCCGAGCAGGGGCGGTGGCTGCGCAGGCACCGCTTCGGTCTCGGCGTGAACATGGACATGGCGCACGCCTTCACCGGATGGTGGGATCGCTATTCCGCCGATCACCCCGAGTACTTCAACCTGCTTCCCGATGGCACGCGCCGCTCCGACCCCACCTACCACGGAGGTGCCGCGCACCTCGTGGCGATGGATGTCTCCGAGCCTGCCTTCCATCAGGCGATCGTCGAGGACTGGCTGGCGAGGCGCACTCCGGATGACCCCTTCATTGATGCGAGCGAGAACGACACTCCCGGGAAATGCACCTGCGAGCGCTGCCTGTCGTGGGATGTGCCGGATCCGGCCGTCGAGGTTCCGTGGGAGGAGCGACTGGAGCACGCGCGCGCAGCCTTTGAGGCGGGCGATCGCGACTGGATACGCTTCCTCGGCAGCCTTTCCGACCGCTACGCGCGCTTCTTCCTCGCCGTGCAGGCCGAGGCGCGAAAGCACGATCCCGAGGCGGTCGTGACCGGCTACGCCTACAGCAACTACCGCTTCCCGCCGCGCGAGACGAAGCTGAACGATCACATCTACATCGGCATCGTGCCCGGCGGATGGCTCATCGGCGGCCCTGGCGAACTCGAGGAGATGCTCGACCAATGGGATGGCTGGGCTGCGACCGGCGCAAAGATGATGCTGCGGCCGAACTACATGCTCGACGGCCACACCATGCCAATGTACGCAGCGGACACGATCGGCGCGCACATGCGCCACTGCGCGGGGAACGGGATGATCGCCACTGACTTCGACTCGCTCACCGGGCAGTGCGCTACGCAGGGTCCGAATCTCTACGTGCTCGCGCGGCTGACGGCGCGCCCGGACCTCACGGTCGAGGAGGTCCTCGGGGAGTTCTACAGCGCCTTCGGCCCGGCGGCCGAGGAGGTGCGCGCCTACTTCGACCACTGGGACGCCGTCTGCGATGTGGTCACAGAGCGGCCGGCGGGGATGCACTGGTCCTACTTCTACCGCGAGTGCGATGTCATCTTCACCCCGGAGGCATTCGCGCGAGGCGATGCGCTCCTCGCGAGCGCCGAGGCGGCCGCGGCTGACGACGCGGTGGCGCTCGCGCGCGTGCAGTGGCTGCGCAAGGGCCTGCAGAACGCGCGCATGTCGCTTGAGGTGCAGCGCGTCTACGAGGCCTACCGCCAGAGCGGAGCCATCGCGCCGTATCGCGATGCGCTCACCGCGCTTGATGACTTCCGCGCCTCCATCGAGGACGAGTTCGTCTGCAACATGGCCTACCTCGCCTGGAGCGAGAGGTACACGTGGGACCGCGAGTTACTGAAGCTCATCGCGCAGCCGGGCGAGCAGCTTCCCGGGCCGTGGTGCTTCGCCTTCGACCCCGACGGTGTGGGGGAGGAGCAGCAGTGGTTCGCGGAGGAGTTCGGCGATGGCGGCTGGGCGGAGACCGAGGTCAGCGCTTCGTGGGAGGAACTGGCGGCCGGGCGGCAGTGGCGTGAGGAGCATGCCACCGACTACGACGGCCTCGCGTGGTATCGCACGAGCTTCACGGTGCCGGAGGGCGCCGGGCGCGTGCGGCTGATCTTCGGCGCGGTGGACGAGGCCTGCACGGTCTGGGTCAACGGCACGAGGCTGCTCGATCGGCCCTACCCGTTTGAGGGCGATACGGAGTCGTGGAAGAAGCCGTTCGAGGTGGACATCACGGACGTCGCCAGGCCGGGCGAGGCCAACGTGCTCGCCGTGCGCGTCGAGGACAGCGCCGGCGCGGGCGGAATCTGGCGCCCGGTGTGGATCGCAGTACCAGAGCCCGAGGCGGAGCAGGGCGCGAACCTCATCCCGGACGGCGGCTTCGAGGAGGGCGCCGGGGCCTGGCTGCCGCACCGGCAGATCGGCGACTTCGAGTTCGAGATCACGACTGAGGGCGCGCGCACCGCAAATGCCTGTGCGATGATGACCTGCAGCGCGCTCGGGCCGGCGGAGGATGAGCAGGCATACGCCACCCGGGCGTGGGGGAGATGGCATCGCGAGATAGGGCCGGTCGATCAGGCGAAGACATACCGGCTGCGGCTCTGGGCGCGCACGACCGACGACTTCGCGGGCACGCTCGCGGTTTGGCTGAAGGGCGGCCAGGAGCCGACGATGGCGCTGAACATGCCGAACACCGAGGGGCTGTGGCGGGAGCTGGTTCTGGAGGACATCCACCCGACCGCCGACCAGCTCCACATCTACCTGAACCTCATGCACGGCACCGGCACCGTGTGGGTGGATGACGTGGAGCTGGTGGCGGTGGGAGAATAGCCTCTGTTGCTGAAATCCACTATGTTGCGCGTATGCGCAGCATGGGGATTCGCGCAACAATTCAGATCTCGAGGCGACGCAGAAGCTCGCGGACGAGAGCCCAAGCCTCGCCCTGTGCTTCGTCATCGGCCGCTCTGGATTGAAAGTCCGCCAGACGCATCGGCCCTATGCTATCGATGGTGGCGTAATCCTCCTCAAGCCATCGCATCGCTTCGCACGCATCCGGATCGTCCAGTAGCGGGCGCAGGGCCTCTGTGAGAAGAGGCTCTTGGGACGCCCCGGGCGGGCGTAGGCGTTAGGCGACCCCTCGATCCGTACTTCTAGACCAGCGGCGCGAATGCTGGCGTTGCCAGACAGATCGAGCCAGGAGATGCCCGCTTCCTCGCACAGTCGTTTACCAACCTCACCCATAAAGGGAACGACGACCAGGGGTACCGCGTCAGGCCGCTCACGCCGAACATGCCGCAGTAGCGAGGCGGCTCTACCCACCAGATCCGCCGAGGCGTCCACTTCGTATTCGACCACAAACTCGCGGCCCGACGCCTGGAACAGAGCGTCCGGTTCACACCCGTCGATTCGTGCTGGCGAGATCTCCCTGACTGAGGTCCGCAGGACCTCTTCCAGCACCCGTCGCACCTGAGAGAGCGCCTGCTTGTGTCTCATGTTGCCACTATACCCCATGTTGCTCATATGCGCAACATTGTGCTTTTCCGCAACAAGTCCTCCTGCCGCTACTTTCCCTTCGCCCACCCGATATACGTCGCGGCGGTCCAGCCGTAGTCGCGGATGACCGAGATTCCGCCTACGCCGCACTGGCCGCCCTTGCGGTGCAGCCAGAACGGGTGCGTCTCACGCGCGGGGTCGTAGTACTCGAAGATCCCGCCCAGCGGCGCGCCCACACCCGTGTACCAGTGCTCGATCGCCTCCATCGAGCGCTTCCGCAGCTCGGTCGCCACGTCGTCGAAGCCGTAGCGTCGGAGGCCCTCCCAGATCAGGAAGTTGATGTTCATCCATGTTGGCCCGCGCCACATGTCGTCATCATACTGCGGCTCGTCGAAGGCCACCGTCGGCACCGGCGTCGCGCCCCAGAACTCGCTCTCGTTCGTGAGATGCTGCTCGACCATCCGCCGCGCCTGCTCCTCGCTCGGGATCCCGGCGATCATCGGCAGGAGGCACGCGCCCGACTTCATCGTCATCCACTCCGACGGGTCCTCACCGGGGCCGCGGTCGAAGTACAGACCGATCTCCTCGTGCCACAGGCGCTCGTTGACGAGCCCCGCGAGATCATCGGCGCGCTGCTGCCAGTCGCTCCGCTCGCCCAGCACCTCAGCCATCTGCGCGAGGAACTGCATCTCCCGCACAACCATCGCGTTGATGTCCACATGATCGTCAATGATCTCGCGATCGAAGCGGGGGGAGTTGTCCCAGCCGGACTCGCCGCAGCGGCAGCGCTCGACATGGAACTCCTTCAGCCACTCCAGCAGCCCGTTGCCGTTGACGTCGCGGTTCGCGAAGAGCCAGTCCATGAACCGCCCGAGCGGGCCGTAGCACGCGCGCAGGAACTGCTCGTCGCGCGTGGCCTCGAAGACGCGCCATGCGCTCCAGGCGAGGACCGGCGGCTGCGTGTGCCGCTGGTTCTGCCGCTGCGGCGCATCGCACAGGTGGATCTTCCCGTCAGCCTCCTGCAGCTCAATCACCGCGAGGACCGTGTCCTGCGCCATCTCCCCGTCAAGCTCACGCCAGCCGATGGCGTGGAAAGCCGAGTCCCACAGCCACATGTGCCGGTGCGGCCAGACGTCGGGCGTGGTCCAGCGGCGCCCGATCCGCCCCTCCGGCGCACGAGCGTTGAGCTTGAGCACCTCCGCGCACTTGCGGTAGGTGCGCTCGTCGCCAGCAGGCTCTACGCTCCGGGCGAAGCTGCTGCGCGCCTCGATCAGCGCGTCCAGGTCGGCTCCGATCGCGTCTGCGGCGCGCTGTGCGGCTCCCTCAGCCGAATCCGCCGAAAGCGCGATGCACCAGCGCGTGCCGTCAAGGGTCTGCTCGCTCAGTAGCGTGACGAAGCCCGCCTCAGCCTCTGACAGCCCATCCAGGCGGACAGTCAGGTTGCCGGTGACCTCGCCAACGATCGTCCAGCAATCGCGGAAGGCGAACCTGAGGTCGCCTGAACCGTCAGAGGTAGTGACCGACGCATCTACCGCGTCGCCCAGCACGAGGCCGCTCTGCTCCTGCAGCTTTCCGCCGAAGATCACCTGCACGTCCGGCCTGAGGTGCAGCACGATCCCCAGCGGGTCGGAGGTCGCGCCGCCCACGAGTGTGTTCGACCAGCTTGTCGCACCGTCCAGCCCGGAGAAAGTGAGGAGCTTCCCGTCGCCCCAGATCTCAGGCATCTGTATCGCGGACATCCTGACCCGTCCTTTGCGCACGTTATTGACCGGCGATGCAGGACATTCCGTGCGCGTGCGGAAGAGCCCTCCATCGTCGCGGGTATGACTGCAGGAGGGGTGCGCAAGATGGCACTGATTCAGTTCACCGATAACTACGAGGACTTGAGCACCGACGTCGGCTTCCAGTTCAAGTTCTACTGCGAACGTTGCGGCAACGGCTACATGAGCGAATTCCATCCCTACGGTGCGGGCCGCGCGGCAGGCCTGCTGCGCGCCGTCAGCGACCTCGTCGGCCGCGGATACGGCATCGCTCAGAGCGCCTATGAGGTACAGCGCGCCATTGGCGGCCCCGCGCATGACAACGCGCTGAAGACGGCGGTTGCGGAGGTGAAGCCGCACTTCCACCAGTGCTCCCGCTGCGGCGAGTGGCTCTGCGACGTCTGCTGGAACGAGAGCGTGGGGCTCTGTGAGCGCTGCGCTCCCGACACCACCGAGGAGATCGCCGCGATGCAGCAGGAGGCGCGCATCGAGCAGCTCCGCGAGCGCATCAATAACACCGACTACACATCGCAGATCAACGTTAAGGATGACGCGGTGGTCCTCTGCCCGCACTGCGGCGCCAAGGCTGCAGGCGGAAAGTTCTGCAATGAGTGCGGGAAGCCGCTCAGTGCATCGCTCGAGTGCCCGAAGTGCGGCTCCGAGAACCAGGCGGGCGCGCGCTTCTGCTCCGAGTGCGGTGAGAAGCTTGGCTGAGGAGTGCCGCTTCGCCGCGCCGGGCGAGATCGAGCCGCCATCCGCCGCCCTCCCCGGCGCGGTCTCCTGCGATCTGACCGTCGGCCTGGAGGGCCTCCGCGCCACAGGGACTGCAGGTGCCCTGCTGGCGTGGCCGGCGCATGAGATCGGCCAGGTAATCCGCGAGGGCTACGTCATCCGCGTCGTGAACGCCTTCGATGGCAGCATCATCGCCCTCCGCCGCTTCGCCCGGCGCACCGACGAGCTTGAGATCGCGCTGCGCCGAGCGAGGGCCGACGCGCTCGCCACGCTGATGGCGCCTCCGGGCAAGGGGCCGATGGACAGCTTCGAGGGCGCAGGCGAGTGCCCCGGGCTACTCTACCGCTACGATGACGCCCTCCGCTGGGTGCCCGATGACGGGGACTGCTGCGCGCGCCTGTACGCGGAGCTGACCGGCGCGCAGTTCGATCCGGGCAGCTACGAGCTTGTGCTCAGCGGGCCCTTCGGCGAGACGCGGATCGGCGGGCTCAGGCGAGTCACACGTGAGCTTGCGTCCGAGACCTCGCGCCGGAGCGAGGACGCGCGTTCACACTTTGCGGATACTCTCGAAGCGGCGGGCCTCCCCTGGCGAAACGAAGCTCAGGCCGGGATGATCCACGCGTGTGTGCCCTTTGTGGCCACTCCAGACCACGTTGCTGAGATTGAGCGAACGGAGATTATCTGTGACGAACGCCGGGAATACTGGAAGAGGATGACGAACACGATCGAGCGGCTCGTGCTGAACCCTCTGAATGATGGACTGCGGCTCGTCGCGCTCTGCCCGGCCCGACAGGGAGAGCTGTACGAGAATCTCTCAGAAACCGATCATGCGAGCTTCGTCTTCGAGGATGCAGGGCAGGTGGTTCGGGCATGGACGGAGGTTGGCTTCCGCCGGGAGCCGATCTTCGGAGGCGAGGAGATCGACAGGGATCCTGCGGTGGCGCTTGCGAAGGTCCTGCCTTCCCTGCGGGAGGCGCGGAGCGGCTTGCGCGCTCGGGTCATCCACGACAGACCCGACCGGTGGGCCGAGGAGTTGTTCGGGTAGTTCATGAGGACGCGAGGACGCTGGCGGGCGGGGCACGAGATGACGATTACGCAGGCCTGAGATGGAGGAGAGATGACCTTGGCGGACACGTTGGTCGCGATCGAGTTCGGCGGTTACGAGGACGTGAGTGACGAGAAGAGCTTCCGCTTCAGGTTCTACTGCGAGCGCTGCGACAGCGCCTACGAGAGCGACTGTCAGCCCCGGCTGCATGAGGACGCGAACGGCTTCATCGACAGCGTGGGCCAGATCCTGCGCGAGGCGACGGATGGCGATTCTGAGCCTGCCGATGATGCCGCGCAGTTCGAGCACGATGCAGCGCTGCGGGCGGCGTCAACCCAGGTGGGGGAGCACTTCCATCAGTGCCCGCAGTGCGGCGAATGGATCTGCGACCGATGCTGGAACCGCTCGCTGCTGCTGTGTGAGAAGTGCGCGCCTAGCGGCGTAGCCCGGGCCGCCAGCTACTAGGGCCCCGGAAGGCAGGCGGAAAGCCAGAGAACCTCGTGCAACGGAAAGGAGCCCGGTGAGGGCTCCCTTCCTTCTTGCCGCCGTGAATGACACTTGTCTACTGCAGAGCCGCCTTGATCACGCGTCCGATGTCGGTGTTGTCTATGTAGGCCCCACGCAGCGGATCTGTCCCCAGCGGGATCTGCTCGAAGACCTCGGCCCCGGCGCCGCGCGCGAAGAAGGGCACCAGGGAGTTCGTGTGGCTGCCGCTATGCCACTCCACCGTCGGCATCGCGCCCTGACCGAGGCAGACCGGGGCGGTGCATGCCTCCCCTGCCCCGGGGCCCGTGAGGTAGCCGGTCTCATGATCGGCGGTCACGATCAGCAGCGTCTCGTCCCAGTTGCTGTTCGCCTCGATCCACTCGACCACCGCCGCGACCGCGCGGTTGAAGGCGATCTGCTCCTCGATCATCCGCCCGCACTGGTTGGAGTGCGCGGCCCAGTCCACCGCACCGCCCTCGATCATCAGGAAGAGACCGTCGGGGTCGTTGCCGAGCACATTCAGCGCGCCGCGCGCCATCGTGGCGAGATCGGGCACACCTTCGTTGAACGGGACCGCGTATGCGTCGGCCCCGGCATCGCCGGGCCTGCGTTGCTGCAATGTGGTGTGGACCCGCGGCACGCCGAGCACCCGATCAGGGGCATCGCCCGCTGTCAGCGCCTCGAACTCCGAGAGGTCATCCACCAGCACCCACCGGTCGGGGTCGCCGTCCGCATCGGCGTCGCCGCCTGCCGTGCCTGCTCTAAGGGCGGCCCAACTCTCCTCACCGCCGACGTACCGGTAGTCGCGATCGCCCTCAACCGCCTGGGCGGCGTCGTCGTACTCCGGGTGTCCCGCGCCCATGATGACATCCGCTGAACTCTCGTGGATCATCTGCTTGGCGATCTCCGCGTAGCTGCTGCGGCCCTCGGAGTGCGCCACGAAGCCCGCCGGCGTGGCGTGCGCGAACTGCACTGAAGTCACGACGCCAGTCGCTCGGCCGGTAGCCTCCGCCGCCTCCACGAGGTTCTCCACCCGCTGCCTCTCGGCGTCAACGCCGATCGCGCCCGCGTAGGTCTTCTGTCCGGTCGCCATGGCCGTTGCGGCGGCGGCCGAGTCGGTGGCGCCGCCGGCGACGTAATCGAAGTCAGCGGCCACCTGCGCCGGATCGTACGAGCCACCAGACGCACAGGTGCGCACCGCCATCGCTACCGGGAATGCTTCATAGAGCGGGTCCGGCTGATCGCCGTGCTCGTAGTAGCGCGCGGCAGTCATGTGGTTGAAGCCGCAGCCGTCGGCGATCATCACGATCACGTTCTTCGGCCGATCTGCAGCCTGAAGCGCCGGCAGCGGCACGATCGGCTCGACTGCCGGTGCGTCCTGGGCGCATGTTGGTCCGCCTGACGTGAACAGCATGGCCAGGGCGCTGCCCGCTACTAAGACGAACAGAATGCCTCGTAACCAGACCTTCTTCTTCATTCCAATCCCCTTCGCGACAGAAGCGTGGCTGTGCGGCATCATCTCGTCAGACGTTCATTCAGTGTCCGGGTTCGGCCTGGCAGCTCCCGCGGTCGCATCCCATTCGCGCCGCAGGATGGCGTACAGGAAGGAATCCCGCCACTCGCCCCGCTGCATCAGGTGCTCGCGCAGTCGCCCCTCCTGGCGCATGCCGATCTTGTCGAGGACGCGGATCGAGGCACCGTTGCGGCTGTCCACCGTCGCGTGGATGCGGTGCAGTCCAAGCTGCTCGAAGCCGAAGCGCAGCAACACGCGCGCCGCCTCAGTCGCGAAGCCGTGGCCCCACGCGTCTCGGTGGAAGCAGTAGCCAATGTATGCCTGCTGCAGCGTCTCATCGAGGCGCAGGCCGGCGGAGCCGATCAGGCGGCCGGTTCCGTGGTTGACCACGGCGAGGTCCCATGTGCGGCGAGGCACCCCCGTGCGCTCTGCGAACTTTCGCTGGAGGAACTCACGCGTCTGCTCCGGCGTGTTCGGGCCCCATGGCATGAAGCGCACGACCGCAGGGTCGCAGGCCCATGCCTGCACCCACTCGACGTCAGCCTCTCCGAAATCACGTAACTCCAGTCGCTCAGTCAGTAGCGGCAGTTTCGGCTGCTCCCGTTCGCTCATGACTCTCACCGCTCACCAGCTGAACTCAGCCGTCGCCACGATACCAAGGTGCAGCAACTCCGGACTGCGATTATACCACGCGCTCGTGATCATGCCGGCGGCGCGTGTCTCAATGCACCGATCCGCAAAGGTCTTGATGTTCTCCACATGCCGCTGGAGATCCGGCAGCGTGTGCCAGAAGCTGTGGTTGCCTGAGCATGTCGGCGCGCCGTAGACGACACGCCCGCGCGCCTGATAGTACTCGATGTAGGGCATCGCCGGGACATGCCTCGGGAACTGATCGCCGAGATATTCCCGGTATGTGTCGAGGTAGGCCTCGCCCAGATCGCTCTCGAGGTTCGCCGGCCGGGCGAAGCGGTCGAGGGTCCGGCGGGTGATCTCCGGCAGCTCCCCTGCCCACTCCGAGTTCCAGCGCTCGTCGTAGACCACGGCGCCGGCGTTGCTCCCGCGCGCCACCAGCAGCGGGCTCGGGTTCTGCGTCGTCCAGTAGTCCCAGTACATGACCTGCGCGGCCTCATGCAGGTAGCCCATCGTCTCCGGGTGGGCGCAGAGGATGTCATCCCAGATGATCGGCGCCATGCCACGCTGGTCGAGCCACTCGCAGACGCGGTTGACGTGGTCGGCATAGAGCCGTCCCTTCCCGGCTTCCGCGACCCGCGCTGCGCACTTCGGGCAGACGCCAAGCTGCCGCGTCTCGTCTCCGCCGACGTGCACGCGCTCGCCACCGCCGATAGACTCCACCACCTGCTCAGTCAGTTCACCCCAAACGGTCACTGCGCGCTCGTTGAGCGGGCAGAACTGTGCGCGCGCCTCGTTCTCCTCGCGCAGATCCGCGTACTCCTCGTGCTGCAGCAACCACTCGAGGTGCCCGATGCACTGCACCAGCGGGATGATCTCCAGCCCGAGATCGCGCGCCTCGTCAACGATCCGCCGCAGTTGCTGCCGGGTCAGCGCCGACGGCGACGCGACGGCCTCGTGCGGCGCCTCGAACGGGAAGCGGTCGCCGAACTCGATCAGCAGCGCGTTGAGCTTGTGCCGGGCCGCTGAGCGGATGAGGGAGAGGATCTGCTCCTCGTTGAACTGGTAGATCTTCTCGACCATGAGCTGCAGGCCGCGCAGAGGCAGCCGCGGGCGGTCGCTGATGGTGCCGACCGGCAGCAGCGGCCCGTTGCGTAGCTGCGAGATCGTCGCCAGCGCGTGCATGAAGCCCGGCCGATGGGCCGCCGCGACCTCGATCCGCCCCGGCGCGATCTCCAGCCGGTACTCCTCGGCGCCGAGGCTGCTGTCACGCCGAAGCGCGACCTCGTTCGGCGCATCGTTCATGCCGATGCAGAACGCCTCGGCGAACTTCGTCCCGATGTCGATCGCGTCCGACTCATCGGCCACGCGCCAGGAGTGATCCACCAGCACCGTCTGCTCCGTGGAGAGATCCATCTGCTTCGGCGTTGGCATGACTTCGGCGATACCCATGGGGACGCTCCTCATCACAACTACTCTGTCGAAGATCTATCAGGTTTTCGGTGCCTAGATTGTACATAGTTGAACAAGCAAGCTGGCGATCCGCTACTGCCCCGCGATGATCCCCTCCACGCCGCGGACCACGAAGCTCACCGCGATTGAGGTGACCACGATCCCCATCAGCTTGCCGATGATCAGCGCGCCGCGCTCGCCGAGCAGGCGCGTGAGCTCATCCACGCGCCGGAGGATCAGCCAGCTCGCGAACAGCGCGACGACCACGGCGGCCGCCGCGATGAGATAGCCGGTCGGGAACGGGAATCGCTGGACGGCCACGAGAGTGGTCGTGATCGCGCCCGGCCCCGCCAGCAGGGGCGAGGCGACCGGCACAATGCAGACAGTGCGCGGGTCGCACTGCGCGTTCGGGAGTAGCCCGAAGAGCATGTCCATCCCGAGCACCAGGAAGAGCAGCCCGCCTGCGATCAGCATCTCGCTGAAGCTCACGCCGAGGATGCGCATGAGCTGCAGCCCCAGGGCCCCGAAGCCCAGCAAGACTCCGGCACTCACGAGGATCGAGGTGTCTATGGAGCGCCGCTGTTCCTCCGGCGAGAACTGGCGGAACAGGCTCGAGATGATCGGCAGGCCGGCGATCGGGTCTATGATGATAAAGAGCGCAAGCGAGGTCTCTCCGATGGCGACGACTATCTCGGAAGCAGTCATCCACGCGCTCCTTCAGATGTGGTCTATGCCCTGGTACTCCCAGGCGCTGAACGGGATTGCTCGGCTCAGCGCCTCCAGATCGCCGGGCCGAGCGCCGCGGATCATCACGATCTCCTGCGCCACCAGCGGCGCCAGATTCAGCCGGCACATCAGCCAGCGCACCGCCTGGTGGTGCTTCATCTCGACCGTGATCTCGCGCGTTGGCTCGCCGCCCGGCTCGTGTGCCACGAACTCCTCCTGCGGCGTCCAGACGCGCACCCGTACCGTCGAAAGCTCACTCTGCGGCGCCCAGACGATGTTCGCGAGCCGCTCCCAGTCGAGCGGGCAGGCCATGATCATGTTCCCGCGCGGCTGCGGCCGGAAGCCCAGCGCCTCGAAGACCGGTGTATATGCGCCGCCATCGTGCAGCTCCACCGAGACCGCGACTCGACGATCGGTCGCCAGGGCGCAGACGCCCCGCAGCAGCCGCGCCGCCATCGCGAGGTCACGCCCGCGCGGCGCGAGCTCCAGCACGCGCACTGCCTGCCCCTCGATCAGCCGCACGATGCAGTGCCCGAGCGGCCGGCCCTCCTCCTCGACCGCCAGCGCCGCGTACTCCCCGCCAAGCTCCACGGCCTCAAGCTGCATGAAGGCGATCTCGTAGAAGCCCGGATCGCGCTGCTGATAGCCTCCCGCATGAGCGTTGGCCGAGGCGAAGCTCGCCGCGAACTGCTGCTCGCGCTCGATGATGGCGGGCGCGTCGAGCGGCTCGCCGATGGCCTCCGCGACTGACTCGGGTGCGCTGTTCACCCAGCCGCGCATGTAGCAGCAGTCGGTCAGCCCGTTCTTGTCGTAGTGATTGTACGCCGCAGTGCGCTCACCACCGCGGTAGACCGTCAGCGCCTCGACCCGGTCGCGAATGAACTGCTTCATAGCATCCTGGATGCGACTGCCAACGCCCTCGCCGCGCATGGATTCATCCACGCAGACCGAATGCTCGAAGGCCACGCGCACGGAGACCCCTGGGCGCAGCACGAAGCGCCGGATGTGCAGCGGGATCTCGCCAACGATGCGTCCGTCCTGCACGGCCACCCCGGCGGTGACATCATCGCGCGCCATCCATCGCCGCATCTCCTCGAACGGGACAGGCGGGAAGACCGCATCGTGCAGCGCGTGGAAGCTCTCGATGTCGTCGGGCTGGAACTCGCGGATGCTGATGGCGCCCATGGGAACCTCCGAACTGGTGGCGAACCTGGATCGTCCTGAGAGTTCAGCACCGGCACGGCGGACTCCTTCGCTCACCGACGCTCCGGTGGTGGAGGATTGGCTCCATGGTGCGAGGAAAGAGACCTCGCGTTGAACCACTCAATGTGAGGATGAGCGCATTGCAGCGCACGAGAGTAGTCACTCTACGCAGGCTGATCGGCCTGCTGCTGTTGACCGCCGCCTGTATGGTCGGCGCGCAAGACGGAGGTGCCCCGATGCTCGGAGAACCGGTCGAGGTTGACGAGGAGAGCGGCGCGAAGGTCTACCTGCTCGGTGCGGATGAGCGGCCGGCAGACAACATCTACGGCGAGCAACCCTACTCCGATCCGGCCTCGCGGCGGATCGCAATCCGCTACTACTCGCAGGGCGATCTGCGCGGCGGGATCGAGATCTTCGACCTCTACGACGGCTCCCGCCACGAGATTCTCTCGGGCAAGCCGCCCTTCCCGGCCTTCCACCCGTGGAGCGACTGGCTCTACTACCGCCAGACCGTGGACGGAGTGCCGATGCTGCGGCGCTGCAACTACACCACCCTCGAGATCGAGAACATCGCGCCGCTGCCGCCGGAGCGCGGCAGCTACTCCTACGGCACCGTCTCGCCCGATCACCGCTGGTTCGCGGTCGCGGTGCGTCCCGAGGGCGCGGAGGTCACGCGCGTTGACCTGCTCGACATCGAGAGCGGCGAGTGGCGCGTGCTCCTCGACAAGCCCGGCTACCTCGCTAAGCACGAGCAGTTCTCGCGCGATGGGCGGAACAAGGTGCTCATCCAGCTCAACCAGATGCCCGACGTGAAGCAGGTGCTGCTCGGCGAGATCGACCTCAGCGGCGAGATGGAGCTCTTCCCCGCTGATCTCCCGCATACCCTCCGACCGACCGGCCACGAGGCGTGGGTGGGGGATAAGAGCGGCATCTTCTTCTCAACCGCGGTTGATCCCGATACCGGCGCGAACATCTACGTGGGCGCAGTTGGCGATGAGGGGCCCACGGTTGTGCCGAACCCCGGCACCCGCGTCGGCCACGTCAGCGTCACCGCCGATGGGCGCTTCTGGATCGGCGACACTGGCGAGGAGGGCGTGCCGATCTACATCGGCAACCTCGAGACCGGCCGCTGCAAGCGTCTGGCCTTCAGCCGCACTGAGTACGACGGCCAGCAGTGGGCGCACGCGCATCCATACATGACCGCCGACAACAGGTGGGTGATCTTCACCGCGCGCCGCAACGGCCTACCGCAGGTCTACGGCGCCTACCTCGTGGACGGCTGGCTCGAGGGCATCTGAGCGGAGGCGGTCCGACACGCGTCACATGCTGATGGGCGGAGTGCTGCCGCTCGCCGCAGTCCCGGCACTGCGCAGGTGACGATGGAGCCTGTCGCGGGTGTCGCTCCGGATGGCTGCGTGCAGATCACCGGCGTGGCGGCCCGCGAGTTCCAGCCGCAGTGGTGGGAGGCGGGCACGCTCAACCTCACCTGTGATGTGCGGGCGCCACTACTCGAGCCGCTCGAGGGGCCGTTCCGGAACACCCACGCGCCAAGCGCGGTGCGCACGGAGGATGGCTGGCTGATCTACTACGGCGCCTTGGATGGCGTGGAGAGCGGACTTGCCCTTCTCCAGCGGCTGGAGTATCATGTTTCAGAGCGTGAACTCATCGGGCTGCGTGCACGCGGCCCCTCTTCCTGCCGGTAGTTGAGGCGTGATGGCGACCGAACACTTGCAGCAGACATCACAGCCACCGGCCTGCGGACAGGCTGATGAAGTCATCGATCCCCACTGGCGTCGTACCCTTTGGGCGGTCTGGTTCGCGAACCTGCTGGCTGCTGTCGGCTTCTCATTTGTGATGCCCTTTCTGCCCCTCTTCGTGCGCGATCTCGGCGTTGCCGACGAGCGTATGGTCAGCTCCTACTCCGGAGTGGCAATGTTCGCCGCCGGGATGAGCCTCACGATCTTCCAGCCGATCTGGGGGAGTCTCGCAGACCGCTACGGGCGCAAGCTGATGCTCCAGCGCGCAATGTTCGGCGGCGCGATCACCATCGCCCTCATGGGCTTCTCCCAGACCATCTGGCAGCTTGTGATCTTCCGGTTCATGCAGGGCGCCCTCACCGGCACCGGCTCGGCCTGCAATACGATGGTCGCCTCGGTCACGCCGCGCAAGCACCTTGGAGCCGCCATGGGGCTGCTGCAGACCGGCCTGATCGTGGGTAACGCCGCCGGGCCGTGGATGGGCGGCGTCGTCGCTGATACCTACGGCTACCGTATCCCCTTCTTCGTCTGCGGCGCCCTCTGGGCTATCTCCGGCTTCGTTGTGCTCTTCTTCACGACCGAGCAGCGTGTGCGGCCGGAGGAGCGCGGCAACGGCAACCACGGCCTGCGCGAGGTCTTCGGCAGAGGCGGGCTGGCGGCCCTGCTGAGCGCATTCTTCCTCTCCGCGTTCGCGGTCACGTTCGTCGGTCCGATCTTCCCGCTTTTCGTGGAGCAGATCGCGCAGACCGATCGCGCTGCCACAGTCACCGGTCAGCTCATGGCTGTCGGCGGCATTGCCTCGGGCCTTGCCTGCATCGTCGTCGGGCGGCTCGCCGACCGCATCGGCCATCGGCGGGTGCTTGTCGTCGCCAACGCGGGCTCGGCGTTCTTCAGCATCCCGCATGCCTTCGCGCAGAGCATCGGGCAGCTCTTCGGCCTGCGGGTCGGCTGGGGCCTGATCGCCGGCGGCGGCGGGCCCGCAATGAACGCGATGATCGGCGCAAGCGTCTCCCCGGACACTCTCGGGCGCACCTTCGGCATCACGACATCCGCAATGTGCCTCGGATTCGCCCTCGGCCCTCTCGTCGGCGGCTTCATGGCCTCCGGGATGGGCATGCGGCTCCCGTTCATTGTCATGGGCATCCTCCAGCTCATCTGCGCTCTGCTCATTGCGCTCTTCGTGCGCCCGAAGGGGCACCTGGAGGTTGAACGGACGTCCGAAGACGCCGACGAGGAGCCAATCGCGGCGAAGTAGCAGGTCCCCGTGCCTCCATTGCGGAAGGCGCTGTCGCGCACTATCTTCCGCGTGGAGGCACCGCCATGCGCAGGCTGATCGCCATCCTCCTGCTCCTGTCCGCCGGCATCGCCCCCGTCTTTGCCGACCTCGATGAGCCCCCGAGGACCTTCGTCTTCATGTACGTGCACCACCCTGAGGATGATGACGCCTGGGTTGCCGCGCAGGTGGACCCGCCTCACCCGTTCAACGAGGCGGGCGCCGCCGAGGGCTGGCCGGGCTACATGGAGGCCCTTGGCGCCGCCGTCCCCGATATCAACTACCGCGCCTACGATCAGGCCCCGCTCAGCCACAACTGGGGCTGGACGCAGGATCAGCGCATCACCGCCGAGATACTCAATGACTACCGCCCGAAGGTCACGGCACAGCTGCAGTCGTGGCGCGACCTCGGCATCAACGAGTACTGCCGCTACGTCTGCGCGGTGAAGCTCGCGCTCACCCCCGAGAATCGCTCAGGGATGTACACCCTCTACGACAACTGGGACGAGTTCCGCGGGATCATGCCGCTGCTCGGTGAGAAGCCCGCGGAGGAGCCGTGGGACTGGATCCAGCTACGCGGCGGGAAGAAGTACCTGGGCTCGTACTGGGGCGTGGATGCCTTCGGCAACCAGGTCTACGCGGGCTGCGTGAACGACCCCGCCTGGCGCACCTATCACCGCGCTCTGGCCAACTACTGCGCGATGGAGGGCTATACCGGCATCTTCGTTGACAACCCCGGCAACTCATGCACCTGCCCCGACTGCCAGCGCGAGTGGCAGCGCTACCTGCGCGAGCGGTACACGCCTGACGACCTGCGAGCGTACTTCGGCGTGAACGACTACGCTGAGTGTGTGCTTGAGGACGCGAAGTGGGCCTTCGACACGAGGCGCTTCCGCGCTGAGAGCGTGGGCGCGTTCCTCGGCGCGATCAAGGACGGTGGCGAGCAGGCGCGCGGTGAGGGCAACTTCTTCCTCTGCGCGAACGGCACCTGGAGCGTCTTCAAGCCGACCGATGTCGGGCTCGGGCTCGTCCCATGGGCGGAGAACGGGCAGGACATCACCTTCATGGAGAAGCGCTACCACTACGTCGGAAACTGGCAGATGCCGATCCTGCCCGGCGTCTCGTGGAACTCCATGGACGAGCAGGTGACCGATCACAAGATGGTCCACGCGCTCGATGCCGTCACCTGGCCGGGCGTGCGCCCCGACTCGATCTCCCGCCCGCACCACCAGAAGCAGTATGAGCTTGCGTTCTGCCAGGCGCTGGCGCTCGATGGAGTTTTCATTGATGGCGCGGATATCAACGTGATGCGCCGCAACCCCGCGCGCGAGCGGCTCTTTGGCTGGCTGCGCACGCACCGCGACTGGACCCGCACCGGCGAGAGTATCGCCGACGTCGCCCTCTTCGTGCAGTATGACGACCTCTACCTCGATTACAGTCAAGTCGCCGACAGCGTGCGAGAGTTTGAGACCGCCCGCCGCGCCCTCCAGAGCCGCGGGGTGCTGCACGACTACGTCATCTCCGCGAACTGCACGCCCGAACGCCTGGCGCGCTATGACACGATCATCCTGCCCTCGCCGCGGATCATCACCGATGAGCAGGCGGCGCTGCTGCGCGCATATGCCGATGCCGGTGGCAGGCTCATCGTGACCGGCCCCTCCGGCGATATGACCGGAGCCGGCACTCTGCGCGAGGCGCCGCTCTTCGGGGCCGAGATGGCCGGGGAGTTCACCCAGAGCTACTTCAAGCCCGCGCTCTCGATGATGTACGGCGGCAAGTACAAGGGCCCCCTGTATGACGTGCTGGCGGCGACCGAGAGCGACCCGCTGGCGCTCGAGCGCTTCGGCTGCATCAACGCGCCGGGGGTCGTCATCAGCGCGCGTCGCACCGCCGGTGACGAAATGCTGGTGAACCTCATCAACTACAACGTGGACTTCACGATCGAGGACGACGGGAGGGCCTACCGAATCGCGAGCGAGGGCCAGGTGCATACGCAGCGCGATGTCGAGGTGATCTGCCCTGTGCCTGATGGCACGCACGCCGTCTCGGCCGAGTGGATCGCGCCCGGCGATGAGTCCGGGCAGGCACTGGAGGTCGCTCCGATGGACGGCGGCGTCCGCTTCACGCTGCCGGAGGTCCAGATGCTCTCGATCGTGCGGCTCGCTCTGGCAAATGGCGCCGCTGAGGGGCCCCCGATGGCAGAGGCGCGCGCAGCGCTCACCGCCGGGGAGAGCACCCTGCCTGTCTATGCCATGGAGGAGGTCGCGTTGGCGCCAGTGGAGGGGCCGATGGCGGAGGCGCCTGCCAGCGCGACGCCGCTCGTGCTGCGCTACAGCCACCACTTCGGAGCGATCATTGAGCCGGGGCAGACGGCTACCGTGACCGCTAAGGTCGTGCCGTGGCTGGGCGAAGGGAAGCAGGCACTCCTCTGGGCCGCTGCGCCCGTAACCGGACGGCTGCTCGACCCGGCAGCCACCGGCGCGGATGGCACGCCTGCGAGCCTGACGCTGACCGACCCGGGCATGACCGCGGTCGGAGTGGACGCGGGCGGGGAGTGCTTCACCATCGAGGCCGATGGTGCGGCGCTGCTGATCCCCGCACACAACGGCCAGCGCCTGCACTTCGCCGGCAGTACGCCGCCGATGTACTTCCACGTGCCAGAGGGCACCGAGAGCGTGCCGCTGCGGCTGCAAACGCGCGACAAGGGCTGTGTCTGCCGCGTCTGGGACGCGCGGGGCGAGCTGGTGGTGGACCTGCAGGGCGAGACGGGCGCGCTCGTCTACGATCCCGATCTGCGCATGGACACCGAGCCGAAGCTGCCTGGCGCGATCTACATGGAACTGGACATCCCGGTTGTCGAGGGCGCGGAGGGCATCTGGCGGATCGAGTACACGATGGCCCCTGAGCGGACCTGGGGGACCTTCGGCTCGGATGCGAGCCTCTACTTCGAGGATGGCTTCTACGGCTACCTGGCGCTGCGGCCGGAGGACCTGAGGATACCTGTGGATGGTGAGGGGTGAAGGGTGAATGGGGGACGGCGGAAGGCAGACGGGCTGGAAGCCCGTCGCCACAAACGGCTACGGCGACGGCGGCAGGCAGGATGCCTGCCCCACGGATGACTATGCCCCATGCCCCGCCGCTCAGAAATAGCCCATACCGCGCAGGCGCGCCTCGACCTCCGGGTCCTCGCGCTCGATGAGGCCATCGGTCGCCGGATGCGGGCGGGCCTTCGCGCGCCAGTCGTCGAGGATCGCCAGCAGCTCGCGCGCAACCTCCGGCTCCTGCGCGAGGAGGTTGCTCATCTCCTCGGGGTCGCTAAGCGTGTCGAAGAGTTCGCGCCTGCCCGTCGCAGCGTCTATCAGGTGCCAGCCATCGCGATAGCATGACCGGATCTCGCCCACCATCGGCGAGTAATCGAAACTCGGGTTCTGCTTTTGCGCCTTCTTAAGCCGATTCGCGGGCCATGCCGCCCGCTCGCAGATCGCGAACTCCCGCCCCGCCCCCGTCGCTGCATCGCGCAGGTCCACCCGCCGCGCCGCCGTCGGCGCAAGGCGCGGAAGGGCGCCGGTGATCTCACCGACCGTCTGCGTCACATCAGCAAGCTGCACGGTAGCATCACTGCGCACGCCCGAGGGGAAGCCCGGCCCATGCACGATCAGCGGCACGCGGATGAGCTGGCGGTACATACCGGCGGGCTGTCCGTGGCCGGCGAGGCGGTGCTCGCCGAGCATGTCACCGTGATCGGCCGCGATGATCAGCAGCGTGTCCTCCCAGCGCCCCGTCGCCTCCAGCACAGACCGCAGCTCCCCCACGAGGTGGTCCGCGTAGCCCACGCAGCCGTCGTAGAGGGCGTTGAGGTCCTGCAGGTCCCGCTCCGAGCCGGTCGCGACGAACTCCTGCAGCCGCCGCGCGCGCTCGAGCACGCTCCAGCGCCGCGCCAGCGAGATCGGGCGGTCGGCGAACTTCGAGGCAAACTCGCCCTTTCCGACCCACGGGTGATGCACATCGTCCGTCCAGATGACGCCGAACCACGGCGTCTCTTGGCGCGCGATCTGCCTGAGCATCGCGCGGTTGAGGTCCGCGCCACCCTTGTCCACGAGCGCGAGGCGCAGGAGCACGTACTTCATGATCGGCTTGAGCAGCGGGTGGTCGAAGCGCGGCAGCTCGAACGCGTCGAATGCGTGGTGCATCCCCGTTGCCATGCCGAGGAACGCGTTCGCGGAGGCGAGGACCGTGAACCACTCGCTCGTCTCCAGCGCGCGCGGCAGCGTCGGCAGGCCGCCGGGGAGGTCGCGGTAGGCCTCTGAGCGGTGCTCGCGTGGCGCGAGGCCGGTCATCAGCGTGTAGCTGACCGGCAGCGTCCAGTTCGACTCGCTCCAGCACTGCGTGAACAGGGCGCCCTCATCCGCCATGCGGTCGATGTTCGGCGTGGTCGGCTTCTGATAGCCGTAGCACGAAAACCGGTCGGCCCGAGCCGAATCGAGCACGACCAGCAGGATGTTCGGCGCGTCCAATATGTTGCCTCCAGTGGTTAGAAGTAGCCGAGGCCTTCGAGGCGCTTGCGCGTCTCCTCGTCCTCCTCCAGCTCCACGCCGGTGGTGGAGGAGTGTGGCCGCACGCGAGCCTGCCAGTCATCGAGGGCCGCGCTCAGCCGCCGGGCGATCTCCGGCCGCTCATCAATCAGGTTTGTCGCCTGCTGCCGGTCGTCGGCGCTGAACAGCTCGTCGCGCGCGGTCTCCCAGCGGATGTACTCCCACGCGCCGTCGTTGATGAGCGCCATCGAGCCCATGTGCGGCGCGTAGTCGAAGCTCGGGTTCTTGCGCTTCTCGCGCGCCAGGCGCTGGGGGTCGATCACCTCACGCTCAGAGACCGCGAACTCCCGCCCGGAGCCGCCGGCCGCCTCGCGCAGATCCACCGGGGTCGCGGCCGTGTGGGCGAGTGCCTCGGAGCATCCGCAGATCGCCGCGAGGGTGTGCGGGATGTCTCCAAGCTGCACCAGCGCGTCGGAACGCGCGCCCGCAAGCTCGCCCCCCGGCAGGCGCACGATCAGCGGCACATGCGTGACCTCCCGGTAGAGCCCGACCGCCCAGCGATGCCCTGCGAGACCGTGCTCCCCGAGGAGGTCGCCGTGGTCACCGGTGATGACGACTATCGTGTTCTCCCACGCCCCTATCGCGCTCAGCGCCGACTGCAACCGGCCGATGAGGTGGTCGTTGTAGCCGAGCGCGCCGTCGTAGAGCGCGTGGACGTCGCGCCATTCCTCGGTGTCGGCCGTGGCGGCGAGTTCGTTCATGTGCCGCATCCGCGACATGAGGCGCCAGCGCCGCGCGAGCGACATCGGCCGCTCCGCGAACCTCGTGCTGAAGGGTTCGCGGCCCATGTACGGGTGGTGCGTCTCGTTATACCAGATCGTCGCGAACCACGGTGCCTGCGCGCGCTCGATCTCCCGGATGAGCCTGTGGGTGATCGCCCCGCCGAAGCTGTCCTGCCACCCCATCGGCCGCGTGATGAAGACCGTCAGCGGCTTCGAGAGGTTCTTCACATGCAGCGGGTTGCTGACCACCTGGAAGCCCCGATCGAGGCCGGTGACCGGGCCGATGAAGCCGTTCGCGCCCGCGAGGATCGTCGTGTAGCCCCCCGCGCTGAGCGCCTCCTGCAGCGAAGGCATCCCCTCCGGGAGCTGCCGGTGCTCGCCCGCGCCGTGCTCGCGCGGCGCGAGGCCGGTGAGCATCGAGACGCTCGCGGGCACCGTCCACGGCGCCTCGCTCTGGCAGCGCTCAAAGACCGCGCCCGTCTCGGCGATGGCGTCGATGTTCGGCGAGGTGGTCTTCGTGTAGCCGTAGCAGGAGAATCTGTCTGCTCGCGCTGAGTCCAGCACGATCAGCAGGATGTTCGGTCTGTTCACGCGCGTCGCCTTTCTCAGTCGGCCAGGCCGACGGTCTTCATCATGTGTGCGATTCCGGCGAAGATCATACCGCTCTCGGAACCCGCGGTGACGAGCTGGAAGCCCTGATCGGCCCGCTTGCGCGCATCCTCAGGATTGCCGCAGGCGATGCCTGCGGGCGTCCCCACACCGTTCGCCTCGCGGAGGATCTTCAGGAGCGCCTCCTCGTGCTCGTCGGAGCCCTGCGGGACGCCCATGGAGACGCTGAGGTCGCCGGGGCCCACGAAGATCGCGTCCACGCCCTCGACGCCCGCGATCTCCGGCACCCGTCCGAGCGCCTCAGCCGTCTCGACCATCACCGCCACGAGGGTGTTGTCGTTCGCGGCGGAGGCGTAATCGCTGCCCATGAAGCGCAGGCGAACGCCACCGGAAGAGCGCCCGCCGCGCGGCGGGTACTTCGCCGCGAAGACGGCGGCCTTCGCGTGTTCTGCGGAGTTCACCATCGGGATGATCACGCCCAGGGCGCCTGCGTCCAGAGCGCGGCCGATGCGGAAGAACTCGTTCGAGCCCGGGCGCACGATGACCGTCGCACCAGCAAGCTGGATGATCTGGATGGCGCGATACATCGCCGCGCGATCCCAGGAGCCGTGCTGCTCGTCCATCCAGACCCAGTCCGCGCCCGCGCGGCCCATAACCTCCGCGATCAGCGGATCACTCGACGCCATCGCGAGGCCGAAAGCCGGCTCTCCCGCGCGCAACTTCTCCAGGGGCCTGTTCGTCAGCATCTGCCGCCACTTCCCACTCTACATTAGTGTTGTGAAGAGGCCCTGAGTTTCGCTGCCAACGGCCCGCGGACCTGCCCGCCTCAAGGGATTGGCATCCTGATGGGCCGACCTCGCGACATCCGCTGCGCGAATGCCGCTCGTGCGGCCCCTCCTCAGAAGTGCAGAGGCGCGCCACGGTCGTCAAGGGATTGCCGCCCGCGCGACGAACTCACCCGCAGGAGTGACTGCCGACGTAGAGGGGTGCGGCCATGTTCAGATCGCTCACCACAGTCGCGATGCTCTCGCTTTTCATCGCTGCTTCTGCCGGGGCGCAGGAGTCCGCCATTGAGTTGGCTCTCAGTGCAGACGGCACCGTCACCGGTCTCTCCGTCGCCGGGCAGAGCGTCATCGGCGCCGCCGAGGCCTGTCCGCTGGTGGAGCTTGCCGATGTCACCGGCGACCGTGAGTTCGTCGCGGGAGTGCTCGCGGCGGATGGCGCGTACAGCTTCCCCGGCCTCGATGCCTCAGCCGCGGTCGCGGTGGAGCAGGTCGGCGGCCGCCTGCGCATCACCACGCACCTGCAGGGTCAGGCAGATCTGCCCGCGCGGGGCCTGCTGCTGCGCCTGAACCTCCCTGTGGATGCGGTCGGCTGGCGCTGGCATGACGACATGCAGACCGCCCGCGAGATCGGCCTCGGCACCGTCTACGAGAACGTGCGCGAGCTGAGTGAGTGGCCGGACCTCCCGGAGTGGACGGACAAGCCCTCCCTGCGCGTGGGCGCCTCGAACCGCAACTTCTGCACGGTCCTCACCGGGCCCGTCGGCCTCTGTCTCGCGGTGCCGATGGACCGCCCATGCATCTTCCGCACCGCATACGACCCCGACACGCGCCAGCTGCAGATCGTCTACGACCTCGCGCTCTCGCCCGACACCGTCCCGCCGAACGAGTGGACCTTCGAGTGCGAGCTGTATGCCTGCGACGCCGACTGGGGCTTCCGCAGCGCCGTGCAGCGATACTACGAGCTTCACCCCGAGTTTTTCGAGGTCTACGTGCCGCAGCCGGGGCAGTGGATGGCCTTCAGCAAGCTCTCGCAGATAGACAACGCGAACGAGTTCCGTTTCGGGCTGCAGGAGGGCGCGCCTGAGGTCGCCTACGACGATCTCATCGAGGTGCTCGACACGATCTACCTCACGCATGCCGGGCAGTTCGCGAACATCCCCGGCCACGACCCTGAGGTGGACCCTCTGCCGCGCTACGAGCGGCTGCTTGAGGTGATGATCGAGAGCTTCCGCACGCGCACCCGGCAGGAGGGGGTCTATGAAGCGGTCGGCCTCTTCACCCCGGAGGGCCTCTACAACATCCTCCCGGCGCGCGTCTACGGCCACATTATCGCGCAGTTCAACCTCGATCCTGAGCTTGCCTACGGCGCATGGACGCTCGATGAGGCCGACCGCCGCACGGCGAGCATCCTCGAGCAGACCGGCGGCCGCCTCGACGGCTTCTACTACGACGGTCTCTCGACCGGCCTGAACTACCGCACCGAGCACTTCGCGACGGCCGACGCGCCCCCGATGTGGGACCCGATCGCGGAGAAGCCGGTGCTCAACAACTTCTTCTCCTCCTGCGAGTTCGCCCGCGCCGCGGCTGAGAAGCTCCGGCCGCAGGGGCAGATCACGATGATGAACGGCGCATTCGGCTCGAGCTTCTACGTGGCCCCGTGGCTGGACGTCTTCGGCGGCGAGACCAGCCTGCGCATCCCGCGCGAGCAGATGAACTACCTGCGCAGCACCGCCCATCACAAGCCGATCCTCACTCTCCTGAAGGGCAACTACGAGCAGCAGATGGGCCACGAGCAGATCCTGCTCTTCCACAAGCGCTGCCTCGCCTACGGCATCTTCCCGGGCTTCTTCGACTGGCCGCCGAGCGGCCTCGGGCCCGGCGGGCGCTACTGGGACCATCCGGAGTACTACGAGCGCGACCGCGAGATCTTCACCTACCAGCCGCTCGTGCAGACCCTCGCCGCCGCGGGCTGGGAGCCTCTGACGTGGGCGCGCTCGTCGAGCGACAGCGTCTTCGTCGAGCGCTTCGGGCCGGGGGAGGATGGCGTGCTCTGGCTGACGCTCCTGAATGAGGACGCGCAGCCCCATGCGACGACGCTCACTATCGATGCTCGCGCGCTCGGCCTCAGCCGCGATGTTCGCTGCATGGATGTGCTCTCAGGAAGCGCGATCGAGCTTGCGCGCCGGAACGGGCAGCTTACCGCGCAGATTGAGGTCGAGGCGGATGGCGTCATGATGCTGCAGGTGACAGCACCGGCGCAGGCGGCAGCGTGGCGGCTGGCGCAGGCTGCTGAGATCGTCCGGCTCGGCCAGGTGATGCGCGACGCCGACGCGCAGACGGGCCGCCCCGCGATCGCCTACGCGTGGCACAGCGACGCCGAGGGCTACGCGCGTGAGGGGCAGGCGCTGGTGCTCGATGGCATCGATCGCGGCACGCAGGCCGCGTGGCAGTGGGCGATGCTCTTCCAGCCGCAGGCCGCGCCGGTGACGATACGCGTGCGCGTTTCGGCCGAGGGCGTGGAGGGCGATGGCTTCGTGCGCCTCGCCGCCCGGCACGCGTGGGTCAGCCAGAGCTTCACGCACTACGAGACCACGAACTTCGATCTGCCGAAGGGAACGTATGACTGGCAGGAGCTTGAGTTCACGCTCGAGCCCGAACAGCCGCTCCGGGCGATCAACCTCCGGCCCGAGATGGAGGCCGGCGTGAGCGGCCGGCTGAAGATCGCCTCGATCACCATCGAGGACGAATTCGGCAGCGACTACGTGGAGAACGCGGACTTCGCGCGCTGGTACGATCCGCTGAGCGATGAGCAGCGTGTGCGGCTCACCGCTGAGACCGCCAGCCTCCTGGCCGCCATCGACACCGCGCAGCAGTCCAGGTCTCCCGACGCGCTGCTGGCTATCGGCGCCCGCGCAGGGGCCACCCGCGAGTGGATCGCCGAGACCGATGCGGAGAACCCCGCGCGCCGGATGCTGCGCGACCTCGACGCCGTGGAGGCGCACGTCGCGCAGGCACTGCTGGCGCGCCTCGGTATCGGTGCGCCAACGCTCACCGCGCCCACGACCATCGCGGCCGGCGACGAGGCGACCGTGGCCATCTCTGTCGGCGACACGGGCGGGCTTCCGGTGCGCAGCACGGTCACCGTAACCGGGGCGGCGGCCGTCCAGCGCGTCGATGACGCCTACGTGCTCCGTGTCCCTGCCGATGTGCCGGTGGGCGAGAGGCTGGCGCTGACGGGCGAGGTGCTGCTCGGCGGTCGCGATGCCGCAGTGCCCATCCGCGTGACGCGCGAGGTCGAGGTCGTGGCGCCGCTTGAGCTGCAGCTTGCCTCCGCAGGCACCGACGACGCAACCGGCGCGTTCCGCGTGGAGGTGCGCGTACGCAACCATCGCGCGCGCCCGGTGGAGGCCACGGTCAGCCTCGATGCGCCCGATGGCTGGGCCGCGCCCGAACCGCGCGAGGTCAGCCTCGCCGCCGGCGCTGAGGAGCGCCTGAGCGTGCTCGTCGCGCCGGAGGGCACCCCCGAGGCCGGATCGGTGGCCATCACCGCGAACGCTACCGCCGGGGATGCGACCGCGACCGACAGCGCGCAGATGCTGTTCATACCGGCCGAGGCGAACCTGCTGCGCAACCCGGGCTTCGAGGAAGAACTGACCGCATGGGGCTCCAGCGCGACCGGGCAGGTCGAGCGTGATACGCAGGTGGCGCATGGCGGGGAGGCGTCCGTGCGCATGCGCAACGAGAGCCGGGCGCAGAGAAGCGAGGTCTCGCAGACGATCACGCTCAACCAGGAGCGGCCGACGCCGATCCTCGTTCGTGCCGCCAGCAGGGGCGAGGTCGCCGGGCCGCCGGATCGCGGCTGGTCGCTCTACGTGGACATCTACTACACCGACGGGACGCCGCTCTACGGGCGTATCCATCAGCTCGCCACCGACACCGACCAGTGGCAGATCGGCGAGTTGATCATCGAGCCGGAGAAGCCGATCCGCAACGTGAACGTCTACCTGCTGCTGCGCGATCGCGCGGGAACCGTCTGGTTTGATGACGTGGCGGTGATGGAGGACCCGCGGCGGCAGGGCAACCTCGCGCGCGAGGCGGCTGTCAGTGTCGACTCCTCCTACAGCGGCTACGACGCCGAGCCGATCAACGATGGCATCGCGTATCCTGCCGCGGACGCGCACTGGACGGATGAGGCGTGGGCTTCGGCGGATGCGGCCGCACCGCACTGGATCGAGCTACGCTTCGAGCGCCCGGTGACGATCGGCAGCGCGGCGATCTGGTGGAGCCTCGACGGGGGGATGCCGCACACCTCACGCGAGGTGACGCTGGAGGCGGCGGTGGACGAGGGCTGGTGGAGTATCACCACGCTGCGGCCCGAGGAGCCTGAGGCCCGAAGCGAGCTCCGCCTCGACCAGCCGGTGACCTCCGATCGCTTCCGCCTCTCCCAGCCCGCCGGAGGCGGCTCAGCGGACCGCCCGAACCTGATGTGGGTGCGGGAGGTGGAGCTCTTCGGGCTGGAGTGAGGCGGGCTCAGAGGAGGACACCTCTACTTTGCTGCAAGCGGACACTATCACTTTGCCCCAGGCGAATGCCTCCATGGACTTGTGCTCCTGTCGGCGCATTCCGTATAATGACGCTGCGGTGGAGGACTCCACGAGGAACAACGCGAATGATAGCGCAAGTGAAGTCCCTGCTCAAGACGCCGATATAGAGACCACTCGCTCGCTTGGTGCGGGCGGCATCCAGTCCGTCTGAACGTGTAACGGGAGGATCCGAGATGTTGGCGCCAAAGTCCGCGAACGTCGTGGTGAGGGCGAATGACTTCCGCCCCGCTCGTCTGGATGCCCTCTGGCTGGCGTCAAACGGTCTGTTTTCGCCTGCGGAACTGGCGGAGGCGGAGAACAAAATCTTCGCCCCCGTGGTCGCTGCACTTCGCACAGATCTCATCAGTCTCTTCGTCACGGACGACCGACTGCAGGTTACGGCGCGCGACGCAAGCGAGCCAGCGGTTGACCGAGCGATGGCCATCGGGAGCGCTCTCGTGAAGGCCCTGCCCCAGGACGTGAACCCGACTAGTGCCGGTATCAACAGCGTGTGGGAATGCGGGATGGAGGGTGGAGAAGCCTTCAGCCCCGACATCCTGCGCTCGCTGTTCCTGCCTGAAGGGTCACCACTCGTCGCCCATTTCCCCGACGCCTCCTCGGCTTTCGGCAGCTATGTCGAGAGGGAATTTGGTGTCTTCCGCGTCCATCTGACGATCAAGCCCCAGCAGGACACGGATGGTGACGGACCAACGACTGCTCTGCAGTGTCAGTTTAACTTCCATCACGTTCCAGGCAGTGAGAACGCTCGGGCCGATGTCGTGGAGGCGTTGGCTGGTTGGCGCGGAACCTGGGAGTTTTCCGAAGAGGTCGCGAGATCTCTGGTAGAGGGAGCGCATGGAAGATGAACATAGCTGACCGCATGGACGAGACGCTCGTGCTGGATTTCCTCCAAGATGCCCTTCGGTTGCCTAAGGAGATGGTATTCTGCACACTCGCGGAACAGCGGGCTGGCAGTGCACCACGGGCGACCGCGTTCTACGAGGACGACATGGAGCAGGCTTTGGACTTGGCGGACTGCTGGTCTGCCCTCCAACGCATCGCGCCGTGCGTTCCGTTGGAGTTCCCGGCAGACAGCGAACTTGACCTCTGCAGTCAATGGCCGAGCTTCGTGCCCCGCACGATCAGTAATCCCAGTCCCAGCCTCGTCGCCGGGCACCTGATGCGACTGCTTGGCGGGCTGCCACGAGTGGTTGGGGGGGGCGCGTTCGACGACGGAGGTCAAGTCCGGATAGTTGTTGTGATCGAGGAGCGGGACCTCGATCTCTGGGAGGATGTGTTCGGTCGGGCCGCAGCTCTCTATGACATTTTCCCTGACCTCCGCGCCGAGTTTGTCATTGCCCACGAGGGTGACCCTGAGGCGCGACAGGTGACTGTGGGCCAGAGGGGCACCAGTTTCAGGCTGCAGTCATCATAGGGGGCAACCGATGCCGACCCGGAACCAGCACGCGCAGAAGGCAGAGCATGACGAGGCTTTCAGCAGGCATGTGCGGGATACACTGAATGCTGCGGATTTCTGTGACTGGGAAGCCATTGCAGTCTACTATGCCGCACTGCACTTAGTGGATGCCAAACTCGCAAACCATGGCGTTCACCCCCCGGATCACGCTGCGCGCAGAAAAGCGGTTGCGCAGCATCTCAACCTAATCCTCCGGGAGTATCTCGCGCTGGAGCAGTTGGCTCGTCAGGCTCGCTACGAAGCCGGGACACAGATCACCGAGGCGGATGTCGCCAAGGCAAGAAACCGGTGGTACTCGAACATCAGCGCGCTCTGCGACGTGTAGATGCGCTGAACCTGACTTCCACCCCTGAGTCCCCCGATCCTATCGCGCGCCGCCCCAGTGGAATAAGCACCAACCGCGTCACCTGTCGAGCTTCCACGGTTTGCGGATGCGGAAGCGGTTCTCGAAGGTGTTCTCGACCGCGCCGCGTTCCTCGAGGTGGATCATGCATGCGCGCATGCAGCCACGGCTGCCGCAGACCGCCGAGGGGTGGTGGTAGCTCTCCCATGCCTTCGCCGAGCACGGGACTTCCTTGTTCGCGTAGCTGAACGGGCCCGAGCCCGCATACGAGAGCATCTGGCTGCGCTCCGCGCCCTTCTCCTCGGCCATCAGCGTGTCGATGTACTCAGCCACGTGCTCGGGCAGGAACGGGCTGTACTCGCGGGTGCCGACCTGGTAGACCGCCGCGCAGCGGTCCTCGTCGAGCGCGCCCCACTCGACATCCTGCCCGCCAAGCGTCACCTTGACCGACTTCTCCGCGCTGAGCGCGTTCCCCGGGCACTCCGCGACGCAGCGCATGCAGCGGTCGCAGAGCGTCCCCGGCTCGACCAGCGGATCGGGCTCCAGCGGTGCGTCGGTGATGATGAACGCGAAGCGCTGGCGCGGCCCGAAGCGCGGTGTCAGGAAGACCTTGCTCCAGCCGATCTCGCCCATCCCGCACAGATACGCGGCGATCCGGAAGTGCAGGAACACATCCGGCTTCGGGTAGCCCTCATGCACCGGCGTCCCGACGCCGCAGCCGATGCGGATCGAGGTGTTCTGGTAGAGCACCGCCTCGTAGCGGTTGTCCTCGAGGAAGTCGCCAAGCTCCCGCATGACCATCGGCGCGTGCACGTCGTTGATGTTCGCGTAGCCCATCGCCGGGTAGCCCGCGAAGTAGGTGCCCTCCTCAATCCCGCGCAGCAGCCCGCGATGGACGCGGAAGCCCAGGCCGATGATGGCCTTCGCCTCGGGGAAGATGTAGCGCGGATCGTTCTGCAGCGGCGCGCCCTCAAAGCGCTGCATATCGCCGATGCCGACGATATCCGCGCCGCACGTGAGCGCGACCTCCTTGACCCGCTCGGCAGTGACCATCGCGGTTCCTCTCACGGTTGCGGATGCTTGATGCGCAGGTACTCCTCCAGCTCCGGCCGGTCATACTCCGACTGCCAGCTCAGCAGCGGCGGCGTGTAGGGCGGACCGCCCTCGGCGTCCACCCGCGCGACCTCCGCCCACTGCTCCGGGCTCAGCTCCGGGTCGCCATTGAGCGCGCTCATCAGGTAGAGTTGCTCGTTCATCCCGAAGAGCGAGCCCGAGACGCCGCCACGCAGCATTCCCCGGGAGGCGCCGTAGACCTCCGGGTTGTGCGGGACGACCTGCCAGTTCATCGCATCGGTCTCGGAGTAGCGCTCGAGGTACTCGCGGTATGGCGTCGGGTCATCGGCATGGCGCGCTGCGAAGACTACCGCCTTGAGATACATGCCCGGATCGGGGCCCTGCTGCATGGCGTAGTCGGCGGCGCCGATCAGCCCCTGGCGCAGGCTCTCGTTGCCGGTCAGCGCGTAGTAGTCCACCAGCGCGTGCCCGGCGCCGAACACCCAGAAGAACATGCTGCCGCCGTTGCGGTCGCGCTCCTGCGATGCGCACTCGACCTCCGAAAAGCGCACGTCCGGCGAGATGCAGATGCCCTCGGGGATCACGAAGCACGGGATGTAGCGCTCGAGGATCGAGGCCGCCTCGTCGCTCCCGGTCATCAGCCACCACGTCAGCAGGCCCTGCGTGCGACCGCTGTGGGCGGCGTGGACACTCACATCACGCTGCGAGTAGATCTGCTCGTAAAGCAACTGCGCGAAGTCTTTCGAGCGCGGCTCGCCGGTGAGGAAGTAGTGGTGGCGGAACTCCGAGTGCGTCGTCTGGCGCTCCTCATGGTTGCCATCGCTCCAGTGCTGTACGCCGTGGCGCGTGCCCATGCCGAGCCAGATGCCCGCGTGGCGCATGTCCACATCGCGCACATGCCGCGCCATCGCCTCCGCGAAGAAGAACGTGTCGCGGTCGCCGGTGCGCAGGTAGTGGATCTGCATCAGCAGCCCCGGCAGGCCCTCGGTGTTCGTCCAGCCCCAGCGGCCGTTGTCATAGGCCCACTCCGCGCCGGGCGCGTAGTCGCCGACACGCACCCCGCTCACGTCAATCGTCTCGAGGTCCTCGGGCGGATCGGCGAGCAGCCCGGCGAGCGTGTCCGGCGGCACGATCGAGCCATAGCCGCCCTTGTAGTAGTGCTGCACGTCGCCGTAATCCCACAGGCCATACCAGCCCCAGAGCCTCTGATGGCGCATCCAGAAGCCCGCGTAGTGCGCGTAGTTCGCCGACATGCGCTCGAACTCCGGCGCGTCCGGCGAGGGCTGCGGCGGGATGGTCTCGGTCTGCGCATACCAGTCGAAGCCGCAGTAGATCAGCGGCCTGCGCTGGAAGTCGCCCGCGAGCGCATCAACCGTCGCGGGCGAGACCTCGGGCTCGTGGAACTCGATCAGCAGTTCGTGGGTCTTCGTGATCCCGGTGAAGGGATCGTTGCGCCCGTAGTAGGTCTCCTCAACCCAATCGGAGCTTGCGGGAACCGACTCGCCCTGCGACCGGTGCGGGTAGTTCGAGTAGCGCCGAACATCCATCAGCCGCGCGCTCTCCGGCCAGAAGTAGGCGGTCATCGCGCCACGCTCAGCGTCGAGCACCAGCTCATTCGGGAAGCTCTGCCACATGTCGCGCATGACCATCGCCACGCCACCGTTCGCGCCGGCAACGTCCAGCCACCCACGCGAGCGGCTCTTCGCCTCATCCGGCCGGACGAAGGCCTCCCCCTCGCGCTGGCTCCAGGCGGTGTAGCCGAGGTGGCTGTGCTGGCGCAGGCCCGCGCGACGCCCGCCGGCAAGCTCCACCGGCCCATCCTGCCCGCCGGCGGTGACCGCGCCGCTCGCATCCGCCAGCGGAAGTTCCAGCCCCATCCGCCGCACAAAGGCCACGCGCGGGTCGGGCGTCAGGAACTCCACGCTCTGCTCCACGCGCGCGCAACTGCGACCCGCGTATGCCTCCACGCGCAGCACAATCCGCGGCGAGTCCTGCGCGGTGGTCATGCCGGTGAGCTTCACCACCGCCCGCAGCGGCCCGGCCTCCTCAAGCTCGATCGTCTCCGGCACGAACGCCCCCGGATCGAGCGTCCCGTCCGGCTGCGTGGTCATCGAGGCATAGGGCTCATCCGTCCGGAGGAAGTCCACGAAGCTGCCCGCGGGCGCGGAGAGCATCTCCTGCCCGTTGAGCGTCGCCTGCCGCAGCCAGCCCTCCTCCGCCGCAAGCTCAAGCTGCAGCGGCCCGGTGTTGATGCGTACAGCGCCATCAAGCTCGCCCACCGCGAGCGCCTCAGCGGGTGTGCCCGCCGCGCAGTCGCCGCCGTAGAGAAGCGTGTAGTCCTCACGCGAGCCATCGCGACGCGTCACCTCGAACTCCAGCGCATCGCCGGTCCCTGCAGCGGCGGTGACCGCTCCGCCCTCGGGCGGGAAGGTCAGCAGCAGCCACATGATCGAGCCATCCGGCCAGTATCCGACCGGCGTCGTCTGCAGAGGCACGTCCGCGCCACCGCGCTGCAGGCGCACATTCGCCGGATCGCTCACCGCCCCGCGCGGGAGCGGCACGCCGCCGGTGACCAGCGGCGCCTCGCCCTCCGCGCTCTCCTCCGCCAGCGGCTCAAGCCCGCCGAGCGGCAGTTCGTTCCGGCTCGGTGGGTCGCTCGCCAGGCCCTCGACCTCCCACAGCGCTGCGAGCGCCGTATCCGGCTGGGCGAAGCTGAACTCGTCATCGAAGGGCGCGAGGTCGATCACGTGCGGCCGGCCGAAGACCGTGCTCGCCTGCGGAGATCCGATCGCGAGTGCGGGGAGGCTGTCATGCCACAGGCAGACCCGCGCCTCGCCCGTGCCCTCGGCCTCCACGCGCAGGGCCTTCGGTGCTGCCTCCGCGAGGCCACGGTAGGCAAATATCAGCCCCGCGCGCTCGTCGTAGGCAGCCATCCACCCCGGCGCCTGCTCGCCACGCTGCATCGTCAGCGGCGGAGTGGCGTAGCTCTCGGCCTTCCACGCGTGGTAGTCGGTGGGGGAGTCCTGGTCGATCGCGAAGCGCCGCCAGATATTGTGGTCGGGCTCCGCCATCAGGCGGCTCGTCGGGCTCACGTGGAACTGGTAGAAGTGCCGCGTATTCCACTGGACGCCGCGGTCGCAGCCCTGCACGACGCGCTTGCGCATGTTCAGCGCGAGCGGCAGCCGCAGCGACAGGTCGCGGATGAAGCGGCCCTCGAACTCGCCCTCTGGCTGGAGTGTCGTGTAGGCTGTCAGGAACGGGCTTCCGCGACGCGCCTCGAGGAGAAGCTGGCACTCGATCGTGTCGCCGCCGCCGAAGTCGAGCGTCCCGGTATAAGCGGCCTGGAACCGCTCCTCATTGCTTTCATAGCGATGCTGGTCCGGCCGCCACTGCGCCTCCACGACGCCCCCGGCGGCGTGGTCGGTCCAGCCGTCATACTCCTCCGAGGCGAAGGCCGAGGCCGTCAGCAGCGGCCGATCGTTGTCGGCGATCACCCGCTCGCCACCGATCATCAGCGAGCGCAGCCCGCCGACATCCGTCAGCTCATACACCGCAGCGCCCGTGTCCACGCGCACGCCGTCCGGCAGCTCCTGCACACTCAGCTTCGCGTTCACCATGGCCTCCGCTCCCGTCGGTTCGACTGATGGCGCATCATCGGCCAGCGGCGGTCGCGCGTAGTTGTAGATGCGCAACTCATCAAGCGCGCCTGCGAAGAAGTAGTCCACGCCCGACTTCGAGCCGATGATCAGGTCGCCCCCGGCGTCTACCGCGTGATCCCACGTCGCCTGCGCCACCTGCTGGCCGTCGAGGTAGAGGCGCGCGTCGGGGCGGTTGAAGGTGCCGGTGATGCGGTGCCACTGGCCGAAGGTGATGCGCCCGCCGGTGAGATCGAGGCGGTCACCGCCTGCCTTCAGCCCGAGCATCGGCACGCCATCGGGCGAGACCTGGATGCGGTAGCGCTCGCCGCGCTTGTCCATGATGCAGTGGATCCCGCCCGTCTCCTCAACGCGCACCCACAGGTCCACCGTCAGGCGATCGGTCATTGTGATCGCCGGATCGTTCGGGACCGTGAGGAAGTCATCCACGCCATCGAACTCCAGCGCCAGCAGGCCCGGTGCCTCGACACTTGCGTAGTCGTCATGCGCGATGGCGTGATGCTTGTCGGCGGCGACATCGCGGCTCAGGCGGCGGAGCTGGCCGTTGAACGTCCACGCGGCCACCGGGCCATCGCCATCTGCCCCCAGCAGCAGCGGAAGCGCCCCCAGAGTCATCGCAGCCACCATCGCCACCAGCCATCGCTTCATCGCCACGTCCTCCTGCAGTCCATGCGCAACTCAGGCACTGAAGGTGTGTCTTCGGCATATCGGGTGGCGAACCTCCATCGGCGCCAGGGCGGAGGAGTCTCGCGCCCGGCGCCGAAAGGCCGCACCGCAAATTCGACACACCCGGGCATTCGGCCCACGAAAGGTGCTGTGCGCGATGATTCGCATCGGGATCACGGCTGCGGTGAGGTTCGAGGGCCAGCGCGGCTGCAACCACGGGAACGCCTACTCCTCGATGTTCAATGGATGGGACAAGGAGAAGGCGCAGGAGCTTGGCTTCAGGACCGGCGGCGCCACAGACCAGCGCCTCGAGGGCGCGCGCGTCGTGAAGATCTACGACGAAGACCGTGAGGGCGCGGAGATGATGCAGCAGATCTACGGTATCGATGAGGTCTGCGATTCGCCCGAGGAGCTGACCGAGGGCGTGGACGCGGTCATCGCCGCCGATAGCGGCGAGTATGACAAGTGGCAGCTCGTGGTGCCTGCGCTTGAGGCAGGCCTGCCGACCTTCATCGACAAGCCGCTCGCGGAGAGCCCGGATGTGGCGCAGCAGATCGTGGACATAGCCGCCGCGCATAATGCGCCGCTGATGTCCTGCTCGAGCTTTCGGTGGTGCGATGGCGCGATGGAGATGCGCGCGCAGCTCGGAGGCCTCGGCCAGATCGAGCTGCTGAACGGCGTCAGCGGCCAGGGCAAGTTCCACATCTACGCGATCCACCCGACGGAGTTCGCCTTCGGGATCCTCGGCCCCGGCGTCACCTCGGTCATCAACGTGGGCTCCGAGGACCGCGACATCATTCGTATGAAGCGCAGCGACGGGGCGCAGATCGTGCTGAACATGTTCTGGAGCGGCGTCATGCGCGGCGGGCAGATGTTCACCGCCTGCGGCAAGGACGGCTGGCACACGATCACCCAGCTTGGTGCGCTCTACCACCCGATGATGGAGGCCTTCCTGGCGATGGCGGAGTGCGGGGAGATGCCCATCAGCGGCGACGAGATGGTCGAGGTCATCGCGGTGATTGACGCCGCCCGCCGCTCACGCGAGCAGGGCGGCATCGAGATCGCGATCTAACCGGTCTATCAGCGGCCTCTGGCGGCGGCTGCGGCGAGCACCGTGGTCGCCGCCAGGCCTAGGGGCTGGCGCGCCTGCGGCGGCGCTGCTCCTCAACCACCTCGGCCAGCATCTCCAGGCTGTCGGGATCGCGATCGCCCACGGCCTCCACGAAGTAGGAGATCGCGGGCTCTGCGAAGCTGCTGAGCAGCCCGTCAATGACCTGGCGCGTGACGCTCTGGCCGAGCTCACCGCGGCTGAGCGCGGCCTGGTAGTAGTACGCGCGGCCACGCTGCTCGCGGACCAGCAGGTCCTTGTCGAAGAGGCGGCTGAGCGTCGTCATAACCGTGGTGTAGGCGGCTTCCTTGCCGTGCTCCTCGAGGCGCGCGCGCACGTCCTCCACGCAGACGGGGCCGGGTGCATCCCAAACGGCCTCCATCACCTGCGCCTCCAGCGTCCCGAGCGCCTGCTCTATCCCCACCCGGTCGAACTTGAACACCGAGAGCTCCGGCTCGCACTCGCCCCGCAATGCCCGCTCAGCACCGTCCATCGGCTCCACCGCCTCTACCATGCCCGGATCTGCCGTCCTACTACGGAGTATAGTACGCGGCGCCCGCCCTGTCCAGCGCCCGGCACTACCCGCACCGGCTACTCGATCTCCGCCACCGACCCCAGCACCCACGTCGGCTTCGCGCTTGAGGCATCCAGCATCTCCCGGCTCGTCACACCCGTCAGCACCAGCGCGGTGTCAAGGCCGGCGGTCGCGCCCATCGCGATGTCCGTGCCGAGGCGGTCGCCGATCATCAGGCACTGCTCCGGCGCCAGTCCGACCTCCGCCAGGGCCATCTCGGTGATGATTGGCGAGGGCTTGCCGACCATCACCTCGAGCCTCCTGTCCGTCGAGGCCTCAAGGTAGGCGATCATCGCACCTGCATCCGGAACCGTCCGTCCGCCCTCCACGGGGCAGACGGTATCCGGGTTCGTTCCGAAGAACCGCGCGCCCTGCCGCAGCGCCTGGTGCGCCGCGTCCATCTGCGGCCAGCAGATCTCGCGGTCCCAGGAGACGAGGAGGATGTCGGTCTCATCCACGCGATCGGTGAGGATGACGCCCGCATCCAGCAGCTCCTGCCGCAGCGGCGCCTCGCCCATCACCATCACGCGCTTGCCCGGGTGCTCGCTCGCAAGGTATCGCGCGCTCGCCAGCGGCGAGTTCACGACATCCTGCGGCGTGCAGGGGATGCCGAGCTTCGTCAGCTTCGTCGCGTAGGTCTCACGCCGCGCAATCGGCTTGTTCGAGAGGAACTGCACCCGCGCCCCGCGCTCCCGCAGCTTCGCAACCGTCCGGTCTGCGCCAGGGATCAACTCATCACCAAGATAGATCGTTCCGTCAAGGTCAAACAGGTAGCCGTCGTATTGCTTCAATGATTGCGCTCCGTTTCGAGTGTCGTTAGCGTGGGGGAGAGGTCAGGCCAGCGTCTTCCTCAGGGAATCCAGGCACAGCGCGTAGTTCTGGCCCATCGAGCGCGTCACCGGGTGCTCCGGCCGGAAGGCAAGCTCGACCCCGATCCAGCCCCGGAAGTGCATCTCATTGATGAACTTCGCAAGCTGCACCCGATGCCGAGGTCGCTGAAGATCTGCTCGGCTGCGCGGTAGAGGTCGCCCTCAGCGACGACTGCGGTGTAGCCGTATGGATGCGCGGCGAGCTTCACATGCTCGGTCATGTCTGCGACCTCCTGTGGCAGTGACCCCGTCACGGCGCGAACGGCCGCCTGCAAGCGCACTTCGGATCATCCGTCACGCGGGCGATCGCCTCGCGCAGCATGCACCGCAGGTCTGCCTGGCGGCGTTCCATGATCTCGATGACCTCTGCATGCGAGACGCGCTCTGCCCTTATTCCCGCTGCCCAGTTGCTGATCACACACACCGTCGCGTAGCACAGGCCCGCCTCGCGCGCCAGCACCGCCTCTGGCACGCCGGTCATGCCCACCACGTCGCCGCCAAGTTGCCGGTACATCCTGATCTCCGCCGCCGTCTCGAAGCGCGGTCCCTCGGCGCAGACGTAGACGCCGCTCGGGTGCAGCTCCTCGCCGAGGGCGACCCTGCAGCCCTCGCGCAGCGCCCTGCGCACGCGGGCGCAGTAGGGCTGCGTGACATCCACATGGCGCACGATGCCATCCTCGCCATCGTAGAACGTGAGCGGCCGCTGCTTCGTGAAGTCGAGGAGTTGGTCGCAGACCACAAGGTCACCCGGCTGCATCTGCTCGTTCATCGAGCCGACCGCGTTCGTGGCGATTACGCAGGTGCAGCCGAGCTGCTCCAGCGCACGGATGTTCGCGCGGTAGTTGATCATGTGCGGCGGGATCGAGTGGCCTTTCCCGTGGCGCGGCAGGAAGACCACCTCGTGGTCCTCAGCTACCTCCAGCACGAATGCCCCGACGCCGCCGTAGTCCGTGGCGACGCTCTCTACACGGGTAGGGGCTCCGTTGTAGAGGCCCTCCACGCCGCTTCCGGCGATCAGTCCGACCCGCATGATCTCAGCTCCGTGTTGCTGCTATCCGAAGAAGACGTAGTAGGTGTTGACGGTCTCACCGAGGCCCATCCCGATGATGCCCCAGACGATCCCGGCGGTGAAGTAGTGTCCCAGCGCCAGTCCCAGGAACCCTGGGATGAGCCGCCGGTAGCCAGACATCCCCCCGAGCTTGAAGATGATGCTCTTCACCACCCACACGATGAAGAAGCTGCCCCAGATCAGGCTGCCGTAGGAGCCGGCCATCCCGAACGCCAGCGGGTGCAGCGGGAAGCGCAGGAAGATCATGCGCAGGATCATCAGCACGGTGGTGATGATGAAGCCGCCGGAGGTCGCGCCGATGCGCCAGTAGTCCGGCGGCGCGTGGCCCTTCTGGTAGGTGGTGATGGCCTCATACTCCGTGAGGGCGATCTGATAGCCCCAGCCGCCCTGGGCGTTGAGGCCACCGGAGCCGTATTCGTAGTAGTCGCGCAGGTGCAGCGCCACGCTCACGTACAGGCCCACGACCAGCGCAATGATGAGCAGCCAGCTCATCGACTTCTGTCGGATCTGCGTGTCACGCGCGATACGGAATCCCTCCGCCTGGTAGCCGATCAGCGCCGGGTAGTAGCCGCGTGAGAGGAAGACCAGCGAGGTGAAGGCGGTCAGCGACTCCAGGCCACCGTACTTCTGCAGCGGCGCGGTCCCGAGCGTGTACTTGATCGCCTTGAAGTGCTGGAAGTAGGGGAACATCCAGATCAGCGGCACGCCCACCTCCGCGCGGATACGGGCGTAGACCAGCGCTACCGCCAGCAGCAGCGCGAAGTAGAGCACCGCCAGCCACAGCGCCATGCCCGCCGCCTTCACCCACGCGAGCGTCACCGCAAGGCCGACCACGAAGGCGATCAGCGCCCCGCGGTAGCTCATCGGTTCATCGGAGTCATCAACATGCGGCCGTGTACCCACGGCTTTCCCGAGGACGTCAGCGATGTGATGGCGCGCGATCCACAGCAGCAGGATCGCCATCGCGAGGTATGCCCCGAGGCCCTGCTCCTGCACGAACGGGAAGCCGGCGACATCGAGCCCGCCGGCCGCGGCGGCCACCGCTTCGAGACGCATGATCAGGTAGAACACCCAGATGCTCAGCGCCACCTCGGTGCTGACGAGGTAGCCGAAGCCGACCATCTCGGGCCTGTAGTGGATCTGCAGCGGCTTGATATCCGCCCACGGCCGCTCCGTAAAGAGCGCGCCAATGTCATAGAACTTGCCCATCGCGGTGAAGCCGGGGTTGTAGGCGTTGATGATGTTGGCGATGTTATACAAAGCCGCGATGGCGAACCCGGTCCACATGATGGGGTTGCGGAAGAAGCCTGAGACGAGCGCGGACGTGTTTACATCCTCCGTCAGTTCCACGGGCAGATAGAGCAGCGGGTAGGTCAGCTTCTCTTTCTCCGACCACTGCCTGCGCATGATGACCATCATCGCGAGCATCGTCACCCAGAGCGCCAGGAAGAAGATGCCCCACGCTGCCAGCGGCCCCGACCACGCCCGCCACGGCACCGCGCCCGTATCGGAGGCCTCATAGAGGAGGCGGATTGTCTCGGAATCGTGCGGCACGAACCACTGCGGAATCAGCGGTTGGATCTCATCCAGTTGGTTCTCAGTGGTGTTGAAGTAGAACGGGACCGGGATGGTGTTGATGAAGAAGCGGGCGATCCCGCAGCCCGCCATCGAGGTCGCGACGGTGAGGAACACGTAGACCATCAGGACCTCGCGGCGGTCCAGGGCAAGCCACCTGCTGATGCGGCGCACGAACGGGTTCAGCACGACCAGGAGGATCAGAAACGCCACCGCGGGGACGGCCGGAACGGCCTCCGTGATCTGGCAGAAACGCGTCACGACCTCGGACTGCGAGATCCACAGGGCCGAGATGAGGCAGAAGATGATTGAGATGATGACGGCCCTCACCGTCAGCCCCATCATCTCAGAGCGATCCAGCTTCTGGTCCTGCTCCACGCCGACTTCAGCAGCCATCTCGAGTGCTCCCGGGGGAGAATGCGCGCATCACAGCGCCTATTCCCCGCATGGGAGTCCGAAACCTTCGGCGTTGTTCCGCTACCCGCCCGCGGCCGCCCGCGCCTGGTCTATCGCCTCGCCAAACTGCCGATCGAACAACTCCGCGTAGAGCCCGCCTCCGCGAAGCAGTTCAGCGTGCGTGCCGACCTCGACCAGCCGGCCGCGATCCAGCACCACGATCTTGTCGGCGGTGAGGATCGTCGAGAGCCGGTGGGCGATGATCACGCTCGTGCGGCCCTTCAGCAGCACCTCCAGCGCCTCCTGGATCAGGTGCTCGCTCGTCGCGTCGAGGTGGCTTGTGGCCTCGTCGAGGATCAGGATGTCCGGGTCCTTGAGCAGCGCGCGCGCGATCGCCAGCCGCTGCTTCTCGCCGCCGGACAGGCGGAAGCCCCGCTCGCCTACGATCGTCTCGTAGCCCTCGGGAAGCCCGGTGATGAACTCGTGGATGTTCGCCGACTGCGCCGCGGCGTAGATCTCATCCTCGGTTGCCTCCGGGCGCGCGTACAACAGGTTCTCGCGCACGCTCGTATGGAAGAGGAACGTGTCCTGCGTGACCACGCCGAAGTGCCTGCGCAGCGACTCCTGCGTGATCTCGCGCAGGTCATGGCCGTCGAGGAGGATCCGCCCCTCCGTTGGATCGTAGAAGCGCGGTAGCAGGTAGGTGACGGTGGTCTTGCCGGCGCCCGAGGGGCCGACCAGCGCAACGCGTTCGCCCGCGCCGATCCCGAAGGATACATCCGTCAGCGCCTGGCGGCTCTCGTCAGGCGCGACCTCATCGCCCTTCTTGCGCAGGTTGAGGTAGTGAGGCCGCGGGTAGCGGAAGCTGACGTGCTCCAGGGCGATATCGCCGTGAACCTTCACCAGCTCTACCGCATCATCGCTGTCGCGCACTTCAGGCTCGCGGTCGAGGTAGTCGAAGATGCGCTCGAAGACCGCCATAGCGCCCTGCAGGTTCACGTAGAAGCTCGCGATCTGGCCCATCGGCCGGTAGAGGTCCGTCAGGTAGGCGACGAAGGCGATGAGAGTACCGATCGTGAGCGCGCCGCGGATCGCCTGGTGGCCACCAAGCAGGTAGATCAGGGCCGGCCCGGCGACGCTGAAGACCGAGAGCACCATGAACAGCCAACGCCCGGCCATCGCCTGCTTCACGTTCAACTCGGCCACCTGGTTACTGCGTTCTGCAAACTGCGCCGCGTCCGGCTCCACCTGGCCGAAGATCTTCGAGAGCAGCATCCCGCCGATGTTCAGGCGCTCCTGCATGAACGCCACCATCTCGGCGTACTGCTCCTGCGTCTGCCGCGAGAGCCTGTGTCGGATGCGCCCGACAATGCGCGTCGGAAGGTAGAACGTCGGCACCACAATGACCGCCAGCAGCGTCAGCCACGGGTCCAGAGCGATCATCGCAATCAGGGTGGCGATGAGCGTGAACAGGTTGCGCGCGATGTCCACGATCGTCCCCGATGCCACCTGCTGAACGGCGCCGACATCGTTGTTCACGCGCGAGACGATCTCACCGGCGCGCTCGGTGGTGTAGAAGCCGAGTGACTGCGCCTGCAGGTGCCGATACAGCGCCTCCCGCAGGTCGTGCATTATGTTCTGGCCGACCTTCGAGCTCAGCCAGTTCTGCAGCACGCCGATCAGGCCGGTGACGATCGTCAGGCCCACGATCCCGCCCACGAGAAGGTGCAGCAGGCTCGGGTTCGCGTTTGGGATCGCGTCATCGAGGATCCCCTTCACCAGGAGTGGCGGCAGAACGCCGAGTCCTGAGGACGCCGCGATGCACAGCAGGATCACGAGCCACTGCGCCCAGTACGGGGTGAAGTACTTCAGCACGCGCCTGATCTGCTCGCGCGTCATCGGCGTTTCCGGCATGTCATCCTCATCGAAGTGGAAGTGGTGGCCATGATGCAGCCCAAAGCCGCGTCCCATGCCACCAATCGTCCTCTCCGGGCCTGACCAGCCGCCTCGCATCATACACTCGCTCACTCCACGACCGTCTCTACTCAATGCACCTGGATCGTTGCGGACACAACCATTATACCCGCCGATCCGGTTGAGTGCAACTTCACCCTCAGCGACGGTGGTCCGACATGGCCCGTAACTTAGGCAGGCACTGCGCTCGCCTGCAGCGAATCGTGTTAGCGAGAGGTCATGATGTGCCGCGTTTGTCGAGGGGCATGAGGAGGCAGATGGAATGCTGACGCAGGAGATATTCGAGCAACTCTCACAGCCGCGGCAGGGACTGTGCGTGTCAATCTACTCGCCGACCCACGACTCCGGTCCGGAGGCGGTGGGTGACCCGATCTGGCTGAAGAACGCGCTTCGTGAGGCCGCCGAGATGCTGGTGGAGCAGGGCGCCGACCGGTCGATGGTGGACGGCATGCTCGCCCCGGGATACGAGTTCCTCGAGGCCCTCGCGCCCAACAACGACTACGGAGCAGGCACGCTCTGCGCGTTCCTCTCGGAGCAGTACAGTCAGATCATGTTCTCGCCGGTGCAGGTCTCGGCGGGGAGGACCTTCGTGAGCGACCGCTTCCACCTCAAGCCGCTGCTGCCGGTGCTCACCGACAACGCGCGCTTCTACGTGCTCGCGATCAGCCGCCATGACGTGCGGCTCCTTGTCTGCACCCGCCACGCGCAGGTCGAGCAGCCCCTGCCGCGAAGAGACGTGCCGCAGCATATCCTTGAGGTGATCCCGGACGTCGAGCCTCAGAAGTTGCTGCAGTATCACAGCGTTGGCGCGCGCGGCCAGGGCCGCGATGACCAGGCCGTGGTGTATCACGGGCAGGGCAAGGGCGAGAGGATGGAGGCGCACCAGGTCTTCCGCTTCTTCCGCGACGTGAGCACCGGGCTGGTGAAGTACCTGGATGGCGAGTCACCGCTCGTCTTTGCCGGTGTGGAGTGGCTCTTCGATCGCTACCGCGACGCCAACACCTACGATCACCTGCTTGAGACGCCGCTCACGGGGAGCTTCGAGCGCGCCCGGCCGGAGGAGATCCGCGAGGCCGCCTGGGAGGTCGTCGATCCGCACCTGCGCCGGCGCATTGACGAGGCCCGGGAGAGCTTCGAGCTTGCACGCGCCTACGGGCGCGCCTCCGATGACGTGAAGGCGGCGGTGATCGCGGCGCGCGATGGCCGCGCGGGCGTGCTCTTCGGAGCGGTAGACAGCGACTACTGGGGGCGCGTGCCGGACGACGGCGATGAGGTGGAGCTTCGTGCCGAGCCACGTGCGGGCGACTACGACCTCATCGACTACGCGGCGGTGAATACGATGCGCAACGGCGGGACGACCTACATGCTTCCTGCCGAGGAGATCCCCGGCGACGGCCGCGGCGCAGCCGTCATCCTGCGCTACTGACGGCGGTGAAGGGGGAGAGGTGAAGGGTGAAAGGGGAACGGCAACGGCCCAGGTGGCCGTTGCCGTATCGTCATGTGGGACAGGCTTCCCGGCCTGTCGGTACTGCCTACTCCAGCGCCGCGTTCAGCACATCCTCGATCGTATCCGCGAAGATGAAGGTCATCCCCTCCGTCAGGTCCTTCGGGACCTCCTCCACCTGCGGCTGGTTGCGCCGCGGGAGGATCACCGTGTCGATCCCCGCCGACTTCGCCGCCACAACCTTCTCCTTCACGCCGCCGATCGGCAGCACCTTGCCCCGCAGCGTGATCTCACCGGTCATCGCCACATTCGGCTTCACCTTGCGGTTGGTTAGCAGCGACGCAATCGCCGTCGCCATCGAGACGCCCGCCGACGGGCCGTCCTTCGGCACCGCGCCAGCCGGCACGTGCAGATGAATCTCCGTCTTCTCGTAGAAGTCCGGCTCGATCCCGAACTGCTCGGCATGCGCGCGCACCCAGCTCAGGGCCGCCATCGCCGACTCCTTCATCACATCACCAAGCTGTCCCGTGAGCGTCAGGCGGCTTGCCCCGGGCATCTTCGAGGCCTCAATGAACAGGATGTCGCCGCCCGCCTGCGTCCATGCGAGGCCGCAGACCACGCCCGGCTGTCCGGTGCGCTCCGCCACCTCAGAGTAGAACAGTCGCGGCCCGAGGATGCTCTCAAGATTCCGCAGGCTCACATTCGACGGCGTCTCACCCTCCGAGACCTTGCGAGCGATCTTGCGGGCAACGGCGCCGATCTGCCGTTCAAGGTTGCGCACGCCGGCCTCGCGCGTGTAGCCGTCAATGATCGCCTCCAGCGCCTTGTCAGAGATGCTGAACTGCTCGGTGCTCAGCCCGTGCTCCTCACGCTGGCGCGGCACGAGGTAGCGGCGCGCGATGTGCAGCTTGTCCTTCTTCGTGTAGCCCGCCAGCCGGATGACCTCCATGCGGTCCAGCAGCGGCGCCGGGATCGTCTCCAGCACGTTGGCGGTCGTGATGAACAGCACGTTCGAGAGGTCGAAGGGCACCTCCAGGTAGTGATCGCTGAAGGTGTCGTTCTGCTCCGGGTCGAGCACCTCCAGCATCGCCGAGGAGGGATCGCCCTGGAACGCGCCGCCCCTGCCGAGCTTGTCGATCTCATCGAGCATGAAGACCGGGTTGTTCACCCCCACGCGCCGGAGCCCCTGGATGATCCGGCCCGGCAGCGCGCCCACGTATGTGCGCCTGTGGCCCCGCACCTCCGCCTCATCCCGCACACCACCGAGTGAGATGCGGTGGAACTTGCGCCCGGTCGCCCGCGCGACGGACTTGCCAAGCGAGGTCTTTCCGACTCCGGGCGGGCCCACGAAGCAGAGGATCGGGCCCTTGATCTCCTCGCGCAGCTTGCGGACCGCAAGGTACTCGATGATCCGGTCCTTCACGTCCTCAAGATCATAGTGATCCTCATCGAGCACCTGCTGCGCCTGCTTCACGTCAATGGTCGCGTCCGACGCCTCAAGCCACGGGACATCCACCAGCCACTCGAGGTAGGTCCGCGTGACGTTATACTCGGCCGCGGCCGGGTTCATCGTCTCCAGCCGCTCAAGCTCGCGATCGGCAGCCTCGCGCGCCTCCGGGCTCATCCTCGCCTGGGCGACCTTCTCCTTCAGTTCGACGAGGTCCGGCCGCTCCTCGCCGCCCTCGCCAAGCTCGTCTTGGATCGCCTTGAGCTGCTGGCGCAGGAAGTACTCCCGCTGCGCCTGCCCGAGCTCATCGCGCGCATCCTGCTGCATCCGCGCCTGCAGCTCGAACTGCTCGATCTCGCGCGTCACGAGCGTCATCACCCGGCGCAGGCGCGCGTCGAGATCGATCGTCTCCAGGATCTCCTCCCGCTCCTCGACCGAGAGGTCGAGCACCGACGCCGCCATGTCGGCCAGCGAGCCGGGGTGCTCGAGGTTCAGCGCCTGGATGAACACCTCCTCCGGGAGGTGCGGGGCCATCTCAACAAGCCGCCGCAGCAGGTCAAGCAGCGCCTGGCTGCGCGTCCGGATCGTGTCAGTGATCTCAGTCGGCTCCTCGATCTCCTCGACCTTCGCGCGCAGGAACGGCTCGGTCTGCGTCCACTCGAGGACGCGCACGCGAGACAGCCCGCGCACGAGGAGCCGGCGGTCGGTGTTGGGGAGTTGGATCATCTTCTGGATGATCGCGACAAGCCCCACCTGATACAGGCCCTCGGGGCCCGGACGCTCGTCGTCTGCCTCGCGCTGAGCGACCAGCCCGATCATCCTGTTGTCGCTGAGGGCGGCGTCGATCAGCTCCACGTCGAGCTGGTTCGTCACAGTGAGCGGAGCGAGCATGCCCGGGAATATCACGCCGTTGAGCAGCCGCACCACCGGCAGTTCGTCCGGGATAGTCGGTCCGCCCACGCTCTCCTCACTCATCACCTGTTCGGTCAGCTCCATATGCGACGCTCACTTCCCATTGTGTCTGCGCTTATTCCGCCTCGTCCTCCCCACGGCTGCGGGATACGAGGATCGGGCGAGAGTCATCCTCCACAGCACGCCTCAGCCGATCGGGACGCTGCGCGCCTGGCTGCGCCCCTCCGGGCGCAACGGCAGCCGCACCACGAGGAAGCCCCGATCGTAGTGCGCCTGCGAACCTTCCGCATCCACTGGGCGCGGAAGCTGCACTGCGCGCATGAAATCCCCGCAGTCGATCTCCACGTTCACGTAGCGCCGCGCCTCGTCGCCAGCGGGATCCTCGCGATGGCCGGAGATCGTCAGGCGGCCGCTGTTCTCGTCGAGCGAGAGGCTGATCTCCTCCGCGCTCATCCCCGCGATCTCCACCCGTACCACAATCGCGTCCGCGGTCTGGTAGATATCGGTCGGGGGCTGGAAGCCCTGCTCCTCGCTCCGAGAGCGCATGACCTCGCGCGCCCGCGGATCGGTGCTCGTCACAAAGTTGACTAACAGCTTGCGCCCTGGCCAACTCATAGATGCTCTACCCCTTACGGCGGCTAACGACAGCAACGAAAGCGACGACAGCAAACAGCCAACAGCAAACAGCAAGCCGTCCCGTGGCGCGGGCTTCCAGCCTGCGGCCGGCCAAGTGGGCACGCCCGATGAACCTATTCGACACGCGCCTGCTGCATCCCCCCCTGATGTGAAAGCGGCGGCGCCGATTGAGATATCGGGCGCCGCCGCCGGTCACTTCAGGGACCTTACTCCACAGTCACGGTCTTCGCCAGGTTTCGCGGCTGGTCAATCTCGCGCCCCAGCATATCCGCGATGTGGTATGCCAGGATCTGCAGCGGGATCGCCACGGTGATCGGTGTGAGCAGCTCCGGGCAAGCCGGCAGCCACAGCACGTCATCCGCCTGGCGCGGGATCTCGGTGTCACCATCGAACGCCACGCCGATGACCGGGCCGGAGCGCGCCTTGATCTCCTGGATATTCCCGATCATCTTGTCGTAGACGTCGCCCTTGACCGCGATCGCCACGGTGAACAGGCTCGGCTCGACCAGCGCGATTGGCCCGTGCTTCATCTCACCCGCCGAATAGCCCTCGGCATGGATGTATGAGATCTCCTTGAGCTTCAGCGCGCCCTCCATCGCCGACGGGAGGTTGACGCCACGGCCGAGGTAGAGTGCATCCGGCGCCTCGAAGTACTTCGCGGCGACCGACTTCACGTCGTCCTCGCGGTCGATGAGCTTCTGCGCCTGCTCGGGCAGGCGCAGCATCGCCCGGCGCAGCCCGATCAGCTCGTGCTCGCTCGCGCCGCCGCGCACGTCCGCGAAGTGCATCGCGATCAGCGTGATGGTCAGTATCTGCAGCGTGTAGGCCTTGGTCGAGGCCACGCCGATCTCCGGACCAGCCTGGATGTAGACGACGCCATCGGACTCGCGCGCGATGGAGCTGTCCACCACGTTCACGACCGAGACGACCTTGGCGCCCTTCTCCTTGAGTTCGCGCAGCGCCACGAGCGTGTCGGCGGTCTCGCCAGATTGGCTGACGATGATCGCGAGGGTGCCGTCCAGCACGACCGGATCGCGCGCCCGCAGCTCAGCCGCGAGATCGCACTCGGACGGGATGCGCGCCAGCTTCTCCATCAGGAAGCGGCCAACGAGACCGGCGTGGTAGGCGGTTCCGCAGGCGGTGAAGATCACTTTGCGGAGGCCCTTGACCTCCTCGTCGCTAAGGTTCAGGCCCTCGAGCGTGATCGGCTTCTCCGGCGCCGACAGGCGGCCGAGGAGGCACTCGCGCATGGCCTGCGGCTGCTCGTGGATCTCCTTGTGCATGAAGTGCTTGTGGCCGCCCTTTTGCGCCGCATCAGCAGGCCACGGGATGGTGTAGGGCTCACGCTCGACGGGGTTGCCCTGCAGGTCGGTCAGTTCGATGCCGTCGCGGCTGATGACAGCCATCTCATCGTCGCCGATGACATAGACCTGATCGGTCCACTCGCGCACCGCGCCCATGTCGGATGCGATGAAGTTCTCGCCGTCGCCGATGCCGACCACGAGCGGCGAGAAGCGCCGCGCCGCGATCATCTGGTCGGGATGGTCCGCGCAGACGAGGCCGATGGCGAATGCGCCCTCAAGCTCCTCCGTTGCGCGGCGGAAGGCGGCTGCAAGATCGCCCTCGTAGTACTTGTCAACGAGGTGCACGATGACCTCGGTATCGGTCTCGGAGGCGAACTCGAAGCCCTCGGACTCGAGCTGGTCGCGCAGCTTCGCGTAGTTCTCGATGATGCCGTTGTGCACCAGCGCGATCCGACCGTCCATCGAGGTGTGCGGATGTGAGTTGACCTGCGAGGGTTTGCCGTGTGTCGCCCATCGGGTGTGGCCGATAGCAAGAGTGCCCTCGAGTGGCTGTTCCTTCAGCGCATCGGCGAGGGCGGCGAGCTTCCCGACGACCTTCAGGACGCTCAGTTCGCCATCTCGAACGACGGCGATACCCGCCGAGTCATATCCTCGGTACTCCAGGCGCTTAAGGCCCGCCAGGCAGACGTCGCTTGCTTGACGCCCGCCTATGTATCCGACGATCCCACACATTGACGATGTCTTCCTTTCAAACGTTATGTGCCGCCACCGTCACCGCGCGGCGGCGTCGTTACGCGGGTAGCATGCCCATCGTCCGACCGGTCCCGCTCCGCCCCACCTGCTGCGGACTGCGGTCCGCCCTGCTCCGAGATCTCCCCCGAACCAGGCTCGTCCGTCTGATTCACCGGGGAGGCGGGGTTTTCCTCCTCTCCGCCAACCTCCTCCTGCGCGCCGCCGGTCGGAGATCCACCCTCCGATGGCGGCTCGGAGAAGGGGGTGGCGCCGACAGGTTGAGTCGTCACCGTCACCTGCACCGCCGCCGGCCCCTCGACCCGCATCCCCGACGGTACATTGAGCGATACTGAGTAGTCCTTTGTTCCGCGCAGCCCGGAAATGTCCACCAGTAGCGTCGGGACCGACTGCAACTGCGTCAGGTCCTGATCGCTCGTGATCGTCACGATCTCCGGATCGGCGCGCACGCCCGACACGCGATAGCCCGAGGGCGGGTTGCCCAGTACCGGTCGCACCGGCACATACTTCACGTTCAACTCCCGCACCTCAACCGTCACCGTCACGATGGCCGGCCGAAGCTCCACTCCCGTGACCGCGACGTTCCGGTTGTCGCGAGCCTCGGCGCGCACCTCAAAGGGTGCGCTCTTGTTGATCCCCGAGACGTCCACGACCGCGACCGCGCGAGCGACGTCCCGTACCGCACTCGTCGCGCCACGGACCGAAACCTCGCCCGGCTCAACCGTCACCTTCTCAATCACGAAGCCGCGCGCCGGCACGCCATGTACGCTTTCGTTCACCGGCCGCGCGCGCGTGATGATCGTGTCCATCTCCACCTGCGCGGTCGTTGGGTAGCCCGGCACCACCGCCAGGCTGAGCGGGACGCCCGTCACGCGAAGCTGGACGTCATTCCCGCCAACCTTGGCATCCCGCAGGTTCGCCTCCATCCGTATCCGGCCTGTCTCCGCCTGTGAGAGCGCGCTCTCACGCCCGCGCAGCCGCAGCTCCACCGTATCTGGAGTTATCCCGATCGCCTTCAGTTCCGATGGCTCATTGATCGGCACCACCGGGACTGTGACGGCCTGTGTCTTCTGAGGGTCCTCAACGCTGAGTACGTGGAACCATAGGATAACCGCCACGATGACCGACAGGAGCTTCGTGGGCCAATTCTCCAGGAGAAGTGGGCCGATCCAGTTGTGGACGCGACTGCGATGCATTGGCCCTCCACGTGCTGAGATTGGCTACCAGCGCCAGAACAGCCGCCTCACGCGCTCGTCGGGCGGCTCGAAGAGCTTGTTGAGCCTCTCCGCAAGCTCGGTGCGCTCAAGGTCCGGCGCGAGGTTCCCCTCAACCGCCAGGGAGATCGCTCCCGTCTCCTCGGAGACGACCACCACCGCTGCGTCGGTGCGTTCGGACAGACCGAGCGCCGCGCGGTGCCGCATTCCCGTAGCGACGGAGAGCCCGGGCTGCTCGGAGTGGGGCAGGACACATCCCGCCGCCACGATGATGTCATCGCGGATGACCACCGCGCCATCATGCAGCGGGGTATTCGGGTAGAAGATTGTGATCAGCGCGTCAACCGATACACGTGCGTTCAGGGTCTTGCCCGTGCGGGTGATATCCATCAGCCCGCTGTCACGCTGAAGGACCATCAGCGAGCCGATCCGCCGTGACGACATCTCCTCAGCCGCGTCCACAATCTCGTTGATGACTCGTTGTGACGCGCCGCTGTCCACTCGACCGATGCTGAATCCCAGCAGTCCCGCGCGCCCCAGCCGCTCAAGCGCAGTCCTGAGCTCCGGCTGGAAGATCACAACCAGCGCGATGACGCCCGGCAGGACGAGCTGGCGGAGGATCCAGTTCAGCGTGGGGAGGCCTGAGCTCAGCCACAGCAGCAGGAGCACCACCAGCAGGCCCTTGATGACTGACCCGCCGCGAGTGCCCTGAAGGAGCATAAGGCCGCGGTAGATGATGTACGATACCACCACGACATCAAGCACCGCCACCAGTATGTCCAGGGGGCGCATCCCGATGAAGGTGGTGATTGCCTGTTCGGCAAGCCCGGAGCCCATCAGCCCTGCCCTGTGCTGGTCGTATTACCGCGCTCAACGGGGGAACTTTGGAGTGCCCGAATAATATCACAGCCCCCGCGGCAGCGTCAACAAATCCCCGGCGCGCACACCATGCGCCCGCCGACTGGCGATGCAGCCCCCGGCGCCTTGTCTTGCAGGGCCGAACACGGTATCATTCACCAGCACTGACACACGCATACGGGGAGCGGCGCCGCCATGGAAAACCAGATGCTGCAGACGTTGATCTTCTCCGAGCCGGGTGAAGGCAATACCCGTGCCACGCTCGACCACGCCGTGCAGCGCGCCTCAGCGCTCGGGATCGAGCAGATGGTCGTAGCCACCAGCACCGGCCGGACCGCGCTTGAGGCCGCGGAGCATTTCGGCGGCGGCCGCGTCATCGCCGTCACCCTCTCAGCGGGCCACTGGGAGCGCTACTGCCCTCCGGACCCGGAGATCATCGCCGAACTGAGGCGGCGCGAGGTGAGCGTGCTGACAGGCACCCACACGCTCTTCGGCGGCATTGACGGCGGCCTGAGCGCCATCGGCGCCGTCAGCGCGTCGCAGGTCATGGCGCACACCTACTACACCATCGGCCAGGGCACCAAGGTAGCCGTCGAGTGCGCCCTGATGGCCGCGGATGCGGGCCTGCTCGACATGAATGCCGAGGCCATCAGCATCGCGGGCACTGAGGGCGGCGCCGATACCGCTCTGGTCATCAGCCCTGCATTCAGCAATACCTGCTTCGATCTGCGCATCCGCGAGATCATTGTGATGCCGCGGTAAGCGCCAACAACGACCATGCTCGAGTGGATATACATCTATGACGCACCCGAAGCGTTCGGCCTGAACATCGTCGAGGTGGGGAAGACCCTCGCCGAGCTGTTGCCGGAGACGCAGGTCGAGACGCGCACCGACTTCTTCACCTGGCACCTCGGCCAGTTCGAGCTGCCGCAGGTGGAGATGCTCACCGGTGAGATCGTCGCGCGGCTGGAGGAGCGCGAGGTGCACAACCTCGTGCATCCCGACCTCCGTGCCGACGCCGAGCCGGTGTCACCCGAGGACCGCGACCTCGGCGCAGTCTACCTCGCGAAGCCGCTGCAGGAGGTCATGCGGCCGCTTGTGCCCGCGGCTGAGCGCGGCGCCGGGCGTCTGCACCTGGCCTTCATCACCCAGTGCATCGGCGAGTTCAGGGCCGGGGAGCCGCTCTTCAGGCTGCGCATCGTTCAGCACGGGGAGCCCACGATCATCTCGACCACCGGCTTCTTCGAGGCGCTCGAGCTGCCGCGGGAGTACACTTTCCGCCGCACGCAGTTGCTCGGCTTCGGGATGGATGACGCCGCTGAGGAGCTTGATGAGGAGTTCGGCACGCACGCGCTCCGGTACGGCGATGAGGAGATCACGCGCGTGGCCACCGGCTACGCGCTGCAGGCGCTCTTCCACCGGCTCTTCGGCGATGAGGACTGCGTGCAGCCTACCTGCCCTCTGCACCAGGCGCGGACGCATGATGAGCTCTTTGAGGCGCACCTGAGCCCTCAATCCGTGCTCTGCGAGCGGCACGCGCGGATGCTCGCCGATGCCCGGCGCGGCTCGGCGCACTGCTGACGGGAACTCGATCAACCAGCCGCTCGTCAATACCTTCAACGGCGCCCCGCGCGCCGGCCTGTTCGCGTTGTACAGCCTGCCACGCAACCGCCTCCGGGTGGAGAGCTATCATGAAGAAGCAGCGCAAACGCAGCGGGAACCGCATCCTGAGGAGCTTCCGGGTACTCAATGCCCTGATACTGCTGGGATCCTTCGGGATCGCAGGCTTTGTGTACGGCGGCTACCGGAGCGTCCTCGATGTCCTGCCCGATGACATCGACTTCACGAAGTACCGCCCGCCCGGTGTCACCGAGATCTACTCCACCGAGCGGAACAAGGACGGCACCGTCTCGCACACGCTGCTTGCGCGTATCGCGGAGGAAGATCGCACGCCGGTTGAGCTCTCGCGGGTCCCGCGATACCTCCAGCAGGCCACCATCGCCATCGAGGACGAACGCTTCGAGGCGCACCACGGCATTGACCCCGAAGGCATCCTGCGCGCGCTCAAAGAGAATATCATCCGCGGCGGCATCTCCCAGGGCGGCTCCACCATCACGCAGCAGCTCGTCAAGAACGTGTGGTTGACCGCCGATCGTACCTTCGATCGGAAGCTCAAGGAGATGCTGCTCGCGCTGCAGTTCGAGCGCAAGTTCTCCAAAGACGAGATCCTCGAGATGTATCTCAACGAGGTCTACTACGGTCAGGGCGCGTACGGCGTGCAATCGGCGGCGCAGACCTACTTTGACAAGGATGTTGACGACCTGACCCTGGGCGAGGCCACACTCCTCGCGGGGCTGCCACGCAGGCCGAGCCTCTACTCGCCCTACGATAATCCCCAGGAGGCCAGGAAGCGCCGGCTCGTAGTGCTGACGAAGATGCTCCAGCTTGGCTACATCAGCACCGAGGAGAAGGACGAAGCCCACAACGAGCAGATACAGAGCAGGCTGGCCCCGCGCACCGACCGAGGCGTGGCCGTCTTCAAGGCCCAGCATTTCACGAACCTGGTCCTCCGCCAGCTCGTGAACGACCCCCGCTACGGCCACGATGCCGTCTGGAAAGGCGGCCTGCGCATTTACACCACGCTCGACATGCGGCTGCAGGAGATCGCCGAGCGCGAACTCACGCAGCGTGTGGAGACGCTGCGCCGCAACCGCAACCTCTGGGCGGGGCCGGTCGGGCAGGGAGCGCTGGCATGCGTGAGCGTGCAGACCGGCGATGTGCTCGCCATGGTCGGCGGCGTCGGCGACTGGGAGGAGATCCAGTATAATCGCGCCCATCCCGGCCCGCCCCAGTGGGGGCGCCAGCCCGGTTCATCATTCAAGCCCTACCTCTTCGCCGCGGCCTTCGAGTCCGGCTACAGCCCAAGCTCGGTCTTCAGCGGAGGGCCACTCACCATCGGCGACTGGTCGCCCAAGAACTACACCTCCGGTCAGGGCGGAAGCCACACGCTCAAGAGCGCGCTGGGCCAGTCAGTGAACCTCGTCGCCGTGCGCCTGATCCGCGCCGTCGGCGTCAATAAGACGCGCCGCTATGCCGCCCGCATCCTCAACATCCCAGAGGACCGGCTGGCGCCGTACCCGTCGCTGGCACTCGGGGTGTCTGAGATCTCGCCGCTGGAGCACGCGCTCGGCTACTGCGCCTTCGCCTCCGGCGGCTGGCGCCCCGACATGCGGCTCTACCACACCATCCAGGACTACCGCGGTGACCTGATCGAGTACCGCGCGCCGCACCAGGAGCGCGTACTCAGCAAGGCCGCCGCGATCAGCATGATCCAGTGTCTGCGCTACGTCGTGACCAGCGGCACCGGCAGGTCCGCGAGCATATCCGGCCTCCCCTGTGCGGGGAAGACCGGCACGACGCAGTCCGGCCAGGACGCGTGGTGGGTGGGCTTCACGCCTGACCTCTCATGCGCCGTCTGGGTCGGCAACGACAACAACAAGCCGATGCGCGGCGCCAGCGGCAGCGGCTTCGCAGCCCCCGCCTGGCGCGAGTTCATCAGCCAGGCCACCGATGTCCTCGGCGTTGAGGGCGAGTATCCAGAGGGCACGGGCGTGGTTGCGAGCCGGCACGGCGACAGGTCCAGAGATCGGGCTGAAGAGGACGATGACAAAGAGAAGCGCGAGCCGAGCGAGGCCCTGACGGGTGGGCGGCGTGTGACGGTCTGTACCTCAAGCGGCGGCCTCGCCACTCCGTACTGTCCGGATACCGTAGAGCGTGTGCTGAGTGCCGGGGAGGCGCCTCCAGGCGCATGCTCCGTCCATCGCGGTTCGCGGCGAAGTGGCGGCGGCAGCAGCGGCGGAGGCAGCACCTCGCGCCCTGAGCCTGCCACGCCCTCCCGCGGCGGAGGCGGTGGAGGCGGCGGCAGCGTTACCGTCACCGTGTGCTCGCAGTCCGGCGGCGCCGCGGGGCCATACTGCCCTGATACCGTCGAGCGCAGCTTCCCCGCGGGCAGCGGGCCCGGCCGCTGCACGGTCCATGGAGGATCCTCCGGCGCCTCCAGACCACGGCCGCCGCGTGAGAGCCCGCAGCCTGCCCCTGAGCCCGCACCGGCGCCCGCGCCGGCGCCCGAACCGCCCCCGGCCGCGCCGGAGCCCGTCGATACCAATGGCGGCGGCGAGTGACACGGGTGACCCAGCCCGCCCCGGGCAGCACTACACGGCAGCGGACCTGCCACAGGTACGCCACGACCACCAGTTAGCGAGAGTGCATTGAACGGATTCGACTTCAGACTGAAGACAGTCGGCCTGTTCGTCGGCGTGTTGCTCATCACGCTGACGGGCCGTCTGTGGATGCTGCAGCTTACTCAGTGGGTGGATTTCCGCGAGAAGGCGCTGCAGAACCGCACGACCGTCGTCACGACTCCCGCACCCAGAGGCCTCATCTACGATCGCAACGGCGTGGTCCTCGCCGAGAACCGCCCGAACTGGACGGTCATCATCACCCCCGCCGAGCTCCCTTCGGTCTCCGATCAGGAGGAACGCGAGCGCATCGTCACCTTCCTCGCCAGCGTCCTGCGCGAGCGCAACGTCAGCACCACCGATGTCCGTGCGGCCATCGAGGAGGTCTGCCAGGCATCTCACTTCACGCCCACCTCCCTCGGCCGCTTCGCCGAGGACCTGCCGTTCGATCTCGTCGCCCAGATACAGGAACGACGCAGCGAACTCCCCGGCGTGAGTGTCGGGCAGCAGTTCCGCCGCTACTACCCCAACGGCCGTCTCGCATCACATCTCCTCGGGTACGCCCGCGCCATCAGCGCGGAGGAGTACAAGCAGTGGAAGCATCTGCAGTTCCCGGCCGAGGATGAGCGGCAGACGCCGTGGCCCACTGAGCCCTGGAGCGACGACCCGGTCTACAAGGGCGACTCCGTCTTCGGCAAGGACGGCATCGAGGCCGCCTACGAGCTGGACCCATCCACCGATCCGCCCACACCGCTGCTGCAGGGGCGGCGGGGAATGCGGGTCTGGGAGGTAGACAAGTTCAACCGGCCGATCCGGCTGATCCGTGAGGAGCGCGAGGCCCAGCAGGGCGCCGGCGTCTATCTGACGATTGACGCCGAACTTCAGAGGATCGCGGAGGAGGCGCTGGACAAGGCCATCGGCACGAAGCGCACCGGCGCGGCCATCCTGATGGACGTCAACACGGGCGAGGTGCTTGTCATGGCATCAGAGCCCAGTGTTGACCCCAATCTGTGGGTGCAGGGACTGCCGAAGGACCAGTACGCGCGTCTCGCCGAGGACAAGCGACTGCCCTTCGTGAACAAGGCGATCTCCGGCACCTATCCTCCGGGCTCGATCTTCAAGCTCGTCACCTCGCTCGCGGCCCTCGAGACGACCGGGGTAACTCCGCAGAGCAGCGCCGAGTGCCGCGGCTTCATCAGCGTCGGTAGCGGCTCCCGACCGTGGGTATACAAGTGCTGGAAGAACCACGGTGGCTACCTTGATCTCTACGAAGGCCTGGCGCAGTCGTGCGATGTCTACTTCTATGAGCTTGTGCGCAAGCACGGCCTGACATCCTCCACCATAGCCGCCTACGCCAGGAAGTTCGGCCTCGGCAGCTCCACCAACTGTGGCCTGCCGGGAGAGCTGTGCGGGCGCGTCCCTGACCCCGAGTGGAAGGCCGACGAACTCGATGAGGACTGGTACCTCGGCGATTCGCTGCAGTACGTCATGGGGCAGAGCTACCTGCTCGTGACGCCGATGCAGATGGCCGTCATGACTGCCGCCGTCGCCAACGGTGGGAAGGTCCTCACCCCGCAACTGGTCCGCAAGATTGAGTGGCCCGGCTACCTCGAGCGCGGCAGCACGCTCTTCCGCGGCGAAGTCGTCGGCGAGCTGGACTGCGCCCCGAGGAACCTGAAGGCCGTGCAGGAGGGAGCTCGCCGCGCGGTCATCGGCAGCCACGGCACAGCGCGCGGACTCGCCAATGTCGGCTTCAGCACCGCCGGCAAGACCGGCTCCGCCCAGTTCGGACCTCCCGGCACCGAGACCCACGCCTGGTTCGTCTGCTGGGCGCCCTACGAGAACCCGCGCTTTGCATGCACCGTTCTCGTGACCGAGGGTGGAGGCGGGAGCGAGGCGGCTGCGCCAATCGCACGGGAGATCATCACCGCCGCGATGGCCAGGTATGCCGACGGAGACCTCTTAGCGATCCACGCCCTGCCGCCTGGCGACGGCGCAGCGGCTGACGATGCCAACGCAGATGATGCGCCGACCAATGAGCCGATCGGCGACTGACCGCAGGATACCGCAGCACAGAGAGGCCGACCGCCCTATGCTCCTCGACGAAGCCCGGCGCGCCGGGATGCTTGCGCCATGGAACGAGTTTGCTCGCACCTCGCACTACCCCTCAGTGATGCAGAGCTGGCAGTGGGGCGAGTTGAAAGCCGCCACCGGCTGGCGGCCGATGCTCATCACCGTCGGCGGGCCCAACGCCATCTCCGCGGGCGCGATGATCCTCTGCCGGCCCATCCCGCGCGTGGGCCGCTGCCTCATGTACGCCCCTCGCGGCCCCGTCCTCGACTGGTCCGATGCGGATCTCTTCTGCGAGTTATTGGGCAGAATCCGCTCCGAGGCCCGCACGCTCGGCGGCATCGCGCTCAAGATCGACCCATGCGTGCCCGTGGAGCGCACGGAGGTCGCCGACATGCTCGAGCGCTCCGGCTTCGTCTTCACCGGCAGCGACGACCCGGACCTCGGCGGCACCCAGCCGCGCTACGTCATGAAGACCGACCTGCGGCCTGATCCGGATGAGATCCTCGCAGGCTTCCACAGCAAGTGGCGCTACAACATCCGTCTCGCGGAGCGCCGCGGGGTGACGGTGCGCGAGGCCACGCGCGACGATCTGCCGACGTTCTACGCGCTGCTCACGCAGACCGCGCAGCGCGATGACTTCCGCATCCGCGGCCGCGACTACTATGAGCTGATCTTCGACCTGCTGGTGCGCGACGACCTCGCGCGGCTGTTCGTGGCCGAGCGCGAGGACAAGATGATCGCGGGCGTGCTCGTCTTCGTGATGGGCAGCGAGGCCGTCTACGTCTACGGCGGCTCCGACGCCGACGAGTTCAAGCACATGCCGAACCACCTGCTGCACTGGGAGATCATGCGCTGGGCTCGCGAGCGTGGCTGCACGGCCTATGACTTCCGCGGCGTCTCGAAGGAAGTGGACGGCGAGCCCGTCGGTGAGCTGAGCGGCCTGAACCGCTTCAAGAGAGGATTCAGCGCCCGGTACAATGAATACGTAGGGGAGTACGATCTGGTACTGTCACCGCTGTGGTACCGGCTCTACCGCCTGGCACTCAAGACGCGGGAGTAGTTGAGACAGGGCTTGCGGGCCGAACGGCTTGGCTCTCAGGAAAGCTGTGTGTGTCGTTCGGAGGGGCCGCCCGAGCGAAGCGAGGGTGAGGCGCGCCAGCGCCTCAGCCGCTGTGCCGGCCCATGCCGTTCGGCAGACGCACACGACTAACGCCAGCACGCACCACCCACGTCACACCAGGGAGACCTGTGATGCGCGAGTTGATCGAGAGCATCCTATCAGATGCAAAGAGACGCGGGGCCACCTTCGCGGACCTGCGCGTGCAGGAGGGCGATGGCACCTCCGTTTCCGTAGAGGATGGGCGGGCCGACAAAGTCTACTCCGCCTCCCACTCCGGAGCGGGCCTGCGCGTGCTCGTGAATGGCGCGTGGGGCTTCGCGCCGACGAATACTGTCACCCCTGAGGAACTCCAACGCTGCCTCGATGACGCACTCTCCATGGCGAAAGCCGCCGCCGGGCATGTCTCAGAGCCTGGCATGGTCGCGGAGATCGAGCCGGTCGAGGCCACCGTCCAGGCTACCGCCGAGATTGACCCTCGCGAGGTTTCGCTCGCCGACCGCGTCAAGCGCATCGTTGAGATCGAGCAGGTCGTGCGCGAGCGCGATGACCGCATCGTAAACGCCCGCGCGAGCTACGGCGATGGCGCAGGCTCACTCATCATCGCCAACACCTTCGGCACCTGGATCGAGCAGCAGTCCATCCGCTGCTCCGTCCGCGTGGCGGCGACCGCCCAGAGCGGCGATATCAGGCAGTTTGCGACTGAGAGCGAGGCGCGGCCCGGCGGCTACGAGATCGCCAGCAACATCGACCCCGAGGCGTGGGCCGGAGCGGTGGCCGATCGAGCGCTCGCGCTCCTCGATGCCGTCCCCGCGCCCGCCGGCACCATCGACGTGATCATCGACCCGCGCGTCTGCGGCCTGCTCGCCCATGAGGCCTTCGGGCACAACGCCGAGGCGGACGCTGTCTGGGCGGGTGAGTCGATCCTCGCCGGGCGCGAGGGCCAGCAGGTCTGCTCGCCGCTGGTGACCATCGCCGATGATCCGAGTCTCAAGAACCTCAATGGCTCGTTCGTATACGATCACGAGGGCGTGCCCGCGCAGCGGCATGACATCATCGTGGACGGCATACTCGTTGGCTACCTGCACAGCCTGCAGACCGCTGCGCGGCTTGGCGTGCGGCCCAACGGCTCCGCGCGCGCCGAGGACCATCAGAGCGAGCCGATTGTGCGCATGAGCAACACCTTCATTGACGCCGGCGACGCCACGCTCGAGGAGATCATCGCCGACACCAAGCGCGGACTGCTGCTCAAGGGCGGCTACTGGGGCTACGTCTTCACCGCGCGCGGGCAGTTCACATGCAACGTGGAGAATGCCTGGGAGATCCGCGACGGCAAGCTCGGCCAGCACTACCGCAATGCCTCATTCGCGGGCCTCACGCTGGAGATGCTCTCGCGCGTGGACGCCGTCGCGAACGAGATCAGCTTCGACCTCGGCGGCACCTGCGGGAAGAACGGGCAGGGAATGCCGGTGGACGCGGGCGGCCCCTATCTGCGCATTCGCGACGTCGTGATGGGTGGTCAGCAACAGGCCGGGAGTGGTCAGTGATGAGCGAACTGCTTGATCTCGCACAGGCCGCCGTGGAGGCCGCACAGGCCGCGGGCGCCGACTTCTGTGACGCATACTGCTCCGACAGCACCGACATCTCTGTCGAGGTGGAGAAGTCCAGCATCACCTCCTGCTCCACCATCCGCGACCAGGGCCTCTCCGTCCGCGCCTTCGTCAACGGCGGCCAGGGCTTCGCGATGGTCCAGCAGCTCACGCTCGAGGACGCGCGCGCGATCGGCCGCCGCGCAGTCGAGCTTGCGCGCGTCGCGCATCCGGATCCCGACTTTGTGCGCCTCCCGGACCCGACCGAGGCGCCTGAGGTGCCGGAGCTTTTCGACGAGGAGATGGCGGGCCTCGACGCAGGCTGCTTCGTGGACTGGTGCCTGCGCGGCGTGGAGGAGGCTCGGGCGGTCGCCTCCGACGCGATCGTCCAGGGCGGCGCGGGCGTCGGCTGGGGCGACTCGGCCCTCGCCAGCTCCACCGGCGTCGCGATCAGCAAGCGCGGCAGCTCCGCGGGCCTGAGCTTCTTCGTCATCATCCCGCGCGGCGATGACATCGGCACCTACTTCGAGCAGGACATGGCGCGCCGCATGGCCGACCTGGAGATCGGGGGCGTGGGGGAGAAGGCCGCTCGTGAGGCGCTCCGGCAGCTTGGCTCGCGCCCGGTGCCGACCGCGCGAGTGCCGCTGATCCTCGGGCCGCTCGCCGCAATGAGCCTCATCGGCGCCGTGATCGGCGCGGCCGATGCCGACAGCATCCAGCGCAACCGCTCGTGGCTGATCGGCCGCGAGGGGCAGCAGATCGCCTCCGAGGTGCTGACGGTGCGTGAGGAGCCGCTTGTGCCGGCGGGCATGCGCTCTTCCGCGTATGACGGGGAGGGCGTCGCGCGCACCCCGCGGGCGCTGATCGACGGGGGCATTCTCACCACCTATCTGCACAATTCCTACACTGCCTTCAAGGCGGGCGTGCAACCGACCGGCCACGCCTCCCGCGGCGGCTACGGCTCGTCGGTGGGCGTCGGGGTCAGCAATCTGCAGGTCCAGCCGGGCGAGAAGACCGAGGCCGAACTGATCTCCGAAGTGGACAACGGGATCTACGTGTCCTACGCGGGCATCTCCCCGAACTCGGTGAACGGCGAGGTCTCGACCACGCTCGACTTCGGCTTCCGCATCGAGAATGGCGAATGCACCGCGCCGATCTCGACGACGCTGATCGGCAGCACGGGCGAGGAGTTGCTGACGAACATCGACGCCATCTCCAGCGATTATCGCGAGGAGCCGGGGATGATCCTCCCGAGCATCCGCATCCGCGACATCCAGATCGCCAGCGAGGGCTGAGGCGGACGGCGGCCCCTCCCCCCGACCCCACGTCTACCACGGGAGTCGCGCGCCCGTCGTTGACCGTTGCCGTGGGCCGTGTCGTTCGTAGCGACGGGCTTCCAGCCCGTCAGACATTCGGGCCTGTCCCCCTCGGGTCCACGTCTGGCACGGGAGTCGCGCCCGTGCGAAGTCAGTCGTTGTCGTTGTGGCCCCGGCGCCCTCGCCGGGTGGCGTTCGTCCGGCCACGCAGACAACGCCCCCTCGCGAGGCGCGAGGGCCACAACTGCCACGGCAGACGACAGCGGCGCCGTCAGCCGTCGCCGTCAGCCGTTCATCGCCCACAAAGGTCCCTCGCCGCCCATCGCGAACCATGCCTCCGTCCGGGCTATCACTGACCGACGGAGTCGCGACATGGAACCTGTGAAGATAGGCGTCATCGGCTGTGGCGTGATCGGCACCAGCAACATCAAGGCCGCGCAGGCGAGTGAGCTGTGCGAGGTCGTCGCGGCCGCGGACCTGCGCATCGAGCGCCGCCAGTGGGCCGCGAAGACCGCCAACATCCCCCGCGTCTACGAGGACGGGCGCGACCTGCTCGACCAGGACGAGGAGGTCGAGGCAGTCATACTTGCCTTCCCCGCGGGCCTGCGTGGCGCGATGGCGATGAGGGCGCTCTCGCGCGGCAAGCACGTGCTGCTTGAGAAGCCGATCGCGATGAACGCGTACGAGGTGCAGACGCTCATCGAGTGGCGCGGCGATGACCTGAAGGTTGGCTGCTTCTCCGCCCGCTACCGCGGCTACGAGTCAGCACAGGTCGCGACACAGTTCGTTGCAGGCGGCGCGCTCGGGAACATCCGCGAGATCTTCTTCCGCTGCTTCCGCCCGGGCGGCTCACCGACCGCATCCGGCAATGTCCCGCCACCGTGGCGCGAGTCGTTCGCCCAGAACGCCGGCGGCATCCTGACGAACTGGAGCTGCTACGACCTCGACCACGTCCTCGGCATCTGCGGCTGGACATTCCGCCCGCGCACGGTGCTCGCACAGATCTGGCGCTGCGCCGAGCAGTTCCGCTTCGCGGTCGCGCCGGAGTCCGACGCCGACGCGCACTTCACCGCGCTGGCGATCGGCCATGACGGCATTGCGCTGTCCATCGAGCGCGCAGAGTTCGCGGCGCACGAGCAGAATGAGGTCTGGGAGATCGTGGGCGACCGGGGGACGCTGCACCTGTCCATGCTGGCGACCGGCGAGCGCGAGCTGACCTGGGACGATGGCAGCAACCCCGAGGAGGGCGTCATCACGCGCTCGCTCTGGAAGGGCAACGATACCGCGGGCGGCGGCTCCGCCTGGGTGATCGACGACTTCGCGCGCGCGATTCGCGAGGGCGGCCAGCCGATGACGACGCTCGAAAATGGCATGATCCTCGCGCAGATCACTGACGCGATCTACGCCTCCGCGCGGACAGGCGATGCCGTCAGGATAGACTGAGAAGAGGAAGAGTGGGACAGGCTCTCCACTCACCGGGAAATCAACGTAAGTTCATAAGCCCTCAGTAGTGCGGGCGCCCTCGCCCGCACCCTGAATGAATTGGCGATGGTCGGCGTAGGCCCTGTTTGGTGGGGCGAGGGCGCCCCACCTACTTAATCTTCGGCGTCCGCGGTTGATCGATCTGCCTGTCCTACTCCCGCACTCCCGGGTAGATCACGCAGTCGCGGAAGAGCACGCGGCAGCCCGCGCAGCCGAGGCCGACGTTGCCGCCGCCGCTCAGCGGCTCCGGGTCGGTCCAGCGGATCGCCTCGATCCCGTTGAAGGTCAGGCTGACCTCGTCGCCCGCGCGCTGCGCCCGGATGCGCACCGCGCGCGGCGTGTTGCAGTGCCCTCCCATCGCGATCCGGCAGCGGTAGTCGTTGCTCGCCGCCACCTCCACGCCATTGCGCAGCAGCACGTTGCGCGCGCCCCGGTCGGCGCCCACGACGAAGCGGTAGCCGCTGTCGGGATCGCCGGGCGTTCCGCCGAGGATCACGCTCACGTCGTGGTAGGCGAAGTGCTCGTGGTGCCCGGTCTCGTGGCCCTCCGTGAACTCCGCGGCCGAGACGTCCAGCGTCACGTCGTCGGGCAGCACGCGGCGGTTCCAGGTGAAGGCCGGCTCCTCGCGCCCGTCACCGGTCATCCAATAGTCCCAGAGGATGCAGGCCATGCCCGTGTGATCATCCCACTCGCCGGTGCGCGGCTGCCAGTCCGGCTCCACGCGGTCGAACCTGTATGCGAGGGCGTCGTCACCAGCGAGCGTGATCGAGGCAAAGCGCGCCTCCGCGCCCATCACGCTGACCTCGGCGTAGCCATCCGGCAGCGGCTCGGGGTCGCGCCACGCCCAGTGCGCGGGCTCGTTGCCACTGCCGCTGACGACGATCCACTCGCCGCGGCGCCTGATCTCACCTGGCGTGCAGTTTCCCTCGCTTCCCGGCGCGCTCTCGTAGACCACCTCGCCGCGCCGCAGCAGCCGGACACGGTCGCGCTCGGGCGGGAACTGCGCCTGGTAGCCCGGCTCATCGCCCATGCAGATGCCGAGGCTGACGCTGCCGCCGCCGGGATCGGCCTCCACGATCAGGCGCGGATCGCCGGGAGTGACCTCGTGGAAGCGCAGCGTGGCAGTGCTGTCGGGGGTGCTCCCGGTGGCGACGATGCGCGGCCCGCTCTGTGTCTGCTGGCAGCGCCAGGAGCCGCCGCGCGGCCTCCAGAGGTTGCCGATCGGCCGGATCGTCGCGGCCTCCACCACCGCCGGGATCGGCGCGTTGTCTCCGTCCGCGCGGCAGATGATCGCCTGAGGCTCGTCGCTGAGCGTTGCCGCGGACAGCCGGGCGAAGGTGGCGCGACCGCCCTGCAGGTAGACGCCCGCGCGCCCCGGTCGCTGGCCGGAGACGCAGCCCTCATGCAGCACCGCGCCATCGAGCAGACAGCTCACGCGCCCTCCGACCACGCGCAGGGTCATCAGGCCACCCGCCGCCGGCGAGGGCCCGCCCGCGAGCCTCACGGTCTGCCCGCCGTTGACCTGGTGGAGCTGCCACGTCGGCTGAACGCCCGCCTTGATGGTGAAGATCAGCGCGCTCTTCGGCTCATCCGTGCGGTGCCCGGCGACCACTCCCGCAACGGCGTCGCGCGTGGCACCGACCCGCGCGGTCACCTCGCAATCGGCGTAGCTTCCTGGCAATCCGGCGACCGCTGCGCCCTTCACATGCCCGGTCAGCGCGTCGCCGTCGGTCTTCCATGTGCCGTCGGCAAGAACGAGCGATTCCTCGGCTGGCGCGCCCTTCGGGATGCGCGTGGCGATGAACGGCCGCGCGATGATGTCGTCGAAGCGCGAGCCCGCCGCGCCCTCCGCAAGCAAGCCGATGCGGCCCGTCAGAGCAGGGGAGAGGTCGGCCTCGACGAGCGGCTGATCGTTCAGGAACGCTCGCGCGAGCCCGGTGGAAACGTCCACGCGCAGGCGATACGACCACTCCGGCCGTAGCTCCGCCGCCGTCTCGGCCAGCACCTTGCGCGCGCCGCCGCTCACCTGCACGAGCCGCGCCTGCCCCTGGCCGAGCTCGAACGCGCAGTAGTCCTCCGGCCCCCACACATGGAACGCCAGCCCCCCACGGCCCTGCGGGAGGCGCACGGTGGCGGCAAGCCGGTAGCTGTCGAAGATCCCATAGCCCGACGCGGTCAGGCACTCGCCCTCGCCCGGCGCATACCACGACGCGCCGATCGGGCGGTTGTCGCGCTCCTGCAGCGGGTCCCAGTAGATCCCGACCTGCCACTGCCCGGCCAGCGTCTCCCAGCGATCCGGGACCTGCTCGGTGGCGAAGAAATCCTCATCGAAAGTCACCTCGCCGAGCGGCTGCACCAGCAGGTCGCCCACGGTTGCCCCCTGCGTCGCCCATGCGCCGACCCGCGCGCTGAGGGAGCCCTCCCTCAGGAAGTGCGCCAGCATGTTTCCATCGGCGCTCACAACCAGGTGCGGCCCACGCGCGTGGACCGTCAGGTCGAAGCTGCTGCCAACCGCAGGGAGCTTTGCGCCACGCCGCCCGAGGCGTGTGACTGTGCCATCCTCCACGCGCGCGAGGTCGACCGCGTCGCCGGTCACACGCAGGACCTCAAGAGCGCTGCCCTCTGCACCGCGCAGCGCGAAGAGGATCTCCGTGTCCTTCGCGCTGCGCGCCACCGGGAGCGTCAGGATGAAGTCTGCCGAATCGAGCGGCTCCGGGGTGCTGTTCTCCGCGATCTGAGAGGGGATCTCCGCGAGCGTCAATGATGCCGATGCGATGAGCAGCGCAAGAGCAAAGAGCAACCGTCCGGGCATGCGGGGCGGCTCCTGAGCATAAGTGATTCGGTTCAGGCGAGACGTAGTACTCAACAAACTCTGAATCGGTGGGTTCCCTCAGCCGCCCGGCCGCACCTGCACCTTGAACGAGTCCGCCTCCCGGGCGCGCGCAAGCGCCTGCTCCGCGTCGGCGAGCGCGAACTCATCACTCACCAGCGGCTTCGTGTCGATGCGCCCGTTCGCCAGCAGCGCCAGCGCGCGGTCGTCGGTGAACGGGTTCGTGTAGGCGCCCGCGATCGTGATCTCATCACGGAAAAGCTGCCTCGGGCGCATCGGTACCTCCGTCCCCTCCGGGCATACGCCGAACTGCAGCACACGCCCGCCCGGCCCGACCAGCTCCAGCGCCAGCGCGGCCGTCTGCGGCAGACCCGCCGCCTCCAGCACGAAATCGGCCCGGCCGCCCAGGGCGTCGAAGATGGCCTCCCGCGGATCAGCGGCCGCCGGGTCCACGGTGGCGTCCGCGCCAAGGCGCTCGGCCAGCGCCCGCTTGCCCGCGTCTGGGTCTGAGACCACGATCGGCGCGCCGCCGTGCAGGCGCACGAGCTGGGTCATCATCAGGCCCACGGTGCCGGCGCCGAGGATCGCCACCCGGTCGCCCGGACGCGGGGCGAGCACCGCCAGCCCGTGCAGGCAGCACGACAGCGGCTCCATCAGCGCGCCATTGCGGAAGCTCACGCCCTCCGGCAGCGGCAGGCACTGCTGGGCGGGCATCGCGCAGAGCTCAGCGAAGCCGCCCGGCCGCGTGACGCCGACCGCGGTGGCGGATTCGCACAGATGCGGCATGCCGCGCCGGCACATCCGGCAGGCGTGGCAGTAGATGTTCGGGTTGACGGCTACGCGGTCGCCAGCTGCAAGCCCTTGCGCTTCGCCCGCATTCACGATCGTTCCGGCCATCTCATGCCCGGGGATCGCGGGGTACTCCGCGTGGTAGTCGCCATCAACGATGTGCAGATCGGTGCCACAGATACCGCAGGCGGCGACCTTCACGACCACCTCTCCCGGCCCCGGCGTCGGCTCGGGGACCTGAGTGACTTCGATTCGGCCCGGCTCGTGCACGACCAGCGCCAGCATGACCCACCTCCACGGCTCTCGTTCGCTGGTAGACCTTTCGCCGGAGTGCAGGCGCGCACCTGTCCGTCGCCCGTGATGAGCCGTTGGTGGGGCAGGCATTCCTGCCTGCGGTCGTTCGTGGGGCAGGCATCCCTGCGTCGCGCGTGCGCGCGGTCACGATCGGCGGGCAGTGAGCGACCGCGCGCGGTGCAGCCGCTTCACCGCGTGAGCTGGAGCGTCGTCAGCGCGTGCGAGAGGCTGCCATCGTCCGCCAGCGCCTCGACCTCCACGAGGTAGCGACCCGACGGGGCGCTGGTGCCCTGTGTCGCGCGGCCGTCCCACGCGAGCGTCGCCTGCGTATCGGCGAACGCGCTGAGCATGCGCACCGGCCGCCCGGCGATGTTGCGCAGCGTCACCCGGACCTCCGCGGGCCGCGTGAGGGCGACGTGAATCGCGGCACCCGCTCCGGTTGGCATCGCCGCAACGCTGGTGATCGCGAGCGTCGTGCGCGACTCGAGCGTCGCCGGTGCTGTCGTGGGCGCGCTCTGCAGGAAGGGCGTGAAGTTCACGGGCCCGAGTGACGCGCTCTCTGAGCGATCGAGGATCCTCGCGCCGATCTGCGCCTGCGCCGTCGTGCCCCACCAGTTGCGCTGCGCCACCAGCGCCCTCGGCGTCTGGTTCGCGAGGTCGTGCTCGCCGTTCCCGGTGAGCACGTTCAGGCCGGGATTGTCCGCGCTGCCGGATACGCCCAGGAGCGGTGTCGCATCCGCCCAGACGCTCACGCCGTAGCGGGCGTTGTCGCGCACGGTGCAGCCGGTGATCAGCGGGACGGAGCCACTCCCTGCGCGTATGCCATCCTCGGCGCAGCGCTCGACGAGCGTGTTGCGGAGCTGGATCCAGCCATCACTCTGCACGTTGACGCCGATCCGAGCGTTGCGCACTCGCGCATGGACGAGCCGTCCGGAGCTACCGGTTGCGTACTCGATGCCCGTCCAATCACCCGGGGCGGGCTGGTCGGTGGCGGCGTCGAAGATGACCGGGGTCGCCGCGGTCCCCTGCGCGACGAAGACGCCTCCCGCGGATATCACGCCTCCCAGCACCTTCACCCCCTCGCGCAGGGACAGGCGCCCGGTCACGCCGATCCGCAGGGAGGTCGAGGTCGGGTCCGCGGTCAGGTCGAACGGGATGCCCTGCGCCTGCCAGAGGTCGTCATCGGCGATGTCCGGATAGGTCGAGCAGACCACGCCGATCGCCTGACGGCCGTTCTCGGCCGCGGAGTTCCCGTCGCGCAGCCCCTCGACCACCGTGGCGGCCATCCGCACCGGGTACTCCCCGCAGCGCACGATCCGAGTAGTGCGGATCTTCGCTGAGGAGCTGCCCTGCGGCATCGCGATACCGTTCATGCCGCAGGCGCTGACGGTACAGCCGGTCATGTCCACGTGCGCCGTGCCGCCGGCGAAGACGCCGTTCCGGGAGCAGTCGCGGATCATGGCGTTCGCGAGGTAGATCGAACCATCGCTGACACTGAGGCCGTCCTCCGCGAAGCCGAGCGTGAGGCCGTCCGCGCGCACCACGCCCTGCGGCTCAACCGCCACGCCGACCCATGCGCCGGGCTGCGCGGCCCCCTGCGGCTGGATCACAGCGGGCGGGCCCTGGCTGCCGCTCAGGATCAGGCTGCCTCGCACGACGATCCGGTGAGGCGGGTAGATGCGAGTGCCGGGGGCGATGCGCAGCGTGGCGCCGGGCTCGATCCTGAGCTCAGCGTTCGGTGAGCCCACCGCCATGTCCAGCGGCAGGCCGGGATTGACCCACGAGTCCGCGTCCTCTATGTCCGCGAGCGCGTCACAGTCAACCCCGATGGCCTGTGTGCCGTTGTACTCGAAGCGATTGCCCGCGCGCAGAAGCTCCACGCAGGAGGCCTTCAGCAGCACGGGGTGGCCGCCATTGCCGATGAACTCGCTGGAGATGACCGCGCCTGAGGGCGAGTTCGTCTGAATCTGCAGCCCGTGGCGCGTGTTGTTCTGGAAGCGGCAGTAGGCGGTCTTCACGAATGCGTCGCCCCAGGCCATCAGACCGTCCTGCGAGGCCTTCCGCACATGGCAGTTGTAGAGTCGCACATCGGCCCCCTCGACGAGCAGGTTCGTGGTCGCGGAGCGGAAGGTGCAGCGCTGGAAGCGGCCGGTGCTGCCGGGGGTGAAGTAGATGCCCTGCCAGGCGCCGCTGGCGCTGCTATCCGGCGCGCGGAAGACGATGCGCGTGCCGGCGGGGGACATTGCGATCAGCGAGCCGGAGACGGTCAGGCGGACGTTGCCCTCGGCGACCACGTGCGCGTTCGGCTCCACCGTGACAGTGGCGCCGGGGGTGATCGTCACGTTGCCACGCATCTGCCATGGTGAGCCCGCGGCAGTGAGCGTCCTATTCGCGCTGATGTTCGCGGGGAGCACCGTGGCCTCGCAGGGCTGGCAGAGCAGCGCGATCAGACAGGCGAGGAAGACCAGGCTGATAGCGCCGCAGTTGCCGCGGCGAGTGAATACGTGATCGTTGAGGTGCATCTATCTCCCCCCTGGGGGCAGGCTACCTGTTCGCCCGCAGGATTCCCCGCACAACGGCCGCGACCTCCCCATGCGAAGGAGAACCGGCCGCAAGTGACGAAAGGGGCCAGGCAACTGAGCTCACACTGCAGGAGGCCGTGCCGGTGGATCAGGAGACGATGCTGCATCATCTTGAGGAGCTCGCGAAGCGGGTGGGGATTGAGGTGCGCTACCAGTCCGCGGCGGGGCGCGTGGGCGTATGCGTGCTTCGCGGCGAGCGGGTGGCGGTGATAGACTCGGCGCTGCGGGTGCCTGATCGGATCGCAGCCGTCGCGAGCGTCCTTGCGAGCGAGGAGCTTAACGGCATCTACGTCCCGCCCGCTGTCCGCAAGCGCCTGGATGCCAGCAAGCCCCTGCGCGTGCGCCCGGGTGAGGCGTGGATTGAGATGGCGCCTGAGCCTGAAGACGAAGACGGTGCCGACCCTGAGGCCGACGCCGTGCAATAGCCGCTGCTGCTGTTGGTGCTGTTCGCCGTGTCGTTCGTAGCGACGGGCATCCTGCCCGTCGGTCGTTCGCCGTGGCCGCTGCCGTTGCTGCCGTTCGCCGTGTCGTTCGTAGCGACGGCCTCCTGCCCGTCGGTCGTTCGCCGTTGCCGTTGCCGTTGCTGCCGTTCAGTCCTCGCCGATGACGCAGACCTCCGGCTCGAGCCAGACGCCTGATCGTTCGTAGACGAGTTCGCGAGTGGCCTCAATCAGGCGAATGACATCCGATGCGGATGCGCCCCCGAGGTTGACGACGAAGTTGGCGTGCTTGCGGGAGACAGCGGCGCGGCCCACGCATAGGCCCTTGGCGCCGGCACTCTCGAGCAGCCTTCCTGCGTAGTCGCCCTCCGGGCGCTTGAAGATTGAGCCTGCGCTGGGGCTGGAGACGGGCTGCTTGGCGCAGCGCATCGCCATAGTGTCACAGAGCCTCGCGTGGATCTCCGCCGGGTCGCCCTCCCGCAGGCCCAGACCCGCGCGCACGACCGCCTCGCCGAGCATCCGGAGAGTGGTCTGCCTGTAGCCGAAGCTGAGGTCGGCGTGCTCGAGGCGGCGTATCTCCCCGTCGGTCCCGGCGACCTCGACCCACTCGGCGATGTCCCCCATCTCGCCGCCGTAGGCGCCGGCGTTCATGATGAGCGCGCCGCCGATGGTCCCGGGGATGCCGGCGGCGAACTCCAGGCCTGAGAGGCCTCTACGCGCGCACTGCAGGCAGACTGAGGCCAGCGATGCACCCGCCTCGACGGTCGCGCGGGTGCCATCGAACCTGATCTCGGCCATCTCATCCGCTATGCGGACGACGACGCCGCGGATGCCCCCGTCGCGCACGATGAGGTTCGTGCCGTTGCCGAGCAGCACCGGGGAGATTCCGGCGTCGTAGGTGGCGGCGAGCGCCGCGCACAGCGCCGCAGGGGTGGACGGGATCACGAGCAGGTCCGCCGGGCCGCCGATGCCGAATGAGGTGTGGCGCGAGAGTGGCTCGTTCTCCCGCAGCTCAAGCCCCGGGATGCGAACCAGACAGTGCTTCAAACAGTGCTTCAGATCAATGCCGCTGTGAATTGCCATACCTTGCCTATCCGGGCTCCTCGTCACTGCTGTCATCGGACACCGCGTGAGATGGTGCGCGCTCCTCTATCTCCTCGCCCGCCGGCAGTGGCGTCGCCACCTCGGGAACCAGGTGCATCTCAACCTCACCGGAGACCTCCGCAACAGATTCCTCCTCGGCGGCGGCGACATCCTCGGCCGGCGCAACCTCCACCGGAGCGTCCTCGATCCGCGGTGCGTCAGGCTCGATGTCGGGCGCCGCAGTCACGTCCGCTGAATCCTCGCGCTTGATCGCCTCGCGAGCGTCCTCAGCGACCTCGCCGATGCGCTCCTTCGCCTTGTCAGTCGCCTCGGCCGCCTTCTCACGAGCGTCCTCAGCGACCTCGCCGATGCGCTCCTTCGCCTTCTCAGTCGCCTCGGCGGCCTTCTCACGAGCGTCCTCAGCGACCTCGCCGATGCGCTCCTTCGCCTTCTCAGTCGCCTCGGCCGCCTTCTTCGCCAGCACCTCGGCGCGCTCCTTGATCTTCACGCTCTGATCGCGCGAGATCTCGCCGAGGTCCTCGGCTCCGACCTTGAGCCGCTCGCCGAGATTCCTGAGGGCGCCGCGCAGGCCTCCCGCCTGCACGAGTCGGCGCGCCACCACCTCGTGCGGCACGATGACGGTGTCGTCCCCGTGCACGATGCCATCGAGCACCGGCAGGGCCAGCACGCCGTCCGTGAAGTCACGCAGCGCTCCGCCGGTGACCTCGAAGCGCAGGACGCGCTTCGTCACTTCATCAATCTGGACCGGGCCGAGATCGCCGAGCGTCCTGCCCTGGCTGGTGATGACCAGCGGCGGGCTGCTCAGCACTCGCTTGCCGCGCTGGAGCTCTTCCTCGGTCTCCTCGCGGCTGCGCAGCTTCGTGTGATCAGCTACCATCACCGCGTCGCTGCCGATGACGTCAATGTCCCTGGCGAGGATGACGCGCAACTCGGGCGTCTTCGCCAGCGTCACGCACACCAACTCTCCCGCGGCGAGATCCACGTATGCTTCGGCGATGCTACCCAGCTTCTTGCCCTCGCTGGTCGAGATAACCTGCAGGCCGATGAGGCTACTCAACTCCCGCATCAACGGGCCTCCCTTCGGATGTCAGCCGCTCTACAGATCGGACGGCAGATCGGGATCGGGTGTACCCTCGTTAATGTGCGCGAGCAACTTCGCCGCGTAGCTCTGAAGGGCCTCCCCCTGATCTGCATCCGTGAGCATCATGCGGATGAACGCGCGCCCGTAGCTCGCGACGTTGCCGACGTCCAGACGGTGCTCACCCGGCATCAGCGGCACCGCCACCCCCTTCAGGCCATCGGCCAGCATGGCGTGGATCGCGTCGGTAAGCTGGATCTCCCCGCCAAGGCCCGCGGTGACGTCCGACAGGTAGCCGAAGAGCGCGGGGGAGAAGATGTAGCGCGCGGCGACCGCGAGGCGACCGGGCGCGACATCCGGCCCGGGCTTCTCCACGATGTCCGTCATCCTCAGCGCGGTCTCGTCCAGCCGCTCACCTGTGGCGACGATCCCGTAGCGCTTCGTTCCCTCCCGCCCGACCTGCTGCACGATGATGGACAGATCGGCCCTGTGTCGCAGGTGGGCCTTTACCAGCCGCTGCAGCGGCTCCGGGCCGGTCATGATGCAGTCGCCAAGCGCGACGACGAAGTGCTCATCTCCCACGAACTGCGCGCCGCAGGCTACGGCATGGCCCAGTCCGAGCGCGCCGCCCTGTCGAATCGTGTAGATCCGGGCAGAGTCCGTGGGGAATGCGTAGCGGCGGCCTTCGGCGGGGGCTTCGGCGTAGGTGAGGCCGGAGGATGGGTCGAAGTGGTCCTCGATGACTCGCTTGCTCTCGGCAGTGATGAGCAGAATATCGGTGACGCCGGCACCGGTCAGTTCCTCCGCCACCGACTGGATCACAGGGCGCGTCCCGAGGGGCAGCATCTCCTTGGGCTGCGCCTTCGTGATGGGATAGAGCCGGGTACCCCGCCCGGCGGCGGGCACGACTGCCCGAGTGATACGCACCGAATACCAACTCCACGGGCGCGGGGGGGATGCTGCGACTGCTCCATCCACACGGATATGTGCTGTGTCCCGCACCGTTGGGCCGAAGTCAATCCAGGTCGCGGTCCGGGTCGAGATGAGAGTGGAGCCGACGGCCGGACTCGAACCGGCAACCTGCTGATTACGATTCAGCTGCTCTGCCAATTGAGCTACGTCGGCTTTGCGAGACGGTCGTGGAAACAAGTGGTGGTGGCGAGGGCCAGAGTTGAACTGGCGACACCCGCATTTTCAGTGCGGTGCTCTACCACTGAGCTACCTCGCCACGCATATGTCGGACCTGTCAACGTTCGGACATCCGCTGCCGGCGTCTGCTTCCCGGACTGCTCCGACCGGCAGCGCTCCAGGAACATCGCGCCCGGGCTTGATCGCCTTGAGCGCGCCGCCCGTTACCGTGGTGGGCGGAGCAGGACTTGAACCTGCGACCCCCTGCGTGTAAGGCAGGTGCTCTTGCCACTGAGCTATCCGCCCGTCGGAGCGTGCTGCACGGCAGGCCGCGGAAAACGGGTGGTAGCCCCAACGGGAATCGAACCCGTGCCACCGCCTTGAAAGAGCGGAGTCCTAACCACTAGACCATGGGGCCACTACTCACAAGCCCTCGGCGCATCCGCCGAATCGCTCTTCATGTTGGCAAGCAGCGCGATTTCGAACCAGCGACTCCCGAATAGACCGTGAGCCATCATCGGGATCGCATCCGTGGCCTGCAGGTCGCTGGTGAGCCGTGCAGGGCTCGAACCTGCGGCCCTCGGATTAAAAGTCCGATGCTCTACCAACTGAGCTAACGGCTCGCTGGGATACTACACGAAGGCCGGTCGGTTGTCAACAGCACAGCACCCGCACGGGTGCGGGCGCTGTGGATGGGTACAATGGTTATGTTCAGAAAGCCCGCA
>DHPY01000080.1:26167-68758 GCA_002411015.1 Armatimonadetes bacterium UBA5352 | reverse complement strand
GGCCCCCTCCCCCTGACCCCGCCAAACGACGGGCGGGGTGGCGGGAGAGGGGGAGAACAACAATGGTCGCAGGATGGAAGCCTGCGAGTCGTCAGCCGTTGCCGTTGTGGCCCCGGCGCCCTCGCCGGGGAGTGTCGTTCGTTCAGTGGAGAAGGCAACGGCCCCTCGCGGGGCGCGAGGGCCACAACAGCTACGGCTGACGACAACCGCTAAGAACAACGACTCGCAGGCTGGAGTTGGAAGCCCGCGCCACGGGATAGGATGGGCCTTTGTTCCGTGGGGCAGGCATCCTGCCTGCCGTCAGTCGTTGTTGTGGAGGGGGCGCTCACTTGACAGAACCGCCCTCTGCGGCCTATCATTCCACCACGCAGGCCAATCTGTTGTCACGTATCGTGGCTCCAGCTTCCGGCTGGAGCTTCTCGCTTTCCCGCTTTCGCCTATGCTGCCCGAGGATATCCTCAACCGGATCGAGACGCCCGCACGCTACATCGGCGGCGAGGTCAACCAGGTCGTCAAGCCCGCCTCCGAGGTGGACCACCGCGTGGCGCTCTGCTACCCGGACACCTACGAGGTGGGGATGTCGCACGCCGGCCTGCGGGTGCTCTACGAGGTGGTCAACCGCCGCGAGCGCGCGGCCGCGGAGCGCGTGTTCCTCCCCTGGACCGACGCCATCGCCGCCATGCGCGAGCGCGGCGTGCCACTCGCGTCATACGAGACCGCGACGCCGCTCGCGCAGTTCGACCTCGTCGGGATCACGCTCCAGCATGAACTGACCTTCACGAACGTGCTGGAGCTGCTCGACCTCGGCGGCATCCCCATCCGCGCGGCCGACCGGGCGGGAGCCGACCCGCTGGTGGTCGGCGGCGGGCCGTGCGCCTTCAACTCCGAGCCGATCGCGGACTTCTTCGACCTGATTGTCATCGGCGATGGCGAGGAGGCGCTGGGCGATCTGCTCGATCTGCTCGCCGAGGCGCCGCCGGAGCTTGCCACGCGCGAGGGCCGCTCAGGTGAGGCGCGCGCGGATCTACTGCGCCGCTGCGCCGCCATCGAGGGCGTCTACGCGCCGTCGCTCTACGCCGCGCACGAGAGCCCTGAGGGCCTGCTCATCCCGGAGCCGCGCGAGCCGGGCGTTCCGGAGCGCGTGACGCGCCGCGTCGTCGAGGACCTTGACGCGCAGCCGTGGCCGACGCGGCCGGTGATGGCGTGGACCGAGGCGGTGCATGACCGGCCGGAGATCGAGATAGCGCGCGGCTGCACCCGCGGCTGCCGCTTCTGCCAGGCCGGGATGATCTACCGCCCGGTGCGCGAGCGGGAGCTTGACACGCTCGTGGAGCAGGCCGAGGCGATCATCGCCGCGACCGGCTATGACGAGCTGTCGCTGCTGTCGCTGAACTGCCCGGACTACACGAAGATCGGGGAGCTCATCGACCGCCTGCACGAGCGCCTCGCGCACCGGCGAGTGTCGATCGGCCTGCCGTCGCTGCGCGTGGACACCTTCAGCGTTGCGCTGGCGCATCGTCTGCAGCGTGTGCGCAAAAGCGGGCTGACGCTGGCACCCGAGGCGGGCTCGCAGCGGATGCGCGACATCATCAACAAGGACGTGACCGAGGAGAACCTGCTGGCGGCGGTGCGGGCGGCGTTCCGCTCGGGCTGGCAGCGGGTGAAGCTCTACTTCCTGATCGGCCTGCCGCGCGAGCGTGACGAGGATGTGCTGGCGATCGCCGACCTCGTGGAGCGCGTGATCGCCGCGGGTCGCGAGGAGCTCTCGAAGGGCGGCTGGGGGCGGCTGGTGGTGAGCGTCAGCGTGAACGCGCTGATCCCGAAGCCGCACACGCCCTTCCAGTGGACGGGGATGGTTGACCCGGAGACCTTCAGCCGCCGCCGCGAGCTGCTCTACCAGCGGCTCGGGCCGAACCGTCGCGTCCACCTCTCCATCACAGAGCTTGAGGCAGGGCTGCTTGAGGCGGCACTCGCGCGCGGCGACCGCGCCCTGAGCGGCGTAATCGAGGACGCGTGGCGCGCGGGCGCGATCTTCGACGGCTGGAGCGAGCAGTTCCGCCCGGAGCTCTGGCAGGCGGCGTTCGCCGGGCGCGGCCTCGACATGCAGGCCCGCGCGCGAATGAGCCTCTCCCGCGACGCGGAGCTTCCGTGGGATGTCATAGACGCGGGCGTCACGCGTGCGTTCCTCCAGGCTGAGCTGCAGCGCGCGATCGAGTGCGCGCCGACGCCGGACTGCCGCGGCGCAGGCTGCCAGGGCTGCGGGATGACCGCGCTCGTCGGCGACTGCCCCCCGGTGCGCTGGCCGGAGCCGGAGGAGGTCGCGGAGTGAACGAGCGGCCGCCGATCAGGCACTTCGCGATCGTGCGCCTCCGCAAGGGCGGCGCGCTGCGTTTCCTGTCGCACCTCGACCTGAACCGCGCGATGCACCGGGCGGTGCGGCGGGCGGGGCTGCCGGTGAGGTACTCCCAGGGCTTCAACCCCTCCGCGCTGATCGGCTACGCGCAGGCGCTGCCGGTCGGGACGGGCGGTGAGCGGGAGCTTTGCCAGATCGAGCTGGAGCATCCGCTGCCGGCCGATGAGGTGCACCGGGCGCTGGCGGGCGCGCTGCCGGAGGACCTCGCGCCGGTCGAGACCGAGGTAGTCTCGGGCGAAACGAAGAAACACCTCTCCGGACTGACGGTCGCGGAGTATGAGATGGAGCTATCCGCGGAGGATGCGCCGGATCTGTCTGCGCTGCAGAGGGCGGCGGAGGAGCTTCTGCAGGCAGGTGAACTGCCTGTCACTCGCGAAACGAAGTCGGAGACCCGGGACGTGGACATTCGGCCGGGTATACTTGAATTGGCAGTCTTCGAAGCGTGCCCCGGAAGGGACGCATCCGGGCCGCGTCTTCGCATGAAGCTGGCGCTGGATCAGGAGCGTTACGTGAAGCCCTCAGAGGTCATTGAGTGCCTCGAGCGCCGGCTTGCCGGTCTCACGGGTCAGGACGTCAGGCTCCATCTGCGAGTTGTGACGCGCCTTGACCTCGCGCGCGAGTATGCGCGCAGACACACCCGCGGGGGATGACGGTTCCGCGGTTTGACGGTGGACGGGCGGAGGTCGCACGCGCCGCTGCGTCTGAACAACACACACCATTGGATACACCGGCGTCGAACGTGCGTGGTGCCGGCGAGGGGCCTCATACCGGGGCAGCGCCTCGTCGCATCCGCGCACCATGGCGGCGCCGGACAGGAAATGAGGTCTTTCATGGCTCAGAAGATCATCGCGAACATCGCGAAACGACAGACGCGTGTCGCAATCATCGAAGATGGACGGCTCATTGAACTTCTCGTCGAACGGGGCAAGCGCGTCACAGGAAACGTCTACAAGTGCAAGGTTGAGAACGTGGTCCGCGGGCTTGATGCAGCGTTCGTCGAGTGCGGGCTGGAGAAGAACGTCTTCCTCCATGTCTCGGACGCGCTGGAGGAGGAGCCGTCGCGCCACAAGATGCGCCACAAGATGAGCTCATTCCCCCCGATCAGCCAGGTCGTGAAGGAGGATGAGGAGTTCCTCCTGCAGATCGTGAAGGGCCCGCTGGGCGACAAGGGCGCGCGTGGGACGCGCCGCATCTCCCTCCCCGGTCGCTACCTCGTGCTGATGACGGACACCTCGGAGAAGGTCGGGGTCTCGAAGAAGATCGAGGACGAGGCGGAGCGCAAGCGCCTGCGGGACATCGGGCACGAGGTCTGCCCGGACGAGTTCGGGATCATCGTCCGCACCCGCGCGCAGGGGGCCACGAAGGAGGACCTCGAGGCGGATGTGCGCTTCCTCACCAAGCTCTGGCAGACGATCAAGGGGCGCAGCCAGCAGGCCAAGGCGCCGGCGCTGATCCACGAGGACCTCAGCCTCACGTTGGAGGTCCTGAGGGATGTCTTCTCGGCCGATGTGGATGAGTTCCTCATTGATGACAAGATCACATATGATAAGGTCCTGAACCTCCTGCATAATGTGGCGCCCGAGCTGCGCGGTCGCGTACACCTCTACCGCGGCGAGACGCCGATCTTCACGCACTACGAGATCGAGCAGCAGATCGAGACCGCGATCCAGCCGAAGGTCTGGCTGCCGCACGGCGGCTGGCTGAACATCGAGCAGACCGAGGCGCTCACCACGATCGATGTCAACACCGGCAAGTTCACCGGGCGCAATCTCGAGGACACCGTCCTGCGGACGAACCTCGAGGCGGCCGATGAGGTCGCCCAGCAGCTCAAGCTGCGCGATATCGGCGGGATCATCGTCATCGACTTCATTGACATGGACAAGCGCCAGCACCGCAAGCAGGTCACCGCGGCGCTGCGCAAGGCCTTCGAGCACGACCGCATGAAGACGCGAATCATGCACATCACCAGGCTCGGGCTGGTGGAGATGACGCGCAAGCGCACGGGCGAGAGCCTCTCGCAGATCCTCCAGACGACCTGCCCGTGCTGCTCCGGCCACGGCCGCATCCTCTCCGCCGAGACGGTGGCTGCGGGGATGGAGCGCGAGGTGCGGCGGCTGGTGCGCGAGAGCGAGGACCGCATCTTCCACATCGCGGCGGCGCCGCAGGTCATCATGGAGTTCATCGGGCCCTTCGGCGAGTACGCGGATGAACTGGAGCAGGAGCTTGATTGCGAGATCTTTGCACGCGCGGAGCTCTCAATGAATCCCGAGCACTACGAGATCAGCCCGCGGGAGACCCGTCGCGGACTGCGGCGGGTGGCCCGCCGGCGCACCGGGCACAAACTCGAGGTGCAGCCTGAGAACCTGCTGCGTGCGCCGGAGATGGGGCTTGTCGGCTGCGTGGATGGTCTGATAGTATATGCACCGGAGGTGTCGCCGGACGTTGAGGAGCCGGTCATGGTGCGATTGACGAAAGTTGCCAACTCCTATGCCAGGGCGACACCCGTGACCTCTTCGGACTAAGCGACGCCGGGGGGAGGGCGGTGACGACCACGCGTCCACGGCGGATGCCGTCCTACCACCGGTTGATGATGGGGGCAGGCCCGCGGCGTGCGGTCGTCTACGTCATCGCGGGACTGCTCACGATCGTGGTGGGGCTGGTCGCCGCAGCCTTCGCGAGGCCTGGCGGCCTGCACGTGGCGGTGCCGTGGAGCGGAGCGTCTCATGACGCGGGGATCCGGTCCGCGGGGACGGTCGGCTTGGACAGCGAACACGGGCGAGCCATCGTGGACGTGGAAGAGCACGATGGCACGGTCCGGCGCTACTACATGGAGAAGACGGAGGACGACCGGACGCGCGTCTGGGGCGGCGATCTCGTCGAGACCAGGGAGAAAGGCGAGTGAACTGACGACGCTCCAAGCGCCTACTTCCTCTTCCGGCGCTCCTTGTTCGCGGCCCGCTTCGCCTTCTTCTTGCGTTGATCGATGGTTCCGGCGATCCACAGCGCGAGGTAGCCCATCAGTGCGGCCCCACCGCCTACCAGGCCCATTGAAACGAGGAGCCCAAGGCCGGAGTTCTCAAAGAGCCGGCCGCCTGTCTGCTGCATCACGAGCGTGAGCGCGCCGAAACCCAGGAGAAGCCCCAGTATTACTCCGACAAGTCCTGTGATGAGCTTCGCGCCTTCTCCCATGGGTACGATACGCCTCCACTTCAGATGTCATCCTGCGGATCGAGCGTAGCAATTCGCCGTCCGCTGCTCCGGCACCTGCGCGCGTACCGGAGACGCGGAATACTGACTCACCGGAGCGCGACATGACACGCGAACGGCCGACGCTGCAGACGGTGGCTTCGCTCCACGGCCTGCTCCTCGCATGGGAGACCGACGAGGGCGTCATCGAGGCGCGCTACGACTATGCTGTGCCGCTCAGGGACGCCCCCGCGCGTGACGGCGTGGTCAGCCTGCGCTGCGCCATCATCAGCGACCGCGACTGCGAGGCGCTGCTGGAGCTTGGCGGCCTGCGAGGCATCCGCGCCTCGCTCAACGACACGCTCATCACCGATGGCTCGCCGCGCATCGAGCCGTTCGGCTGCACCTGGCCCGTGGCGCCGCGCGCGGGCGTGAATGAGCTTCGCCTCGAAGTCACGCTGGCGGAGGTGAACCCGCGCTTCATGGCGCACCTGATCGCGCCGGATCGCTTACCGCTCGGCGATCGAGCAGGGCGCCGGGCCGCGCTTCGAGGGCGTGCGCGAGGCGGTCGCGTCGGGGCAGCCGATCAGCGCGACGGTCGCCGGGACGGGCCGCGCGATCTCACTGAAGTGCGACCTCTCCGCGCGCGAGCGGGAGATCGTGCTGGCGGGCGGGCGGCTCAACCACATCCGCAGCCGGCGCCGGAGGTAGCCGGAGGGCTGTCGAGCGTGTCGTGTGCGGGCGCCTTCAGTCGCTGTCGGTGTGGCCCCGACGCCCTCGCCGGGGAGTTGTTCGCTTCGGCCATGACGGAACGGCCCCCTCGCGGGGCGCGAGGGCCACAGCAGCTACCGCTGACGACAACGACGGCCCCTGCCCCTCTGTGGCGCAGGCTTCCAGCCTGCGGTCGTGTCGTTTGTCGCGACGGGCTTCCAGCCCGTCATGTGCGGGCGAGGGCCCCCGTGCCACGGGGGCGGCGATGGCTGGCGGGCTGGAAGCCCGCCGCTACGAACGGCTCACGACACGACGAACGGCGCACGGGCGGGGACGCCCGTGCCACGGAAAGGCATGGCCGGCGGCGGGACGCCTGCGACCTGGCGGCGCTGCGCCTCCAGCAGTTCGGGATCAACCTGATCGGCGGGCAGGTGCGCGATCTGATGGCCTGCGTCAACCTGCTCAGCGACCAGCCCGCTGTTGATCCTGCGCGGATCGGCGCGACCGGCATCTCCTACGGTGGCCGCCTCACGATGTACCTCAGCGCCCTCGACCAACGGATCGCCTGCGCCGTCGCGAGCGGCGCGCTGAACATCTTCCGCGAGCGGCTCACAATCGACGCAAGCTGCGCGGCGCAGTTGGTGCCTGGGATGCTGGCGCTCGGCGACACGCCGGAGGTCTTCGGGCTGATCTCGCCGCGCCCGCTGCTGCTGGAGGTTGGCACGGTGGACGGCACATCGCCCGAGATCTTCGCGATGGACGCCTACTCCCAGGTTGGGCGGATCTACGAGGCGGCCGGAGTGCGGGATCGCCTCGACCTTGATGTGTTTGAGGCAGGACATAGGCACAACGGCGCGAAAGCATTTGGCTGGTTCGACCGCTGGCTGCTGCACTGACCGACAGCAGGCAAAAAGGAGCAGGGAAATGCCAAAGACGCTCGCTGAGAAGATCATCGCCGTCCACCTTGTGTCCGGGGAGATGACGCCCGGGGCGCCGATCGCGATATCTGTCGACCAGACCCTCACGCAGGACGCCACGGGCACGATGGCCTACCTGCAGTTCGAGGCGATGGGCCTGGACCGCGTGCAGACCGAGCTTTCGGTCAGCTACGTGGACCACAACACCCTGCAGACGGGCTTCGAGAACGCGGACGACCACCGCTACCTGCAGAGTGTCGCGGCGAAGTACGGGGTCTACTTCTCCCGCCCCGGCAACGGCATCTGCCACCAGGTGCATCTGGAGCGGTTCGGGGTGCCCGGGAAGACGCTGCTTGGCTCGGACTCGCACACGCCGACCGGCGGCGGGATCGGGATGCTCGCGATCGGGGCGGGCGGGCTGGATGTGGCCGCGGCGATGGCGGGCGAGGCGTTCCACCTGAACATGCCGCAGGTCATCGGCGTTCACCTGTTCGGAGGTCTGACCGGCTGGGCGTCCGCGAAGGATGTCATCCTCGAACTGCTCATGCGCCTCAGCGTCAAGGGCGGCGTAGGGAAGGTGTTTGAGTACTTCGGCCCGGGCGTGGCGACGCTCTCGGTGCCTGAGCGCGCGACGATCACGAACATGGGCGCGGAACTTGGCGCGACCTCATCCATCTTCCCGAGCGACGAGGCCACGCGCGCATTCCTCGTGGCGCAGCAACGCGAGGGCGACTGGTCGGAGCTGCTCGCCGACGAGGGCGCGGAGTATGCCGAGGTGATCGAGCTCGACCTGTCGGCGATCGTGCCGTTGGTTGCGCAGCCGCACATGCCTGACCAGGTCGTGCCGGTCACCACGCTTGAGGGGACGCCGGTCGATCAGGTCTGCATCGGGAGTTGCACGAATTCCTCGCTGAAGGACCTGATGACCGTGGCGGCGATCCTGAAGGGCCGCACCATCGACGAGCGCGTAAGCCTCGTGATCTCCCCCGGATCGCGGCAGGTGGAGGAGATGATCGCGCGCAACGGGGCGCTGGCGGATCTGCTGGCGGCGGGTGCACGTGTGCTCGAGCCGACCTGCGGGCCGTGCATCGGGATGGGGCAGGCGCCACCAACCGGCGGCGTGAGCGTGCGCGCATTCAACCGCAACTTCCTCGGCCGCTCCGGCACCGCGAACGCCGGCATCTACCTGACGAGCCCGGAGACCGCCGCGCTCGTGGCGCTGGAGGGGCAGTTCACCGACCCCTCCGCAGTCATGACGCCGCCGGGGGTGGAGGTGCCGGAGCACTTCGAGGTGGATGATCGGATGATCATCGTGCCGCCGGGGGACGGCAGCGAGGTGGAGGTTGTGCGCGGCCCGAACATCGCGCCGCTGCCGCTGCGGGGCGACCTGCCGGACAGCTTCGAGGCGACCGTGCTGCTGAAGCTCGGGGACAACATCACCACGGATGACATCATGCCCGCGGGGGCGAAGGTCCTGCCGCTGCGCAGCAACATCCCGGCGATCAGCCGCTTCGTCTTCGCTGGGATTGACCCGGAGTTCGCCGAGCGCGCAGAGGCCACGCAGCCCGGGATCGTGCTCGGCGGGGAGAACTACGGCCAGGGCTCCTCGCGGGAGCATGCCGCCCTCGCGCCGATGCACCTGGGTATCCAGGCGGTCGTGGCGGAGTCATTCGCGCGCATACACAAGGCGAACCTGGTGAACTTCGGCATCCTGCCTTTGGAGATCGCGCCGGAGGACTACGCGGCGATCGAGCAGGGCGCCGTGCTGCGCTTCGAGGGTGTGCGCGAGGCGGTGGCGTCGGGGCAGTCGGTCAACGCGACGGTCGGCGAGACAGGCCGCGCGATCTCGCTGACGTGCGACCTCTCAGAGCGCGAGCGGGAGATCGTGCTGGCGGGCGGGCGGCTCAATCACATCCGCAGCCGGCACGGGAGGTAGTAGGGGCGACGGCGGCCCCTCCCCCCGGCCCCCTCCCCCTTGACGCTGCAAACGACGCAGTGTCCGCGGGAGAGGGGGAGGAACGACTGGCGGGCTGGAAGCCCGCCGCTACGGAACGGATACTGCGACGGCTTACGGCTGGCAGGCAGGATGCCTGCCCCATAGGATTGGAGCCACTCCCCCCGTGGCGCAGGCTTCCAGCCTGCGGTCGTGTCGTTCGTAGCGACGGGCTTCCAGCCCGTCATGTGCGGGCGAGGGCGCCCGCACCACGGAAACGATGATTGGCGGGCTGGAAGCCCGCCGCTACGGAACCGATACTGCGAACGGCTCACGGCAGGCAGGCAGGATGCCTGCCCCACGGAACTACGTTGTCAGTTCTCGCTCGCTTCGGCGTCGCCGGAGGCATCGTAGTCGCGCATCAGCTCGACGACCGCCTTCGCGGCCGCCTCGGTCATGCCGGGAACCGCCGCAAGTTCCTCGAGGGATGCCCGGGCGATGGCATCGATCGAGCCGAAGCTCGTCAGGAGCATGTTCCGCCGCGCCGGGCCGATGCCGGGGGCGCCCTCGAGGACCGACTCGGTGAGCCGCTTCCCGCGGAGGCCGCGGTGGTGGGTGATCGCGAAGCGGTGCGCCTCATCGCGCATCTGCTGGAGCAGCCGCCGCGCCTCGGCGTAGTTCGTCATGTCCATCGGCTCGGGGCTGCCGGGCACGAAGACCTCCTCCTCGCGCTTGGCGAGCGAGGCGACGGGCACCTCATCGATCTCCCACGCCCCGAGCGCCCGCACCGCCACGCCAAGCTGGCCCTTGCCGCCGTCCACGATGAGCAGATCGGGCAGCGGGAGGAACTTCTCGTCGCCCTCCGCCGCGCGCCGCAGCCGCCGCTGCAGCATCTCCTCCATCATCGCGAAGTCATCCGGCTTCCCCTCGGTCTCGTGCATCCGGAAGCGGCGGTAGGATGACTTCTCCGGCCGTCCGTCCGCGAAGACCACCATCGAGCCGGTGCTCTCGCGGCCCTGGGTGGTGGAGATGTCGTAGCACTCGATGCGCTCCGGCGCCTCATCGAGCCGCAACGCCTCCGCAAGCTCCTGCAGCGCCAGCCACGCCCGCTGCTCCTCCGGGCTGGTGCCGATGCCCTTGAGCGCCAGCTCGGCGTTATGCATCGCAAGCTCGACGAGCCGCCGTTTCTCGCCGCGCTGAGGCACGTTCACGCGCACCTTCAGCCCACGGATCTGGCTGAGGATCTCCGCCCAGTCCTCCGCGGCCTCGATCGGGTGGCTGAGCAGTATCTCGCGCGGGATGTGCGATTCGGAGTAGTGGCGTCCGAGGAACTCCTCCAGCACCTCGCCCGGCTCACGGCCCTCGCTGCCCTCGATCGTGAACTGCTCCTTCTCCAGCAGCCGCCCGCGCCGCACGGAGAGAATCGCGACGACCGCGCGCTTGCCGTTGAGGGCCACCCCGAGGGCATCCTGCTCGCGCTCCTCGGTGGCGACCATCAACTGCGCCTCCGTGACCGTCTCCACCGCCTGCAGCCGGTCGCGAAGCTGTGCCGCGCGCTCGAAGTCGAGCTTCTCCGCGGCGAGATTCATCTGCTCTCGGAGGCGGCGAGTGATCTCATCGGATTTGCCGGAGAGGAAGAGCGCGACCTCGTCGCAGGTCTCCGCGTATTCCTCGGGCGGCACCTGGCCGGTGCACGGGCCCATGCAGCGGTTGATGTGGTAGTTCAGGCACGGCCGGCCGCAGGGCTCGCCGCTCAGGGGCCGCCTGCAACTGCGCAGGCCGAAGAGCTGCTGCACAACGCGCATCGTCCGGCGCATGGCCGTGGCGCTCGGGAAGGGTCCGAAGACACGCCCCTCGCGGAGGCTGAAGACCTCCCGCCCGCGCGGGTCATGCAGCCCGCGGTCCTGCTTGTAGCGCCCGGGCAGCTCGACGTTGGCGCCGCGGCGGAGGTCGCGCACGACGGTCAGACGCGGGTACTTCTCGCAGGTGAGCCGCAGATAGGGGTAGCTCTTGTCATCGGCGAGGCGGATGTTGAAGCGCGGCTGGTGCTCCTTGATCAGGTTGTACTCGAGCGTCAGCGCCTCGAGGTCGGAGCGCGTGACGATGTAGTCCACGTCGGCGGCGGTGCGCACCATCGTCGCGGCCCACGGGCTGTGCCCGCCATCCTCTCGGAACCACTGCTGGAGCCGCTTGCGCAGTGAGCGCGCCTTGCCGACGTAGATGATATCGCCCGCGTCGTCGAGCATCAGGTAGGCACCGGGCTCGTTCGGGACGGTGCGCATCTTCTCCTCAATGCGCTCGCGCATCGCCCTCACCCGCCTCCGGCAACGCCGACGCGGGCGCGCAGCTCAGTGATCTCATCGCGCAACTCAGCCGCGCGCTCGAACTCGAGGTCGGCGGCCGCCGAGCGCATCTCGTCCTCGAGCGCAGTGATCAGCGCATCGAGGTCGGCCGCGGCAAGCTCGCCGGCGATCTCCTCCGGCACGGTGCGCTCGGCCTCCTCCGCGGCCTGCTGGTGGAAGCGGATGACGTCGTGAATCTTCTTGCGGATCGTCTGCGGCGTGATGCCATGCTCCTCGTTGTAGGCGACCTGCTTCGCCCGGCGGCGCTCGACTTCGTCGATCGCGCGGCGCATCGAGTCGGTGGTCGTGTCAGCATACATGATCACGCGCCCCTCGACGTTGCGCGCCGCGCGGCCCATCGTCTGGATGAGCGAGGTCTCCGAACGCAGGAAGCCCTCGCGATCGGCGTCGAGGATCGCCACCAGCGAGACCTCCGGGAGGTCGAGGCCCTCGCGGAGGAGGTTGATCCCGACGAGCACATCGAATGTGCCGAGGCGCAGGTCGCGCAGCAGCTCGGTGCGCTCGATCGTCTCGATGTCCGAGTGCAGGTAGTGCACGCGGATGTCAAGCTCGGCGAGGTAATCGGTGAGGTCCTCCGCCATACGCTTGGTGAGCGTTGTTACGAGGATGCGCTCTTGCTTCGCGATACGCTTGCGTATCTCGCCGATCAGGTCATCAATCTGCCCCCTGGTGGGGCGCACCTCGATCTCCGGATCGGTCAGGCCGGTGGGCCGGATGACGATCTCAGCGATGTTCTGAGCGCGCTCGAGCTCGTACCTGGCCGGGGTGGCGGAGGTGTAGATGACCTGCTGCGCGCGGCTCTCCCACTCGCGGAAGGTCAGCGGCCGGTTGTCCAGCGCGCATGGCAGGCGGAAGCCGTGCTGCACGAGGCTGAGTTTGCGCGAGCGGTCGCCATGGTACATCGCCTGGATCTGCGGGATGGTCTGGTGCGACTCGTCGATGACGATCAGCCGGTCCTGCGGGAAGTAGTCAAGCAGCGTGAAGGGCGCCTCACCGGGCTGGCGGCCATCGAAGTGGCGGGAGTAGTTCTCGATCCCGGTGCAGTAGCCGACCTCACGGATCATCTCCAGGTCGTACATGGTCCGCTGCTCGAGGCGCTGCGACTCGAGCAGCATGTTCTCGCGATGGAAGTACGCGACGCGCTCATTCAGTTCGCGCTCGATCGCCACGAGCGCGTTGTCCGTGCGCGCGCGCGACGCCACGAAGTGAGTGGCCGGGAAGATGACGGTGGTCGCCTTCTCCTCGATCACCTCACCGGTCAGCGAATCGATGACCATGATGCGCTCGATCTCATCGCCCCACATCTCGACCCGCACGACCTCGTCCTCATCCATCGGAGTGATCTCAAGGACGTCGCCGCGCACCCGGAAGCTGCCGCGGCGCAGCTCGTAGTCGTTGCGGGCGAACTGCATCTTCACGAGCTGCTCGAGGATGCTGTCGCGGTCGATCGTCTGGCCCTTGTGCAGGCGCAGCGTGATCTCCTCGTACTGCTCCGGCGAGCCGAGGCCGAAGATGCACGAGACTGAGGCGACCACGAGGACGTCGCGGCGCTCCATCACGGATTGTGTGGCTGAGTGCCGCAGGCGGTCAATCTCCTCATTGATCTGCGAGTCCTTCTCGATGTAGGTGTCGGTGGTCGGCAGATACGCCTCGGGCTGATAGTAGTCGTAGTAGCTCACGAAGAACTCCACCGCGTTGTGCGGGAAGAACTCCCTGAACTCCGCGCAGAGCTGCGCGGCGAGGGTCTTGTTGTGCGCAACCACCAGCGTGGGCTTCTGCACCGCCTCGACGACCTTGGCGATGGCGAAGGTCTTCCCGGAGCCGGTGATGCCGCGCAGGACCTGCTGCTGCATGCCGGAACGGATACCCTCGGCGAGGGCCTCGATGGCCTGCGGCTGGTCGCCGGTAGGGACGAAATCGGCAACGACCTCAAACTTCTGCATGGGACCTCATCCGTACATGATTGACCGTCCGCGTTGCGGCTCGCGGTCGCAGTGATTAGCTAATGATAACACAAAGGGAGGGGGCGGGTAACGTGTAGACGGGACCTGCGGCGCGTCTCCTACAACCCGAGGCCGGTGAAGTCGCCGAGCTCAAGCGAGATGCGCCCGGTGGCTTCCGACCACCGCAGGCCGACCTCAGTGGGGCCGATGTCACGTGCCACAGTGACCTCGACGTCGTCGTAGGCGCCCTCGTCAAGCTCGTAGTAGGTGCCTGCGACGCCAAGTCGCCACCTGTCGTCCACGTAGTAGTCGACAAGCCCGAAGCCGTAGAACCTCTGGTCACTGAGGTCGTAGCTACCCGTCAGGTAGCTCGACAGCTTTCGGCCATGATGGGCGCGCAGGTCGAGGTTGACGGTCTGCCGGTACCCGTCGTCGTTGTCTCCGCTCGTCATCTCGCCCTGATACGCGAAGTTGACCGACGTGTTACTACTGACGATGTGGCGCATTCTGAGTTCAGCGCGAAGGGAGTTGTAACGGTAACCTCCGGTGTCCCATGTGAACACGTCGCTGAAGGAGGGCGTGACCGACGTGCGCTCGCTGAAGTGATGGCGTGGCAGGTCCATCGCGGCATAGAACTGGTTCTCCGCAACCAGGCCGTCATCGAGCCCGTCAATGTGACGCAGTGTGGCGGAGGTCCCGAGGCGATAGCTGGCGTTCCACATCCCGAGCGGCCGGTTCATCGAGAGCCAGTCGGCGCCGACCGCGTATGAAAGGTCGGCGCCCCGCGGCCTCTGGATCGACGCGGTAAGGTTGAGCCGCTTCCCTGCCGAGAGCTCATACACGTTGGCGTCCGCATACCAGCTCTCGTGGTCCGGCGAGAAGATGGTGAAGTAGCCGTCGCGGCGGCCGCCGAGACTCCGCTGGTCGCGCCACTGCAGACCCCAGTCACTTCGAGGGAGGCCAACCAGAGACAGCGCCCCCTGCGCGGTGCCTGTGTCGTAGCTCTCCTCCAGCGCCAGCGACCAGTCACCCCGCGCGATAACGCTTCCGGAGGAAGCTCCATGCTGGAGTTTCACGGCGCCGGTCTGGGTCTCAGTAACTCGGTAAAAGTAGGGAAAGTCCACTGATAGCCCGCCGCCGGAGTTGACGCCCAACACGCGCGAGTGAGTGCTTCCCGAGTAGCCGGGCATCGCGATGATCCAGTACTTTGGGAGGTTCGCGATCTTTGAGCCGCCTGCGTACAGCTTCGCCTCACGCAGGACGATCTTCTGCTGGGGGTAGATGGAGACGCCCTTCGCGACGGCCCAGGCGGCCGCGTCGGAGGTGCCGAGGCGGAAGAGGTCGGCAGTAAGTTCCTGCTCTGGCTCGCGCTCCTGCAGCGTATAGCAGTCGAAGCAGACCTCCTCGATGCCCGCATCGGCGAGGCGGCGGAGACTGCCCTGTCCGGAGAGGAGATCGTAGCTGAGTTCGTCTGCTCTGATCATCTGCCCGCGGAACTCCACGGTCGCTTCCACGGCGGTGAGAAAGAGGGTGTTGACATCCACCTGCAGGAGGTCTGGGGACGAGACGAGGACGCCAGCGAATTCGACTTCGGCCTGGTCGCGCGCCTCCACGATACCCTTGTCGAGGGCGTACCCGACCCAACTGCCACGGATATGCACAACGCCGGCGCCGGCAAGGAGTGAGCTGCCCTCCTCGACGAATGCAATCGCAGTGCGGTTCTTCCCCTCGCCAGTGGCAAGCTCCGCGTACACCATCGCGGTGCCGACGGTGGTGCTTGTCGCGTACACTGTGGCAGCCCCGGCTGCCGTCTCGACCGTGATCACCTGGCGTCGCTCACTTCCATCGAGGCTGAGGTCGCCGCCCTCAATGCGGAACACCACGACGGTGCCATCCGGCACGATAGCGCCATTCTGATCGCGCAGTTCGGCGCGGATCGTGGCTTCGCTCTTTCCGTCCGCCGGCACCACCCGCGGGTTGGGCCAGAGGTTGAGACGCACGCCGTTGTAGAGCGGCGTCTGCGCGCAAGCGATAGCGGAGGCAAGCAGCGTCAGGCCGAGCGCGAGCAGTCGTGCGGCCGTCGATCGCTTAAGCGTGGATGCCCGCGGACGCATAGCTGACCGCGGGCAACCAGCAAACAAGTGTCGTAGTGTCTTCAACTCAGCCGTGTACCCGCCTAACCCGGGAACAGTACGGCATCGAACTCAACCCACTGGGATGGTCCCGTTGTGGTGTACTGCGCGCGGATCCGGTAGCGGTAGGACTGTCCCCGAACGACGTTGAAGTCGGCGAAGACGGTGTCATCGGGAAGCACTGTCCCCTGCGAACCGGGCACGGCATTCCACGTGGCACCATTGTCCGTCGAGCGCTGCAGATCGTAGCGCAGGAGCGTCAGTGTACTATTAGGCGGGGCCCAGAACAGTTCGATGCCCGAGGTCTCGATCTCGAGCCGAAGCGGGACAGGCGGCACGGCCTGCGCCGACGGGGCACCGTTGCCGTCATCGTCGCCACTGTTAGCGGCAACGAGCAGGCCAACAACGACGGCCGCGGCGACTACCCAGCGCCAACTCCTGTCATCCTTGCGCGGCCGCTCCTGCTGCGTATCCTCGGCAGGGACTCCGCCGAGGACGGCGGCAGCGGCACGCGCTGCGCTCCTGGTAGCCTCGCGCATGAGCGGCTCCGTAGAGCCGGTGTATCCCTCACGGACGGCGCTGCTCCCGGAGACGCCGAATGTGTTGCTCGGAGCCGGCGTCTCAGCCACCTGCATGGTAGCCTGATCGATGTTCGCCATCACGTCGTAGCAGCTGCCGTTGAGCAGGATCTCGACTTTTGCCGGGTCCTCAGAGGTGTCGACTGCCGCGATGGTGGCGAGACATACCTCGTCCGCCTTGAGCGCGTAGCCCATCTGGATCGCCGAGATGGGATCGGTGACTGCGGTCTCGAGGTCGAGGGCGCGTATCTGCCCTTCCTCCACAGCTCGCAGAACCAGGGGGTTCGTCCGGGAGAACTCGGTGACCGTGAGATTGGCCACTTCGTTCATGGACATCTGCAAGTAGTCGGTCATCCTGGAGGCAATGTCCGCATTGCCCGAACCGCTCTGATCAATGACCGGGAACAGCAGCAGCAGCCTGTTCTGCCCCTGTGCTTCCGCCACCGGCAAAAGGCTTGTCGGCGCCACGAGCGCCAGCATCATGGTTGTGAGCATGATGCTGACGGGACCGACCAGCTTGCTGGATCGTATCGCCGTCATCATGACATTCTCCTATCTTTCCGCGTGTCGGCTGCCTGCTTCATTGATGGCGTCTGACCTCAGCGCGAGACGGTTGCCGTCCGTATGACGCTCATCTGCTCACCGGTCTCCGGCGAACGGGCGGTTACCTGCACGATGTAGGTGCCGGCGGGGACGGCAGTCCCGGCCTCGCTGAGGCCATTCCACATCAGCGTGTTCTGTCCCTCCACCGCGGCACGATTCTGTGCGAGCGAACGCACGACCCGGCCGGCGATGTTGCGCACTTCGACATCAACCAGTGCGTCATTGCCGAGCGTGTAGAGGATCTCAAGCCCGCCGCGAGCGGTGGAGCGGGCGGCCGCGGTCAGACCGAGCGTCGCCTCAGCGCGCTGGCGGACGGTGATACGAAGCTCGCGCGTACCGCCCGCCTGTGAGGTGAAGGTGTATGATTCGCTGGTCCGCATGTAGACTTGGCGGCCCGCAGCGACATCCTGGAGCGTGGCGACGAGGTCGCCGGGCAGTGTCTGTGAGAGGCCAGGCCAGCGCACAGTGACGGCGGCGCCAGGCTCCTCAGCAAGGACGGTAAGCGACCAGGTCTTTGCACCCGGATCGGCGCTGCGCGTATCGACCAGATAGCGCCGATCGGAGTCCGCGCCGATGCTGAACCACGCGTCTACCCGTGGTCCCGTAGCGAGCAGGGCGGGCGGGGCGGGAACGTCGGATGTGTCCACTTCGTCGGTGGCACCCGAGGTGGCCCCGAAGAGGCGAGCAGCTCGTGTCTGTCCGGAGGCCTGAACCTGAATGCCGACCTGCCAGCCATCCTGCGGCTGCGTGGCTGCGGTGGCCGGGACCTCCGCTACCATCATTCCGCCGGGCGGCGGGAAGACAAGGGTCACGTCGCGGTAGGCGAGGAGCCAGTAGCCCTCGAACGGGATGAGGCTCGTTCCGGCAAGCGTCGTGCTCCAGACGTACTCGTTTGTCACTGGGTCGTAGGAGTAGAGGACCGGGAGGATCAGACCTCTTGCCGTGGCCTCCTGAATGCCCCATTGGGAGCCGTCAGGGCCGATGACATCGACCTGGTCGAAACGGATCGGGGCCACGAACGGATTGCCGATCTGGTTCCAACCTGCCAACAGCTCGACGTCATAGGGGACCATCGCCGCAACAGGGGTTGCGTCGGAAGGGAGAACGATGGTCTCGCGGTTCTGGTTGAGCAACCAGAAGCCTTCTCCTGGCTCGATGCTCGCGGCGAACGGGTCGGGGTAGGTGCGGTATTCCTGGCGGGACGGATGGTAACGCCAGATGGCGACTGGGCCACCGGGGTAGACTGAATCTGACAGCGAACCCAGGACATTGGACGCGTCAGAGTTGATGAAGCTGTAGGGAATCGACAGCATCTCGAGCCCGAGCGCTGAGTCCCGCGGTGGGACGACCGGGATGGCCGGGATGCTGATCTGTCGCCGCACTACCTTCCCGAGTGGGCCGGTGATCTCGATCTCGGCCGTGCCGGGGCGGGTGGTTTGCGCACGGACCTGCCAACGGGCCATGGGCAGTGGAGCCTGGTTTCGCACCACGGTTCCCAGCGAAATGGTTCGTGGTTGGGTATCCGGGTAGAGCTCGAGGCCGGGCGGCAGGCTGATGCGTGCGGTTGCGCTGGACAGCGGGCTTGTGCCGAAGTTGTCAATGGCAGCGACAACCTCGAAGACCGATGAACCGGAGGAGTCGGTGAGGTAGAAGCTCTCGACCTCCGGTGTGGCGGGGTCGTCCCCTTCGGTCACGGACAAGGAAGCGGGAGCATAGGCCGCAAGAGCGTAGGGTGGATCGTAGTCAACAGCTGCGGCCCCGAGACCGTAGTAGGTGACGTAGCGGCGGCTCTGGCCGGGCTGCAGTGAGCGCTCATCCCACCTGACGGCATAGGCCCAATCCTCGTCGGTTATTGATGCCCGCGGGTTCGGTTGGAAATCCCACTGGTAATTGTTGCCCATGTTGCGCAGTTGACCAAAGGCGATGGAGTCGGGCGTACCCGCTGACTGCGAAGCCGTTCCCGGATCGTGGACCTCGGCTGCCTCGATGGTGCCGCGGACACTGATGAGAGGATCGGTGAAATGGTCGTGCGAGACCCACGTCTCGGGCATGCCGACCTGCGGATTGGTGGGATCAGGGATCAGGGTCTCCGCAGTGAGCACGGTGCCGTTATCGAGAATGATCGCTGTGCCATCCCGCGTGGTTGAGCCAAAGAGGGCATCGATGACGGCGCGGATCCCGATGCCGTGCGCCACTGTGTCGTCGTTTCGGATGACGAACTCGAGCATGAGTCCGTCGTGTACCAGTGTGTAGGTGAAACGCAGCCGGACGTTGGGCGTGCCCTGTGCCGGCACATTACCGGTGAGCGGGATGAGCACCTCGCCTGATACGTCGCGCGTGCCCGCCGATACGTCCTGAGTGAAGAAGTCGGGCAGGTTCGCGGGATCAACGTCCGCTGTCTGTTGGTACATCTGGAGGTACGGATCGTATCTGGTACCGTCGATGGAGACGGTGATCTTGGAGGTGAAATCGGTCAGATCCCACGTCCCTACCGCTCCGTCTACGCTGGCGATGCGCCGGTTCTCGTCGCCAGCGATCAGCGGACTGCCGGCCGCTGGGACGTCAGTACCTGTCCAGAGCTGAAACCTGCCGGCAGGCTGGTAGACGTAAGTCGGTCGAGCAGGTGTGCCGGTGGTCCCTACCTGGATCAATGCGGGCGAATCGACCAGCAGTCTGGTCAGACCCGCCGGGTGCTGCACGCTGGTACGTACGTTTTGTGCCGTGGCCAGCCCCGCAGTAGTGACCATCAGAGCCGCCACACAGACCAGTAGACCGATGGCCCGCATCGCTGTCAGCATCCGTTGCCGCTCCACTAAAGGGTCAGCTCCTCTCGCGATGAGCTCGTTATCGATTAATACTGAAGGGACGAATGGCCTGCACTGTCTGCCCGTCCTCCGCCAGAGCGGTGAGACGGACGATATAGCGGCCGGAGGGGACTGCGCTGCCTCGGTCGCTCGTGCCGCTCCAAGAGAGCGTCTCCCGCGTCCCGCCGTCTACGCCGCGCGCCGGGAAGCGCTTGACGAGCCGGCCGGCGATATTGAGCACCTCCACCGTAACGTCCGCGGGTGCGGAGACTGAGTAGGTGAACACCGCCCCGCCGGCAGCAGGCTGAGCGGCCATGGTTCCGACTGCGAGTGACTGTGCGCCGTCCATCGCGCGTATGCGCAGATGGCGCACCGCACCGTCATCGCCCGTCTGGAAGCGGAAGCCGCTGGTGGTGCGCATGTAGATCGTCCGCCCGCTGTCAAGGTCCTCGAGGACCAACCGCGTGTTCTCCGGCACCTCAGCGTTGAGGTTCGGCCAGAGGAGTTCGACCTCGGTATTGGGCAGGGCCGACGCGACCTGTATCTCCCACTCACCAGGATCGCCTGGTGCGCGCAGGTCACGCGCGTAGGCCCCGGAGTGCTCGCCCCAGCCATCGCGGACCATGCTGACCTGAACGCCATCGGAGATCGCAGGTGGTTTCGGTATATCCCACTGCGGGTCGTAGCCCTGGCTGGCGCCGGGGTGGACGCCGATGATGTTCCGCGGGTCCTGATGCTCCCCAGCGCGAGCGGAGATCGTGAGTGACCAGCCTTCCTCGGCGCACGCGCTTACCTCGGGAGCGGTGGACGAGACACCGATGCCTGCGGAGTACACTCTTGCTCGCAGATCCTCGTTGACGTGGATCCAGTAGCCCTTGCGAGGCGTCATGATTGCGGCCGTCGGCGTTGGGTTGAAGTCGTAGTACCCGGGGTTCCCACGGACGCCCTGGACATACTCGAACAGTACGCCCTCCGTCAGGCCGTCGGCGATCGCCTCGGCGAGGTCGAGTCGCTCATTCCCGACCTCGAACTGAACGGTGCCCCAGCCAATCGCTTCATCGTAGGGGTTGCCGATCATGTTCCAGCCACGCGGGGCCTGCTGACCCCGGTAGAGGCGGATATGAGTACTGGGGACCCGCAGCGGCTGGCCCTGGATATCAAGGACGGCCTCACGCGGGATACTCAGGAAGTAGCCCAGTCCCGCGGGTGCGTAGGGGACCGTACGCTCCTCGAGATTCGCCTGTTGAGTGTCGGGCGGTAGGAGGCTGGCTCGGGCATCCGGGTAGAAGTGATACTTGTCTGTGGTGGTGTCCAGCGGCCACCAGCGGACGAGCCCGAACTCGGAGGCGGGGATGCCGAGTATCACTGCAGGGTCGGTCACCGCGAGTTCGGTGTAAGGGAAAGACACCATCGAGATGCCCGCTGGGAATGTGGGTGCCGTGATGCGGAAGTTCGTAACCGCGGTGGTGGCGTTCCCGGCGTTGTCGAAGACATCGATCACGACAGTATGGTTTGTGCGAGCGAGCATCTCGCTGACGGCCAACGTGAACTGGCCGGTTCGCGCGTCAAAGTAATCAGTGATGTCGGTCGCGTCCGTGCCCTTGAAAACGACAGTCCCATCGAGGGTCACGGTGATAGTGGTCGGGTCAATCCCGGAGCCGTCGTCATTGAGGAATGCGACGATCGTGGGGATTCTCGTCGTGATGGTTGTCCCGTTCTCTGGATAGGAGATGGTGATCGTTGGTTGGCGGCTGTCGGCACCGACGCGGAGGTTCAGCCGGCCCCAGCCGGTCTCGTTGCTGGGGACAGGCTGCGTAAGCGGCAGTGCCTGCGCACGCAGCACGCTCTCTATCTCATCAGGCGTGCGTAGCCTGTCCTCGGACAGGAGCAGCGCTGCAGCCCCCGCTACATGTGCGGCGGCTGCCGAGGTGCCGATGAACGGTGAGAGGCCTTCAGCGGTGAGGCTTGTACTGATGGCGTCGGGAGCGACCAGGTCCGGCTTGATGACCCCGGGCTGTCCGACGACAGGGCCCTGCGAGCTGAACGGTTCGAGGGTGTCGACGGGCAGCATCGGAAGCGGCGGGACGTCGGTGGCGACGCCTCGCGTAGCGCCCACAGTGTACGCGCCCGTTGCCTCAGCCGGAATAGCGAGGCTCGAAGCAGGGACCTGGTGGCTGGTCTCAAGGTCAGCGCCTACAGAGAACAGCTGGAAGCGGTCAACTGTAGTGCTGGGTGCAGACATGCGCTGGATGCGAAGACCGTAGTTTCCTGCGGTCTCTATCTGTGCGCTGAGCACGTCAACGGGGGCGTCATCGCCATTCTGCGTGAAGCCAGATCGGGCGACCTCGGCGCCGGAGCCGTCGACGAGGACAAGGTCGTAGTCCCGGGCAGTGACGTTCCCGGCGGTCTCATACCAGCTGAGGAACGCCCGGTACTCGCCTGCGGGAAGGTTGAGATCGATTGCTTCGTCGCCACTGCTGAACTCAGTCAGGCCGTTCCCGTTGCGGTCGGCGAAGTCGCCCATCCAGTGGCGCTGCGCGGAGTTGCCGGCAGCGTTGACCCAGAACACACCGCGGTTCCGGAGCGAGTTGACTTTGCGTGAGAGCGGGTGGGTGCCGCCATACGGGCCACCTAGAAGCTCGAGCGCCATTACCACGACGTCGATGTCGCGGTTCGCGATATAGTCTGCGGCGCTCTCGGCTGCCATCGCCGTGTCGACGGCTATGGCCACGAAATTGGCGCCCGGGGCCATATCGGCGACGACTTCGGCCACCGCCGTGCCATGGTAGGAGCTGCCCATCGTCCCGTCAGCGCGGAAAGTGACGAGGGAGTTGGCGTCGGTGTCATCGATCGGCACCTCAGCACCGGCGATGCCGGCGAAACCGATGTCGAGGATGGCGACAGTGACGCCCTGGCCGGTGATACCGGCGGTATGGAAAGGCACTGCGCCCACAAGCCTGACGCCCTCGCCGAATGTGGCGCCGAAGCCCTGGCAAGGCTCCATGTACTCAGCAGGTGCGACCTGCGCCACCTCGGGAAGTTGCGCGATCTCCAACAGCCTGCCCGCAGGAACGAAGGCCTCGACGGCGTCACCGCGGCGGTATCGCACGGTGGCTCCATGCGCCTGCAGGTTAGTCGCTGCGGCTGCCATCTCGTTCTTGAAGCGGACGACCACCAGCAGGGTCTGGCTGCCTGCCGGGGCGATGCCCTGCTCTGCCTGCGAGCTCAAGGCGCGTAGCGGACCAGCGAGGTCATCGTACCCGACTGCGCCCCAGCTCGGACTGGCGAAAATCGCGAACAGGGCGGTCAGCGTGAAAACTGCGCCGAGCGCGGGGGCTGTCCTAATGCGAAGCCGACTCACTTTGACTCCTCCTTCTGGCCCGCAGAGATCCGGGCCAGCTCTGGAGCGGTTGCTGCAATCGTCTCTATAATGTGCCGATGACCTTCTCTGCTACGCTGCAGCCCCGTCGTGCTCTCGGCCATTTCCGGTCAGTTGCAGCAGGTGCCGCAGTCGGGTGTAGTATTCCCGCGTCATGCTCTCCCAGCCACTTATCTCGCTGAAGCCGCCTGACGGTGCTCCGCGGATCAAGGGCCCGAGTCCCCCTGGGAACGGGACTGCGACCCGCCCGCCTTCAGACAGGATGCAGCTGTCCACGGCTCGGATCGCCTCATTCGCAGCTCGACCGGCCTCCTGATGCGGGCTGGTCGCGATCGTCTTGCAGAACCTTCTTAGATCGCGCATCTCCTGTTCGGCGCCCCACGAAGGGCATTCGCTCAGGGCGCGCGAGACAAGAGGTGCCAGTCCCCGCATCCCATGAGCCATCACTGTGCTAAGCTGCACAATCGCCTTCAAAAGCGGCTCAAGCCTATCTGTCCGAAGAGCCGTAAGTGACCCGGTTGAGCGCGCCCATTTCTGAGCAATAGCCTGCGGGCCGTCCCCGCTTGTGACCGACCCCAGCAGAGCCTGCCAGCAGAGGCCTGTCGCCGGGAGCCTATCGGGGCAAGCGAGAATGACCTTGCCCACCTCACGCAGGTCCCATGCTACCTCGGCGCTCGCGCCATAGCAGCAGTCCAGCACGATCAAGTCAACGCGGCTGTTTAATGCTCGCCGGATGGCCAGAGCCAGTTCTGGTGGCTGCAGGGGATCCTGACCAGGGCCGGAACCCATGCCGAGCACCGGCCATCTGCCCGTCGTTCGACCGTCCCAGCGTCTACCCGAGGCGCTGGTGCCGTGGCCATACACCACAAGCACGAGCCTGTCAGCTGGAGCCTCCACAGCAGCCCACTGCAGGAACTCGGACAGCGCTTCCGCCGAGGCGGTGGTAACCGCTGGCGCGGGTACCCTGAGCTGGTTATGTTCAGCCTGACCCGGCCGCCACGAGCGCCAGGTCACTCCGTCACTATCGCTGTCGAGCTGTAGCGCGAGCGGCCATCCTGCTGACCTTGCCGCATATTCAAGGTTCGCTGCGTACTGTTCGCCCGGCTGGTGCAGGTCGCCGCCTGCAAAAATCGCTGCGATCAGCCCGTAGGTCTCCGCCTGGGCGGTGCAGTGCAGCCCCATCGCCAAGGCGAGAGCCATTACGGCTCTGAGAGGCGCACTGCACCGAACAAGCTCACGCGTCGGATGAGCCCGTGCGGGCACTCGTGTCACCCTTCCGCCTACTGGATGCCCTGGCTACCGGAGCCCTGGCTGCGGTGCATGTATCGGCTTGTGCCGAACGAGCCCGGCTGGACTGCACCGCCGTTGTTGTGGCCGGCAGCGCTGGTTCCTGGTGGCGGGGGCGGCGCAAGGGCGGTTGTGAATGACCGGATGTTGCTGAATAGCCATCCGCGCTGTCTGAGTTGTCCGGTCTCCGGCAACGGCTCGCCGGAACGTCTTGCACCTACCCTCCAGTAGAAGCGCTCGCTAGCGGCGAACGTGTCATTGATCGTGTAGAACATGGTACCGCTTGTGTCGCGGCGGATGGTCGCCTGGTAGCGCGGAACGCGCACGCCGTCCGGGTCATCCTCAGGGAAGACCTGGAGGATGTACTCGTTTGCGCCGACTGTGCTGTTCCAGGTGAAGGTGATCGAGCTGGTAGACTGGTTCAGCGCACCGTCTTCAGGTGAGGAGAGCACGGGCGGAGTGAAGTAGGTCACGCCACTGGTCGGGCGGCTCGCCTCTCCAAGTGCCCTCGGAGGGTCAACCTCGAGGACTGGTTCATCCAGCACGACCTGAGCCGGGCTGATCTGCGAAGTGGCGATAGGTGCTCCGCTGCCCGCGCGCTCCGGGGGCTCGATCACGCGCTGGACCCGATGGTAATAGCGGTGTCCGGGCTGGAGCGCGGGATCGTTGTAGAGGACCTCGATACTGCCGTCCTCTTCCTCACCCGCGGCGTTGATCCAGGTGAAATCGCGAGTGATCTCGGCCGTCTCGAACTGTGGCGCGTCATCCCAGACGCCACCAGGGAGTCGAGACTCCATGACAGCGCCGACCAGGTTCTGCGCCAGCGGGCTAAAGTTCTGCTGCCCGTCGCTGCGGAAGAATAGCCAGGCGAAGACCTGGTCGGCGAGCGGGATGCTGCGGTTGTCTACCTCCACCCTGATGACAGCCTGCTCCCCTGGGGCGGCCTGGAAGAGGTGGGAGCGGACGCCGGTCGGGGCATCAGTGGTGGCGGAACCGTTCGCCACTGCGACGAGTCCAAGCAGTGCAAGGATCGCTGCAGCCGTCGTGAGCGTCTGCTGATGCGATTCCTTTCTCTGGTATGCTTCGACGCGCTCCGGTCCACGGTAGAGCCTGTAGGCGCGGTCGCCGACACGGGCTCGGCCGCGGTCCTGGCCGAATGGCGTCATCTTCGATGACCGGGCGCTGACCTCAGAGATGTGGTAGCGACCCACCTTGACCTGCATCATCTCTTCCAGGTCACGCTGCCAGACCGGGCGGAGGAGGAGCATCTCCATTCCGGCCACGATGCGATCGTCGTACCCGAGGTTGATAGTGGCGACGCCGAAGTTATTGACGGACGTAACGATGCCCTCTTCGACGCGGCTCACGAGTATTTCGTCAGTGGCCATCGCGGCGGCCTCTCGGAGGGCGTCGTTGACGACACGCGCCTCCTCACCGTGCCAGCCCGGGATGGGCTTGGTGGTTGTGTTGATGATGGCGCCGTTGAGATACTCACCGGCACGAACATCGAGCAGTGCCACCGAAAGGCCGATCTCGACCTGGCCGGTGTTCTGGTTGATGCGCATGTGTATGATCTCGCCGCTCGCAACCTGGTCCACCGTTAGCCGTTTGCCGAGCCTGATCTTCTCCAGATCGGAAAGCGGCGGCTGGATGTCCAGTTGCTGGAGTTCGCGCTGCAGATCCATGCTGGAGGTCACGATGAACTCGCGTGATCCCTGCATCGCCAGGGCGAGGGCGTCGGTGGCCTTCTGGCTCAACACGGATTCGACAGAGCCTTCGAGGTCCTGGACCGGCAGGACGATGACCGACGCGGTCTCAACCACCGGCTGCGCCTGAGCCTCCGCGGCGACCGGGAAGCTGGCTACGCCGTAGGGTACGACCATTGTTGCAGCAACGTAGAGTGCGACGAATCTCCAGATGCGGCTGGCGTGTAATTGGTGCATTGTCTCGTTGCTCCTCCCGGCATGCGGTTCACAGACGCGTAGGCCAATCTGATGCGCACGCAAGCGAGTGTCTACCAGTATCCGCGGTGCATTGAGCGCCGCGGCAGTCCTGCTACCGTCCGACTGATACCGTCCCGATCGCCTGTGTCTGCTGTCCGTTGCCCGCACGCGCGGCGATGACGATGAGGTAGGTTCCGGCCGGGGCTCGCGTCCCGCTTGCGGAGATCCCGTCCCAGGTCAGCCGCTGTACGCCGGCAGCCTGCGTCTCGTCAGACAGAATCGTGCCTACCGCGCGACCGGCGATGTTGAGCACGCGGACGTCTACGCGCGCGTCGGCTGAAAGCGTGTAGCTGATCTCGACGCCCGCGCCGGTCGCTCGAGCCGCTGGGGTCGTGACTGCCAACGCCGCTCCGGCATCGGACAGGCGGATCTGCAGCTGGCGGGTGTCTTCGCGAGCGGTGAACTCGTAGCTCTGCGAGGTGCGCATGTAGACTGTGCGCCCCGCAGCGTCGTCTACGAGCACGGGCCGCAGGTCCGCCGGAACGTCCGAGAGATCCGGCCAGCGGACGACGACCTTCTCGCCAACGGGGCCCTGGACGCTGAGCGTCCATGTCGCGCCTCCGGCCGGGCGAAGATCAACGCCCTGTGCACCGGTGGGTCCATCGGCGGCTGCATAGACCATTCGGCCCATATCCACGGGTGGCGGCTTCAGCAGGTCCAGCCCTGGGTCGAAACCGGCTGTGGCGGCGGGGGCGCAGCCGAGCCACGTTGAGGCATCGGTCATGGCGCCGGAGGTGACCACGAGCGGCATCAGCCAGCCACCCTCGGGCGCAGCGATGGCGGGAGCAGAGGCGGCTTGGCGCTCGGCGAGTGTATCAGTGTTGCGGTTGCCGATGAGGACGATGTCGTCGCCTACGTTCAGCCAGTAACCGACATAGGGCTCGATGACTGCTGAGGTTGCGTAGCCGCCGAAGACGTAGGCGTAGAGCGGGCTGCGGACCAGTCCGGCGGCCATGGCCTGCTGCATGGTGCGAACGACGCCGGTTCGGTCGCGGACGTGCAGGGAGAAGAAGTCGATCGGCTCAGTGAAGAAGTCGCCGATCAGATTCCACCCGGAGGCGCCGGCCTCGAGCGGAAGATAGAAGACGTCGCCGGCGGGGATGCCCTCACGCGTCAGTTCTCGCGGTTCACTGAGCCTCAGCCAGTATCCTGAGCCGAGGCGGAAATGATCGGCCGGTGTGGACGGGTAGAGGGCGTACTGGCCGGTTTCGGGCTCCCAGGTTGCCATCTTGAGGGTTGCCGGGTCGGCGCCCAGCAACTCCGCCGGGTCTGCGTTCGGGTAGTCCCACGGCAGAGAGACGAGCTGCAGTCCTGCCGGGAACGTACGAATGCTCCTCACGGAGAAGTTGACGCCTGTGCTCTCCTGGGCCGTGGTCACTGTGACAATTCGCTCTGTCGGAGTGACGGTGAAGCCCGTCGGGTCCGGTCGGACAGTAATCTGGCCGGTCGGGACGTCCGCAAATCGGAAGTTGTAGCGGCTGCCGTTGGGTGCGGTGTCGGTGGTTGCCGTGGTAACGGCGGTGTCGATGACCACATCGTTGACGATCAACTCGACTGTCATCCCGCCGACTGGCTCGCCTGTGAGTCCACGCGAGATCAGGCCGGAGAGGGTGCCTGGCGGCTCGGCTTCGAGCACGAGTTCGACGGTGACAGTCTGCGCGGCGGAGACGTCGGCGACGGCCGGGGCTGAGCGCTGATAGCCAGCTCGCGTGGCCTCGACGCTATAGGCGCCAGGCTGGACCTGCAGCGTGACCTCGCCATTGGCGTCGGTGATTCCCGAGGCGACGACTGTTGTCCCGCTGAGGGCCTGCACACTGGCATTGGCCAGCGGAGCGTCCTCGGTATCGGTGACGGTTGCATGGATGTTGCCCGGAGCGGCCTCAAGGGCGACGTCAACCTGGGTCGTGTTGCCGCTGGTGACGTTTGCGAGCACCTCGGCGGTTCCGTAGCCGATCGCGGTGCCGTCGGCGACGACGACGACCTCGCCCGGCGGCACGTTCCCGATCTGGTAGGTGCCATCGGCGGCGGTCGTGGTGCAGCCTATCAGCTGCCCGAGTTCATAATCTGGGCTCTGAGCGGTCTGTGCCTGCTCCTCCTCGTCGTCAGACGGGTAGATCGCGGCGTACGCGCAGACTTTCACGGTGGCGAGCGGCTCACCGGTAGCGAGTGAGGTGACGGTACCGCGGATTGCTCCCGGTTCGGCGCGGGCGATCGCGAAGTCTACGACGGGGTAGGTGAGACCGCCGTGAGTAGGCTCAGCGGTGCTGTGGTCGATGTCGAATCCGGGACGTGATGCGGTGAGGGAATAGCTGCCGGGCGGTAGACCGCCGACGACATAGCGCCCGTCTTCCTCAACCTGAACAGCGGCGACCATGGTGCTGCCGCTGAACACTCGCACGATAGGTGTGGGATCGTTGATCGGCTGATTGCCGTCGCTGATAGACAGGACACGGCCCTGGAAGCCACCAGTGCGGAGCCAGCAGAGCGTATTGTGCATGAATTTCGAGCGGTAGTTCAGGACGTGAACCGGGCTTCCTCCCCAGACCTGGTGTGTCTGCTCGAAGCCCCACGCATAGTAGGCGACGCGGTAGCCGCCGCCGGGGTGTGCATACCGCACACCGGCGGTGGCGCCTCCGGCATAGGAGTGAGTTACCACAGCCGACGGGCCGGCCTCAATGACGTCCGGCCAGACGCTGTAGTGCGCGCAGTCCTGCGGGTAGAGGATGTTGTTGGTGACCCACCAGCCGATGGCGGCACTGCCGTCAGGGATCTCGACATCGAGTGGCGGCCAGAACGGGAACGGATGGGCGACGACGGGGTCGCCGGAGGTGCCGCTGATGAGGTCGTCGGTGATGCCGCCGTTGGCGACGCCGTTGTGGTCGGCCCGGACGAACGAGGCGTGCAGGTAATTCGAGTAGAAGTTGTTATTGCTCGTGCCATCGAGGGTGAGCGCGAAGCCGATGTCCTGGCCCGAGATCATCAACCGGCCACCGCGATCCAGGAAGGTGGACAACGTTGCCTGCGTGGTGGCACTGACGAGGCTGCCGTCGCCGACCCAGGTTGTGCCGGTGTGAGGCGCGGCCCAGACGACTGCGCGATCGGCAACCAGGACCTGGCGCGTGCCTGTCGCGTCGGGCACGGCGAGTTGGGACTCGACTGTGGGCAGGTAGTAGATCAGGTCGGTTATAGTGATCTGACCGCGGCAGATGACGCGCCAGATGTCGTATGGCTCACCGGTTCCCTTGGGAGCATCCCGGATCGTGTTTGGCGAACCTCCGGCTCCGGGGTTGGTCGTGTAGTAGCTCTCCACGGGGAACTGGGTGGGGTGATCGTTGTTTGCGCCACTGGCGGCGAAGATGAAGCCTTGGCCTTCGCAGTAGTCGTTGACGAGCAGTACGTTTGTCTGCGGCTGGAACTGCTGCGTTGTGAAGCCGAAGATGTCGTCATACTCGAATGAGTTGCCGGCGTTGTCCTGCACGTGGATGTCGACGATGAAGTCGCTCGGGGATGTCGGCGTCGTCCAGATGCCGCTGAATATCCCATCGCCTGCGATTTCATCGCCGTTCGCCGGGTCTCCGTTATCCAGAAGCGCGACCTGTCCGACGGTGTCGCAGTCCACCTCGCGGTAGACAGTTGCGTCAGTCAGACCTGACTGAAGTGCAACGCCACCGATTGGTATGAACTGCTTGTGGTCGATGCCCTGGCTGTCGTCTACGGCCGAGTCGGGGTCTTTCATCTCGGCGACTACTGCGGCGACGCCGCTATCGCGGTCGAAAACCTCGGCATGAATGGTCATGTCGCTGCCCGGCGGGGTGAAGCGTCGGGGGGCGTCGACCCACGGGAGTCTGACCAGTTCCGGCGGAACGGGGTCGCGGACCTCGAGGCGCCAGATATCGGGCTGATTGCCGTCTCGCCAGGAGCTGAAGAATATGCGGACGGGTTGCCGCGGGCTGAGCCCGGGGTTGAAGGCGGGGTAGCGGTCGTCACGCGGATTGGCCGGGTCGAGGTTACTGCGCAGCAGTGCCTCGGCGCCGTTCTCGCCGGCGGGGGCAACCGTGAAGATGTTGTAGTCTCGGGTTGTGTCGAGTGCGTCGGTGAGCCGATCGGAGGCGAAGGCGATCATCTGGCCGTTGTGGCGCCATGCCGGATCTGTGTCATTGGCGATGGCATCGCCGCCACCGTTGGTTACCTGCTGCTGATTGCCGCCGCCAGGCCCGATGCGCCAGATGCGACTGCCGGCGCCGGCGGTGGAGCGGGTGAACATGATCGGGTTCGCGCCGCCACCTACCGGCGCCCATTTGGGCTGCGTCTCGTTCTCCGGCGTCTGAGTGATCGCGGTCGGGAGTTGGGAGCCATCTGCCGGTATGATGTAGAGGTCACGGTTGCCGCCGGCATCTCCGCTGAAGACGATCTGAGTGCTGTCGGGTGACCAGGTCGGCTCGTACTTGTTACCGGGGCTGAAGGTGAGCTGGCGGATGGTGCCGGTCAGGACCTCGACCGTGTATATCTGCCAGACGCCCGTGGCGTTCGATGAGAATGCGACAAGTCTCCCGCCGGCGTCGTAGGCCGGGTAGGCTTCGTCTCCGGGCGCGCTGGTGAGTTGGGTGGCGAACGAGCCATCGACCCGGAGCATCCACAGGTTCAGGTCGTCCGCTGTGGCGCCGGGATCGAACCTACCATCCCTGTCTGCGTCTACACCATTGGAGGAGATGACGATACGGTTCAGCTCGCCGTATGGTGCGGAGTTCGCATGGTACTCCGTGCTGGTGGTTGCGGTGGGGGTGAGGTTCAGGTCCGGGACCGGGCCTGAGCCCTGGGCGGTGCGCATCTCGGCCATACGCTCGAAGAGCCAGTCGGGGCGCTCGAGGCCGATGTAGTTACGGCCGCTCGGTGTGAGCATTCCCTGTGCGTACGGTTTCGCCGCGAACGGATTGGCCTCCTGGGCCAGGGAGAGAGCGCTCGCGGAGAGGATGAGAGCGGCGCACGTCAATAGTGTGAGCGTCAGAAGGAACCGTCCCTTCTGCAACACAATCACTCCCCGGGCCTGCGGCATACACTCATGCGGTGGCTGCGTGTGATACGTCCTGGATCGTGCGGACCCTCGTTCAGTTCCGGGCTTCATCAGGTATCAGGCCTGCCCTCATGGGGGAGCATGGCCTCCCTCCCCCTGTCTCGGTGGATTTCGGCCCCGGCAGGCCCGATATCGCTGCGCCTGTCATGACCGCCCCGACGCTGCCCCGCAATGAAGCTACTTCGGCCGCGGATTATAGCATACCCATGAGCGGCAACGCAAGCCGCGCCGAGTTAACGACTGGTGAGATCACGCGACGCAGAGGCTTTCGCGCGGTCGGGTCCAGTCATTCTTCTTGGACAAGCTCGTCCCAGAGCCGTTGCACCTCATATCGCACGGCGCTCTGACCGCCGGATGTATCGATGCAGAAGTCCGTCCTGTGCTGCTCTATCGCAAGTCGCCGGTGCAGAGCGAGCCTTCGATCCGCCTCATCGCGCGTCAGCCCGTCTCGCGCCATAAGCCGTTGGAGTCGCAGTTTTCTCGGCGCGCTGACCATCACGGTCACGTCCACCAGCGGTCGCGCGCCCATCTCGATCAGATTTGCGGCCTCGACGACAACCGCGGGTGCTCCTTCTCTGCGAAACTCGCGTATCCTCCCTGCGATGCAATCCACCATCGCAGGGTGAACGATCTGCTCAAGACGGCGGCGTGCTTCGTCGTCGGCGAAAACAAGCGCCCCTAACTTCGCCCGATGAAGCCCCCCCACCTCCCCGCGAAAAGATTCCCCGAATTCCTCTATGACACGCTCGAGCAGATCGTTGCCCGGCGCCATGAGTGTCCGGGAGACCTCATCGGCTGCGATGGTCGCTGCGCCGAGGCGGCGGAACTCGTCCATCACGACGGATTTGCCCGCCGCGATCGGTCCGATGAGACCGATCACGACCACCTGTCGTGCCTCCGAGGCCTCCGGATCACGCCTGTCTCACTCCTGCTCAGCGGGCTTCTCAGGGTCTTCCGCTGCAGGGGCCTTTTCTGGTGCATCCGTTTCCTCTGCTGCCGGCGCTTCGTCTGCTGCCGGCGCTTCGTCGGGTGCGGAAGTGTCTTCGGCTGCCGGCTCCTCGTTCAGTTCAGCGGCGACGGCGCCAAGGACATCGGCGAACTTGTCGCCGAGGGTGGCTTTCGGCTCATCCTGATCGGCCATGTACTTCTTGTACTCCTCGCGCTCGGCCTCAGCGTGCAGTTCGCGCAGTGAGAGGGTCATTCTGCGGGCCTGCGGGCGGAGCTTGAGGACCTTGAGGTCGAGCTCCTGGCCCTCGCTGATGACCTCAGCGGGGTTTTCGATGCGCTTCTCGGCGAGCTCGCCCACCGGGAGAAATGCCTCGACGTCGTACTCGGGCAGCTCGACGAACGCGCCGGTTCGTACGATGCGGTTGACGCGCCCGCGCACAGTTGAGCCGGGGCGGATCTCCTTCCCGACGCGCTTCCACGGATCGGGCAGGATCTGCCGGCGGCCGAGGGAGATGCGATCGCGCTCGGCGTCTATCTCAAGCACGACGACTCGGAGGGTCTCGCCAACGCTGCAGGCTTCGGATGCGTGCTCGATGCGGCCCCACGACATCTCGGAGACATGGAGCAGGCCGTCCACTCCGCCGAGGTCGATGAACGCTCCGTAGTCGGTGATGTTGCGGACCTTGCCCTCACAGACGAGGCCGACGTGGAGCTTCTCCATCGTCTCCTGGCGCCGCTCCTTGCGCTCCTCCTCGACGACGAGGCGATGCGAGAGGACGACTTTCTTGCGTTCTCGGTCGGCCTCGAGCACCTTCAGGCGCAGCGAGCGGCCGACGAAGCGGTCGAGGTTGCGGACGTCGCGCGTTGCGACGTGGGATGCAGGCACGAAGCCGGCGACGCCGAGGTCCACGCGCAGACCGCCCTTGACGCGGTCGGTGACCATTGCGTCGAGGATCTCGCCGGTCTCCATGGCCTTGATGACGCGGTTCCAGACGCGCTCGTAGTCCGCGCTCTTCTTGGAGAGGACGGTCATGCCGTCCTGCTCGTCCTGTTGCTTGACCACGGCGACCTCGATCTGATCGCCGCGTTCGGGCATCTCGGAGCGGTCAAGGAACTCGTAGATCGGCACTATGCCCTCAGCTTTGCCGCCGATATCCACCAGCACACCCTCTTCGGTGATGGAGACGACGGTGCCCGTGACGATCTCTCCGGGCTTGATCTCCGCGGGTCCTGAGGCGGCGTCGAAGTCGACATCATCCATGGAGCTGAGTTCCTCTTCCTGCTCGAAAGCGTTGCCGGCTTCCGCTTTCGCGGCTGTTTCGGCGGGCGGCTCTTCGGTCGATTGCGCCGCGTCCTGTGGCGCCGGTGCAGTTGGCTCCTGGACGTCCGAGCTGCTATCGGTGCTGCTCTCGGCGTCGGGCTGCTTGTCGTTGTCCTCGAAATCCCAGGCAGACATACGAAGTCCTCCTTCGCCCGGCGCGCCAGAGAGTGCGTGCGGGCTTCGACCTTCACAGGTCAGGTCAACCGACTGAGTTAGGTAAGTGACGGCCCCACGTCTTACACGTCCGTGCGCATCTGCGTCATGTCCCGCCAGTTGGTCCCGGCCGAGACACCCACGATCAGCGGCACTGTGAGTTCGAATGCCGCCTCCATCGTCTCCCGCAGCACCTGCGCCACCACCTCCCCATCGTCCTCAGGCGCCTCCACCACAAGCTCGTCATGGACCTGCAACAGCATCCGGCTCCCCGGGCAGTCTCTCCCGAGGCGAGGCACGAGGTTGAGCATCGCGAGCTTGATGATGTCCGCGGCGGTGCCCTGAATCGGCGTATTCACCGCGGCCCGCTCGGCGTATGCCGAGGCACGGGCGTCAGAGCCCGCGATCTCCGGCAGTGGCCGTTTTCGCCCCAGCAGCGTCTCAACGTAGCCACATTCCCGCGCCATGGCGACAGTCTCGTCAATGTAGCGGCGCACCCCCGGAAGAGCACGGAAGTAGTTCTCGATGAATGCCTCCGCCTCCTCCCTCGGGATGCCAAGCTGTCTTCCGAGCGCCGTCGGTCCCTGGCCGTAGAGCACCGCGAAGTTGACGGTCTTCGCCCGTCCGCGCATCTCGTAGCTGACTTCGTCGGCGGGCGCCCCGAAGATCGCGGAGGCCGTCTCGGTGTGAATGTCGCGCCCGGACTGGAAGGCCTCGGTCAGCCGCGGGTCCTGGGAGACGTGCGCCAGGATGCGCAGCTCGATCTGCGAGTAGTCCGCTGCGATCAGTACGCAGCCGGGGCTGCTGACGAAGCAACTGCGAATCTCACGCCCGACCTCGGTGCGGACCGGGATGTTCTGGAGGTTCGGGTTTCGGCTTGAGAGCCGCCCGGTTGCGGCTACCGCCTGCTCGAAGGTCGTGTGGACGCGCCCGTCCGGCCCGATCTCGCGCAGCAGCCCGTCCACGTAGGTTGAGCGGAGCTTCGCGTACTCGCGGTACTCCAGCACGAGTCTGACGATCTCGTACTCCTCGGCAAGCTCTTCGAGCACGGCGGCGCTGGTGGACCAGCCGGTCTTCGTCTTGCGGCCCTTCGGGAGTTGCATCTGCCCGAAGAGCACCTCGGAGAGTTGCCGCGGCGAGCCGATGTTGAACCGGCAGTTCGCCAACTCGCAGATGCGTCCCTCCAAGCCGGCGACAATCTCATCAAATCGGTGCCCGAGGTCAGCGAGCTTGTCACGATCGACGGCGATTCCGGCGAGTTCCATCTGCGCGAGGACAGGGGTCAGCGGCATCTCAGTCTCATCGTAGAGCGGCAGGAGGCCGGCCTGGTCGAGATGCGTGCGGAGCGGCTCGCGCAGGTCTCGGACCGCCAGCGCCTCCGCGGCCGCGCGCAGATGAGCGGGGTCGGTCTCGGCCTGCGAGCCCCCATCGGCGTCCGGCAGCGCGTAACCCAGGTGCTCCTGCGCGAGCAGGGAGATCGAGTGGTCGCGGCGGTTGGGCATGAGGAGATACGAGGCGATCTGCGGGTCGAACTCCGCTCCCGCGAGGGTGTAGCCGAGGGGTGCGAGCGCGCGGATCAGCGCCTTGAGGTCGGCGGCGCGCTTCTGCACGGCTTCGTCCGCCAGCACCTCCGCCAGGCCTGTCAGATCAAGCGCATCAGTGGCGGTTTCGGCGAAGAGGGTGCCCTCATTGGCGCGCTCGACCACGAGCGGGATGGTTGCGGCGAGATCCTCATTCACCGCCAGCGTGAGCACCGGCGCGTCACCGCCGGCAATCGCGAAGGCCATCGCGCCCTCGGAGCGGACCTGCGCGACCAGTTCATCGAGTCGGGCCTGGTCATGCACGGTCTCGACATGCAGCGCACGCGGTTCCTGCTCGTCAGCGGGAAGCCGGTCGAGCACCGCGGCGAACTCCATCATCGACGCGAACTCCCGCAGCTTCTCGTACGGGAGGCCCTCCCAGGCGAGGTCTTCGAGGGCGGCCCCAGTCGGGGCATCCGTACGGATCTCCGCCAGGTCGCGGCTCATCCGCGCCTGCTCGGGGTTCTGCTCGAGGCAGTTGCGCACTCGTGCGGAGACGATCTCCTCGAGGCCGGCGAGCGCCGCATCGACGGAGCCGAACTGCTCGATGAGCGCCTGGGCGCTCTTCGCGCCGATGCCGGTAACGCCGGGGATGTTGTCGGAGGTGTCGCCCTGGAGCGCCTTCAGTTCGATCAGTTGCGCGGGCTCAAGGCCGTAGTCCTCGCGGACCGTGGCGAGGTCGAAGCGCTTGGTGTCCTTTATCCCACGGAGTGTGGCGACCACGTGAATGTTGTCATCCACCAGTTGCAGCAGGTCGCGGTCGCCGGTGACGATGACGACCTCCATCCCCTCGGCTGAGGCATGCTTCGCGAGGGTGCCGATGACGTCGTCGGCCTCGTAGCCGGGGGCGGAGATGGCTCGCATGCCGAGCGCGTCTATCAGGTCGCCGAGCAGCGGGATCTGCGAACGGAGGGCGTCGTCGCTGGGCGGGCGATGCGACTTGTACTCCTCGTAGATCTCGTCGCGGAAGGTCGGACCGGGGAGGTCGAGCGCGACCGCGGCGTAGTCGGGCGCCTCCTGCTCGAGGAGCTGCATCATCATCTGCAGGAAGCCCAGCAGCGCGCCGGACGGCCGCCCGTCGCTGGTCATCAGCGGCGGCAGCGCGTGGAAAGCGCGGTGGAAGAGCGAGTGTCCGTCAACAAGCAGTAATCTGTCAGCCATCAAACCACAGTCCCTGAGTGAGTCGGAGTCCGGGGTGCGTCGGCCCGGACGGGAGGCTACGGCCGCATCTGCAGCATCTGTTCGGCGCCCTCAACGCGTGGGTCGCGCAGGACCTGCTCAGCGGCCTCGAGCACTGTGTCGCGCACCGCGGCCTTCGCCGAGACGCCGAGGAGGCTGAGGATGCCGCCGCCGTCGCTGATGTCGCGGACCTGCGGCTCGCCCTCTATGCCGCCGAGTTCGCCGGCGATCTCCACGGCTCGGTTGAAGCCGCCGATCTCATCGATAAGGCCCGCGTTGAGCGCCTGCTCGCCGGTGAAGATGCGACCATCGGCGATCTTGCGCGCTTCGGCAAGCTCCATCCCGCGGCTCTCGGCCACATGCGCCACGAACTGCTGGTAGATGTTATCCACCATGGCCTGCAGCAGCTTCCGTTCGTTGCCGGTCAGCTCCCGCCACGGGCTGGCGATGTCTTTGTACGGGCCGGAGGTGATCGCGCCGCCATCCACGCCGATCTTGTTCATCAGCTCGTGGTACTCCACGAGGCTCATGATGACGCCGATGGAGCCGGTCATGGTGGCCTGGTTCGCTACGATCTTCCTCGCCGGCAGCGAGATGTAGTAACCACCCGAGGCCGCTACGTCGGCCATGGAGACGACCACGGGCTTCTTTTCGGCGAGCTTCTTGACCTCGTAGTAGATCTCCTGCGAGGCCGCGGCGCTCCCGCCGGGCGAGTTGATGCGCAGAACGACTGCCTTGATGCTGTCATCCTCAGCGGCCTCATCGAGCTTGTCGAGTGTACTGCGGACGCCACCGAGGGCGCCGCCGAAGAGGCCCCGCTCACCTGAGGCGGAGATGACGCCCTCGATGGTGATGACGCCGACCTTCTCGCCATAGCCCCCGATGCCCTTGCCGCCCCCTGCCATGCCGATCGCGGCGAGGAGGATGATCAGGAGGCCGCCGAGGACGACGACACCGAAGATGACGAGGCCGGCGATCAGCAGGCCATTGCCGCGCGACCGGCCACCACCTGGTGGAGGAGGCGGGGGAGGTGCGGCGTAGACTTGTCCCATGGAGGGATCGTCGGTCTGGCCTGGAGCGCCCGTTTGTGCGTAGGCCATGGCTGGTCACCTCATTGCGAAGCACCTGCTGGGGCGCAGGCGGGATACTACGGCTCAGGCGTCAAGCATTGACAGGTGGCGGCACCCGCGGTAGACTGATGGTGGTTGCCGGAGTGGCGGAATCGGTAGACGCACCAGACTCAAAATCTGGCGGTGTGCAAGCACTGTGCGGGTTCGAGTCCCGCCTCCGGCACCATCCCCCTTTCGACGCATGCCACGGTTGAATCATGCAACGATGCGGGCGGGTCTGTCAAGCGCGCGGAACCACGATCACTCGCCGCCACGGGGTGCCGAGCAGCCCGCCGGCGCGCCCATCGCCCTGAACCTATCGTAGCGCATCTGCGGGAGCTGTTTCCAGTCGGTGTCATCGAACTCTGCGAGCGTGCGGGCAACGGCGCGGCGCAGGAGATCGGCAGCGGCCTTTGCGTCGGTATGCGCGCCGCCCTCGGGTTCGCTGACGATGCCATCAATGATCCCGAGGCGCAGCGCATCATCGGCGGTGATACGCATCGCGTCGGCGGCCTGCTCCTTGAGGGCGCGGTTGCGCCAGAGGATGGCGGCGCAGGACTCGGGCGCGATGACCGAGTAGTAGGCGTTCTCGAGCATCAGCAGGCGATCGCCGACGCCGATGCCGATCGCGCCGCCTGAGCCGCCCTCGCCGATGACCACGGGGATGATCGGGATCTCGAGCGCGAACATGTCGCGCTGGTTGGCCGCGATGGCCTCGGAGATCCCTCGGGCCTCGGCGTCGTCGAGGCAGTGCGCGCCGGGGGTGTCGATGAGCGTCACGACGGGCCGCCCGACCTGGTTCGCCAGGCGCATGATGCGCATCGCCTTGCGGTAGCCCTCCGGGCGTGCCATCGCGAAGTTGCGGCGCGAGCGCTCGCGAGCCTGCCGGCCCTTCTGGTGGCCGATCACCGCGACCGGGCGGCCGCTGATCCAGCCCAGGCCGGCGACGATCGCTCCGTCATCCCCGAAGCGCCGGTCGCCGTGGAGTTCGATGAAGCCCTCAACGAAGGCCTCGATGTAGTCGAGGGAGTAGGGGCGGTCGGGGTGGCGGGCAAGTTCCACCCGGTGCCATGCCTCGGCCTCCTCGCCCTCCTTGCGCTCATGCGGCTCAGCGCGCAGCGAGCCGTTCTGCGCGTTCACGGGCTCCGCGCCGGCGTTCGGGGCGCCGGTGCTCCACGCCACGATCGTGGCCAGCGTCTGGCGCATGTCCTCGCGCGGTACGATCAGGTCGATCATGCCATGCTGGCGCTGGTATTCGGCGGTCTGCACCCCCTCGCCGATCGGCATGCCGGTGACATCAATGACGCGCGGGCCCGCGAAGCCCATCGCAGCACCGGGTTCGGCGATGATGATATCGCCGAGGAAGGCGTAGCTCGCCATGACGCCGCCGTAGGTGGGGTGCGTGAGGATGCTCACGTAGGGCATGCCCGCCTCGGCCAGTCTGCTGCAGGCCGCGGCGGTCTTGGGCATCTGCATCAGCGCGACCAGGCTCTCCTCCATCCGGGCGCCGCCCGAAGCGCTGATGATGATTAGCGGCAGGCGCTGCTCCGCCGCGCGCTCGATCAGCCGGGTGATGCGCTCGCCCACGACCCAGCCCATCGAGCCGCCGCGAAAGCCGGACTCCATGACGCCGATCGCGACATGCATCCCCGCGAGCTGCGCCTTGCCGGTGACCACGGCGTCCTGCATGCCGGTCTTGCGCTGGGCATCCTCGAGCTTGCTGCGGTAGTCCGGGAACTCCAGCGGGTCGCAGAGGGGGAGGTCGGTGTCCCACTCCTCGAAGCTGTCGCGGTCCACGGTCACCTCAAGCCGCTGCCGGGCGCCCAGCCGGAAGTGGAAGCTGCACTTGCTGCAGACCCACAGATGCTGCTTCAGCTCCTTCGAGTAGAGGAGCTGGTGGCACTGCGGGCACTCCTCCCACATATCCGCAGGGATGTCATCGTGGTTCCGGCCGCGGATCCTGTCGTTGCTCATCTCGGTCAAAGCTGCACCTCCGCCACCAGCACTCCGTGGCTGGGATGATGGTCCACATAACGTAGCTGTGTTCGTGCGTCACCTTCGGCGAGCGGGCCAATAAACCCCGTCTATCCAGGCTTAAGTAGTGCGGGCGCCCTCGCCCGCACATGAACTGACGGCTATCTGGCCCATTGGTGGGGCGAGGGCGCCCCACCTACTTGACCTGGCTGTCTCGGCCGCTCCGGACGGCGGACGCTACTGATGTACGCCGGTTCGCGAGTGTGACAGGATGCCCGCCCCACGGGATTTCACTTCATGGTTCCGCGCGGGCCGACTTCGGCGCTCATAGACGACATGCGCTCCTCGGGCGGCCTCTCCGACCGCCCGGCATCCGAACCCGGTGCGTCCCAGCAGGCAGAGCATAGCATGAAAACCGGCAACCAGTCTATCCGCCCCCCGATGCCCGCGCGCACGGTCCATCCGACGAGGACCGCGATGCTCGACGCGACCAGCGCGAGATGCGTCGGCTCCATCCAGCGCTCCGGGCGCAGCAGCGCCGTCCACCACGCGCGGCGCAGGACGATCGTGGTCACCAGACCCATCGCCGCCAGCGCCGGCAGGCCGCCGTCGAGCCAGGCGTCGAGCCACGCATTGTGAGCGCGATTGAAGCCGAGGCGCTGGTGGTAGCGAAGCTGCGCTCCGCCCCAGCCGATCACCGGGCTGCGCTCGATGAGATCGCCCGCTACCGACCAGATCTGCATGCGGCGCGCGACGCTGTAGCGGCCGCTGCCGCGCTGCTCCACGAGGTCAGCGAACCGCGCCACCGACGGCGGGCCGCTGATCTCCCCCGTCCAGACGACGGCGGCCATCGCGAGCGCCAACCCGACCGTGCCCGCGATCAGCCAGCTTCGGCGCAGCAGCGTGCCGAGCGTGATGGCTGCGATGATGCCCGCCACGAGTGCCGCGCGCGAGCCCGAGAGCAGCGCTCCGCAGGCGATGATCGTGCTCGCGGCGATCCACGGCAGTTTCACGCCAAGCCTCGGCTCCGTCAGCGCCGGCGCGAGCGCGAGCGGGAAGGCGACGATCAGCATCCCCGCGAAGATGCCGGCGTTGTCATAGAGCGACTGGTGACGGCCATCAGCAGCGATGCCTGCCTCGCCCGTGAGCCATCGAACTATGCCCGTCCCGAGCGCGAGATCGGCCACAGTGAGCATGGCGAAGGTCGCCACGAACACGGGCACGATCCGCGCGCAGAGCCGGGCGCGCCCCTCGCTGGAGCAGACCGCGCGGGTGACCGGCGCAAAGACCAGCCAGACGAAGCTCCAGCGCAGGAAGTCTCTCGCCGCGAGGCCGATGTCCTGCGCGTGCGGCATGGCTGCTGCCAGGCCGGCCAGGAAAAGCAGCCCCGGAACGATCAACGGACTGGAGCTATACCAGGCGCGGAGGAAGTCGGGCCGTTCGCCGGCCATCGCACTATACAGAAGGATAAGGAGCGCGAGCGTCAGTGGTGCGTACGCGAGCGACTGCGCGTTGACGCCAAAGATCACGTCGGTGAAGAGCGTGATAAGAAGAAGTGCTGCGAGATAGAGGGCGGTCGCTATCGTCATCGAAGCCCTGCACCGGAAGGGCGGAGCGTTGTGCGCGCGGATCAGTTCCACGCACGGTAGCCGAAGCCCTCCCCCTGAGTCAAGTAAGAGCGACCGTCGTTGCTGTCGTTGCTGTCGTATGGTAGACTTGCGGGCACCTCAGTTTGAGCGGAAGGCGATGCCGATGTCCCTTGGGGAGCTGCGCAGGAAGATCGATGAGATTGACGCGCGGATGCTCGAGATGCTGGTCGAGCGCGCGCATGTCGCCGAGGAGATCGGGCGCACCAAGGAGGTGGGCGACCGCGCGATCTATGCGCCGGCGCGGGAGGCCGAACTGCTCCGCGCGCTGGTGGCGAACGATCCGGCGCCGCTTGCGCCCGAGTCGGTCGAGGCCGTCTTCCGCGAGATCATCTCAGCCTGCCGCGGGCTGCAGCAGGTGCCGAAGATCGCGTTCCTCGGGCCGGAGCACACCTTCACGCACCTCGCGGCCCGCAAGCGCTTCGGACATCGTGCGGACTTCGCGGCGGTGCCCTCGATCTCCGATGTGTTCGAGCGCGTGGAGCGCAGGCAGGTGGACTTCGGCGTGGCGCCGATCCAGAATTCGACCGAGGGCGTGGTCGGGCTGACGCTCGACTGCCTGCTGGACACGCCGCTGCGGATCTGCGCGGAGATCTACGTGCAGGTGAACCACTTCCTCGCGTGCGCGGGCCAGCTGGAGCAGATCAGGCAGGTGCGCTCGCATCCGCAGGTGCTGGCGCAGTGCCGGCGGTGGCTGCGGGAGAATCTGCCGGGCGTGGAGCAGGTGGCGACGTCATCGAGCAGCGCCGCGGCGTGTGAGGCCGAGGCTGAGCCCGGCGTAGCGGCGATCTGCACGCGCGAGGCGGCTGCCGCGCGCGGGCTGGCGATCCTGGCGGAGAACATCGAGGACCTCGCGGACAACCGCACGCGGTTCGTCGTTCTGGGCGATCTCGAGGTGCCGCCGACCGGGGCGGACAAGACCTCGGTGGTCTTCAGCACACCACATCGCGCGGGCGCGCTGCACAAGGCGCTCGGGGCATTCGCGCTCTACGAGATCAACCTGACGATGATCCAGTCGCGGCCGGCGCGGGGGCGGCTGTGGGAGTACGTGTTCTTCGTGGACTTCGAGGGGCATCGCGAGCAGCCAGCAGTGCAGGCGGCGTTGGGCTACCTGCGGGAGTTCTGCCCGCTGCTGAAGGTGCTCGGGAGCTATCCGGCGGAGAGGGCGTAGGGGGGGCTGAACAAACGGCTGACGGGCTGGAGCTTACATTCCAGAAATCGCGCAAGGTTCAAGATTCAGTGACCTGAGCGAACGAAAACGTAGTCGTTCAGGAGGGGCGAGCGCAGCTCGAAGAGCTGACCTTGCTCGCCAACTATTGGGAGCCCGCAACGCTAAACGGCGGGCTGGCAGGGAAGCT
>DHPY01000080.1:0-25946 GCA_002411015.1 Armatimonadetes bacterium UBA5352 | reverse complement strand
CTGGAATATGAGTGGAAGCCCGTCGCGGCGGACGGACACGGCGGGAACGGCACGCAGGCAGGGATGCCTGCGCCGCGAACGGATGACGGGCTGGAAGCCCGTCTCTACAAGCGGACACGGCGCGAACGGCACGCTATGCCAATCGCTGGCGGACCTCCGTCATTTTCTGCAGGCCCGCTTTGCCCTCTTCGGTGCGGAAGTACTGGCGCACCTCCTCGATGCGCTCCTTCAACGACATGTGCCGGTTGAGGAACTCGCCCATCTTGAAGTGCCGCTCGATCTGGTGGGCGTCGGTCGCGAGGTCGTCGCTGCCCGCGTCGAGGTAGGCCTCAAGCTCGCCCTTGCTGATCTCAGACTCTCGGTCCGAGGCCACCGCGACCTTCACCAGGGCGGAGTTGATGAGCGCCGGGCGGCCGGCGATGAGCGCCGCCAGACGGTCTGCCGTGCCCTCGGCGAGGTCCATCCAGCCGCCGAGGAAGAGCGCGAGCGCGGTGATCGGGAACAGGAGGACCTTCATGATCGAGTTCGCGTGGCGGATGCCGCTAATGACCGTCATCATGCGTGGGTGCCTGGCCTGGATGTGCGCCATCTCCCGCGAGATCATCACCGCAACCTCGTCGTCGTGCAGAGCGCCGATCATTGCGCTGGTGGTGACGATCTTCCCGGTCTTCCCCGGCAGCGAGTACATATAGGGGGTGCTGTCGTCGAGCACGTACATCTCCGGCTCATCCATCCCGAGCAGCCTCGATTGCTCGGCGAGGATCGCCTTGAGTCTCGGGTAGTTCTTGTTGAGGACCCGGGCGTTGAGCCCCTCCTGCTTCAGCCGCTTGTTGCGCGGCCGCAGCGTGATGACGTTCGCCAGCAGCCATGCGAGGATCGGGTAGATGGCGATGATCACCGGCACGAGGTAGTTGTGGTAGAGCGGGCTTCCCGGCGTATTCTCGTTCAGGACGCCGAAGTAGGTGACGTTGTAGACGACGATCACGAAGATGCCGATGAGGCCACCCACGCCCTCCCAGTAGACCCGCTTCTCCCCCGGGAACTGGTAGTCGGCGACGGTCATCTCGACGTCATGGGTCCGCTTGACGCGCTTTTTCATCCTCCGAGCCATTACAGCTCAGCCTCCCGCTCGGCCGGCGCAATGATCCGCAGACGGTCCACGTGCTGATCGTTGCTCTCCACTACAATGATGGTTGCGCCGCTGATTGTGAAGACTTCCCCCTCCTCCGGCACGCGACCTGCAATCCCGGTGAGCAATCCGCTGATCGTGTCGTGGTGATCGGTCGGGATCTCCACGCCCAGTTCCTCGTTGATGTCCTCGATGCGCGCTTTGCCCTGGACCACGGCCTCGCCCTCGCCGGAGAGCTGGATCTCCTCCTCCGGCAGGTCGTGCTCGTCCTCGATCTCGCCGACGAGCTCCTCGAGGATATCCTCGATCGTCACGAGGCCCTCTGTGCCGCCGAACTCGTCGATGACGATCGCGATGTGCACCTTCTGCTGGCGCAGCTCCCACAGCATCTCGTCGAGCGGCTTGCTCTCCGGCGCGAGGATCGGTGTCCGGGCGACCTCGGAGAGCTTCAGCCCGGTCTCGCCGCGCCCGAGGCTGAGCAGCGTATCGTTGACGTAGACGATGCCGGTGATCTGATCGATGCTGTCGCGGTAGACGGGGATGCGGGAGAAGCCTGACTCCACCGCGACCTCGAGCAACTCCTCAACGGACACCTCCTCCGGCAGTGCGACAATATCCACGCGAGGGGTCATGATGTCGCGGACCCGCTGCTGGCCGAGGTCAATGACGCTGTCGAGCATATCCCCCTCGTCCGGCTCGACGGTGCCCTCTTCCTCACCAAGGTCCGCGGCGGCGCGGATTTCATCAGCAGTGACGAAGTGCTTGTAGGGTGTCGCGGGCGCGCCACCGGCGCGGATGACACTGTTGCTGATGGCGTGCATGAGCCGGACCATCGGCGCGAGAATGTCCACCAGCGTCGCCATGAGACCGGAGATCACGCGGGCGGAGGGACCTGGGCGGAGGGAGCCGTAGGTCTTCGGGAACAGCTCGCCGAAGAGCAGAATGGCGACAATCATGCCGATATGGGCGGCAGTCTCGGCGCTGCTGGCGAGGCCATTGTCCTGCGGGTAGTAGTGGCGCACGATCAGGGTCATGAGTGTGGACATCACGAGAACGAGCGCGTTGTTGCAGACGACGAAGACGTGGAGGTAGTCACCGCGATGGGTGATCTCAAGCACGAGGCGCGCCCGGCGGTCGCCAGCTCGGGCGGCCTTCTGCATCTCGTGCGGGCTGACCGAGAGCAGAGAGGCCTCTGAGAGCGAGAGGGCGAAGCTCGCGATGAGGCTCAGCACGATGAGGCCGATCATGAGGACGATCAGGATGCTCATGGCCGCGCGCTCCCGTTACCGTTCGTGCCCTCTTCGGGTTCGCGTTCGGTGATACTGACGCGGGAGATGCGGCGGCCATCCATCTTCTCAACCTTGAGGGTGAGCGAACCCCAGTTGAAGCTCTCGCCCTCACGCGGGATCCGTCCGGCGAGCGAGAGGACCACGCCCGCGAGGCTGTCGTACTCCTCAGTCGGCAGGGCCTCTCCCACGAGGTTGTCGAGTTCGTGCAGGCCGATCGTGGCATCGCAGATCAGGCAGGTGTCGGTCCTGACGATGGCGGGCTGCTCGACATCGTACTCGTCCTGGATATCGCCCACGATCTCCTCGAGCAGGTCCTCCACGGTTACGAGTCCCGCGGTGCCACCGTATTCGTCGTAGACGATGGACATGCTGCGGCGGCCGAGGCGCATCTGCCGGAGGACCTCGTCGGCGGGAAGACTCTCGGGGACAAAGTGTGGAGGGCGCGCCACGATGCGCACCGGCTTGTCCAGCTCACCGAGGCGCACGTAGGGCAGGGCGTCCTTAACATAGAGGATGCCGGTGATGTGGTCCTTGTCGTCGGCGTAGATCGGCACGCGCGAATGCTTGCTCTCCATGGCGAAGAGCAGGGCCTCGCCGATGGTGGCGGTATCCTCCATGCCTTTCATGTCCGGGCGCGGTGTCATGACCTGTGCGGCGGTCTGATCGCCGAAGTCGAGGGCGCCATGCAGCATCCGTCCGGTTCCGCGGGCGAGCGCGCCCTGGGACTGCCCCTCTTCGATCATCGCCTTGAGCTGCTCCTCCGTGACGGTCGGGAGCATGCCGTGGCCGCCAAGGCCGGTGAGGTACATTAGTCCGCGCACGATCAGCCCGAGGATGGCGACCGCCGGGTAGAGCACTATGGTCGCGGCGGTGATGACGGGCGAGGTGGCAACGGAGACTCTCCGTGTGTTGCGCAGGGCGTACTGCATCGGGGTGGCTTCGGCGAAGATCAGCACGATGACGGTCATCAGGATCAGGGCCGCTACGGATGCCAACCCGGGGCCGAGGGTGGCGCCCCAGTAGGCGATTGCGAGGTTGACTGCGATGTGCTCGGCCCAGTAGTAGCTGCCGGTGATGCAGACCAGCATCGTCGCAAGCACAAGCGAGCGACGCTCCTGCAGGGCCATGAGGAGGGCTCCAAGCCTCGAACCGGCCTCGGCCTGCTGCCTGACCCATGTACGCGGTACACTGAGGAATGCAACTTCGGAGCCGGCAAAGAAGGCTGCAAGGGCTATAAGCCCGATGAGCAGCGCCGCTTCACCGGCGTGCGCTGACGAAGATTCCAAAACCGACCTTTCCTCCAGGGCTCCAAGCTGAGCCGCGATAAGACAGCCTATACTATAGCACATTGGTGCTTCTGCACGCAAACCCCATCAAGGCGCTGGAACGACACTTGCCACTCACGCGCGAGTGGTGCAGGCAGGGGCAGCCGCGTCATCAAGAGGTGGCGGACATGCGTCACATCGCATCTGAGCCGATGGCGCCCATCGCGCTTCAGCCCGCAGGCTGGCACACCGCAGCCGTCGCGTGGGGCCCGGGGCGGGATGAAGCTGCTCCTGGATGATCGCCTGGTTGCGCCAGACCCGGTGGCGCTCGCCCTTGCCGGTATCCCCATGTACTTCGGCGATCTGCCCGCTGATGGCCGGCCGCGGGGCTTCGTCGGCGAGATCCGCAACGTAAAGGTCAGCGGGTGGTGGGAGGGCGCGGGGTAGTGCGTCGCGAAGTCTCCCGCCGAGAGATGTCAGCCGGTCCGTCATCCGGAGGTGTGTGAGATGAGAGTTCACCAGACAGGCACAGTCTCGCTCGTGATCCTGTTGGCCGTCCTCGCTGCGCCGATCGCAGCTCAGCCCCCGCTTCTGAGTTCGTCGGCGCCAGGCGCATTCGGGGTGCGCTACCTCGCCGACCGCGCGGTCGTCACCTACACGGTCGAGCAGCCCGCGGGGGGCGCGGCGGAGGACTTCGCGCTCCGAGTGCGACTGCCGGAGAAGGTGCGGTGGGGATTCCTCGGACGCGAGAGCATTCCGGCCGACCAACTCGGCTGGGAGGATGGGCTGGCGGTCGTGCGTGTGCCCTACGGCAGCGGCCGCCTGCACCTCGGCTGGGCGGGTGAGGCCTGTCTGCCGCCGGAGGGCGCGGACATTCCGATCTTCCTCGGTGATCGCAGGGTCGGCAGCCTGCGGGCGCGCTTCGACCTTGAGGGCATGCAGGCTTCGGGCGAGGCGCCGGAGGTTGGGCCGGGCTTCGTGACACCGCGCGTCGAGCTGGCGCAGCAGCTTGATCCGAGCGCAGTCTCACTCACGGTTGGCGATGACGCCGTGCGCAGATGGCGGCGGACCACCGGCGGCCTCGAGGGGCGTGCGGCAATGCCGATTGCGGCCTCGCCGCGTCTGTCACTGCAGGTGAGTGCCGAGGGGCTGAATGAGAGCCCGATCGCGCGGATCGTCTTCCCTGAGGTGAAGCCTGCGACCGAAGTGGTGCGCATAGCCGATGACGCCGCGCCCGAGGGCGTGCTGGTGGAGGCGGAGGCATTCACGAACGCGACGGGTACGCCGCCGCGGGTGGAGCCGGGCTCCCATCTTGGCACCAGCGGCGACGCCTGCGTCTTCACCTTCATAGGTGATGGCAGCACGCTGGGGTGGAAGGTCAGGGTGCCCGAGTCGGGCCTGTGGGATCTGTATCTGCGTGTCTCCCAGGGCGACGTTGGCGCGTGGCGCGTTGTTGAGGTTGACGGCAAGGTGCCGGAGGGACTGGAGCTTGTTCAGCTGCCTGGCACGGGTGGCTGGGGGCATGCGGAGGGTGAGTGGTGGATCGTGCGCGTGACCGGGAACGAGGGCGGGGCCGCCCCGCTGCAGCTTGATGCCGGGGAGCACACCGTGCGGATGACGGGCGTACTCACGACACACCTGAACCTTGACTACCTGCTGCTGGCGAAGCATGAATGAATGGTGACAGAATCGGGCGAGCTTGACTTGCGGAGGGAGTGACTCCTATAATCACGGCGGCCGCGGTTCCGCATCCGCACGGAGCCATCGCCTCTTCCCGGTAACCGGCATCATCCCTGTGACTCAGGGTTAGAGTGGCCGCCAGGCGGCCGTCGATCAGGAGGGTGATCCGCGGTGACGCGCCGAACACGAGGCTTCACACTCATAGAACTGCTGGTGGTGATCGCAATCATTGCGATCCTGGCAGCAATCCTGTTCCCGGTCTTCGCACGGGCGCGGGAGAAGGCACGGATCAGCTCGTGCCAGAACAACGTGAAACAGATCGCGACTGCCTTCGCGATGTACCGATCGGACTACGATGGCATGATGCCGATGGACTGGTATCTCACACAAAACAACCGTGGCATCAGGTGGATACACGCTATCTACAGCTACGTCTACGACAACAACATCTACCAGTGCCCGAGCGAGCCGACCTCGACGGACGTTGGCTGGACGCCGCCCTACGCCACAACCGGCCCGTTCAGCTCCTACTACTATGCCCACCACTTCCTGGCGGCAGAAAGCGACTCGGACATCCGCACCCCGAGCGCGACCATCATGATGTTCGACGGCTGGTTTTTCCCGGAGGCCAACCGCAGCACGTGGATGACGGGGATGTTCAACTCCTGGCCGAACACGCCGCGCGATAGCGTGACACCCGCTCAGCACATGGCGGCGTGGATCAACGGCGATCCGAATGCCGACTACGTGAACAGCACCATCCTGAGGGATATGCGGCGGCACAACGAAGGTGTGAACGCCGCGTACGTCGACTCACACGTGAAGTGGATCAAGAGTGCCCAGCCGTCGGATTTCACGCCGGGGGCGTAAGTGACGGGGATGCAGGCCGCGAGGAGGGCCGAGGATGCGCCTCGGCCCTCTTTTTCCTGCACGGGGCGGCTCAAAGGCCCGTCTCTGAGCGCATTGACATGGCGGATAGCTTCGCCTATACTTCCGCGTACATTTTTCGCCTGGCTACGGCCCCGTCAGATTTCCCTGCTTGCGCCGGCGCGCCCTGTACGAAGGAGAGCAAATCAGCATGCAGCCACGCCCCAAGGTCTGGATACCGACTATCGTCGGCATCTTCATCGTCGCCTTCCTCATTGGTTTCCAACCCATCCGCTGGGAGCGGGAGGGCGGCTTTCGCGTAGACAGCACCTTCGCCTACGAAGTCAGCGAGCCCCTCTACGAGACTCCGGGTGAGATCGAGACTGTCCGTGATGAGATACTGGGCACTCTCGCCAAAGCAGGGATCACAGAGCCGACGGTGCTCATCAGGTCTGAGGAGCTGTTCAGCGTGGAGACGCCCGCGGTGACGCAGGAGGAGGCCGATGCGGACCAGGCGCGCGTAACAGCCGCGCTCCGCAAGCAGTTCTCCTCCCTCCAGCCGACCGACCTTCCAGGTGAGGGCGAGGGCCAAAAGCCCGTGGCCAACTTCGGGCCGCTCGCCATCTACACGCCGATCCCGCAGGTGCAACTCGGCCTGGACCTTCAGGGCGGCGCGCACGTGGTTCTGCGGGCGCTTCCGGATGCTGAGATGCACTTCACACTCGAGGGCGACCAGCCACTGGTCTCCGATGCAGGCGCGGTCCCGCAGGCCGGCTACACGCCGCCATTCACTCAGGACCAACTGGCGACGGAGATCCGCGCGCTTCTCGAGGCGCGGACGGGCGCACGGCCGCGTGAGACCGGTGTTGAGGTTCTTGGCGGCACTATTCTCGTTGTGCATACACGCCCCGCCGACGCGGCACAGGCGAAGGCGCAGCAGGCCGCGATCTACAGCTTCCTGCAGCGGAATTACGCCGGCGTCCGCCCGGAGCAGGGCGACATGTCAACGGTGTTTGTCGATGCTGGGACCACGGAGATTGTGCAGCACATCATCGAAGAGCGCATCGTCTCCATGAGCGAGATCACCGAGCCGACGATCCAGAAGCAGGGCACTGACCGGATCATCGTTCAGATGCCGGGCGTGCGGGAGCCCGAGCGTGTGCTGGACATCCTGAAGAGCACCGCGATGCTCGAGTTCCGGCTTGTTCCCGAGAAGTATGAGCCGGTGGACATGATTACCTACAGCGAGTGGAGGAACAAGGAGACGGGCCAGACAGCCTCATGGGATCTCGTTCGCGCGGAGTCCTCCGCGGAGTTCACCGGGCGCGATCTGCTTCCGAACTCCACCGTCCAGTCAGGGCAGACAGGCGACTGGGTGGTTGCGTTTGAGCTGAAGAACGAGAAGAAGGACGACTTCAACGAGTTCACGCGGCGGAACGTGGACCGGATCATGGCGATCGTCCTGGACCGCGAGTGCAAGATGGCGCCGGTTATCCGCTCCGCTATCCCCGGCAAAGGTGTCATTGAGGGCAACATGACGGCGGAAGAGGCCAGCGACCTCAAGCTCCTGCTCAACGCGGGCGCGCTGCCGGTTCCGCTGGAGATCGTGGAGAACCGGACCGTCTCGGCCACGCTGGGGCGCGATTCGATCACGAGCAGCCTGAACGCTGCCTTCATCGGCCTGGGCGCGGTCATGCTGTTCATGATCCTCTACTACCGCCTCCCGGGCGCCCTCGCGTGCCTGGCGCTGCTGCTCTATCTCTCGCTCACCATCGCGGTCACGGTCTACTTCAAAGTGACCCTGACGCTGCCCGGAATTGCCGGTATCATCCTGACGCTGGGCACTGCGGTGGATGCGAACGTCATCATCTTTGAGCGTCTGAAAGAGGAGCTTCACGCGCGCCGATCGCTGCGATCCGCAGTGGCAGCGGGCTTCGACCGCGCATGGACGGCCATCCTCGATGCCAACGTGACGACGCTCATCGCGGCCGCCGTCCTCTACTGGCTCGGCACCAGCCTCATCCAGGGCTTCGCCGCCATGCTCGCCATCGGCGTAGTCTGCTCACTCTTCACCGCCGTCACGGTTACGCGGTGGCTGCTGACAATGATCATCGAGGCACGCTGGGCCCAGAAGCGCTCGCTCTATGGAGTCCCTGAGCGACCCGAGAGTACCGAAACGGAGCCTGCATAGCAGGCGGCCCCAAACGGGGTATCTCAGCGGACTCACCGGAGGCTCGTGATACACAGGCGGCCCCAAACGGGATAGCTCAGCGGACTCACCGGAGGCTCGTGATACACAAGGAGGACGACTGGTGGATTTTTTCAGCCGACAGAACTGGAATATCATCAAGTATACCTGGCTGTGGCTCAGCCTCTCGATCCTGATGATCCTGGTCGGGATGGGATTCGTAGTCTTCAGGGGCCTGAACTGGGGCATCGACTTCACGGGCGGAAGCCTGCTGCAGTACCAGTTCGAGAACCCCATCGCCTCCGAGCCCGGTGAGGATATTGAGGTTGTGCGCCAGACGCGCGAGATGCTGACTGAGATGGGCCTGGGCAAGAGCCAGATCCAGGTCGCCGACAACGACCAGATCTACATCCGCACCCCTCAGGTTGAGAACGATACTGAGGCGCGATCCCAGGATCAGGCGATCTCAGCCAAGCTGACCGAGATGTTCGGTGAGCGTGGCGGGAAGCTTGAGAGCCTCGGCCGCCAGACCGTTGGTCCTGTCATTGGCCAGATGCTCACCCGATCGGCCCTCCAGGCACTGGCGCTCGGTTCATTGCTGATCCTCATCTACATCACGGTCCGCTACGAGTTCCGGTTCGCCGTCGTCTCCATCCTCTCGCTGCTGCACGACATGTTCGTGTTGGTCGGGATCATGGCGATCCTGCAGATCGAGCTCGATAGCTGGTTCGTTGCGGCCATCCTGACGATCCTGGGTTACTCCATCAACGATACCGTGGTCATCTTCGACCGGATCCGTGAGAACCGGTCGATCCACCGGCGAGCGCCGCTCGGCGCCATCGCGAACGCCAGCTTGCTGCAGACGATGGCGCGATCGATCAACACCGGTCTGACGGCCATCTTCACGTTGAGCGCGCTCTACTTCCTCGGAGGCTCAACGATCCAGGGCTTCTCGCTCTCACTGATCATCGGTATCGCGGCCGGCGCCTACTCGTCTGTCTTCAATGCAGCGCCGCTGGTTGTCGTGTGGCACAACATCTCCGAACGCCGGGCAGGGCGAGTGCGCGACGAGGCGCCCGCGCGGCGTGCGCGACCGGCGGCCGCCACTGCGGTTGGCCCGGCCGTCGAGTCTGAAACGCTTGAAGAAGAGCCCGCGCTCCGCCCGAGCGCTCGCCAGACAATACGTGAGGCTGAGCTTGCCGCGCAGGAAGAGAAGCGACGCAAGCGGCGAGAGCGCCGGAAGAAGGAGACGGAAGGCCGGGCCGCCCGTGGCGGCAAGAAGCGCTTCTGATCGCTTGGGAGCGCCAGTAGGCGGAAAGCTGATGGATGGAGGAAGCGAATGCGCGAGAAGATCCTGAGAGTGCTGACCGCGGAAGGGCGCCTTCCGGACGTGGAGATCGGCGAACGACTCGGCCTCACATCCGAGGAGGTCAGGGCGGAGATCGCCGCGATGGAGGCCGAGGGGCTCATCCTCGGCTACAGGGCCCTTGTTGATTGGTCAAAGACCGAGGTCGAGCGCGTTTTCGCCTACATCCTTGTTGAGGGCACTCCCGAGCACGGTGCGGGCTTCGACCAGCTTGCGAAGCATATCGCGCGCTTCGACGAGGTGCACTCAGTGCATCTTACCTCCGGAAGCGCCGACCTGACCGTGGTTGTCGAGGGCAAGGACTTCCGTGATATCGCGCTGTTCGTGGCGGAGAAGCTCGCCCCGACATCCGGTGTCACCGGCACCTCAACCTCGTTCGTGCTCAAGACCTACAAGCTCGAAGGCCGTCTAATGGGCGACATCCCGAGCACCCGCCGCCTGGCGGTGTCGCCGTGAGCGTAACGGAACAGGGCTACAGGATCTCGCGCGTGGCGCGGGACCTCAGGCCATCTGGCATCCGCGAGTTCTTCGATCTCGTGGTCGGGATGGATGATGTGATCAGCCTGGGTGTCGGCGAGCCCGACTTCCCGACCCCGTGGCGCGCCTGTGACGCAGTGATCGAGTCCCTGCGCCGCGGCGCCACCTCGTACACCTCCAACCGCGGCACCACTGAGTTGCGCGTGGAGATTGCGGAGTACTTAGGCCGCCGTTTCGGGGTGCAGTATGACCCTGAGGAGGAGATCCTGGTCACTGTCGGCGCGAGCGAGGCCGTGGATCTCGCGATGCGCGTGCTGCTCGACGCGGGCGATGAGCTCCTCGTGCCCGACCCCTGCTACGTCTCCTACGCCCCGTGCGTTGAGCTTGCCTACGGGCGGGCCGTGGCGGTGCCGACACTGCTCGAGGACGAGTTCGGCATAAAGTCCGCCGCACTTCGCGCCGCCTGCACGGAACGAACGCGCGGGCTGCTCTTCTGTAATCCCTCGAATCCCACAGGCGCGATCATGCGGCGCAACGATCTCGAAGAGGTGGCGGAGGTCGCGCGCGACCGAGACCTGCTCGTCATCTCAGATGAGATCTACGCGGAGCTCACGTACGAGGGCCCCCACTGCAGCTTCGCTTCGCTGCCCGGTATGCGCGAACGCACGCTGCTGCTGAACGGTTTCTCCAAGGCCGACGCGATGACCGGCTGGCGCATCGGCTATGCCTGCGGCCCCGCTGAGATCATCGAGGCGATGACGCGGATCCACGCGTACACTACGATGTGTGTGCCCGTCATGGCGCAGACGGCGGCAACTGAAGCACTGAGGCACGGTGCTGACGACCGCGCCAGGATGGTCGCTGAGTATGACCAGAGGCGCCGCGTCTTCGTCACCGGCCTGAACCGGATCGGCCTGGACTGCTTCGTGCCGATGGGCGCCTTCTATGCGTTCCCCTCCATCCGCTCGACGGGGCTCACCTCGCAGCAGTTCGCGAAGGCGCTGCTGGCGGATCAGCGGGTGGCGGTGGTCCCCGGCGACGCATTCGGCGCGGGCGGCGAGGGACACGTGCGCTGCAGCTACGCAAGCTCGATCGGCGACCTGCGCGATGCGCTTGCGCGCATCGAGGTGTTTCTTCGGCGCCTTGAGGCCGGCGAGGTCATGATTCAGCCGTGAAGCGCCAGCGTGTGGAAGCCGCTGAGCCTCCCGCCGGTCCCAGCGGAACTCCGGGCGCCCAGCCTCAGCCTGCGCCCTCACTGGACCGCATTCTTCGGCTCTCGTGGCCGAAGGTCGCGCTCGGGCTCGTCTCGGCGCTGGCCCTCTTTGGCGCTTTCCCGCCACTGGACCTCGGCGCGCTCGCCTGGTTCGCGCTCATCCCCCTCTTCTTCGCGCTGACGCAGCTGCGCCCTCGGGGCGGACTGGCGCTGGGGCTGATCTTCGGCTTCGCCTTCATGGGCCTCTATGCCCTCTTCATGCTCAACTACGGTCTGATCGCCTGGATCGCAAGCGCCGGCTTCAGCGCCCTCTTCTTCGGCCTCTTCGGCCTCGTGGCGGCGATGTGCAATCGCACGCCGCACCCGGCCCTGCGCGCGCTCTCGGTGGCATCGGCGTGGTCGCTGGTGGAGATGCTGCGCGGCGGTGTCGGCGCATTCGGCTTCACTGTAGGCAACCTCGGTTACACACAGCACAGCCAGCTCGCGATCCTCCAGAGCGCCTCGATGGTCGGCCACTTCGGGGTCGGCTTCTTCATCGCGCTGATCAACTCAGCCGTCGCGCAGGTACTGCTGGCCATCGCGCCGGGGATGCTGGCGCGGCCGCGCATGCATCCGCGGCAGTTCGCCCTACTCGCGGCCAAGACCGCGCTGGCGTGCTACATAGTGGTGCTGCTCGTCTACATCTGGGGCGCGCTGGTCATGCGGGCTTCACCCGGCACAGCCGGAGAGCCGATACGGGTCGCGGCCGTGCAGGCATCGCTCGGAGATAGCGAGGGCACGAGCGATCAGCGGGCGGGGGAGGCCTTCAGCACCTACGCGAAGCTCACGAGGTCAGTCCCCGGCGGCCTGGACCTGATCGTCTGGCCGGAGACGGCGCTCCCCGTGGCGCTGAACACTGTGCAGGAGTATCAGGAGCGCGTGGGCGCGTTTGCGGCGGAGATGTCCGCGTGGCTCGTTACCGGCGCGTATGAGTTCCGGGACGGTCGCGTCTTCAACACGCTCTACGTGTTCTCCCCCGAGGGCGAGTTGACCGACAGCTACCAGAAGGTCATCCTCGTGCCGTTTGGCGAGCGTGTTCCACGGTCCGATCGCTTCCCGTGGCTTCGGAAGTTCGCGCTCCGCGCGGTGGACTTCTCGCCGGGTGAGGACCATCGCACCCTCGATCTCGGTGGTGTTCAGGCCGGGCCGCTCATCTGCTTCGAGGGCCTGTTCCCCAACGCTGTGCGCACGAACTCGCAGCTTGGCGCAGAGTTCATCCTGATCGGCACCAGCGACGCCTGGGCGGCCGGGACGTGGGAGATCGAGCAGCACTCAGCCTCTGCCCCGCTCCGTGCAGTGGAGGCGCGGCGCTACATGGTGCGCGCGGCCACGTGGGGGCGCTCGCAGATCATCGCGCCCAACGGTGAGGTGCTCTCGGACGTCCCGGTGGCGGAGGCCGGCGTCGCGTCGCATGAGATCACGCCACGAAACGAGCTTTCGGCGTACCACCGATGGGGCGATCTTCCGCTGCAGATTGTGTGTGGAGTGCTGCTGTGGTTTGGCCTGCTGGGCCTTCCGAGCAGGGAGAGCGGCGGTCCCGCAGAGGAGACCGGTGGTTCGGAGGAGCGCTCATGAAGCCGCGCGTCGGTGTGCTATGCAACTACTCTGAAGGCGACTCGGGGGCGTTCTCCGAGCGCCAGCAGGTGAACCAGCCCTACCTCGACCGCGTCGCGGATGCCGGTGGCGCTGCGCTGCTGGTCCACGACTGCCCGGACGAGGAGATCGTGGCGCTGCTGGAGCTGTGTGACGGGCTGCTTATCACGGGCGGGCCGGACGTGGATCCACGCACCTACGGCCGGCAGCCGATCGCGAGGCTCGGCGGGGTGAGCCCGAAGCGCGATCACCTCGACGGGGTTGCATTGCGCTGTGCGCTCGAGCGATCTGAGCTGCCGCTACTGGGCATCTGCCGGGGCATCCAGGCCATGAATGTCTTCGCGGGCGGCACGCTGCTGCAGGATGTCACGAGCGAGGTGCGGGGCGTACTGAAGCACAATCAGAGCGCTCCCGGCTGGTTCGGCACGCACGACATCGAGCCGGTCGAGGGCAGTCTGCTGCGCGAGCTGCTGGGGTCGCGCGTGAGTGTCAACAGCTACCACCACCAGGCGGTGGACGATCTGGCGCCGGGATTCGAGGTCGTGGCGCGAGCCGCAGATGGTGTCGTCGAGGCGATCGAGCGGCCTGACGCGCGCTTCTGCCTCGGGCTGCAGTTCCACCCGGAGATCATGGCGCACCGCGAACCGGCACTGATGGCCATCTTCGAAGCGTTCGTGCAGGCGTGCCGCTGAACGGGCGGCTACTCCTGCGAGACAGTCACCGAGCAGCCACTTCGCAGGTTGTGGGTGGTGCGCACGCCGCCCGGCCACGTGACCTCAACGCTCACGAAGCCATCATAGTCGCCGAGGCCGAAGTGCAGCACCATCTCGTTCTGATTGCCCTCACCGGTTGATGACTCGACCTGCCGGGTAAGCGCCCTCTCCCCCACTCTCACCCGCGCGACCGCGCCGATCGCCGAGCCCGCCCCCTCGAGCTTCACCCGCAGCCAGCTTCCGCCCGGCCCCTCGTTCTGATAGAGCTTGCCGCCCGAGAGCAGGTCCAGGTCGCCATCGCCGTCGTAGTCGGCCCATGCGGCCTGGTAGGTGCGCGCGGTATCTATGCCGGAGGCCGCTGTGACATCGCGGAAGCGCCAGCCGCCATCATTGAGGTAGAGCACACTGTGGTCGCCCTCGTAGACCGTGGTGAAGTAGAGGTCGAGATCGCCATCATTGTCCACGTCGGCGAGCGCCGGGCTCGCGAATGACTCCTGCCAGATGAGGCCTGCGCCGGCGCTCATGTCCTCAAAGCGCCAGTCGGGGCCCGCGGTGTTGCGGAGGAATTGCGGGCGGTCCTGGTAGGCCGGCGGATGGCTGAAGTTACCGACGAACAGATCGAGATGGCCGTCGTCATCGAGATCGCCCCAGGAGGAGCCGATCGTGTGGCCGCTGACGGCGTAGCGGATCCCGCCCGTGTAGTCGATGACGTCCTTCGCGATGCCCGCCACGCCGCGCTTCGCCCCGGCCTCGTCCATCGGCAGCGTGCCGGAGTTCAGGAAGAGGTAGTTCGGCTGGAGGCGGTAGTTGCTCACGTAGACATCCGCGTCGCCGTCCTCGTCGAAGTCCGCGGCGGTCACCCCGCGCGCGGAACGCTTGTCAGCCTCGCTGCTCTGCCAGCCGACGATGAAGCGGCCGCCGCCCTCATTGATGAGCACTGCGTCGAGGTAGACCGCCTCCTCCCACGCCTCATAGCCGCCGATGTAGAGGTCCAGCAGGCCGTCGGCGTTCACGTCCACCCAGCACGCGCCGCGCGAGTTGACGACCGGGACCTCCGGCAGCTGTCCCGCTGTGAAGCTCCCGTCTCCGTTGTTGAGCGCGAGGGCGAAGTGGCTGCCGAAGGTGAAGAGGTCGAGGTCGCCATCGTTGTCGCAGTCGCCCCAGGTGCCGCTCATGGAGGCGATGCCGTCGGGCAACTCGGCGAGTGAGAAGTGCGTGCCATCGAGGTTGCGAAAGAGGGTGCCACCGACCAGCACATCCACGAGGCTATCGGAGTCATAGTCGGCCCATGCGGCCTGACCGCCGCCGGAAAGCCCTGAATCGGCGGTCACGTCGACGAAGAGGGGCTGAGCCACGACTGACAGGGGGAGCAGCGCGGCAACCAACGCAAGCGCAGGGCGCATCCGAGGTCCTCCCGCAGGAACGAGCTCAGACGTCAGGGCATACCGGCCTGGTGCAGCTCGTAGAAGGTGCCGCTGACTTTCCTCACATAGGACCGCGTCTCGGTGATATTGGGGACGCAGTTGCCGGCGCGCTTGACGGCATTCGGGCCGGCATTGTAGCAGGCCAGCGCGAGGAGGACGCGCTCGTAGTTGGGCCGGTTGCGGTAGATCTCCAACTGCTCGGAGAGGTAATGCACGCCGCCCTCAATGTTCTGCTGCACGTTGCGCGGGTCCACACCCAGGCTGCGCGCGGTTCCGGGCATAAGCTGCATGAGCCCGGTCGCTCCGGCATGTGAGACGCAGCCCGGATTGTACCACGACTCCCACTTGATCAGCGCGAAGATCAGCTTGTGATTCACGTTGTACTGCTGGGAATAGTGCAGCACCCAGCGCACGATATTGCTCGCCTGCTCGTCGCTGAGCTTGGGGTTGAGCCCGAGCACCCACTTCCTCCAGACCGCGATCACACCATCAAGTCCGGCGTCGGGCGACGGCGGAACGATCGGAGCCGCACCCACGGTGGGAGGGGCGCCGGCAGGCGCGGATACTACGGGGAGATCAGGCTGCGCCGGAAGCGCCGATGGGGCCTCAACCGGTGGAGCTTGCGCGCCCTCTTCCTCATGCGGGAGGTCCCAGTCGTAGGCCCACGCCTCGAGCAGGAGGTCGTTCAGACCGCTGCCGCCGGAGGGGCGCGCGATCACCGCAACCCGATGGCCCACCTGCAGCGCGTCGATCTCCTCGCCGGCCTTCAGCGCCAGGCTCCAGCCATCATCGAGCGTAAGCATGAGCGTGCGCATGGGGTGGCCTTCGAGCGCCGGGGCCGCCGAACATTTGCCGCTGACGTCGCCGGTGACCTCGACGTGGTCGAAATCACCGGTGGCGAGGACCTGCTGGAGGGCTATGTGCGACGAGACGGCGGCGGGGACGAGACGTTCGCGGGTCGCGAGGTAGTCCGCGACCGGATCATCGGATGCGACAGCGAGTGATGAGATGAGCAGGGCAGCGATGCAGATGATGGCCGGTCGGAGCGTCACGCGCCCCACCTTCCTCTGGTCAGAGTCTCGAGGCCGCAAACGTTATCGTCGCGCATTCCGCCACCCGTCGCAGCAAAGGTGAAAGAGGCCGCGCAAAGGGTCTGCGCGGCCTGCGGAAACCCGCGTGACCCGCGATGGATGAGCAGGCCTGCGGCGAATGATTGCTGGTACGCCCACGGGGAGTCGAACCCCGGCCCTCGGGCTGAGAACCCGATATCCTGACCACTAGACCATGGGCGCACCTTCCTGACGAGAGATACTATAGCATAGAGGCGGACTTGCGTCAACCCTCTTTCGGACGGTTCGGGGTGCGCTCAGGCTTTCAATGGCGGCAGGCCGAGCAGCCGCGCTGCATTGTCGTAGTAGACTGCGCTCCGCTCCTCTTCGGTCATTTTCGCGCCCTCGAAGACCGCGAGCGTGAAGGCTGGATCGAGCAGGTCCACGTCTGACCCGAAGACGATCTGCCCGGGGCCGCAGCAGTCGAGGGCATCGCGGATTTTGCCCCGCCCGGCGTGGCTGCAGCAGAAATCGAGGTAGATGTTCGGGTGCGCCAGCGCAAGTTGCACCGCGCCGCGATAGCCCGCGCCGAAGGAGTGCGCGACGATGATGTTCAGGTCCGGGTAGGCGCGCGCCCACTTCGCGAGATCGGCTGCGTCCCCCGGGTGGATCTTCACCAGGTTCGTGCGCCGGGCGATCTCCGCCATCAGGTCATGCATGCGCGGCGCGGAAGTGGGCGTGGCGGAGTAGCTCGTGTGGATCTTGCAGCCGACCGCGAAGTCCTCGGGCAGATAGCGGTCCATCTCAGTGCAACTTTGTGCAAGAAAGTTCGGGTTAACATATACATACATCAACAGCCGCCCATGCTCGTCGGCAGCCGCAGCCATCTCCGCATTCCCGCCGACCATGTCGTAGTTGAGGGCCAGCGAGGAGGAGGCGACGAGCCGGTCGATGTCGTACCGCTCGCACAGGTGCAGCAGCGACTCCACGGTGCCGCAGTTCGGCAGCGCGAACGGCCAGTAGCCGAGGTGCCCGTGCATGTCTATCTTCTTCATGCTGAAGCCTCCCCGAGGAACGCGAGCGCGTTGTCATGCAGATACGCCCGCCGCTGGGCATCCGTGATCTCCGCGTGCTGCGCCATGAGCAACGGCGCAAGGAACTCGCGCTCAGGCGAGTTCGAGCCGAAGATGACCCGGTCCTCTCCCCCATGCTGCATGAGCCCCTCAAGCGCGAACGGCCCGTCCTGCACGTGTGCGTCGCAGTGCATGGTCGGATACGCAGCGAGCACGGCCATCAACTCGCCGATGTTCGCGTAGCCGCCGCCAACCAGCAGCACGGGGAGATGCAGGTTCCCGATGGCACGAGCGACGCGCGTGGCCTCGCCATAGGCGCTGGCATGGACGATCGCGCGGGCGCCAAGGCCGGCAAGGGTCTCGGAGATCTTCACGAATGGCAGAAACTCGAACGGCCAGCCCTGCAGTTGCGGGAAGAAGCGGAAGACGGTGCAGCCGCGGTCGAAGCAGCGGCGCGCCTCGTCCTCCTGATCGAAGAACCGGCGCGGGTCGAGCACCGCCACCGGGCGCAGCTCCTCATGCTCCTCGCAGGCACGGAGGGTCTCGTCGTTCCCCTGCGGGCCGGTGTAGTAGACCGCGCGCAGCGAGCAGGTGTAGGCGCGCTCAACCTCATGGTCCTCGACGACCCCGAGGAGCGCATCGAGATCGATGTCGGACGGGCACGTGCGGTCGATCCCGAAGCTCGTGACCATGTCGATGATCTCGGCCAAAGCCATCACCTCAGAGTGCGTCAGCGGCGAAAGCGCTCGAAGATTGCCTGGTGACGCTGCTCCTCGGGCGCATCCTGGACGATACGCAGCGGCAGCTCAAGCAGGTGTCGCTCCGGACGCCCGCATGATGCATCGTCGCAGGGCTGTGCGGTCAGCGCCAGCAGAAGCGGCGCCGGCCCCTCCGGCGCATCGGGGCTCAAGTTCACCCGTGCGAGCACCCACACCTCCCCCTCGTAGACCGCCACTGGCTCATCGCTGAAGCCAAGCTCCATCGTCTCTGCTTCGGGCCACGCCACCTCGCGCAGGACGTAAGGCGCGCCCTCCGCAAGCTCGACCTCGGTCGCGACCAGGTAGTCCTGCAGCGGCTTGTTCGCGTTGATGTGCCAGCCCGGCTCGATCGCGATGCGCAGCGCCACCTCGATCTCACCGCCGGGAGCGACGGCTCGTTGCGACGCCCAGGCTTCGACGACAACCGGCTCGCGCTCGGAGCGGGCATCGGGCGTCGCAGCCTCCTCAGCCACTGGCTCAGCGTCTTGCTGAAGCGCGAGGTAGCGCTCGGTTGCCAGGAGCAGCGTCTCGGTCGCGGTGGGTGCGCTGCGCATCGCGGCGGAGAACGCCCTCATTGTGCCCGCCGCGGCCTCAGCGTAACGCACGTCGCCGGACTGCTCTGCCAGGCGCGCGAGCACTAGCGCCGCCATGCCGTTGGGTGATGGCACCGCCTGATCGAAGGGCAGCTTCACTCGGGCGAGCGGCTCCTCGCTGTCGGCGGCGGTCAGGAAGAAGCCGCCGCGCGGGTCCGCGAACAGACGCAGCATCTCATCCGCAAGCCAGCCCGCCTCGGTCAGCCAGCGCTCCTCGCCGGTGGCCTCGTGGAGGTCGAGCAGCCCGTTCGCGAGACAGGCGTAGTCGTCGAGGTAGCCTGGCTGCTTCGCGATGCCGTCGCGCCAGACGCGCATCAGGCGCCCCTCGAGACGCGTCTCGCGCAGGATGAACTCGGCGGCCGATGCGGCTGCTTCGGTGTAGCGTGGCCGATCGAGGGCGCGGCCGGCGATCGAGAGGCCGGAGATCATCAGCCCGTTCCAGGCCGCCAGCACCTTGTCATCGCGATGCGGCCAGACGCGCGCGTTGCGGCGCTCGAGGAGGCGCGCCTGCACCTCCTGCACGAACGGCCAGAGGGCGTCGTCCGGCAGTCCGTGATGGCTGAGGTGCGGGATGTTCAGGCCGGTGCGCCGGCCGGTGGCCTCGTCGGCGTAGTTGCCCTCGGAGCGGATGTTGAGGAGGTCGCAGGCGAGTTCAGCGGGCTCCCCGCCGAGAAGCTCGACGACCTCATCGCGCGTCCAGAGGTAGAACTTGCCCTCCACGCCCTCGCTGTCGGCATCGAGCGCGGAATAGAGGCCACCCCCTGGATCGCGCATATCGCGCAGAACCCAGTCGCAGATGCCGCGCGCGGCCAGTTCATACTCCTGCGAACCGGTAGCCTCATAGGCCAGCGCGTAGACCGCGGCGAGCTGCCCGTTGTCGTAGAGCATCTTCTCGAAGTGCGGCACCAGCCAGAATGGATCGGTTGAGTAGCGGTGGAAGCCGCCGCCGACATGATCATGGATGCCGCCGCGCGCCATCGAATCGAGGGTGCCGGTGAGCATCTCCTGGAGGCGGTCATCGGAGAGGCCGTAGGTTGCGCCGCGCTGCGAGAGATGCAGGAGCAGTCGAAGTGCCGAGTGCGGCGGGAACTTGGGGGCGCCGCCGAAGCCGCCGTAGCGCTCATCATACTGATCGGACAGCGCCTCAAGCGCGCCGCCGATGAGTTCTTCGCCGAGCGGGACTGAGGCGACCACCCCGGGCTCCAGGGCGCTTCGGATGGCCTCCTGAAGCTGATTCGCCTGGGCCTCGACGTCCTCACGCCGCAGCTTCCAGGTGTCGGAGAGCTGCTCGAGAAGCTCGCGGAAGCCGATCATGCCGCCGCGGCTCTCGGGCGGGAAGTAGGTGCCGGCATACCACGGGCGGCCGTCGGGAGTGAGCCACAGGGAGTTCGGCCAGCCGCCGCGGCCGGTGACGAGCTGAGTCGCGGCCATGTAGATGTCATCTATCTCCGGCCGCTCCTCGCGGTCCACCTTGATCGGCACGAACTGGTCGTTGAGGATCTGCGCGATGCGCGGGTCCTCGAACGATTCGCGCTCCATCACGTGGCACCAGTGGCATGTCGAGTAGCCGACGGAGAGGAAGACGGGGCGATCAAGCTCACGAGCGCGCGCGAAAGCCTCCTCGGACCACGGCCACCAGTCCACGGGGTTGCGTGCGTGCTGGAGCAGGTAGGGGCTGCTCTCGAAGATAAGGCGGTTGAACTCCTCACCGCCATCAGGGGGGAGCTGCTCGATCTCCTCGCGCGACGGAATCTCCTGCCTCATCGCCTCCACCTCTCCGGCGCGACACGGGACCACTGCAAGCACGACTGCGGCGGCCGCGACAAGCAGCGCGCGGCCGCCGCGGTTCATCAGGACGCCTCGAGTGCACGGACCGCGGCCTCAGCCACTGCGCGCCCCATCTCCTCCGTGGAGGAACTGCCGCCCATGTCGGGCGTGCGCACCTGGCCGGAGGCGATGACCTGGCGGATAGCGCCGTCCACCGCGCGCGCGGCGGCATGCTCGCCAAAGTACTCGAGCATCATCACGAGCGTCAGGAGTGACGCCGTGGGGTTCGCGACGCCCTTCCCGGCGATGTCGGGGGCCGAACCATGGCAGGGCTCGAACATCGGCGGCCACTGGCCGTCGCCGAGATTCGCCGAAGGCGCGAAGCCGAGGCCGCCAAGGAGCGCGGCGGAGAGGTCGGTGAGGATGTCGCCAAAGAGGTTCGGCGCGACCACCACGTCAAGGGTCTCCGGCTTGAGCACGAAGCGCATGGAGAGCGCGTCCACGTTGTTCCACTCGCTCTCGATGTCGGGGTGCTGCGAGGCGACGTCCGCGAAGACATCATTCCACAGCGACATCCCGTGCTTCATCGCATTGGCCTTGGTGGAGCTGGTGACGAGCCGCCGGCCATCGCGCTGCTCGGCGAGGAGGAACGCGCGCTCGATCACGCGTCGGCAGCCGGCTTCGCTGTAGACGCCGGTCTGCAGAGCGATCTCCGTTGACTGGCCGAAGATCGGTCGGGCGGCGACGGCCTCTGCGACCGCCGGGTCGTGCGGCGAGAAGCGCCCGCCGAGGCCGACGTAGATGCCCTCCGTGGCCTCGCGGACGACGGTGAAGTCGATCGCGTCCGGCTCAGGCCGCGCGAGGGGGTACGGCGCGCCGGGGAGAGGCCGGACGGGGCGGATGTTCGCGTACTGATCGAAGCCGAACCGGATCGCCAGCACCGGGCCGACACCCGCGACCTCTTCGGGCGCTATGCGGGGGTCGCCCACTGAGCCAAGGAAGATCGCGTCAAAGCGCGAGAGCGTCTCAATGCCATCGGCGGGCATGGTCTGGCCATGCTCCACGTAGTACCGGCATCCCCACGGAAAGAGCGTCGTCTCATACTCAATGCCAGCGGGCTCTGCGATGGCCTCGAGGACGCGCAGCACCTCTCCCACGACCTCCGGCCCAATTCCGTCTCCGTCAATGACTGCTATTCTGTAGCCGCTCATCCGTCGCCTCACACGCGGTCCGGGATCTGGTAGTTCGGTGCTTCCTCAGTGATGGTGATGTCGTGCGGGTGGCTCTCGTGCATGCCCGCCGCGGTGACGCGGATGAACTGGGCCTCGGTCTTGAGCGCCTCAATGGTCTGCACACCGCAGTAGCCCATGCCGGACTGCAGGCCGCCAACGAGCTGATGCACGACCGCTGAGAGCGAGCCCTTGTAGGGGACGCGGCCCTCCAGGCCCTCCGGCACGAGTTCCTCCTCACGCACCACGTTGCACTGGCCGTAACGATCCCGGACGGAGGAGCGGTCTTTCATCGCGGCGATGGAGCCCATGCCGCGGTATTCCTTGTAGGTGCGGCCCCGGTAGAGGACGGTCTCCCCCGGGCTCTCCTCGGTGCCCGCCAGCAGCGAGCCAATCATGACGCAATCGGCGCCCGCTGCGATGGCCTTCGTGATATCGCCGGAGTAGCGGATGCCGCCATCGGCGACGATGGTGACGCCAAGCTCCTTCGCGGCCTCGTAGCAGTCGTTGATGGCGGTCACCTGCGGGACACCGGCGCCGGCGACGATGCGGGTAGTGCAGATCGAGCCCGGGCCGATGCCGACCTTGACGCTGTCAGCGCCCGCCTCGACGAGCGCCTCGGTGCCCTCGGGAGTGGCAACGTTGCCTGCCAGCACCTGGACACCATCAAACTCGCTCTTCAGCCAGCGGAGGGTGTCTATCACGCCGATGGAGTAGCCGTGCGCTGAGTCGATGACGATCAGGTCCACGCCGCGATCTATCAGCATCTGCGCGCGGGTGCGGGCGTCGTCACCGACGCCGATCGCCGCGCCAACGCGCAGCCGGCCGTGCTCATCCTTGCAGGCGTAGGGGTACTGCGCGACCTTCTCGATGTCCTTGATGGTGATGAGCCCGCGCAGGTAGCCCTCGTCATCGACCACGGGGAGCTTCTCGATCCGGTGCTTGTGGAGGATCGCCTTGGCTTCCTCGAGCGTCGTGCCCTCACCGGCGATGACGAGGCCCTCGCGCGTCATGGCCTCCTCAACGGGCTTGTCGAGGTCCTCCTCAAACCGCAGGTCGCGGTTGGTGAGGATCCCGAGCAGTTTGCCATCGGGAGTGGTGATCGGCAGGCCGGAGATGTGATACTCCGACATGATCTGCAGCGCCTCGCGCACCGTCTGGCGAGGCCCGAGGGTGATCGGGTCGATGATCATGCCGCTCTCGGATCGCTTGACCCGGTCCACCTCCAGCGCCTGGGCTTCAGGGTCCATGTTGCGGTGGATGATCCCGATACCGCCCTCGCGCGCCAGTGCGATCGCGAGGCGTGATTCGGTGACGCGGTCCATTGCGGCGCTGACTATGGGGATGTTGACTTCGATGCTCGGCGTGATGTGCGTGCTGATCGAGACGTCATACTTGTCCGTCTCGGCCTTCGACGGCATCAGCAGGACATCATCAAAGGAGAGACCTTCCTTCGCAAAGCGGCCCTCCATCGTGACACCTCCATGAGATATGCGACGCCCGGGCAGCAGATTGAAGATCATGCTACCTTGGACGGCACGGTTTCAAGCATCATTGCAGATCAAGATTTGCCCAGATAAGCTCCTCATATGCCCAGGGCTTGTTGAGGAACTCAAACCGCTCCGGCGCACCGGCGCAGGCCTGGTACATCGGCACGTCCCAGGCGAGCCCGAGTTCCGGGACCTCGCGGACCTCCGCCCAGCGCATCTCCGGCACGCCCCGACGGTAGTTCGGATTCTCAAGATACTCCGGTTGGCCCTCGTTGTCCACCACATACCAGGCGAAGCCGCGTGCGGCCTCTGTGGTGCCGTAGAATGAGCTGAAGCGGCTGCTCACCCAGTTGCTCATGAGCAGCGGCTCATCGAGCGTGTTGACCGTGACGTGCCCGTAGCCGGGCGGCATGACGATCTTCTGCCCGGCCTGTACGCGGCAGAGGATGACGTCGGTCACCACCACGTCATCGGGCGACGCGGCGTAGTCATCCACCGACTGCATGATGTAGAGGGCTTCGCCATGGAGGACCTCGTAGACCTCCGGGTAGGCGTAGCGCGTGCCCGGGATCATCGGGTGATAGTGCCCTGAGGTCTTCATGTACTCGCGCCCGAGCATGCATGGCTGGAACGCACTGATATCGTAGCGTAGATGGTGAGCCTCGTAAAGCCCCGCGTCCTGCGGCATCCCGGTGTTGCGGAACATCCAGTAGATGACCTCCGGGCCCGTGGCGTCGCTGTCGAGCAGCACCGGTCGCAACGCGTCAAGCTCACGGGTGCTGTACTGCGGCATGCGCATTGCGGAGCCGAACGACAGCCCGACGGTCGCCGGGTCGAACTTGAGTGGGTAGCCTGCGAGGCTACTGAGGTCCAGCATTGCACGCCCTCCCTGGAACTGTTCCTGTCACGCCTCAGATCCGGCGCCGACGCCCTCCATCGCGAGGGTAGCGGCGCCAATGACGCCTGCATCGTAGCCGAGTTCGGCCGGCACGACCGGCGTATCCGCCGCCGGGCCGAGTGTATTCGCACGGTATGCAGCGCGCACAGGCGAGAAGAGGATCTCGCCGAGTTCGGCCACGCCGCCGCCGATAATGATGCGCTCCGGGTCGAGCAACTGCGCGGCGTTCGCCAGCCCGAGACCCAGCCAGCCTGCGGCCTCATCCAGGACCGCCCGTGCCGCTGCATCGCCCGCCTGCGCCGCCTCCCCCACTTCGTGCCCTGTCACCTCGCGCCCCGCTACCTCACGCCCCATGCGCGCGATGGCCGTGCCGGAGGCCAGTGCCTGCAGGCAGCCGCGCCTGCCGCACTCGCAGACTGGGCCGGATCGATCGAGCACCATGTGCCCGATCTCGCCCGCGCTGGAGGTCTCGCCGAGGTGCAGCCGGCCCTCGAGCAGCACCGCCCCGCCGATTCCAGTGCCAACGTTGACGTAGAGCATGCTGCGCGCGCCTCGCCCTGCGCCGAAACGCGCCTCGCCGAGACCGGCCGCGTCGGCGTCATTCGCCAGCCACGTCGGGAGGCCCAGGCGCTCGGCCAGCAGACGCCCGAGCGGCAGCCCATCCCAGCCGGTGCTGAGGAAGGACCTGCGCACCAGCCCGCTGCGGGTGTCTACCGGGCCTCCGAAGCCGATCCCGGCCGCCTCCGGCCGCTCGGCGGCGGTCGCATGGACCTCCTCCGCGAGACGGACGAGCGTGGCGATGGCGCCATCAGCATCGGGCGGCGCATCGTCCTGCCTGAGCGCCAGCACGCGCCCTTCGCGCGATACCAGCGCCGCGCTGAGGCGTGTGTTGCCTACGTCCAGCCCGAGGAAAGCCGTCGCCACGTGTCCTCCCGAGGGGCGCCGCGAAGCTGCGTCCGGTGGAAATGAAGCAGATGGGGCCGACCGGCCCCATCAGGTGATTCGCCCTCAGATGCTCGGGAACCTCCGCTTCATGCCCGCTTACCGCGCGACCACCACCGCCCGGTCTCCCTGGAAGAAGCCCTCGCCGCTAAGCGGCTGGGCGTGCAAGACGCTCAGGCTGCTTGTCTTCACCTCGACCGCGCCGATGACCTGCGGCCCCGCCTGCCCGCCGCGGAGGATCAGGAGCTTCGTCGCCGGCTTGATCCGCGGCTCGATCGGACCGTCGAGGATCACGCGCCCGTCAGGGAGGGTGGAGACAACCACCGCGGACGCCGCATCGAAGGCCGTGAGCCGCCGCACGGCGTCTGTAGCAGCCTCGGTGAGGGCGCGGTCGAGCGCCTGCTCAAGCGCCTCTCCCTGCTCTCGCTGGGCCGACGCGACGCCGCGTGCCGATGCGAGGCTGCTGCCGCCGAGCGTCTCAACAAGCTCGATCGTCAGGGTGATCTGCGCGACGCCACGCTCCGCGTTGAGAGCACAGGTCTCCACGAGGCCACCGATCGCCAGCGGCGCGCGCATCCTCTGCCCGATCATCTGCAGATGGCCGACCGCAAGCGGCGGCCGCAGCCCCTCCGCCTCGCACAGGCGCAGCAGCCACGCGGGGTCAACAAGCTCCCACGGCCCCTCTGGCCGCAGCGCGGCGTAGATCGCGTCGCCGGCGCGCCGCCCGATCATCCGGTGCGGGTGGTCCGACGGGTCGGTGAGGGGGAAGACCGCCGCAGTGAGCGCGGCCGCACGCGAAGCGTCATCAGCCGCACACGGGGCGCCTGACGCGGCAAGGGCAAGCGTGAGGGCCAGTGCTCGCCAGCGGCAGGGGCGGCTCACGCTAGTGCAGCGTCCATAAAAT
>DHPY01000054.1:154326-154670 GCA_002411015.1 Armatimonadetes bacterium UBA5352 | reverse complement strand
CCGCCAACAATGGCGGGCTGTCGCTTTTTACGCTGCCACTATGCCCCAAACGGCGCGCTGAGCCGCAGGCGTCTCTCCCCCGGCTTCCGCCATCCCTCAGGCGCGAAGACCGAGTTGTGCAGGTAGCACTGGCCCGGATCGCGCCGCTGCGAGCAACCCGATGAACGAGGCGCCAGGCTGGAGCATGATGTCCCAGTCGAAGGCTGGGCCGCCGTCGTCTCCCCCACGCACAAAAAGGCCGCCGCGGCTGCAATTGGCCACGGCGGCTGGATTGCTTCGGCATGGGCGTCTCAGGGGACCGGCGGCGGCTCGGCGCCGGGAGGCGCCATGCCCGGATCCATCAT
>DHPY01000054.1:125712-154157 GCA_002411015.1 Armatimonadetes bacterium UBA5352 | reverse complement strand
CGGGCTCCGTACCAGGGGCGGGGGCCGAGGCGGGCCTGGCGGGCGGCTCTTCCTCGTCCCCATCGCGGACTACCACGACGACCTCCTCAACAGGCGGTGGCGGAGGCATGAGGTTCAGAAGCAGCCATGCCTCGTCGGGCTTCCAGTCGAGGTAGGGGCGCTTCCAGTTGACCGCGTGGGGCGGGGCGCTCGGGATGTTGGCCTCCTCGTAGGGCCACCACGCAAGCGGCTGGAGCTCGTAGATGTCGGCCTGAGCAATGAGGTAGCGCACCCAGGGGTCGCGCCAGAACTCGCCTGGCGGGAGGATCACGAAATCCGTGCTGCGCGTTCCGGCACGGATGTTGAGGATCCTACCCTCGGGGCCGCTGGTGATGATGGCGCTGCCGCCGGCGTTCCGCGCCGCAGGGCCAATCCAGATCATCTGTACCCCATCAAGCTCAACTGTGTCTCCCTGCAGTCCCTCAGCCCATGCAGCGGGGGTGAGGGCGCGACCGGCCACGATCATTGCGGGCTTTGGTCCGTCGCCCGGGGGGGCCGTTCGAGCCTGAGCCCAGGCGGAAGTGCCCGCCAGACCGGCCAGAAGCACGATCAGCGCGGTTCGCATCGTCATCCGGGTCCCTCCTGTCGGACGGCTGTGAGGGGCGCCGTACGCGCCCCAGCGTCGCTACTATACCACTACCACGCCGCGAGGGTCAAAGGCGAGGTCCACATAGTGGGTTTCGCGCTCTACAGGGCAATGACCTTTGACTACCGTTGATGCGACACCACGCGGGTGGGGGCCGCACAGATGACGACCTGGTCCTCCGGGTCGAAGGGCGGCGCGCAGATCACGATTGAGCGGAAGTCGCCCTTGCCGCCATGCGGCAGGCCCGCGGGGACGTAGACCGTGAGGCCGGGGAGGAGCGTGTACTGCTCCTCCCCGACGCGCAGCGTGCCGTAGCCCTCGAGGATGTGGTAGATTTCCGTGGTGCGCGTGTGGTAGTGGCACTCGGCCTCAGTGATGTGCACCACGTGCAGGCCCATCGCGACACCGTCGGCGCGGGTGAGGACGCGGGTGCTGCTGCCACAGGCTGAGCGGATGGGCGGGACATCGGCCAGCGCGCGGATGATCGGCGGCATCTCCGGGCGGGAGTTCTCGTCCGCGGCCGGGAACTCATCCTCGGGGTCGAAGGCCGGCAGAAGTGCGATGGCGGCCCTGAAGCGGCCCTGGCCGTTGTGGACGCAGCCTGGTGGGATGTAGGCGACGGTTCCGGGCGCCACGTCATGCGCGACTCCATCGGTGATCAGACGACCCGCGCCCTCGAGGACGAAGTAGATCTCGGTGCCGCGGCGATGGAAGTGCGGCTGCGCGTCGCCGATGTCGGTCACGTGGAAGCCGACCGCGGCGCCATCGGCGGCGGTGATGATACGTGTGCTGAAGCCGCAGGGGCACGGGATCGCGGTTACGTCGTCGAGGTGGCGGGCGATCGGTTCGCTGCGCATCGGGCGGTCCTCCAGATGGTCGGCAATCAGTCGAATGGCTGGTTGAGTTCGCTGTAGCGGAAGCGGTGGGCGCATCTCGGGCATATGGGCTGTGGCGCCAGGAACTCGCGCCACGGTGCGGCGGCCCGGAAGCCGGCGTGACCGGTGGTCGCGCTGCACTCCGGGCAGATCACGCGCCAGGTGAGCCGCTGGACCACGAGCACGAGGAAGACCACGGTCAGCCCAAGGGTCAGCAGCCCGGCCTGCTCCGACGTATTGCCGAAGGCGAGCGCGATGGTGTAGACGGCCCAGATGACGGCGCCGTAGAGGAGCGCGAGGGCGGCGTAGTGCACGATCACGCCGAGAGCCCGCATGGGCGGGCCGTTGCGCGGGCGCTCGCGCTCCTTCACCGGCTCTCCGGCGCGCCAGTCGCGGTCGCGGTCCACGAGCACCTGGCAGGGCACGCAGATGGTGTGCCCGTGGGTCACGCCGCCGAAGCACTCGAGGCATATCGGGCGGCCGCAGTGCCAGCAGAACTTGATGGACGGACGCTTCGGGTGGTTGAAGCACTTGACCGCATGATCGCGCACGACGCCGTCGTCATCGAGGGGGCTGCGGCTGCGGCCCAGGCGGCGGCCCGCGTCATACTCAGCGCGCTGGGCGGGGTCGCTGAGGACGTCGTAGGCGATGTTCAGCTCGCTCATCTTCGCGTTGGCCCAGCCGCGCTTCTCCAGCGGGTGCACGTCGGGATGGTACTTGCGGACGAGGGTGCGGTAGGCCTTCTCGACGATCTCCGGGATAGCCCGTTCATGGACCTGGAGGATCTCGTAGAGGTCTACCTCACCCCGCCCGTCATCCATCTCAGTCGCCGCCACCGGGCGAGACGGCCGCTGCGGCGGGCGTGGCGCCTGCCTGCAGCACGAAGCGCTCGATGCTCTCCCCCACGCCCCCGTCCTGGTCCTCGGGCACGAAGTCTGCCTGCGCGCGCAGTTCCTCGTCGGCACAGGGCATGAAGACGCCAATCCCGGCGGCGTTGACCATCTCGAGGTCGTTGAGGCTGTCGCCGAGGGCCATCGTCTGCTCGATCGGGACGCCGAGGTGATGGGCGAGCCAGCGGAGGGCGGTGGCCTTGGTGGCCTCGGGGTTGAGGATCTCCATGTACTCCGGGAGCGAGATGGTGCAGTAGACGCGGTCGCGGTAGAGCGCGGAGAAGTGCTCGTAGCGCTCACGGGTGGCGTCGGGCGTGCCCATCATGAGGATCTTCGTGGGCTGGGCGCCTGCGAACTTGCGGATATCGCCGGCGATGATCGCGCGGTCGCCGGTGCGGACCTGGTAGCGGCGGGCCCAGCGGTCGAACTTCGCGGCGTAGACGTTTCCGTTGAGGAAGTAGAGGAAGTCTATCATGTCATGCACGAGCGTCTCAACGATCTCGGCGGCGAGGTCGGCGTCGAGGCGCAGGTGGCGCATCGGCTCGTCATCATGCGGGCGGCGGATCATCGCGCCGTTGTAGGAGATGATCGGTGCCTCGATGCCTAGTTCGAGTGCGTAGGTGAGCGCGGACTCGTGGGTGCGGCCGGTGGCGATGGCGATGGTCACGTCGCGGGCTGCCGCCTCCTGCAGCGCGCGGCGGTTGCGCTCAGAGATGTGCCGCTTCGCGTCGAGCAGCGTGTGGTCAAGGTCAATGGCGATGAGTCTGATCTGCGACATGCTGCCTCCGTAGGTGCTGTGGAGATGTAGACGTTCGGGCCTCGCGCCGGTTCTGCTTGCGCGAATCGGCGCGAGGCCTCAGTTGCGCGGGAATGGGTTCAGCTTACGATCTTGATGATCTCGCGCACGTTCTCGAGACAGACGCGCGAGGCGTACTCGCCGCCCTCGCTGAATGTCGAGCCGCCGGGACGGTTGAGCAGATCCTCGTCAAGCTGCGCCTTCGGCCGCCAGTGCGTCTCGAGCGAGCAGGCGCCCTCGTAGCCCATCTCGATGAGCGCCTTGAACTGCGCGTGGTAGTCGATGTAGCCGCCGATGCCGACCGGGACGCAGCGCGCGGGATCGGGCGCGCCGGGGGTGCGGACGGCGTCCTTGATGTGCACGTGGATCAGGTTCGGCTTCATCCGCTCGAAGGCATCCGGGAAGGGGAGTTCGCCGTCCTCGGCGTAGACCTCGTTGGCCGGGTCCCAGATCGCCTGGACGCGGTCGCTGCCGATGGCGGCGTAGAGCGCCTCAGCCTCCGCGGCGGTAGCGATATGCGTGGAGGCCTCGTTCTCGATGCCGAGGTAGACGTCCTCCTGCTCGCAGATGCGGATGGGCTCCTCGAAGGCGTCCACGATCTGCTGCCAGACGGCCTTCGCCGGGCCGGTCTTCCAGAAGGTGAAGCCGCGGATGATCTTCGTGTCGAGTTCGTGGGCGATCTCGATGCAGCGGCGGAGGATGCCGAGATGCTCCTGGTACTGCGTCTCATCGCCGAGGTCGCACTTGAGGAAGGGCGAGGCGATGGCGCAGACGCCCATCCCGGCGTTGCTGAGGATGCGCTTCATCTCCGCGACCTGCTCATCGGTGAGCTTCTGCGGCGGGGTGTCCCAGACCGAACGCGGCTCGACCTGCTCGACGCCATACTCCTTGCAGACATCAACCACCCGCTGGAAGTCCTGCGAGATTTCGTCGCTGATTACGCTGAGCTTGAACATGATGCACACCTTTCCAATCCAGGTCAGTTCCTGCACGGCTATTTCGGCCTGAGGGGGCGGGGGTCCTTCTTGTGGGACGGGCGTTACGCCCGTGCGCCGTTAGCCGTGGTCGTTGTGGCCCCGGCGCCCTCGCCGGGGAGCTGTTCGTCCGGCCACGAGAACAACGGCCCCTCGCGAGGGCGCGAGGGCCACAACAGATACGGCTGACGACAACGACGGACCTCTCCCCCCTCGATCCCCCCTCTCCGTTCCGGATGAGGGGGGAGGGACGGCTACGGCTGCCACGTCGGCGTGAGGCAGGTCACGCGGCCGGACATGTCTGCGATGAAGCCGCGCTCGCCGTCGAAAGCGGGGGCCGCGTAGGTGAAGAGATCGGCGGTCACGCGCTGCTGGGCGAGGAGAGCGCCCGTGGCGGCGTCGAGGGCGCTGAGGGTACCGCGGTCGGAGATGACCCAGACGACGCCGTGCGCTTCGATGGGCTGCGTGGCGAGCGAGCCTGTCGGAACCTCCGCGGTCCAGAGGGCTGAGCCATCAGCCGCTCGGCGGCTCACGCGTCCATCGCTGTGGCGGACGTAGACCGAGGCGCCGTCGGCGGCCTGCGCCACGGCCGAGCACTTCGCCTCATCGAGCCGGCGCTCTCCGGTCTGGGCATCGAAGACCGTCAGGCGGTAGGCGCGGTCGGCGAAGAAGACGTTCCCTCCGGCGAAGGCGGGCGGGCTGTCGGCGGGGCTGTAGTACCAGGCGACGAAGCCCTCGCGGTCGCTGCCCGCGGACGGCCCGCGCCAGCGCAGCGCGCCGGTGGCGGCCTCGAGGGCGTAGGCGTTGCGATCCCAGGAGCCTGCGAAGAGCGCGCCATCGCCGATGGTGGCTGCCTGCTCGAAGGCGTACTCAGCGGCCTGGGAGCGCCAGGCGAGGGTGCCCGTGGCGGCGTCGAGCGCGGCCAGTTCGCCCTCGGCGGTGCCGGCGTAGACGCGGCCGTCGGCGATGAGCGGGGCGCCGTAGATCGCGCTGCGGGCGTCATAGCGCCAGCGCTCCGCGCCGGTGAGGTCGATCGCGCGCAGGATGCCATCGGCCGAGCCGAAGATGACGGTGGCGCCGTCGGCAGTGGCGACCGGGGCGGAGCGCACCTCACCGTCGGTCTGGACGCTGCCGAGCAGCGAGCCATCGGAGGCGCTGAGGATACTGAGCGCGCCGGAGTTGTCGCCGACGAAGAGGCGGTTGCCGAGGACGAGCGGCGCGCCCTGGCAGGAGCCGCGCAGTTGCCTCCGCCAGGCGACATCGAACGGGCCGCCGTTGCGGAAGAAGCTGACGGTGCGGCTGCTCACGAGGCCATCGGCGGCGGTGAGGTCTACGCGCAGCGTGTGGTCGCCGGGCTCGACGGTGACGGGATCAAGCTCGACCAGCCAGCCGCCCTCGGAGGCGGTGAGGTCGCCTGAGCGGTCGCCATCGAGTGTCCAGCGCGCGGCGGTCGGGGCAGCGTGGGTCTGCACGCGCCAGCGGAGGGGCTCCCCAGGAGAGAAGCCGGTGCCATCCGGGGGTGTGACCGCGATCTGCATGAAGGGCGAGCGCGGCGGGATCGGCTTCGTCAGGAGGTCGGCGAACTCGCCGTTGAGGTAGCGGTAGCCAACGCGGAGGATGCCGTCGCGGATCGAGACGATGGCGTGGCCGCGGCGGTCGCCGTACGTGCTGCCGCCCATGGCCATGTCCAGGCCCTCGTACTGCCACGCGCGGATCCCATGCCCGTGGCCGACGAGGGCGAGGATCACATTGCGGGTGCGCAGGAGGTCGAGCAGGCGCTCGCGGTCGTATGCGCCGGCGAACTCCCGGCCATCGAGCGGGTGGTGGCAGAAGAGGACGACAGGCTGCTCCGGCGGAGTGCGCTGGAGCTCCTCGGCGAGCCAGGAGATGCCCTCCTGGGCGATGGACGGACGGGGGTCCTGCGGCGAGGCGGTGTCCCAGCCGATGAGCTTGATGCCGGAGTGCTCGAAGGCGTAGAAGGGCGATCCGTGCAGCTCGCGCAGGCGCGGGCGCAGGCAGCGCCAGGTGTTGTCATGGTTGCCGGCGGTCTGATAGACGGGGAGCGGGATGCTGCTCCAGAGCTCCGTGTACTGCTCCCACCAGCCGCGGCCGCCGCCGAACTCATTGAGATCGCCGGTGGACAGCACGAATACGGGAGCGGAGGTCGTGATGCCCCACGCGGGGATCTCCACGGGCCCAGTCGGCAGCGCAGCGAGCGTCTCGCGGGTCTCGGCGATCGCGTGGGGCACGTGGAGGTCGGAGACCTGCAGGAAGGTCAGCTCCTGAGCGGCGGCGAGGCTTGTCGCGAGGAGCGCGATCGTGATCAGCAACGCGCGATGGCTCATGGTGGCGCCTCCCGTGCTCAGAAGTGGACTTTGCCGATCTTCAGGCGGCTGCTGCGGTGCAGGTCGGCCATCAGCATCGCGGTGGCGATCGAGTAGAGCTTGGCCTCGGCGCTGTCGGCGCGGGAGGTGAGGACGATCGGGGCGGCTGCGCCCACGAGGACGCCCGCGACCTGTCCCTGCGCGAAGTAGACGAAGCTCTTCGCCAGCATGTTGCCGGCCTCGATGTTCGGCACGACGAGGACGTCGCACTTCCCTGCCCCCGGGCCCTCGATGTGCTTGATCTGCGCCGCGACCTCAGAGACCGCATTGTCGAGGGCGAGCGGCCCCTCGATCGTGCAGCATGGGAACTGGCGCCGCTCGCTCATGGTGGCGAGGACCGCGGCGTCCACGGTCGCGGGCATGTTCGGGCTGACAAGCTCAACGGCGGCGAGGACGCCGACGTTCGGCGAGTCGATCCCCAGCAGTTGCGCGAGGTAGACGGCATTCAGGATGATCTCGGCCTTCTGCTCAAGGTCCGGGGCGATGTTCATCGCGCCATCGGTAACAAGCGTGAGGCGCCCGAGGTGGGTGGTCTCAAGGATGAAGACGTGGCTCATGAGGTGGCCGGCGCGCAGGCCGCGGTCCTTGTCGAGCACCGCGCGGAGGAAGTCGTCGGTGTGGATCTGGCCCTTCATGAGGATGTCGGCCTTGCCGGAGGAGACGAGTGCGGTGGCGGTGGCGGCGGCGCCGAGGTCGCTGGATTCGTGGATCACCGCAACCTGCGTGAGATCGAGGCCGACCGGCTCCGCAGCGGCCGCAATCTCATCGCGATCGCCGACGAGGACGGCTTCGGCAATACCCACCTCGGCGGCGTGCTTGACCGCGCTGAGGACGCTCTCATGCTGCGCGACGGCGACGGCGACTGTCTTCATCGGGCGACTGCGAACCGCTTCGACGATCTGATCGAGGGACGTGATCACTGGCGGCACCTCCGCGTGCTGTCATTCGGGCGGGGCTGTGTCACCGGGCTGGTCGCGCTCCGCGGCGAGATCGAGCAGCCGCCGGCGGACGGCCTCGACGGCCTCAGGCGGCGTGGATGCGCCGGCGGTGATGCCGACGGTTGAGACTCCCTCCAGCCACTCGCCGCGCAGTTCATCGGCGGACTCGATGTGCTCCGTGCGCGTGCCGGTGGCGCGGCAGATCTGCGCGAGACGGTTCGTGTTGGCGCTGTGGTAGCCGCCGATGACGATCATCAGGTCCACCTGCTGCGCCGCGGAGACGGTGGCCTTCTGACGCTTCGAGGTGGCGTCGCAGATCGTGTTCGCGACGCGCAACTCGGCGATACGCGGCAGGAGCGCGGAGACGAGTTCCTGCAGCGTGTCGAGGCGCTGGGTGGTCTGGCAGACGACCGCTACACGGTCGGAGACCCTGATGGAGTCGAGCTCACTTGCGTTCTCGATGATCGTGGCGTGGCCGCCGGCGTGGGCGACGATTGCCTGTGCCTCCGGGTGCTCGCGCTCGCCGAGCACCAGGACCTGGTAGCTGTCCTCGGCGAAGCGCGCGGCGGCCTGCTGCACGCGCCGTACGAATGGGCAGGTGGCGTCAATGAGGTCTATCTCCCGTTCGCGCGCGGCCTCGTAGACGGCCGGACCGGCCCCGTGAGCGCGGACGAGGGCGGCTGAGCCGCGCGGCACCTCCTCGATGGTCTCCACGACGCGCATGCCCCGCGCGCGCAGGTCATCCACTACCTGGCGATTGTGGATGAGCGGGCCGAGGCAGGCGACCTCCGGGTGCTTCTCAGTGGCTTCGTTGGCAAGCTGGAGGGCGCGGCGGACGCCGAAGCAGAAGCCCGCCTCGTCCACGCCCATGATCTTGAGGGTGCTCATCGGTCGCGGATCACCACCAGCTCGGCCATGGACTGGAAGAACTCGACCTCCCCGGGGAGCTCGGCCGCGATCTGCACGGCGTGTGCGGCGAGCTTGCGGGCTTCGTCGCGCGCGCCCTCGAGGCCGATCACGTCGGGGTAGGTCTGCTTGCCCGCGTCCGCATCCGCGCCGGTGGGCTTGCCGAGGATCTCCTCATCGCCGACGACGTCGAGGATGTCGTCGGTGACCTGGAAGAGCAGGCCGAGGCTCATCCCGTAGTCGGAGATCGTGGCGATCTCGAGCTCCGTGGCGCCGGCGAGGATCGCGCCCGCGCGACAGGCGGCGCAGATGAGCTTGGCGGTCTTGTTCTCATGGATGTAGCGGAGCAGCTCGAGGTCCGGAGGCAACTCCTCGCCGATGATATCGGCCTGCTCGCCGCCGATGAGGCCCGCAGCGCCGGTGTACTCAGCGAACTCGGCGATGACGCGGAGGGCTCGCTCGGGACCGCCGGCAGGGCCGAGCGTGGCGAGCTGGCCGAAGGAGGCGATGATCAGCGCATCGGCGGAGAGCAGCGCGGTGTGCTCGTCGAAGGCCATGTGGCATGACGGGCGGCCACGGCGGAGGTCGCTGTCGTCGATGCAGGGGAGGTCATCGTGAACGAGCGTGGCGGCATGGAGCATCTCGAAGGCGCAAGCGGCGGGAATGACCCGGCGCGGATCAAGGCCGAAGGCGGCCGCGGAGCGCATGACGAGGACACCGCGCAGCCGCTTGCCGCCGATGAGGCTGTGCTGCATGGCATCCGCGAGGCCCCCGGCGCGCGGGTCTGGCTGCGGGATGCAATCTGTCAGGACGGCGTCAAGGATGGCGGCGTCGCGCGCCAGGGCTTCACGCGCGACGGCGCCTCCGGACACGGCAGGTTCGGTACTCAGTTGCGATCATCCCTCACTCCCGCTGCCGCCGGCGGCGCCTGAGCCATCCGCGGTGCCGACGAGCACGCGCTTGGGCGATGGCGCCTCAACGATCTGTGAGCTGATGGTCTGCTCAAGGACGACGCGGTCGTTGTTGTAGGTCTTGTGCTTGACCACGAGCTTCTTCCCGGGCACTCCCGGGGTGGAGACGCGTGTCTCGCCGCGCGGCACGTGGACCGAATGCAGCTTCTCGACCTCCGGCGCCACGTCCACCGTCTCCGTCACCTCGGTGACGGTCTTGACGGTGATGCCGATCATGGCCGGGGCGACCTTGACGGTGTCGCCGGGGTGGATGGTCCGCCCCTTCGTCCGCGGATTGAGCCGGTAGAACTGGTCTATGGTCATCTTGTGGTCGGCCGCGATCTTCTCCGGGAACTCGCCGGGCTTGACTTTGTAGGTCTTCGCCTCACTCTTCGTGTTCCCGAGTGCGGCGACGGCCGCGGCGATCTCGTTCAGGACATTGCCAGCGGAGGTCTGCGTCTCAACTATCTTGACGTCCTCCAGGAAGGTCGATTCGACGAGCTTCTCGTCCTCGGGGACGTATTGCAGCTTGACCCTTGTGAGCACGTCCTGCGCGAATGCCTCGGTTGGGAGGTTCACCGTCTGGACGCCGTTCACCTCGATGTTCCACGCGGAGACGAGGACGACGACGCCCTTGTCCTGCAGGCACTTCACGGCGTCGGGCACGCTCAGGACATCCTTGGGATCGTCAACCGGCCAGGGCACGTCACTCCACTGCTGCTCGAGACTGGCCTCGCCCGGGAGCTTGCCACGCCCCTGCTCGAGGAGTTCAGCATGCACGCGCTCGGCGGCAGCCTGGTCGCGCACGAGACACACGAGTTCGTCATCTATCTTGATTGCGCGGCCGTTGCGCCGTCCGCCGGCGATCATCATCGCGGAGAGGAGGATGACGGCGCACAGGAGGATCAGAGAGGCCATCTTGTAGAAGCGAAGCTGACCACTGAGACGTGCCAGGCTCCGTGTACTGTGTTGCTCTGAAGTCATCTGCCGTCACTCCCTCTTCCCCGCCCCGACCGCGCCCACCACCACCTCATCTCGTGATCTGTATGTGAACCCTCCCGCGTTCGGACTGACAGGCGAGGACGCCCGTCCTACGCAATGAGCCCGGCTCAGCCGGCCGCCTCCGTGAGCTTCTTCCGCAGGACGTCCGCGGCGAGGCCGACCTGCTGGTCATGCCACTCAACGCCTGTCGGGCGGTTCTCCGGGTCGGTCGGCGGATCAGGGAAGCGAATGTCCGGGTGCACCCCGCGCTCCTTATTCTCGTCTTCCTTGGAGATGTCGCGCTTGTTGGGCGTGAGGTAGACCGCGGTGGTCAGGACCATCGCGGAGCCGTCCTCAAGCTCGATGACCGTCTGGACCTTCGCCTTACCGAAGCTGGAGTGGCCGACGATGGTGGCGCGACCTGTATCCTGGAGCGCGCCCGCGACGATCTCGGAGGCACTGGCGCTACCGCCGTCTATCAGCACGACCATCGGGATGTCCTCGTCGAGCATCAGCCCCGGCCGGGCGTAGAGCGGCTCGGGGTCGTTGGAGCGGTCCTGTATCCAGGTGATCGGCGTGTCATCAAGGAAGAGGCTGCCGACGGCGACCGCCTGATCGAGCATGCCGCCGGGGTCGCTGGAGAGGTCAAAGAGCAGCGCCTTCATGCCGTCCTGCTTGAGGCTGTTGAGCGCGTCCTGCACCTTGGCCTCGGCGAGATGGTTGAATGAGCGCAGCCAGATGTAGCCGATCTTGTTCTCCTCATCGAGCATGCGGAACTCGACGATGGGGTACTCGACGCGGCCGCGGGTGATGACGACATCCACGACCTCGGTGGCGTCCTTATGTCGCACGTTGAGGGTGACATCGGTGCCGCCCTCGCCGCGGATGAGGTCAACGACCTCCTGAAGGCTCATGCCCTGGACGGGCTGGCCGTTGACGCCGAGGATGATGTCACCGTCATACAAGGCGGTCTTCGCGGCAGGGCCCTCGGGGAGAACGCGCAGGACGATGACTTCCTGCTCACCGGTCTCTTCGTTCTTCTCCATGACGAGCTCCGCGCCGATGCCTTCGAAGCGCCCGGTGGATTGCGTCTGGAACTCGGCGTAGGCTTTCGGGTCCATGAAGCGGCTGTATGGATCGCCGAGGGACTTGAGCATCCCCTGGATGGCGCCGTAGGTCAGCTCATCCTGCGAGACCTCGTCTGGGTAGACGAAGTTGTCGAGGATGCGCTGGCGCGCGCGCCAGAAGGTCTTGAGGGGGGTGAGGCTGGTGGCCCCGGGGATGTCGCTGTCGGGCGATACCTCGTATGTGCCCGGGACGATCTGGGCCATCTGGATCAGCGCAGGCACGATGCCTCCGGAGCTGATGACCTGCATCGTGACCATGCCGGCCGCGAAGACCAGCAGCGTGGCCATCGTGATAGCCGCGACCAGTGTGAGTGATATGACTGGTTGTGTCTTCACCTTGTCATCCTCACCATGACGGAATGAATGCGTTCCCGCAGAGTGTTGAGGCGTCAGCCGAGCGGGTTGACGTGATGTCCGTTGCGATAGACCATCCAGTGCACGTGATTGCCGGTGGAGACGCCGGTGGTGCCGACGCCGGCGATGGTCTGGCCGGAGCTTACGACCTGTCCGACGCTCACGTAGATGCTGGAGCAGTGACCGTAGGAGGTTGCCCAGCCGCTGCCGTGGTCGATGATCACGGTCTTACCGGTGGCGCCGCGCCAGCCGGCGCAGATGACCTTGCCGTCGTCGCAGGCGCGGATCGGAGTGCCTGCCGGAGCCGCGATGTCCACGCCATTGTGGAACTTGCGGATCCCGTAGACCGGGTGCATCCGGTAGCCGTAGGGGCTTGTCAGCCTCCCGCTGCACGGCCACGAGTAGCGGCCGTTGCTCGAGCCGCCGTAGCTGCCGCGGCTGAGCTCCGCGCGCACCAGCGCCTCCAGCGACTTCTCAGCGCGATCGAGTTCAGCCAGCGCCGCTTCGGCGGCGGTCTGGTCACTCTTGTACTTCGCGACCAACGAAGACGCCTGTGCCTCGGCTGCTTCGGCTGCGCGCTTCTGCCGGTCTGCTTCGCGCTTGAGCTCCGCGGCCTCGGCCTGCCGGATCTCGAGCGTCTGCCGCTGCCGCGCGAGCTTCTTCTGCGTGTTGATCAGGGCATCGAGCAGGCTCTCGTCCTGCCGGGCGATGAGCCGGGAGAACTCGGTGCGGTTGGCGAAGTCCTCGAAGCTCGTGGCGTTGAGCACGACCTCGAGGTATGAGGGCTGGCCGGAGTGGTAGAGGGCCAGCAGCCTGGCCGCCATCGCCTCGCGGTGTTCGCCAAGCTCCTCCTCGGTCTCGACGAGATCGGCTTTCACCTGGCGGAGGATCGCGTTGACGTCCTTGAGCCGCCGGTTCGCGGCGTTGGCACGGTCGCGGGCGCTCTGCGCCCGGTTCTGCGCCGCCGCGAGCTCCGACTGCGCATCGGCCCGATCGGACTTGATCTCCCTGAGCTGGCTCTCAACCTGCCGCTGGCGGCTGAGAACGTCCCTGAGCCGCCGGCGGGCGCTCTGCGCCTCGACGTTGTCGAGGTGGAGCGAGCCGGGCAGCAGCAGGGCGATGATCGCCGCGAAGGCGATCCGCGTCGCCGCTTTTGAGCGCATGGTATCCTGCCTCTCGATCGTCGCCAGGCCGGCGATCCTCCTGGGATCCGGCCGCCGCCTGCCCGTTAGCCGAGCGGATTGACGGTGCGGCCGTTACGGTAGACTGTCCAGTGCAGGTGGGGGCCGGTGGACCAGCCGGTGCTGCCCACCGCCGCGATCCTCTGTCCGCGACTGACCGTCTGCCCGGCGCTCACGTAGAGTGCGGAGCAGTGGCCGTAGAGCGTGCTCCAGCCGCTGCCGTGGTCGATGATGACCGCGCGCCCGTAGGGGCCCTTCCAGCCGGCGAAGATGACCTTGCCGTCGTCGGAGGCCTTGATCGTCGTGCCGGCCCCGGCGGCGATGTCGAGGCCGTCATGGAAGCGTCGGGTGCGCAGGATCGGGTGGACGCGCCAGCCGAAGCGGCTGGTGAAGCGTCCGCCGCATGGCTGCATCAGGTTCCCCGCGCAGGAGCCGGAGTAGCTGCCGGCCGAGCCGCCGCCTGAGCTTGAGCTGGCGCGGGCGCGCACGAAGGAGGCTACCTCCTTCGCGGCCGCCTCAAGCGCTGCGTAGTCGGCCTCAGCCGCCCGGCGGTCCTTCTGGTACTTCGCCAGGAGCGCCTGCGCCTCCCGCTCGGCGGCCTCCGCCTCGGCCTTCGCGGCATCCGCCTGCTGCTTGAGCTGCGCAGCTTCGACCTGGGCAATCTCAAGCGTCTCCCGCTGCTCGGACAGCTTCGCCTCGGTCTCCACGAGTGTGGTGAGGATCTCCTGGTCCTGCACGGCGATGATGCGCGAGATCTCCGCGCGGTTCGTGAAGTCCTCGAAGCTGGTGGCGTTGAGGACCACCTCGAGGTATGACGGCTGACCGTTCTGGTAGAGCGCCAGGAGGCGCGCCGAAGCCGTCTCACGCTCCTGCGCGAGTTCCTCCTCAGTGCGCACCAGTTCGGCCCTCACCTCGCGGAGGATCGAGCGGACCTCCTCGAGATGCTGCTTGGCGTCGTTGGCACGATCGCGTGCCTGCTGCGCCTTATTGCGCGCGGCAGAAAGCTGCGACGAGGCCTCCGCCTGATCGCCTTTGATGGCTTTGAGGCGGCTCTGGACCTGGCTCTGTCGGCTGCGGATGCTGGTCAGGCGCTGGCGGTAGCTCTGCGCCTGCAGCGTGTCGTGATCGGGCGCGGCAGAGAGTAGACATCCGGCTGCGAATACGATGGTGACGAGGGCTCGCAGACCGGCGCTGGGCCGCAGACCGGCGCGCAGAGGTGCGCGCACGTATCTGCGCTCGGTGGTCCTGTGCATAAGCTGAAGTCCCCTTGGCTGCGCTGCCAACAGTGCTGTGATTGCGCGCACCGGGTGCGCGTGTGATGCGATTGCTCGTGTATCGGCGGAGCCGCCCCCCCGGCGGATCGCGCCGTCAGATTTCGCGCAGGTAACTGTGCAGGCCTATGGCGCTCCCCAGGACCCCGAAGAGAATTCCGCACACCATTGCGCCGAGACCGAACAGAACAGCAAAGGTCGAGTTGTAGACAAGCTCCATGAAGTTCAGGTGCTGTCCGACGTAGGCGTGCACCCAGGAATACGAAGCGAGCACGAGAATCGTCGAGACCGCTCCGCCCATAACCCCGTGGAATGCGCCCTCGAGGATGAAGGGCAGGCGGATAAACGAGTTCGTTGCGCCGACGAGCTGCATGATGCGGATCTCGCGCCGGCGCGCGTAGATGGTCAGCCGGATGGTGGTGCTGACGATCAGCAAGGTGGCGGCGCTCATCAGAACCGCCGCGACCACCCCGGCGATCTTGATGCCGCGGGCAAGCGTGAGCAGTTTGCCCGTCACCTGTTCTTTATACCTCACATCGCTGACGCCCTCAATGCTCCGTGCGGCTTTGGCGATCGCAGCCATGTCCTGCGGGTCCTTCGGCCTCACGATGAAGGCGTTTGGCAGCGGGTTATCCCCGAGCGCGGCCAAAAACTCCTCGGTGTCACCGCCGCCCATGATCTCGGCGTACTCCTCGAGCGCCTCGTCCTTGGAGCGCGAGCGGACCTCGCCGACGCGCATGTCGCCCCATAGCTCGGCCTCGACCTTCGCCGCGTCGGCGTCATCGGCCATGTCAATGGTGATGTTGGCCTTGCGCGCCTCGACGTTGGCCATGTGCTGCAGATTAAGCGTCGCCAGGAAGAACGTGCTCAGGATCAGGAGCGCGACGGCCATGTTGGAGCTGGTGGCGAGGCTCATCAGCCCGTTGCGGCGGATGGCCTGCCAGGTCTGCTGCAGGAGGAACTCCACCATGCTAAGGTTCATCGTACCCGCCCCCTCCGCGGGCATCGCGCACGATGGTTCCGCCTACAAGGCTTACAACGCGCTTGCGCATGCCGTCAACGATGACGCGGTCGTGGGTGGCACACAGGATGGTGGTGCCACGGTCCGCGATCCTGGTGAGAAGCTGCATGATCTCCCACGAGATGTCCGGGTCGAGGTTCCCCGTGGGCTCGTCGGCGAGCAGAATGGACGGGCTGTTGACGAGCGCCCGCGCGATGGAGACGCGCTGCTGCTCGCCGCCGGAGAGTTCGTTCGGGAAGGACTGCTCCTTCTCGGAGAGCCCGACGAGCTCGAGCGCCAGCGGGACCTTGCGGTATTTCTCCTTCCGCGAGGCGCCGAGGACGTCGAGCGCGAAGGCCACGTTCTCCCAGACGTTCTTATCAGGCAGCAGCCGGAAGTCCTGGAAGATCACTCCGACGTTGCGCCGCAGGTAGGGTACGCGCGCGCGCGGCAGGCTGGCGACGTCCTGGCCGGAGACAATGACCCGGCCCTCTGATGGCGTCAGCTCGCGGTACACGAGATGCAGCAGCGTGGACTTCCCGCTGCCTGATGCGCCGACCAGGAATGCGAACTCGCCCCGGTCAACCTGCAGGTCAATCCCCGACAGGGCTCGGGTGCCGTCCGGGTAGACGACCGAGACCCCCTGCAAGTGTATCATGTAGTGCGGCCCCCGGTGAGTGCGATGGAATCCATGTATCCCCCGTTGCGGCAGGAATGTACATCTGTGAAGTATATCAGAAGATGCGCATGCAAGACAACCTGCCCTGTTTATGGAACTGCCCAGTACTGCGTACGGAGCAGTGCCGTTGGCTTGGAGACGAACGCGCGGCGCGAGGGGTTCACGTGGGGGAGGAGGACAGAAGGACCGACAGGCGAGGACGCCTATCCCACCTCGTACGTGACGAGGCCGCGCCACTCGGGGAAGTGGCGCGGCCTGTGATCCGGCTGATAGTCTGTGCGTCAGTCGATGCAGAACGCGCGCGGGTCGGTGAACTGCGAGGCCGACTTTGCGTGGCCATCTGCGTAGCAGACGTTCATCTGCGAGTTGTGGCGGTAGCGCAGCGCGCCGACGGCGCCGGTGGAGGTCATCTGCAGCGGGTTGCCGCCGGCATCGAAGCCCATGTTGGTGTTGCTCTCCGGCCACATGCTACCGGTCTCGAAGACCATGACGGAGCCCGCGGGATCCTTCACGGTCGCGAGCTTGCGCAGGCCGGCAGTGGAGCTCTTCGCCCAGAACGGGCGGCCGCCCATCGCGGTGCGTATCGCGGCGTCACCGGTGTCGTTGGGGCCCCAGTAGCTGATCATCCAGGTCTGGCCGTAGAAGCCGACGCTCCCTGCCGGGTAGCCAACGCGGTACTCAGTGTTGAGGCGCCAGCTGTCGGACGGGCACTCGAAGACCTGAGCGTTCTTGGTGTAGGGTTCCATGAGGTCGAACATGAAGATGCGGGTGTCGCCGCCCCGCATGGTGAAGTACGGGAACGTCTCGTCGTAGTCCTGAACATACATCATGATCGCCAGACCGATCTGCTTCTGATTGCTCAGACAGCTCGTCTGCCGGGCCTTCTCCCGCGCTCGCGCAAAAACGGGAAAGAGGATCGCGGCAAGGATCGCGATGATCGCGATGACGACAAGCAGTTCGATGAGCGTAAAGCCTTTACGTCCTCCAGACATAGCACAGTCACCCATTGGTGCGGCGTGATAAGCAGAGCTTGTAGATTATCGCCATTCTTGACGCTCGTCAACCCGGAGAAGTTCGGACACCGGTGCCGGGCAGCGAGGCCTTGACGCGCATGGACATGCAGAGTATACTGCGCAAAATCAGCGCAGCAACCACAGGCTTCGACGGGGAGGAGTAGCCGGAGAGCCGCGATCTACAGAGAGCCGACGATGTGCTGAGAGTCGGCGGTCGCGCACCCGGTGAAGGTCGCCCCCGAGCCGCATCGCCGAACGCCGCGCAGTAGGCGATGCCGACTGACGGTCGTTACCCCGTCCAATGAGAGCCGGCCGATAACAGCGCCAAATCGTTATCGCAGCCGGAATCAGGGTGGTACCACGGGAGAGCACAAGCAGCCTCTCGTCCCTTGGCGAATCACGCGATTCGCATCCCGGACGAGGGGCGTTTGGTTTTAACGGCGGGGGATTGGGAATTGGCAATGGGCAATTGGGGGACGGCAACGGCAAACGGCGGGACGGCAACGGCGCAGACAGCTTCAGATCATCACCGTGGTGCGGGCGCCTCGCCCGCACAGAGACGGCAAGTGTGCAACTCGAGAGCAGTCGAAAGAGGGCAATGGCAATGCGTAGCGACCGGGCGAAGTCAGGGCTTGACAACCTCGCATCAAGGGCACTTCTGCACGCCTGCGGTGTCACACCGAAGCAGATGGGCAAGCCGTTCATCGGCATCGCCAACTCCTACACGGATATCGTGCCGGGCCACGTCGGCCTTCAGCGCCTCGCGCGGGCCGTGGAGCACGGCATCTGCGCAGGCGGCGGCGTCCCCTTCAACTTCGGCGTGCCCGCGATCTGCGACGGGATCGCGATGGGCCATGCGGGCATGTTCTACTCCCTGCCCTCCCGCGAGCTGATCGCCGATGTGGTCGAGTCGATGATCGAGGCCCACGCGCTCGACGGCATCATCCTGCTCACCGACTGCGACAAGATCACGCCCGGGATGCTCATGGCCGCGGGCCGGCTCGACATCCCGGCGATCGTCGTCACCGCCGGTCCGATGCACTCGGGCAACCTGCGCGGCAAGCGCCTCTCGCTGGTGCGCGACACCTTCGAGGCCGTCGGCCGCTACCAGCGCGGGGAGATCGACGACAAGGAGATGTGCGAGCTTGAGCTGCGCGCCTGCCCCGGCGAGGGCTCCTGCCAGGGCCTCTACACCGCGAACACAATGCAGTGCGTGACCGAGGCGATGGGGATGTCGCTGCCGGGCGCGGGCTCGGCGCTCGCGGGCACCGCGGAGCGCATCCGGCTCGCCTACGATTCCGGCGAGGCCGTCTGCCGCATGGTCGCCGAGGGCATCACGGCACGGACGATCATCACCGAGGCCAGCATCCGCAACGGCATCCGCATCGACATGGCACTCGGCGGCTCGACCAACACCTGCCTGCACATCCCCGCGATCGCGCATGAGGCAGGCGTGCCGATGGAGCTTGAGTGGTTCGACGAGATCTCGCAGGTCACCCCGCAGATCTCCAAGCTCCGCCCGGCGGGCGAGTACATGATGGAGGACTTCCACAACGCCGGCGGCGTGCTCGCGGCGATGCAGCGGCTCGGCGAGATGATCGAGGACAACCCGACGGTCGCCGGCCGGCCGATGGCCGAACTGGTCGCTGAGGCCGAGGTCACCGACGATGACGTGATCCGCGCCACCGATAACGCCTACCGCGCGACCGGCGGCATCGCCGTCCTGCGCGGCAACCTCTGCCCGGACGGCGCGGTCATCAAGCAGTCGGCGGTCGCCGACTCGATGCGCCGGTTCACCGGCAGCGCGCTCTGCTTCGACTCCGAGGAGGCCGCGATGGAGGCGATCCTCGCCGACCGCATCCCGGACGGCTCGTGGGTGATCGTGCGCTACGAGGGCCCGCAGGGCGGCCCGGGCATGCGCGAGATGCTCAACCCGACCGCGGCGCTCACGGGCATGGGCAAGGAGGAGACGGTTGCGCTGCTCACGGACGGCCGGTTCTCCGGCGGCACCCGCGGCCCGGCCGTCGGGCACTGCAGCCCGGAGGCGGCGGTGGGCGGCACGATCGCGCTGATCGAGGACGGCGACCAGATCGCGATAGACCTCGACGCGCGCACGCTGAACCTGCTCGTGGACGAGGCGGAGCTCGCGCGCCGGCGTGAGAGCTGGGTGCGGCCCGAGCCGAAGATCACGAAGGGCTGGCTGGCGCGCTACGCCAAGCTCGTGCAGTCGGCGAACACCGGCGCGATCATGTCGCCGGAGTGCAATGATTGAGTGGCAGGGAACGGCAGGGAACAGCAGCGGTTAGTGGTTAGTGGTCAGGAGGGGCGAGCGCAGCTCGAAGAGCTGGTCCTGCTCGCCCATTATGGGGAGCCCGCAACGGCAAACGACGGGCTGGCAGGGAAGCTGTCGCCCTCGCAAACGCCGCTCGGGCGCCACTTTTGCCTCCGCCGCAAGCGGCGTCGGCAAAAGCAGCCCCTCCTGGTGACCTGCGAAGATGCGTTTCTTGAGCACCGAAGATCTCCTGAGATCGGAGCGGGAGCTTGAAGATGATTGCAGCCACACGTCTCGCGAATCTGATGCCGTCAGCGGTTACCTCGGGCGGATGCGCCGCCCGGGTCGCTGACCGGTGCGCGCATCCGCCCCTCGCCGAGGGGACCGGCCGATCAACACGCGCGGCTACCTCGTGAAGGAGCCCGCCGACGTCGCGCGCTTCGCCGACATCCTGAGGGAGGCGTTCTACCTGGAGCGGGCGCTGGAGGAGGTTTGACAGGCTGGGGCGCTCTGACAGGCGAGGACGCGTGTCCTACGACTTCCCGCAGTTCAGCATGTAATGCCGAACCCGAGAGGTGCTGATGATGGCTCAAGAGATGATCCCTGGTGCGCAGGCGTTGCTGCGCGTCTTTGAAGAGGAGAACGTGGATGTGTTCTTCGGCTACCCCGGAGGCAGCGTCATCCCGATCTTTGATGCGCTCTATGACTCCTCGATCAAGTGCGTGCTGCCCCGCCATGAGCAGGGCGGAGCGCATGCCGCGGATGGCTACGCGCGCGCGACCGGGAGGGTTGGCGTCTGCATGGCGACCTCCGGACCCGGCGCGTGCAATCTCGTGACCGGCCTCGCGACCGCCTACATGGACTCGATCCCGATGGTTGCCGTCACCGGACAGGTGCGGACGAACCTCGTGGGATCTGACTCCTTCCAGGAGGCCGACGTCACCGGGATCACCATCCCGATCACCAAGCACAACTACCTGGTCAAGGAGCCCTATCAGATCGAGCGGTTCGCCGATGTGGTGCGCGAGGCATTCTACCTCGCGCGCAGCGGCAGGCCGGGGCCGGTGCTGATAGACGTGCCGACCGACGTCTCCTCGGGCTGCGTGCCATGGACGCCGCGCAACATCGAGGCGCTCGACGCCTACGAGGTGCCTGAGCCGCCGGATGCAGCCGCGATCGAGCGCGCGGCGGAGATGATCGCAAAAGCCGAGCGCCCGGTGATGATGATCGGCGGCGGCGTCGTGAACGGCAACGCGAGCGACGAGATCCGCGAGCTGTCCGCGAAGTGCAACCTCGCGGTGGTGCACACGCTCATGGCGAAGGGCTGCTTCCCGGAGAGCCACGAACTCTCAATGGGGATGCCGGGGATGCACGGGATGGCCTACGCCTCCTACGCGATCCAGCACTCGGACCTGCTGGTGGTGATCGGCGCGCGCTTCGACGACCGCATCACGGGCGACCTGTCGCGCTTCGCGCCGGATGCGCAGGTCATTCACATCGATATCGACCCGGCGGAGATCGACAAGGTGCGGTATGCGAACATCGGCATCGCCTGCGATGCGAAAACTGCTACGCGCGCGCTCATCGAGGCCGCGACGGCCCGCGAGCGTGGCGCGTGGGAGGAGCGGCTCATCACGTACAAGCGCGAGCACCCGCTGGGCTACACCGATGACGATGAGCTGATGGCGCCGCAGTTCGTGGTGGAGAAGCTCCACGAGGTGACCGGCGGGAAGGCGATCATCGCGACCGAGGTCGGGCAGAATCAGATGTGGGCGGCGCAGTACTACGGGCTGGATGAGCCGCGCAAGTGGTGCACCTCCGGCGGCCTCGGCACGATGGGCTACGGACACCCGGCGGCGATCGGCGCGCAGTTCGGACGCCCGGGTGAGCTGGTGGTGGATATCGCCGGCGACGGCTCGATCCAGATGAACATGCAGGAGCTGACGACCGGCACGATCCACAAGCTGCCCTACAAGATCATCATCCTGAACAACTCGTTCCTCGGGATGGTGCGGCAGTGGCAGGACATGTTCTACGACAAGCGCTACTCAGGCGTGGATCTGACGGGTAATCCGGACTTCGTGAAGCTCGCGGAGGCGCACGGGGCGGTCGGCCTGCGCTGCGGTGACCGCGACAAGGTCGTGGAGACGCTGGAGCGGGCGATGGAAGTGGATGATGGCCCGGTCATGGTGGACTTCGTGGTCTCGAAGGAGCAGAACGTGTTCCCGATGATTCCGGCCGGGAAGTCGTTTGAGAACCTGATTGGGTGCCCGATGGCGAGGAAGTAGATCGCGCGCGCTGACCCAGAGGATGGCCGCAAGGAGGGTTCAAGGATGGAGATAGAGCGTACCATATCGGTGCTCGTGAAGAATCGGCCGCGCGTGCTCGCCCGCATCTCCGGGCTCTTCGCCCGCCGCGGCTTCAACATTGACAGCCTCGCCGTCAGCACCACGGAGAGCGAGGAGATCTCCCGCATGACGATCTCGACGACCGCGGATCCGCCCACGCTGTCGCAGATCGCCAAGCAGGTGAGCAAGCTGCATGACGTGGTGAAGGTGATCGATCACACGAACCGGCGGACCGTAGAGCGCGAGCTTTGCCTGATCAAGACCTCGGTGGATCGGGGGCAGCGGGGCGAGCTGATCGCGCTGTGCGATGTCTTCCGGGGCGACATCGTGGACATCGGCAACGGGACCGTGATGGTCCAGCTCATCGGCGACACGGACAAGATAGACGCGTTCGTGGAGCTGCTGGCGGACTACGACATCGTCGAGATGGTCCGGTCGGGGAAGATCGTGCTGGACCGCGGAGCGCAGAAGGAGTAGGGGCGGGGGGGCGTGCGTGACCTGCAGCGCCGTCAGGAGGGGCCGCCCGAGCGAAGCGAGGGTCCCGCGAAGCGGGAGGTTCCACCCCGGCCCGCCGTCAGTTGTCAGGGGGATCGACCGTGATGCGCGCCGATGAACCGGTGTACGAATGGGAAGGCTTCCTGTGCCGGCGTCATCCGAACAGGCTGATTCCGGAGAACTACCGAATACCCGGGCAGCCCGTCCTCACGACGATCTGCGCGAAGGACAAGCAACCGGTCCTGACCTGCGACCGCATCCGCGAGGGACTGATCGCGGCGCTGCCGACTACAGCGGAGATTGCAGCGTGTGAGCTGATCGCCTGGTGCCTTATGGCGGATCATCTGCATGTCCTGCTGCGCGTTGCGGAGCAGGGCGGTGGTATTCTGCGGTTCCTGCACAGCTACAAGACGTGGACAGGAAGACGGATGCGCATAGCAGGGCTCTCGCACGGATGGGAGCGCAGCTTCTGGGACAGGCATTCGCGCAACAGCGATGACACGGGCCGGATGATTGCTTACGTGTTGGACAATCCGGTGCGAGCCGGGCTTTGCGGAAGACGGGACGAATGGGCATACGCGGAGAACTGTTGGGCGCCGCGTGAGGGGGATGCGGTGGGCCGGGGTGGAACCTGACCTCGCCCCGGAGGGCGAGGTCACCCTCCCTTCGGTCGGGCGGCCCCTCCAACGGCTTTCGTGACGTGGGTTCGTTCGCTGCCGCTGGCCGGGGGACGCCGTGGGCCGGGGTGGAACCTGACCTCGCCCCGGAGGGCGAGGTCACCCTCGCGCCGCTACACGACAGCGGACGCTCGGGCGGCCCCTCCAACGGCTCGTCCGCCGTTGGCCGTCGTTCGCCGTCGTTGGCCGTCGTTCGATGCCGTTACCCGGAGGTGTCAGTGATGAGTCTGCACCGCGTCGTACTGACCGCCCTCCTCTCAACGTGTGGCCTGGCAGTCGGCTGTGCCGAGGAGCAGCTTTTCGAGGGGCTCGATCTGCAGAACGCGCGCTTCGTCAGCTGCAACCTGCAGCGCGCGCAGTTCAGCAACTGCAGGTTCGGCGAGGCGCAGCTTCTGAACATCACGCAGAGCCCCAGGCTGCTGCTCAGGAGTAGCCAGCTCGATGGCCCGATCTTCGAGTACGTGAGGCTCAATGACGCGCGCTGGAACCGCGTCACGGTGGATGGCCTCGAAGCCTACGGGCTCACCGCCGATGAGTGGGAGATCGAGGCGTCCGAGCTGTCGGAGCTGACGCTGGAGCGCAGCTACCTGCGCTCCGTCAGGCTCGATCACACGGAGCTGCGCGATCTGCGCAGCGAGTACAGCAGCATCCCGGGCGGCCGCTGGCAGAACACGGGCTTCGGCGACAGCGACTTTCAGGGCTGCGACTTCTCCGAGGGCAGCTTCTACCGCGGCTCATTCGAGGACGCGCGCTTCCGGTACGTGGACTTCAGCGATGTGCGGCTCGAGAACTGCGACATCAGCGGGCTCGTGGTCAACGGCGTGCGCATTGACGAGCTGATCGACTGAGGCATGCCTGCGAGAGCATCTCGCTCGAGGAGGGATTGTGCGGGCGGATCTCGAACCAAAGCGCCTGACGCTGGTGGAGATCCGTTGAGAGGCGCGCACAACCCCTTTCCGGGCCAGGAAGAGGGGCAGCCTGTCGTTTGTCGTGTCTGACTATGACAGAGCTTGTCACGATCGAGCAGGTCGAGGAGTTCCTGCAGGCCCTGATAGTCGCGGGGCCGATTGTGGGCGCACTGGTGGGCCTCGTGGTGGGGATGAGCCGCGGATGCTGGAAGACGGGGCTCTGGCAGGGGTTGGCGGTGGGCCTGCTCGGGCCGATCATCTACGCGCTGTGGCGACTGCACGGCGTGCTGATGAGCTACAGCCCGGCGACCGGTGAGGCCGGGCTGCACAGGGTCTGGGTGCATGCGCTCAGCGCGCTGATCTTCATTGTGGTGGGACTGGTGCTTGGAGCAGTCTTCCGCCGGGGCGTCTTCCCTGAGCGGGAGCGAGTGGCGGATGGGGAGGCGCCTGAGGCGCCCGATAGGGTGTTGGACCAGCAGTGAACGCAGGCGGCCACGCATGTCGCGCGAGCCGTTGCAGGTTGTACAATGCCGAAGGGAGAGACCGAACATGGCAGCGAAGATGTACTACGACGGCGATGCGGACCTGAGTCTGCTTCAGGGCAAGAAGATCGCGATCATCGGCTACGGGATCCAGGGCGGCGCGCAGGCGAAGTGCCTCCGCGACAGTGGCCTCGACGTGATCGTATCCGAGCTTGAGGGCACCCCCAACTACGAGCGAGCGGTGGCCGAGGGCTTCCAGCCGATCAGCTCCGAGGAGGCCGCCAAGCAGGCGCAGGTCATCCAGATCCTCACCCAGGACCACGTGCAGGCCATGGTCTACAAGCGCTTCATTGAGCCGAACCTCGATGAGGGCGACGCACTCGTCTTCTCGCACGGCTTCAACATCCACTACGGCCAGATCGTGCCGCCGAAGAACGTGGACGTGTTCATGGTCGCCCCGAAGGGCCCCGGCGCGCTCGTCCGCGAGTGCTATGTGGCCGACACGGGCGTGCCGTCGCTGATCGCGGTCTACCAGGACTTCACCGGCAACGCCAAGGCCCTCGCGCTGGCGTATGCGAAGGCGCTCAAGGCGACGAAGGCGGGCGTCATCGAGACCACGTTCGAGGAAGAGACCGAGACGGACCTGTTCGGCGAGCAGGCCGTGCTGTGCGGCGGCGTGGCTGAGCTGATCACCGCGGGCTTCGACACCCTCGTCGGCGCGGGCTACCAGCCGGAGATCGCGTACTTCGAGGTCCTGCACGAGCTCAAGCTCATCATGGACCTCATCTACACCAAGGGCATCGGCGGCATGCGCCGCGGCGTGTCGGACACCGCGACCTACGGCGACCTGACCCGCGGCAAGCGGATCATCACCGACGAGACACGCGCGGAGATGAAGAAGATGCTCGAGGAAGTGCAGAACGGCTCCTTTGCGCGCGAGTGGACGCTTGAGAACATGACGGGGCGGCCGGGCTACAACGCGCTGCTCCGCAAGGGCGAGGCGCACCAGATCGAGGAAGTTGGCAAGCGCCTGCGCAAGATGATGCCGTTCATCCCGGACGAGGACTAAGAGCCTACGACCGCAGGCAGGAATGCCTGCGCCACGAACGACAGGCTGACGGGCGGAGGGAGCGATCCCTCCGCCCGCTTCGTGTACGTAAGGCCTTGAGACGCGAGGCCGAGCGGGGTACAATGGTTCCATGCTCATCAGCGCCCGGATTGAGGTCGAGATGGCGGGGTCGGAGCTTGCGATGAAGGTGCCGGCGGCCTTCGTGTGGGATGGCACGCGCTATGAGATCGAGCGCATCCTCGACTTCCGCTTCGACACCGGCTTCGGCGCGCAGAAGCGCGGCAAAGCGTGGTATACGCGCAGGCACCGCAACTGCTACCGGGTCGAGGCCTCGGACGGGCATATCTACGACATCTACCTCGACCGCTCCGGGCACAAGCGCGAGTGGGTGCTGCGCCAGCGGGTGGATGAGTGAGGCTGGCGCGGCGAGCCTGCAGCGGGTATAATGCGGGTGGAGGTGACGGCGATGGCGGATACCACACTGAACCTGGAGTTCCTCTCACCGGAGAAGCGCGAGTTCCTGCGCCGCCGGCTGGATGAGCACGACTCAGCGCTCAGGCACCGGATTGAGCGCATGATAGATGAGGCGATGGCGGACCTGCGGCAGATCGAGGCCAAGGTCAGCAACGAGGAGCCAGAGGATGCGTCTCGCCCGCACCGGCCGATAGACGACTTCGTGAGCCGGCATACGCCTGAGTCGCTGGCCGCGGCGAGAGAGGCGGATCGGGAGTTGAACTGCAGTCTGAAGGAGACGATGGGCGGGAGACCCACCACCCTTATGTCGATCGCGGGTGTCATCAAGGGTGCGGACGAAGTCACGAGCGAGAACTATCACGACTACCTCTACGGCAAATGGGAGGAAGAGGAGTAGTGCGACGCCAGTTCGTTGACAGCAGTTTCTACTATGCGCTCGCGAAAGAAGAGGATCCGAACCATCAGATTGCTGCGGCTGCTGCAGCGCATAAGGACGTCATGTTCTGCACGAGCAGATACGTGCTTGCAGAAACGATGAGCCTGCTGACGAAACGGGCGTCCAAGCGGACGGCGCTGAAGATAGCGAATGACGTCATCCTCTCAGTCGAAACCTGCTTACTCGATGTCACGACCACCGATTTCGTGGATGCGTGGCATCTTTTCGCACAGTACCCCGACTGGGACTTCGACCTCATCGATGCCATCAGCTTCGCGCTGATGCACCGCGAGGGCATCGAGCGCGCGCTGACCTTCGACTACCACTTCGAGCAGATGGGCTTCACGGCCCTCCCCGGCTGAGCCCGCCCGCAGCGCCGGTCAAGCTCCGTTTGCCGCGTACCCGCCCTATCGTGTATAATCGCCTGCGTTGCCGTCGTTCCCCCGATGATCCACCGATACCGAGGTGACTCGATGAACATCACTGAGAAGCTGCTTGCCCGTGCGGCGGGCCGCGATGAGGTCAAGCCCGGCGAGTTCGTGAACTGCGCGCTCGACCTGGTGCTAGCGAACGACATCACCGCACCGATCGCCATAGATGAGTTCTACAACATGGGCGCGACCGCCGTCTTCGATCCGAAGAAGGTCGCGCTTGTCTGCGACCACTCGACGCCCAACCGCAACATTGACGCGGCCGCGCAGACGAAGAAGGTGCGCGAGTTCGCGCGCGCGATGGGCATCCCGAACTACTGGGAGGCCGATCAGGGCGGGATCGAGCACATCATCCTCCCCGACAAGGGCCTCGTGCTCCCGGGCGATGTGGTCATCGGCGCGGACTCGCACACCTGCACCTACGGCGCGCTCGGCGCGTTCTCAACGGGCGTCGGCTCCACCGACGCGGGCGCTGGGATGGCGCTGGGCGAGTGCTGGTTCCGCGTGCCGGAGACCATCGAGGTCATCTACACCGGAAAGCTGCAGCCGTGGGTCTCGGGCAAGGACCTGATCCTCAAGCTGATCGGCGAGATCGGCGTGGCGGGCGCGCGCTATCGGGCTCTGGAGTTCAAGGGCGAGGTTATCGAGAGCCTGGAGATGGCCGGGCGCTTTACTATCTGCAACATGGCGATCGAAGCCGGCGCGAAGAACGGCGTCGTGGCTCCGGACGAGATCACGCTCAAGTGGATAGAGGGGCGCTCTCAGCGCGAGCCGGTCGTCTTCGCGAGCGACGCGGACGCGCAATACTGCCGCACCGTGGAGATCGACTGCAACGTGCTCGAGCCGCAGGTGGCATTCCCCCACCTCCCGGAGAACACGAAGGGCATCTCGGAGGTTGGCGATGTGCCGATCGACCAGGTGGTGATCGGCGCCTGCACGAACGGGCGGCTGGAGGACCTGCGCGAGGCCGCGAAGGTGCTTGAGGGCCGGCACGTCGCCGAGGGCATCCGCTGCATCGTCATCCCCGGCAGCCACGCGATCCACCTCGAGGCGACGCGCGAGGGGCTCGTCGAGCGCTTCCTCGAGGCAGGCTGTCTCGTCAGCACCCCGACCTGCGGCCCGTGCCTCGGGATGCACATGGGCGTGCTTGCGGAGGGCGAGCGCGCGATCGCGACCACCAACCGCAACTTCGTCGGGCGGATGGGACATCCGCAGAGCGAGGTCTACCTCGCGAGCCCGGCAGTCGCGGCTGCGAGTGCGATTGCGGGGAAGATCGCGGGGCCGGAGGACTGACCTCTCCCCCCGACCCCCTCTCCGTTCCGGAAGAGGGGGAGGAAGACAACGGCTAACACGCACGAGGTGCGATCATGAAGGCGACAGGCACAGCTCACAAGTATGGCGATCATATAGACACGGACGCGATCATTGCCGCGCGCTATCTCTCGACGACCGACCCGATCGAGCTTGCGGCACACTGCATGCAGGACATTGACGCGGGGTTCGTCGAGCGCATGGAGCCCGGCGATATCATGGTCGCGGGCGAGAACTTCGGCTGCGGCAGTTCGCGCGAGCATGCGCCGATCGCGATCAAGGCTGCGGGCGTAAGCGCCGTCATTGCGGCGAACTTCGCGCGCATCTTCTACCGCAACGCGCTCAACATCGGCCTGCCGATCATCGAGAGCCCGGAGGCCGCGGCGGCGATCAACACCGGCGATGAGGTCACCGTGGACACCGAGGCGGGCACCATCGTGGACCACACCACAGGGCAGGAGTTCCGCTTCCAGCCGCTGGATGGCATCGCGGCTGAGCTGGTCGAGGCAGGCGGACTCGTGCCGATGGTGAAGGAGAAGTTGGCGGCGCGGAAGTAGGCTGTTCACCGTGCCAGGTGGGGCGAGGGCGCCCCACCTAC
>DHPY01000054.1:57944-125477 GCA_002411015.1 Armatimonadetes bacterium UBA5352 | reverse complement strand
TCGGGCGAGGGCGCCCCACCTACTCTGCGACGGGCACAAGTGGCCGTCGCTCCGGATGTAGTTGCAGCCACACAGGAGCCTCATGCCAACACCAATCATAGCCCTTGTCGGGCGGACAAACGTAGGCAAGTCCACGCTCTTCAACCGGCTCGTCGGCCACCAGCTTGCGGTGGTTGACGACATGCCGGGTGTGACGCGCGATCGCCTGTACGCTGAGGTCGGCGTCGGCGGGCGCGTGGCTATTCTCGTCGATACGGGCGGTCTCGTGGGCGCGGAGAGCGATGAACTGATCACGGAGGTCACCGAGCAGGCCGCGGCGGCGCTTCAGGAGGCCGACCTGCTCATCATGATGACCGACGGGATGGATGGCCTCACTCCCGCGGATCACCAGGTGGCGGACGTCGTGCGCACCACCGGAAAGCCCGTGATCCTCGTTGTCAACAAGATGGAGAACACCGCCGAGGGCCTGCATGACTTCTGGGCGCTCGGGATCGGCGAGCCACGACGCATCTCGGCCCGCACAGGCTACGGCCTGCAGAGCGTGAGCGAGGAGATCGTGCGCCTCCTCCCCGACACCGGCGCCATCGAGCGCGTCACCGATGAGACTGCGGTGGCGCTCGTCGGGCGGCCGAATGTGGGCAAGTCGGCGATCGTGAACGCGATGCTCGGTGAGGAGCGCGTGATCGTCAGCGACATCCCCGGCACCACGCGCGACGCGGTGGATATCTCGGTAGACTACGAGGGTGAGCCATTCCGGCTGATAGATACGGCTGGTCTGCGGAAGGGCTCGAAGCGTGCGGAGGGCACTGAGTACTATTCCTCGCTGCGCACGATCCGGGCGCTGCAGCGGGCGGACGTGGGCGTGCTGGTGCTCGACGCCGCTGAGGGGCTCACGAAGCAGGACGAGAGGATCAGCGGGGAGATCGAGAAGGCCGGCCGCGGAATCGTGATTGCGGCGAACAAGTGGGATATCATCGAGGACGTGATGGCTCCGGAGGAGGATGCGACCGAGGCGCAGAAGCGGCGGGCTGCCCGGACGCACCAGTCGGACTTCGAACGGATCCTGCGCCATCACATGCCCTACCTCGACCACGCGCCGCTGGTCTTCACCTCGGCGTTCACAGGCATGGGGCTGGATAAGCTGCTCGACGTTGCGGCCGATGTGGCCGAGCAGTTCTCGCGGCACATAGAGACCGGCGTGCTCAACCGCGTGATCCAGCGGGCGATGCAGCAGCATACGCCGCCGGTGCGGGGCTCGCGCGCATTCAAGGTCTACTACGCGGCCCAGATCGGGACCAGGCCGCCGACGTTCGTGCTCAAGTGCAACGATCCGGCGCTCTGCCACTTCTCCTACGAGCGCTATCTTCGCAACAAGCTGCGCCAGGAGTTCGGCCTCACGGGCGTTCCCATCCGGATGCAGATCGAAGCGCGCTGATCAGACCGCAGTAACACAGAGGTGACCGGCCGTGACTGGAGTGCAGGGCCTCGGGCTCGCGCTCGCATACCTGATTGGCGCCATCCCGATCGGCTTCATCGTGGGCCTGCTGATGGGCACGGATGTGCGCCGCATAGGGAGCGGGAACATCGGCGCCACGAACGTCCTGCGGGCGCTGGGGCCGAGGATCGGCTTGCCGGTTTTCCTCGCGGACGTGCTGAAGGGCGTCGCCGGTGTGGCGATCGGCCGGGCCTTCGGAATGGACGGCTGGCTGCTCTCGATGTGCGCGCTGTTCGTAGTGCTCGGGCACTGCTACTCGGTCTTCATGGGCTTCAAGGGCGGCAAGGGCGTGGCCAGCAGTCTCGGCACGGTCATCATGCTCGAGCCGGCCGCCGCGGCGATAGCGCTGGGCTTCTTTCTGCTCGCAGTGCTGCCAACGCGGCTCGTGTCGCTCGGGTCGATTGTGGGCGCAGTCGTGCTGCCGGTGGCCTTCTACGCGCTGAATGCCCACGGGCCCGAGGCCGTCGTGCCGCTGGCGGCGATGTCGCTGATCGTCATCGGGCGACATCATGAGAACATCGAGCGCCTGCTCAAGGGCGAGGAGCACCGCTTCGGCAGCCCGAAGCGGACTGAGCCGGGCGATGGACCCGCGGAAGAGGCGTGAGCGTATGAGTGGATGGACAGAGCCGGTCGCGGTGATTGGTGCGGGCGCATGGGGCACGACGCTTGCCCGGATGATCGCGCAGAGAGGCATCCCCGTGCGGCTGTGGGCCGTGACCGACGAACTGGCCGCGGAGATCGAGACGCACCGGGAGAACGTGAGCTTCCTCCCCGGCTTCAAGCTGCCGGAGACGCTCAGCGTGTCCTCGGATGGCGCCAGAGTACTCGACGGGACGAGCGCGGTCGTGTGGGTGGTGCCGTCGCAGTGGCTGCGGGAGACCGCGCGCAAGCTCGCGCCGCAGGTGGATACGTCGGTGCTGCAGATTGTGGCCACCAAGGGCATTGAGCATGAGAGCGGTCTGCGGATGAGCGAGCTGCTCTGCGAGGAGCTGTCCGAGGAGCCGCAGTCGCTGCAGGCGGAGTTCGTGGCGCTGTCGGGGCCGAACCTCTCGCGCGAGATCGCGGAGGGGCACCCGGCGCTGAGCGTTGCAGCGTCAACCAGCGAGGAGCGCTCGCGGGAGGCGCAGCGGCTGCTGTCATCGCCGCAGTTCCGCGTCTACCGCAACCCGGACATCATTGGCGTGGAGATGTGCGGCGCGCTCAAGAACGTGATCGCGATCGGCTCGGGGATGAGCGACGGCCTCGGCTACGGCTCGAACGCCCGGGCGGCGCTGATCACGCGGGGACTGGCGGAGATGCAGCGGCTCGGCGTTGCGGTGGGCGGGAACGCGAAGACCTTCGCGGGGATAGCGGGCCTCGGCGACCTCGTCACTACCTGCACGAGCGTGCTGAGCCGCAACTACACGACGGGGATGCGTCTCGCGCAGGGCGAGACGCCGGAGCAGATCCAGGCCACCATGCGCGCGGTGGCGGAGGGTGTGTTCACGGCACGGGCGGAGATCGAGTTGGCTGCCGAGCACGGTGTGGAGGTCCCGGTGGCGGAGGCGGTGCACGCGGTGCTGTTCGAAGGGCTGGCGCCGCGCGACGCCGCGGAGATGCTGATGACGCGGGGGCTACGGGCTGAGTTCTGAGCGTATGAGCGCGGATTTGCGCGAGGTTAACGGATGGAGGAGGTATCTTCATTCCTCGGGCGAATGTGCGTGACAGCAGCGGGATCGCAGACGTGACGGTGGGAGGATACCCTCATGGCCGACTGGACCAAGTCAGACCTGGTCGAAGCGATGGCGGAGGAAAGCGGGCTGCCCAAGGCAGATTGCGAGCGCGCGCTGCAGGCGTTCGTGGCGAAGGTGTCTGAGGCGCTTGGCAGGGGCCAGAGCGTGCAGATTACCGGCTTCGGCACCTTCGAGGTGCGGGATCGGGCGGCACGGAAGGCGCGCAATCCGCAGACCGGCGATGAGATAGATGTGGCGGCGACACGAGTTCCGGCATTTCGGGCTGGCAAATCTCTGAGAAGTGTGGTATCATAGCGATCCAGCAACCCCAGGCTGGATGTTGGTACCGAACAGGTCGGGGCGTGGCGCAGCTTGGCAGCGCGTTTGACTGGGGGTCAAAAGGTCGCCGGTTCAAATCCGGCCGCCCCGACCAACCTGTATCCGTTCCATGCACGAACTCTCGGGAGTCCCCGCGCATGGCGCCGGGTCTATGCTTGTCCATGAGATGCCGCTCACTCGCGCTTCGAGACTGAGCGGCGTTTTCGTATCTGCAGAAGGTGCTTGTGATGACTGCCACACCTGACGGCAACGCGCTGGCGAAGCTCACCTTCGAGCGCTACGAGCGCTACCTCAACCCCGGAATGGCCCAACTTATCGCCTTCATGGGCTTCGAGAGCGTCGAGGTCAGCTCCGAGGGCTGCTACGTCTACGCGTCAGACGGCGGTCGCTTCCTCGACTGCTTCGGCGGCCCGGGCGTCTTCAGCATGGGCCACAGGCCGCCGGAGATCGTCGCGCGCGTGCGGGCGCAGCTTGAGGAGATGCCGCTCTCGAGCCACATCATCCTCGATCCCGTGGCCGCCGAGCTTGCCGAGCGGCTCGCGCAGGTGACGCCGGGCGATCTGCGGTACAGCTTCCTCTGCAACTCCGGCGCGGAGGCGGTAGAGGGCGCGCTGAAGGCCGCGCGCGCATTCACCGGCCGCCCGGGCTTCGTCTCGACGATTGGCGGCTTCCACGGCAAGACCTTCGGCGCGTTGTCGGCGTCCGGGCGCGAGGTCTACCGCACGGCCTTCCAGCCGCTGCTGCCGGGTTTCACGCACGTCGCGTTCGGCGACGCTGAGGCGCTGGAGGGCGCGGTGAGCGAGCAGACCGCGGCGGTGATCCTCGAGCCGATCCAGGGCGAGGCGGGGATCGTTGTGCCGCCGGAGGGCTACCTCACGCGCGCGCGGGAGATCTGCGATGCGGCCGGCGCGCTGCTGATCCTCGACGAGGTGCAGTCGGGGCTGGCGCGCACCGGTCGGATGTGGGCCTGCGACCACGAGGGCGTCGTGCCGGACATCATGACGATGGGCAAGGCGCTCGGCGGAGGCGTGATGCCGCTGGCGGCGTTCATCGCCCGGCCGGAGATCTGGAGCATCTTCGCCGAGAACCCCTACATCCACAGCTCCACCTTCGGCGGGAACCCGATGGCCTGCGCCGCCGGACTGGCCGCACTGGACTTCATCGAGCAGCATGACCTCTGCACGGTAGCCGCCGAGCGCGGGGCGCAGATGAAGGCGGGCTTCGAGCGCATTGCGGCGGCGAATCCCGGGATGATCGAGGCGGTGCGTGGCGCCGGCCTGCTGATCGGCGTGCAGTTCAGCCACGAGGACATCGCGGGGCTTATGATCGCCGGGCTTGCCGGGCGGCGTATACTCGCGGCCTACGGTCTGAACAACGCGGCGACGATCCGCTTCGAGCCGCCGCTGATCATCTCGGAGGAGCAGGTGGACGAGGTCATCGAGGGATTCGAGGAGGCGCTGTCGAAGACCGCGGCGATGTTCGAGGAATGAGATGCGGTGGAGGTCTGAGCGGATGATGACGAACGCGCGATGGACGCTGTGGCTGCTCGCAGCGGCGGTGCTGGTGATGCTCTTCGCAGGCTGCGGCGAGTCGCCTGAGCCGGCTGCCGAAGGCGGCCCGGATCCCGCCGAGGAGGCCGCGACCAACGTTGCGTCGGGCCCGGCAACCGATCGCAAGATCATAACGCTGTGCTACCACGCGATGGCGGATGCGAGCGGCTCGACCTACGAGATCGCGATCGGGGACTTCAGGGAGCAGCTTGCGGCGCTCGCCGAGGAGGGCTACCAGTCGGTGCTGCCATCGCAGATCGCGGACTACTTCGAGGGGAAGGCCGATCTGCCGGAGAAGGCGGTCTGCATCACCTTCGATGACGGTCCGGAGAGCGTGCTGACGGTCAGCAAGCCCGCGATGGACGCGCACGGCTACGTCGGCGCGGCGTTCCTGATCGCGGACTCGGTAGGATCGGGCGGCAACCTCACGTGGGACCAGGTTGGGGAGCTGGAGGCGGCGGGCTGGGAGATCGGCTCCCACACCGCCCTCCACGAGAAGGCCACGAAGGTGGATGACGCGACCTGCGAGGCGGAGTTCGCCGGCTCCCGCGAGAAGATCGCGGCGGAGATCGAGGGCGACTGCGCGGCACTGGCGTATCCGTTCGGCCTCTATGACGCGAGCGTGATCGAGCACGCGCGGGAGGCGGGCTACCGGATCGCGTTCACGATCGACCGGGGCCCGGCGGATCAGACGACAGACGCGATGCTGGCGCCGCGGCAGATCCTGGTGGATGGCAACTCGCTGGAGACCTTCCGTGGCTGGCTGGCGCAGGAGAAGCTGCATCTTGAGGAGATCACGCCGGCCATCGGCGAGCGGATGGCGAGCGGCCAGACGATCACCGCGCGGCTGGCCGACGAGGGCGTGCCGGCCGAGGGCCTGGAGATCTCGGTCAACGGGAACGTGGTGAAGAACGAGGCCGGGGCGGGCAGCGGGATGCTGAGGATCTCGCCCGAGCTTGACGAAGGCGCGAACAACCTGCGCATCAACTACTACGGCGACCCGCGGCGTGAGGTGTCGTGGGTGATTGTGACGAAGAGCGGATCGTAGCAGCGCGCTCGCATCTGGAAGACGCGATGAGGACTGACGCCATGCGACCAACGCGCGGTCTGCCCCCGACTGTGGGGCAGCAGAGGATCATGGTCGGCGGGGCCTCCCCCGCCGGGAAGCGGCATCGCGAGCAGGCGAAGCGGCGCTCGATGTGCTGCTGCTCGCTGATGCTGCTCGCGTCGCTGGCGGTCGCCGTGTTGGCGTTCCGCGGGCTGATCGGCGCGGCGTTCTCGCGCGAGCCCGAGGCCCCGGAGGCTCCGAAGGCGACGTTCCCGCTGGAGCTTCAGACCGGCCAGAGCGCCTACATGCGGTATGACCTGATCCCGGTGACGGTGCGCGTGGTGGATGCGCGGGGCAACCCCACCTCCGACAACCCGCCCGATGTCGTCGTGACGCGCGATGGCGAAATCGTCGAGACAATCGGGCACTTCCCGGAGCAGGTGAAGCTGCGCTGGAACGATCAGCAGAAGGCGTGGGCGGGCTACTGGCCGCCGGGATGGAACCCGGATCCGGGCATCTACCGGATCGAGGCGAAGCTGGCGATCGACCCCGCACAGTGGTCGTGGGAGCAGGCGCGCCTCGAGGAGGAAGAGGGCGAGATCACGCCGGAGGGTGAGACCTGGGCGATCTCACAGGCGGTCTTTGAGCTTCGCGCGCGGGAGAAGCCGGCGCTCGCTCCGGGAATGTGCGTGGCCACCTGGGAGTTCGACTACCGCGATACCTTCAGCGGCCCGGACGGCTCCAACGGTGACTGGCGCAAGCTCTTCGACTGGATCGAGTACATGGGCGCGGACACGTTCTGGTTCCGCGGCGGCCTCACCGAGCCGAACGGCGATCAGGCGCTGACGTTGGAGCAGCCGTTCAAGCAGGTGAACCTCGACGCCATCTCGATGTTTGGCAGCGAGGCGCACCGGCGCGGGATCAAGTTCGGCACATGGGCCACCGCCTACGCGACGTACGGCAACCGCGAGCGCAAGCCCGACTACGACTACTCACTCGATGTCTCGCGCAGCAGCGGCTCCACGAAGCCGACGGAGTACATCTCGCTGCTGGATGAGCGCCGGATCAACCACCTCGCGGCCTTCTTCAAGATGGTGCAGGAGTCCGAGAACGTGGACATGGCGGGGCTGGACTACATGCGCACGAACCCGGGCTCTGGCGGCTACGAGCTTGCGGAGCCGTTCGCGCGCGAGATGCCCGTGGAACTGCCGGATAACTGGGACTCGATGAGCGCCAACGCCCGACTGCGCTATGTTGCGGTGAAGATCGAGGAGCAGTGGCGCGCGCATCAGGACCCGGAGTTCTTCGAGGCCTGGAACTGGTGGCGCGCGCACCTCGGCGCACAGGTCGTGCGGCAGATCATCGAGAAGTCCGGGATCACCAAGCCGACCTGGATCTTCGTGCTCTCGTGGCTGCACGGCGTCCAGCATGGCCAGGACCCGCTGATGTTCACGGACGCGGGGGTCACGCTGCTCGCGCCGATGCTCTACCAGGTGGATGGCCGGCCGATGTTTGACACGCTGGTGAAGGACTGGCACGGGTATATCCGCGCCGGTCAGGCGAACATCGTGCCGGGCGACCAGGTGGACTTCCATTGGCACCAGAAGCTGCGTGACCCGCCCGCGCCGGCGGAGATGAATGATCGTATCGTCACCGCGCACAGGCAACTGCTCAACGGCGGCGTAACCGAGGGCGCGTTCTGGCACGACATCAACCGCGCGGCCAGTAAGACGAACCTCGGCCCCTACAGCGGCCGCGAGTGGGCGCTTGCGGGCGCCGCGGCCTTCAGCACAGTGCGCGATTCGTGGAAGGTCTACCCGCTCCATGCCGAGCTCACCGCTCCGAACTCCGCGGCGATCGCGTCGCAGTTCACGGTGAAGGTGAAGCTGACCAATCCCACGAAGCAGCAGGTCAGCGGCATCCGTGTCTCTGTCTGCGACACGCCCGGGATGGTCGGGGTGGGCCTGAAGAAACCGGCCGCCGGTGAGCCGTTCGGCGAGTCCTATACGGACGTAGCCGCGCTCGCGCCAGGACAGAGCATTGAGGTGCCCGTGACGGTGCGCATCAGCCAGGGCAACTCAGAGCGCCTGAACAAGACGATGCTCGCGCTGCGCGTGACGTGGGCGGAGGGCGAGTTTGAGGCGCCGGTGCGCAACGAGCTGCCGCGCATGATCGTGCTGATGAAGTACATCCAGGGCCAGTAAAGAGCTGCCGGTAGCCGAGGCGCAGGGGCATACCGGCGATTCCCGCTGCCGGAAAGGTGTTCCTATGCGCATATCTATCATCTCCGACGAGATCTCCCGCGACCCCGTGACGGCCGCCGAACTTGCCGCCGAGTGGGGCATCCCCCACCTCGAGCTTCGCATGTTCTACGGCACCCGCGCCCCGAAGGGCATGTCTGAGGGCGACTTCAGCCTCGTGAAGAAGGCCGCGAGCGGCTTCGGGCTGGACGTCCCCTCGATCTCCCCCGGCCTGTTCAAGATCCGCCTCGAGGACCCGCAGATCGAGGAGCATCGCGGGGAACTGCGCCTGCAGTGCCTCGAGATGGCGCAGGCGCTCGGCGCGAAGATGATGGTGATCTTCCCGCACATGCGCCCGAGCGAGGAGACGCCAGATGACGCGTGGCCGGATGTGGTCGTCGAGGACCTGCAGCAGACCGCCGACCTGGCCGCCGAGCGCGGCATTACCGTGGCGCTGGAGACGGAGAAGCCGTGTTACGGCGCCTCCGGCCAGTCCATGGCGCGGCTGCTCGATGAGGTAGACCGGCCGAACTGCGGGGCGAACTGGGACCCGGCGAACCACTACAACTACAACGGGGAGAGCTTCCGCCCCGGCTATGAGGCCCTTGGCGACCGCATCGTGCATGTGCATGTGAAGGACGGGACCATCTCGGAGGACGGGAAGCGCCGCGTGGTCCCTCCGGGTGAGGGCGCGGTCGGCTGGCGGGAGCAGATCGACGCGCTGATCGCCGACGGCTTCGGCGGCCTCGTGGTGATCGAGACGCACTTCGGGCCGAAGGTCGCGGCCAGCCGCGCCTGCACGGAGGCGCTGCTCGGGATGCTCGCGGACGCAGGTGAGGCGGTCGAATGAACCTCCGGAGGCTGCTCGGCCTGGAGCCGAAGAGCGGCGCCATCGAAGAGAGGCCGACGCCTGTTGGCCGCGACGCGTTCACGGACGTCGCGGAGTACTATGATGAGCTGATGGCGGCGGTGCCCTACCGGAGCTGGGTGGACTACATCGAGTCGCTCCTGAGCCGCCTGGGCGCCGATCCGACCGATGTGCTCGACCTCTGTTGCGGCACCGGGCAGGTCGGCTCAGAGATGCTCCGCCGGGGCTACCGGGTGATCGGAGCGGATCTCGCGGAGGCGATGGTGCGCCGCTGCGGCGACCGCAGCCCGAGGCTGCCCGCGGTGGTTATGGACGCGACGCGCCTCGGCCTGCGGGGCGACAGCCTCGACCTCGTCGTCTCGCTCTACGACAGCCTCAACTACATCATCGACGCCGAGGGGCTGCGCCGCTGCTTTGAGGGCGTGGCGCATGCACTGCGCCCCGGTGGCCTGATGATCTTCGACATGAACACTGCGCGCGCGCTGCGCATAGGGCTCTTCACGCAGAACAACGTGAACTCGACCGAGCCGCTGGAGTATCGCTGGAAGTCGCACTGGGATGAGGAGCAGAAGCTCTGCCGGGTGGAGATGCAGTTCCGCTGGCGCGGCCCCGGCGAGCATGTGGAGTTCAGCGAGACGCACTACGAACGCGGGTACGAGCCGGACGAGGTACGCGAGATGCTGGCGGGCGCGGGGATGGAGACGCTGCACATCCTCGACGCCTACACCTTCGGCGAGCCGGGCGTCTTCGCGAACCGTGTCTACTATGTTGCGCGCGCACTGAGGGTGGAGTGAGAGATGTCCCCGTTGAACCACGACCGGCCGGTCAAGCCGTTCTCCTTCTCGCCGGAACGGAGAGGGGGTTGGGGGGTGAGGTCAATCTGGCTGTCGGCCGTCGGCCTCATCGCCATCGTGCTCCTCTGCGGCTGCGGCGGCAGGGACACCATCGCGGGCCCCACGCCACAGGCCACCGCGCAGGCGTTCGTGGACGCGATGAAGGCCGGGGAGTATGACACGGTCGCGGCAGGCTTTGACTACGAGACCTACGCCCGCGCGAACAACGAGGACTGGGACAGCATCCCCTCGGGGCAGCAGACGCAGATCTTCCACAAGCTGCAGGAGGAGAAGGCACAGGAGCTTCAGGCGCTCGCGGGTATGTTCGCGGGCGAGGCATCGGTCGGGCAAGTGCAGGAGCAGGGCACCTCAGCGAGTGCGATCATCAATGCGGGCGCGAACGCGCTGACCCTGCGGATGACGCAGGCGGAGGGCGAGTGGCGCGTGTCGAGCGTCATCGAGCAGGCCGGTTGACCCCGCGCATGGAATCCTCAGTCGTGAGATGCCGACACAGCCTCGGCATGCATCGCGATTGTGGGAGGAAATGCCATGTCCATCGAAGGCCTGCGCCGGGAGTTCCAGAACCCCGCCTCGGAGTTCCGCTTCGCCCCCTTCTGGTTCATCAACCACGAGCTGACTGAAGAGGAGACGCGCTGGCAGGTCCGCGAGATGCACTCCCAGGGCGTTGGTGGCTTCATCTACCACCCGCGCCATGGCCTCATCACCGAGTATCTCTCCGACGAGTTCATGAGCAACTGCGCCGCGGCTATCGACGAGGCGAAGAAGCTCGGAATGAAGGCCTACCTCTACGATGAGAACAACTGGCCCTCCGGCCCGGCTGATGCGAAGGTCTTCGAGGGTCACCCCGAGTTCCGCATGTCCGGCGCGTGTGTGACGGAGCGCTTCGACCTGAACCCGCGCGTGGATCCCGGGCGCGAGATCAACACAGGCGAGGAGCTGATCGCGGTCATCGCGGTGCCTCTCGAGGACGGGAAGCCCGTCGGCTTCCCCGAGAGCGCGGTCGATCTCGCCGAGTCGGTCGAGCACGGGCGGCTGCAGTGGGTGCCCGATCGCGATCAGGGCGGCTGGCGCGTGTGGGTGATCACGCGCGGCTACGTAGACCACACCTTCTTCGGCCCCTACCTCGACACTCTCAACCCGGCGGCGGTGCGCCGGTTCATCGAACTAACGCACGAGAAATACGCGCAGTGGTTCTCCGACGAGTTCGGCGCGACCGTGAACGGCATCTTCACCGATGAGCCGAACATGAACTTCAACGCGGGCGCGTGCATCCCGTGGACCGACGCGCTGCCGGGCGAGTTCGAGTGGCGCAGGCACTACCCGCTGCTGACCGCGCTGCCGGCGCTCTTCGATGACCTCGGGCCGGAGACCGCCCGCGTGCGGTGCGACTTCTGGGACACCGCGACCGACTGCTACGTGAACGCATACTTCAAGCAGATCTACGAGTGGTGTGACGCGCGGCGGCTGAACCTCATCGGTCATGTGAACGTGGAGGGCGAGATCGTCGCCCAGGCGCGGCAGCAGGGCGACTTCTTCCGCGGCGCGCGATACATGCACTGGGGCGGCTGCGACTACCTGCGCGAGAACACCTGGCCGGTCGGCGACACCGTCTACAATGTGCTCGCGGCGGGCAAGTTCGCGTCCTCCGCCGCGCACCTGCTGGGCAAGCGGATCGTGGGCTGCGAGTGCTTCGGCCTCGCGAGCCAGTGGGCGGTGGACCTGCGCAACCTCAAGTGGATGAGCGACTTTCAGTTTGTGCTGGGCATCAACCAGCTTGAGCCGCACGCGTTCTACTACTCCATCCAGGGCTTCCGGAAGTGGGAGTGCCCGCCCGGCGAGTTCTACCAGAGCCCGTTCTGGCCCTGGTACTCGCTGCTGGCGGACTACGTCGGCCGCGTCAGCGCGATCATGCGCGACGGCCATCACATTGCCGACGCCGCGCACTTCTATCCGAACCGCTCGTTCTGGGCGGAGATCGACCCGGCCGACAATGACAAGGCCGAGGAGTTGCGCCGGAGCTTCAACCGCTGCGGGCGGCTGCTGCTGTCGGTGAACGCGGACTTCGACTACGTCTCCGAGGAGATGCTGCAAGGGGCCGACTTCTCCGGGGGGATGATCGGCGTGCGCGGGCCCGGTGGCGAGATCGCCGAGCGCTACCGGGTGCTCGTGATGCCCGCCTGCACCACGATCTCCCGCAGCACCGCCGACGCCATGCGGCGCTACGTGGACGCGGGTGGGCGCATCATCGCCGTCGGGGAGCTGCCGAGCAAATCATGCGAGCGCGGCAATGACCGCTCCATCGTCGAGGCGATGGAGGCGATCTTCGGCGAGGACTACATCCACTCGTTCGAGGTCGCGGAGGCTGAGACACCGATCGTCGGCGGCGAGTTCGCGCAGGGATGGCGCGGCGGCGCATTGATCGGCTACCCGTTCGCGGGCGATGACGAGGAGATCGTGGAGAGCTTCGCGCAGGCGATCTACTCGGCGATCGAGCCGGATGTGCGCATCCTTGATGAGGACGGGCGGTTCATCGAGGCGATCGTGCACTACCACTACGAGCGCGATGGCCGGCACTTCATCTTCCTGCAGAACACCTCGCGTGAGCAGGCACACGAGTTCAGTGCGCGCCTGCCGCTCAACGGTGAGGTGGAGATCTGGGACCCGGAGACCGGCTACATGGAGACCGCTCCGGTGGTTCACGGCGACGGGCGCCGCGTCCACGTGCGGTTGCGGCTTGAGCCCACGCAGGCGACGCTGCTGTGCGTCAATCCGGAGGCGGCCTGTCCATCTACGCCCGTCATTGACGCCGATCTGCCGATCCAGAGCTTCGGGCGCGACCACGTGCTGGGCCTCGCGGACAGGCATGGCCGGTTCACGATCACGGTAGGCAGGCATGATGGCGAGCCGCGGGTGGTCGAGGCCTCGGTGCACTCGATGCCTGGAGTCATCGAGCTTGACGATGAGTGGGAGTTTGAGACGCTCTCGCCGAACGCGCTGCCGCTCACACACTGGTCCTATCGCATGAAGTACTCGATCGCGGACACAGATCGCACCGTGAACGAGGGCGTCTATCGCGCGCGCTTCCAGTCAGACCTCGTGCCTGAGGAGGCCAGGCTGCTGCTCGATGGGCTGGCGGTGCAGAAGGTCTGGAAGGGCGCCACGGTGGTCGCCTTCAGCGTGGCGGTCAATGGGACAGTCGTGGGCCGCTCACTCGGCGGCCGCGGAAGCACGAAGGTCGAGGGGATGGAGCCTGGCGATTACCTCGATCACTACATCTACGAGGCGCCGCTGGGAGAGCTGCTGATCGAAGGCCCGAACGTGGTCGAGGTGCGGACGCAGGGGCAGCTCTACCCCACTCCGACGCTGGAGAGCCCGGTGATCATCGTGGGGCGCTTCGCCACCGGCGAGCGCGACGGCGAGCCCGCCCTGCTCGTGGAGCCAGGCACGATCGATGGCGCGGGCTGGGATCGCCGCGGCTACCCGTTCTACTCGGGCGTGGGCGTCTACCGCCAGCGCGTGAAGTTCACGAAGGCCCAGTGCAACTGCCGCATATTCCTCGAGATGGACCACCCCGGGGACCTCGTTGAGGTGCGCGTGAACGGGAAGACCTGCGGTACACGCGCGTGGGAGCCGTGGCGGGTGGAGATCACGCATGCCATCGAGGGGCCGACCAACGAGATCGAGCTGTGGGTGGCGAACTCGCTGCAGAACCTGCTCCTCCAGGAGCCGAAGCCATCGGGCGTTCTGGGGCGCGTGCGGCTCGTGCCGCGCAAAGACGTGCGATTTGAGCTCTGAGGGGTGGCGCCTTCTCGTTGTGCCATCGGGGGCCGCAATGGATCGCGGCCCTGACGGTTCGTGCCGGCTCTCGGAAGGTGCGCCGGCACGGCGCACCGAAATGTCATCAGGTCCTACCGCTACCGCACCGATCGGAGTTGCCGGCTCTGCACAGGACCTCCTGGTGGGTGATGGCGAGCTTCGATCGCACTCTGCGTCCACTGCTGCACGATCCGGAGAGGATCGTGCGGCCGTTCGTGGCCGCGGGCGACCGAGTTGCTGATATCGGCTGCGGAACCGGCTACTTTTCCCCCGCTCTCAGCAGGCTCGCCGGACCATCGGGCGAGCTGCTGCTGGTGGATGCGCAGGGGGAGATGCTGCGGTGCGCGGTTGAACGCGTGCGCCGCGATCCATCGGCGCGGGCGAAGCTGACGCCGATCCTGAGCAACGGAAGCGCGCCGCCACTGCCGGAGGGGCTCGACTTCGCGCTGATGTCATGGATGCTGCATGAGGTCGAGGACCCGGAGGTCCTCTGGCGGGCGCTGCACGGGAGCCTGCGACCTGCGGGAAAGGTGCTCGTGATCGAGCCGATCCTGCACGTCCCGCGGAGGCGCAGGGAGGCCGAGCTTGCGCCCGCGGATGCGCTCGGCTTCAGGCGCAGTGACTTGCGGGGCATCGCCTTCAGCAGGGCCGCGGTCCTGACGAAGTGACCGGAAAGAGCATCATGAGTGAAAATGCGGGCAGGAACAACAGGCGCAGGCGCAGTCGCCGCTGGATCTGGTGGGTGGCCATCATCGCGCTGATCGTGGCGGGCATCGCGTGGTCAGCGAGTCGGCCGCCGGAGGTCATCGTCGCGCGTGCTGAGCGCGGCGACCTCGGCGTGGTGGTGACGGCTACCGGCGAGGTGGACGGGCGCGTTGTCGAGGTCTCGCCTACCGTCCAGGGGCGGGTGGAGGCCGTCTACCGCGAGGAGGGCGACTTCGTCTCGCGCGGCGACCTCCTCTGCCGCATCACCTCCGGCCCGGCGATGGGCACCAGCCCGCGCGCGCTGACCGCGTTCGAGACAATCGAGGCGCCCTTCAACGGGACCGTCAGCCGCCGCTACGTGGATCCCGGCGACAGCGCGGTGCCCGGGCAGCCGGTCTTCCAGATCGCGGACGCGAGCGAGATCTGGGTGACTGCGCAGATAGATGACATTGATGTCGGCAAGGTGCGCGAGGGGCAGGAGGTGGAGATCGTGCTGCCCGCGTACCTCGGCCGGAACCTCCCCGGGCGGATCACCTGGATCGCGGCGACCGCCACGCCGCGCACCGAGGTCGGCATCGGCGGCCGAGTGGTGCGGGCGCGGATCGACCTGAGCGGCCGTGTCGGGCCGCTGCGGCCGGGGATGGAAGTGGACGTCTCCGCTGAGGCGACGCTCGCGCGAGACGTGCTGCTCGTGCCCGCCGACGCGGTGATCGAGGACGAGACCGGCCGGTGGGTGATGACCATCGAGGGCGACCGAACAGCGCGCCGGGAGGTCGTCCTCGGCGCGAACAACTACGTGCAGGCGCAGGTGGTGGAGGGCATCAGCGAGGGAGACACGGTGGTCGTGGAGGGCAAGGAGGACGTGGAGCCCGGAGATCGGGTCCGCACGAGGATGAGGGAGCGCGGTGGGTAAGACCGCGGTCTCCTGTCAGGACCTGCAGAAGCACTACGAGATGGGCGAGGTGATCGTCAAGGCGCTCCGTGGCGCGACCTTCGACGTCCCCGAGGGCTCGCTGGTGGTGCTGCTCGGGCCATCGGGCTCGGGCAAGACCACGCTGCTGAACATCATCGGCGGCCTCGACACACCCACCTCCGGAACCGTCTTCGTGGATGGCCAGGAAGTCTCGAAGCTCGTTGAGCCTGAGCTGACACAGTATCGGCGCGGGAAGGTCGGCTTCATCTTCCAGTTCTTCAACCTCGTGCCGACGTTGACGGCCGAGGAGAACGTGGCTCTTGTCGGAGAGCTTGCGGGGAACGCAGATGAGGCCGCTGACCTGCTGGAGCGCGTCGGGCTCGGCGAGCGGCTGGAGTACTACCCGGCCGAACTCTCCGGCGGTGAGCAGCAGCGGGTGGCGATCGCACGCGCGCTCATCAAACGGCCCTACCTGCTCCTCGGCGACGAGCCCACCGGCAACCTCGACTACGAGACGGGCCTGATGGTGCTGCAGCTCATCCGCGACGTCTCCGATGAGAGCGACCTGACGGTGCTGATGGTCACGCACAACGCGGCGATCGGGCAGATGGCCGACATCGTCATCTCGCTGCGCAGCGGTCACGTTGAGGACATCCGTCAGAACGAAAGCCCGCTCCCACCGAGCGAGCTGAGATGGTAGGCGAACAGCATGGACTACCCGGAACGATGGAAGAGGAAACTGCCGACAGAAGAGGAGCGCAAGGAGGTCGGCAGGCGGCACTGGGTGCCGACATGGTGGCAGATACTGCTGCTGCTCGCGGCGGCGGCGCTGGCAGCGGCGGTGTTCTGGCCTGCTGCACCGTTGCCGGGAGGATAGCAGGCCCATCCGCATACGCAACCGCATGCGCGCAAAGCGCCTGGCAGGAACAAGAGGGAGTCACGCGGTATGAAGCTGGTCGAGGCAACAGGCGATGCGAGGACCATCGGGCGGATTACCGGGGAGGCGCTGCGTGAGGAGATCCGCGAGTACTGGGAGTTAACCAACCAGGCGGCGCGCTGGCAGACGTGGGAGGGTCGCTGGCCGGTGCTCCGGAAGACACTCGAGCGAGAGATCCCTCTCTGCCTCGAGGAGATGGAGGGCACCGCGGAGGGTGCCAACCTGCCGCTGGAGATGATCCTGAAGATCAACGTGCCGGACTACGGGAACGCGCTTGATCTCCCGCATGAGTGCACGAACATCGGCTTCAGCGAGGGCCCGGATGGTCCGATCTGGGGCAAGAACAATGACGGTGGCGAGCCCGGCAAGCAGGCGCCGCCGGTCGCGCGCCTCATCCGCCGCAACGACGGCGTCCCGCAACTCAACTGGACCTTCTGCGGGATGCTCGCGACGATTGACGGCTTCAATGCCGAGGGCCTCGCGGTCGGCCACTCGTCGGTCGGCAGCGTTTTTGCGCAGAGCGACCATCACGTGCCGATCCGCCTCTGGGCCTACGAGGGCCTCTTCCGCTGCCGGACCACCGAGGAGTTTGCGCGGCACATGTGCGCGGTCCCCACGCGCGGCAAGGGCTACTCGTCACTGGTGGTCGATGCGGGCGGCGTGATCTGCTCGCTCGAATCGCCCTGCCCGCTGGGGCAGGTGCGCTGGCCGGAGCCGGGCGAGACCTACATGAACTGCTCGAACTACTATCAGCTTCCCACGCTCAGCGAGGCAGACCGGCGCACTCCCGAGGGCAAGCCGAACGCGATTGCGCGGGCGAGGATGCTTGACGAGCGCTTCAAGGGGGGGAAAGGGCGGCCCCGACATCGAAGCTATGATGCAGGCGCTGCGTTACCACGGCGACCCGAGCATCTGTCGCCACGGTGGCCCCGATATGAGCCACACCGAGTACTCGATGATCGGCTTGTGCGCCGAGCGAAAGGCGCTCTTCCTGCATGACTACCCGTGCAGGGGCGGGGAGTACACGGAGGTCCAGCTGTAACGGAGGAACGTGATGGGCTGCGCTGACTGCCAGGTTCATGGCGCCGATGCGGAAGCGATCTTCTCGGGGCGCTGGTACGCCTTCGAGCCGCTGCGCAACGCACTGATCGCCGGTGTGATCGCGGGGGTCGCGTTCCTGCTCGGCGAGAGGGTCTTCGACGTCATCGGTCGCAACGTGGAGATCGGCGCATACTGCATCGCGATCATCCTTGGCGGCTATCACTGGATCCTGGAGGGACTGGAGGGCCTCGTCCACGACTTCGTGGTGGGGATCGAGGTCCTGATGATCGCGGCGACTGCAGGCTCGATCGTGCTCGGGATGTGGGACGAGGCGGCCGCGCTGGTGTTCCTCTACGGCGCCGCCGAGGGCATCGAGCACTACACATACGTCCGCACACGCCGCTCAATCCGCGGGCTCCTCGATCTGGTGCCGCCCACAGCGACGGTGCTGGTAGATGGCGAGCAGCTGGAGACGCCAGCCGAGGGACTTCGCGTGGGCGACCTCTTCCTCGTGCGGCCCGGCGAGACGGTTGCCACGGACGGGGAGATCGTAGAGGGCCGGTCGCTCCTCAACGAAGCGCCGGTGACCGGTGAGAGTCTGCCCGTGGAGCGCGAGACGGGTGACCGGGTCTTCGCCGGGACAATCAACGGTGAGGGGCCGCTGACCGTGCGCGCGACCGCGGACTTCGAGCACAACACGCTCTCGCGCATGATCCACCTCGTTGAGGAGGCGCAGGAGCGCAAGGGCACGCGTCAGCTCTTCATCGAGCGCTTCGGCAAGGTCTATACGCCGCTGGTGCTGCTCGCTGCGGTGCTGATGGTGGTCATTGCCGCCGCCGTCGGAGCGAATGCAGCCGAGTGGGCGACACGCGCGGTTGTGCTGCTCGTGGCGGCGGCGCCCTGCGCGCTGATCATGTCCACGCCCGTTGGGATCGCGGCGGCGATCGGTCGGGCCGGGAAGACGGGCGTGCTGGTGAAGGGTGGCGCGCATCTCGAGGAGCTTGGGCGCGTGCGTGTGGTCGCATTCGACAAGACCGGCACGCTCAGCGCGGGGAAGCCAGTGGTGACCGATGTGCTCGCGCTCAATGGCGATCGCGATGAGGTGCTGGCGGTTGCGGCGGCACTCGAGAGCCGCTCGGAGCACCCCCTCGGCGAGGCGATCGTTCGGCATGCCCATGAGGCCGGCATCGCGCTGCCGGAGATCACGGACTTCCGCTCGATCACGGGCGCGGGCGTCAGCGGGCGGCTCAATGGCGCCACAGCCTACGTCGGCAGTCCGCGCCTGTGCGAGGAGCTCGGGCTGGCAGCCGCCATCGCGGGGGAATCGGAGCGGCTGCAGGCCGAGGGTCGCACGGTTGTCTGCGTCACCACCGACCATGGGCCGCTCGGGCTCATCGCGCTCGGCGACACGCTGCGGCCCGAGGCGGAGCATGCCATCGAGGACCTGCACGCGATGAACATCCGCACGGTGATGCTGACCGGCGACAACCAGCAGACCGCCCATGCGGTTGCGCGCGAGGCCGGAATAGAGGATGTGCGCGCGGAGCTTACGCCTGAGGCGAAGATCGGCGCGGTCGTTGAGCTTGAGCGCGAGCACGGCGCGGTCGCCGTGGTCGGCGATGGCATCAACGACGCTCCGGCGCTGGCGCAGGCGACGGTCGGTATCGCGATGGGCACCGGCGGGACCGACGCCGCGATCGAGGCAGCCGACACCGCGCTGGTCGGCGACGACCTCACGCTCGTGCCCTTCGCCATCCGCCTCGGACGCCGATCGATCGCCGTCGGCACGCAGAACATCGTCTTTGCGCTGCTGGTGCTCGCGGCGCTCATCCCATCGGCGGTGCTGGGCCTGATCAGCGTCGGCATGGCGGTGCTGCTGCATGAGGCCTCGGAGTTGATTGCGGTCTTCAACGGCACGCGCGTCGGAACGAGGAGGACGCTCTACTGCCCCCGCGGCGTCGGCGGCGTAGGAGCGTGTGTGAAGCGATAGCGCCCTCGGCGACCGCCGGAATCGTCTCCCAGACGCTCCAGGGGACACATGTCACGACTATGGCTGAAGCTCATCCGGGACCTGCGTGCCTACCGCGTCCAGGCGATCGGGATCGCGGTCGTCACCATGCTCGGAATCTCCATGTACCACAGCTTCTACCTCTCCTACCGCTCGATGGGCGAGTCGTATGAGTGGGGCTACGCGAACCTGCGCCTCGCGGACTTCACGATCCAGCTCGACCAGGCTCCGCGGCAGACCGTGGACCGCCTCGCGGCGGTTCCTGGCGTCTGGCAGATCACCGGCCGCATCAGCCGCGATGTGCGCGTTGAGCAGGCGCCGGGGCGGCGGAAGGTCGTAACCGGCCGCGTCATCTCCGTCCCCGACCAGGGCGAGCTGCAGATCAACCGGCTGATGCTGCTGGAGGGCAACTACCTCGGCCCGCCGGATGCACGGGAGGTCCTGCTCGAGCGCGGCTTTGCCCGCGCCCATGACTACCGGCCGGGTGACGTGATCTACCCGATCGTGGGCAACCTGCGCCAGGCGTTCCGCGTGGCCGGGATCGTCTCGTCGATTGAGTACCTCTACGTGGTGCGCTCGAAGGAGAACCTCTTCCCGACGCCTGAGAGCTTTGGCGTGATGTGGATGCGTCGGCGGCAGGTGGAGCGCCTCTTCAACATGCACGGTCTGGTGAACGAGATCGTGTGCATGACTGCTGAGGGCACGCGCGATCGCGTCATGAGCGCCATGTATGCCGACCTGCGGCGCTTCGGCGCGATGCCGCCGGTGCCGCAGGAGGAGCAGCCGAGCCGCCAGGTGCTGCAGCAGGACCTCGATGGCCTCGCGCAGTTCGCGGTGATCTTCCCGAGCCTCTTCATCGGCGCGGCCGCGCTCACGGTGCTGAGCATCCTCTCGCGCACCGTTGAGCGCGAGCGGCGGCAGATCGGCTTCCTGCGCGCGTCCGGCCTTCCTGCGTGGCGCGTGGGGCTGCAGTATCTCGCCTTCGCGGGACTGATGGGCATAGTCGGCACGATCCCGGGCGTGCTCCTCGGTCAGTGGTTCGCGATCGGCATCACGCGCATCTACCTCACCGAACTCGGGATTCCGTTCCTTCGCCTCGCGTCGGGCGTGACGGTGGCCCTGATCGGGGTGCTGGTCACGCTGACGACGAGCCTCGTCGCGGGCTGGCGGCCGGCCAGAGAAGCCTCGCGGATGAGCCCCGCGGAGGCGATGCGCTCCGGCGCATCGGCCTCCATGCGCCACCCGCCTCGCATCGTCGCAAGGCTCCTCCGGGGTGCGAGCTTCACCACCAGCGTCGCCCTCAACAGCCTCTTCCGCCAGACCCACCGCACGGTCTACACGATCTTCGGTGTCGCCTCCGGACTCGTGTTGATGATTACCACGATGTTCATGATGGACGCGCTGGGGCACTCGATCGGCTACTACTTCGACTCAGTGCGCAACTACGATGTGGATGTGGGCTTCGCCGCGCCCGTCAGCAGTTCGGTGGTCCAGCAGGTCTTGCGCTGGCCGGAGGTGGAGTGGGCGGAGGGCAACGTCGGCATCCCCGTCACGCTGCAGCATGGTAAGGACGTAGATGACTTCGTCATCACCGGCGTCCCGGCGGGCAGCCGCCTGCAGACCTTCCGCGATGAGCAGGGGTGGCCCGTGCCACTCATCGGCAACGGGATCTACCCTGCTAACTCTACCGCGCGGAGCATGGATATTGAGCGCGGAGACGTGCTTAAGCTGCAATACGCTTACAACTCGCGCGACCTGCGCCTGGAGAGCCCGGTGAAGGTGACGAAAACTGTCCGCCAGCCGATTGGCGCGGGCATCTACATGTCGGCCGAGGCGCTCCAGCGACAGTTCGGCTCGCGGCTCGGCTTCCCGCCGGGCACCATCGGCGGGATGGTCATCAAGGCGAAGCCCGGCTACCATCAGGCCGTCGCGGCGCGCGCTTACGATCTCCCGGGCGCGATCATGGTCGAGACGACCTACGACATGCGCGCGGAAGTCGACCGCTCCATGACGATGAACTACATCTTCATCGGCATCCTCATGATCTTCGCGGGCGCGCTGACCGTCGCGATCGTGTATAACACAATCAACAGCAACGTGCAGGAGCGGCGGGCGGAGATCGCATCGCTGCGCGCGCTGGGCGTGACGATGCGCGAGATCACCCGGATGGTGACGGTCGAGAATCTCGCGTCGACGCTGCTCGGCATCCTCGTGGGTGTGCCCGCAGGCCTCGCAGGAGCTCGAGGCCTGGTGGAGTTGTGGCAGACAGAGAGCTTCTCGATCGACTTCTACATCTCGCCGCGGACGTTCATCATCTCGATCGTCTTCACGCTCGTGCTCGTGGTGGTCTGCCAGATCCCGGCGCTGCGCAGCATCGCCTCGATGAACCTCGCGCAGATGACGCGTCTGCATGGCGAGTAGCCGCGTCTCACCGCTGGAAGTACGGGACCGCCATCGGCTTCCCGTCGGCCTCGATCGACTCGCAGGCCATGATCGTGGCCGCTGCCGAGTTCGCGCCCTCGAAGGCATCCACCAGCGTCGGCGTATCGTCGATGATGCTCTGCAGGAAGTGCGCGATCTCCGGCTGGAATGGATGGCCGCTGTACTCGACGCCCAGGTCCTCGATCGTCGGGTCCGCGTGATCGCCGGTGATCAGTTGCGCGTTCCGCACGGTGCCCTTGGTGCCGTAGACCTCGAGGTTCATCCACTCGGGCCGCGGGCCGACGACGCCGTAGGCAGCGCCCACCTTCGCGACCGCGCCTGAGGCCAGCTTGAAGACCGCGCACATGCAGTCCGGATGCTTCATCTCCGGGAACGCGATCGAGTTCCCGTAGCCGGTGACCTCGACTGCGTGCGCATTGGCGTACCAGCGCAGCAGGTCGAACTGGTGCGCTCCGCCGCCCACGATCACCTTCTCATGCTCCAGCCACCAGTTGACTCCACCGATGAACGGGTTAGTCCGCTCTGGCTCCGCCTGGCGCTTGAGATCGTGGAAGTAGTCGGCCTCAAGATAGAAGACATCGCCCAGATCGCCGTCCGCGCAGCGCCGGTGGACCTCCGCATAGATCGGGTTGAAGCGCAGGATGTGCCCGACGAGCGTCTTGCGGTCTGATGCGCGGGCTGCGGCGGTCATGCGCTCCAGGTCGGCGATGGTGTTGCCCATCGGCTTCTCCACCAGCACGTGGCAGCCCGCCTGCAGCCCGGCGATGAACGGGTCGGCGTGCAGGTGGTCCGGCGTGTGCACTGAGAGGGCGTCGAGGTTCGCCGAGTCCAGCATCCTCTCCAGGTCCGTGTACTTCTGCGGACCGCCGCAGACCTCAGCGGCAGCTTCATCAACGCGTACAGGATTCAGGTCGCAAACTGCTACAAGGTCGCACAGGTCACTCAACTCATATCCGCGCACGAAGGCGCGACCGTTCCCGCCCAGTCCGACGACGCCGACACGCAACCTGTCCATCGTGGAGCCTCCATCGCGGCGCAGTAGTTCGCGCCCGGGAGGTTCGCCTGCCCCGAGAGATCGCCTCCGCCGAGCGGAGGAATTGCCCGGGCGAGCGCGAACTGACCTGTACCACAATCCTGTGCCCGAGGGGGCCGGACGATGCGTATCTGTTGCCCGTTGCTCCTCCTGCTGATCGGCGCCTGCACCGCGTGCGCTCAGCCTGACGAACCGCCGATGGACGCGCGGGTCCTCGCGGACGGCGAGGACGCCTCCGCCTGGGGTGCGTGGGAGGCCACCATCGCGCCCGACGCCACGCATGCCCGCAGCGGCAGCGCCCTGCGATTCCACGTGGACGTGAACCACGAGACGGGCGAGGTGGGCCACCCCATCGGCTGGCCGCGCACCAATACGCCGGTCGCTGAGGACCTGCGCGACTGGACGCGGTGGGACTTCATCGACTTCTGGGTCTACGCCGACAGCTCGCGTGAGAGCCTGCCTCCGGCCGCGCTCGGGTTCATCGTCCGCAGCCCGAACAAAGAGAACAGCTTCAGCGTGAATCTGGACCTGCGCAAAGGGGAGTGGGCACACTGCCGCTTCCCGACGGCGAACCTGCCGAACCCCGGCGACTGCACGGGTGTGCAGTTCTTCATCACCGAGGCGAACTACGCGCATGGTGATGTCGTGGACTTCTGGATCGACGACCTCTCGCTGCTGCGCTACGCGGAGCCGACAATCATCAGCGCCAGCCCACTGAGCCGGCTGCACTACGCCGATGCTCCGGTGCTGCGGGTGCGGGTTGAGTTGACCGGGCTGGAAGAGGGCGGGACCGCCGAGGTGCTCGCGCGTCTCGCTCGCGAGGACACTACGCTGTGCGAGGGGAGCGCGCGCCTGGGACCGGGCATCCACACAGTCCCGCTCCAGGTGACCGAGGTTCCCGCAGGCGAATACGAACTGCAGACGCGGATCGCCGGGAGTGACCGCTTCGTGACAGCGCCGGTGCGGGTGCTGTCCTCGCCGTGGGAGGCAGACTAATGTGCACGATACTGTCCGCGAGAGGCGGGCATACGAGTACGACTTTGGCGAGCTTTAAGGTAGTATTGTTGAACATAGTTATACTCGGCATGCCCGTCCTGGCGAGTGCCGAAGTCCGCTTCTTCGACATGGGCACCGCCGAGTCGAAGGTATCCGAGGGAGCTACCCGCGTCACCGCTGCCGACCTGTACACGGAGCGAACTGGCTACGGCTGGCAGAGGGCCGAGGGCCTGTCAGAGCAGGCACAGGCCTATGAGGAGATGGGTGACCGCCGCGGCTCGCCCGCGCCTCCGCTCATGTGGACGAACGCGATCACCGAGGACTGCATCATCGGCGAGAGCACCAACCAGTTCCTCGTGGACGTGCCTCCTGGCGCCTACCGCGTCTACCTGCTCTGCGGCACGAGCGGCGACACCCGCTACCAGTACTGGGACTTCACTGTCTCTGCCGATGATGCGGCGAGCGCGCGGGTGCAGATGGAGGGTGGCCTCCAGCACCGCCCGGTGCGATTGATCGCCTCCGCGCCGAACGGGCAGGTCGCGCTCGCCTTCACGCCGCGGAGCAAGTGGCTCGTCAGTGCGGTGCTCATTGCCTCCGAGGATGAGTGGCCGCGCGTCGAGCGCGAGATCGTCGATCCGCTCGAGGAGTGGGTGTTCTTCCTTCCGCCCGCGGAGCAGGCGAGATGGACGCTCGATCCGCCGCCCGATCCCGAGCCGATGCCCGAGCCGTCGCAGGCGGATCGGGATCGCGGCTGGGTGCTCTTCAGCCAGCCGTGGTCGGAGGTGGTCTGGCACAACACGCTCCCGCGCGCCGAGGAGATCAACCAGGAGTTGCGCATCTTCGCCACGCCCGGCGAGTACGAGCCGGTGACGGTCTGCGTGAACCTGCTGCGTGATGTGGGCGATCTCTCGGTCGAGGCGACGGACATCGGCCCGGTGGAGGCGGGGGCGGTGGACATCCGCCACGTGCGCTACATGCGCGCGCGGCCCAACTACGTCGGCATGGGCCTTTACCGCATCGTGCCGGATGCGCTGGAGCCGATGTGGATGTTCCAGCAGCGCGAGATCTTCGATCCTGCCGGGCCGGTCGGGCTGACTGCAGGCGCGACCCATCGCTTCTGGCTGACGCTTCGCGTGCCTGAGGGCGCGCGGCCCGGCCTCTACGAGGGGGCGGTCATCGTCCGCGACGACGCGGGCGGCGAGGGGCGCATGCCGATCCGGCTGCGGGTGCTGCCGTTCACGCTGCAGGATGACCCGAGCAAGATCTACGGGATGTACTACCGCCACCCGCTGGACAACGCAAGCCGGGCCGCGGACGAGGCCTCGCGCGCCTACTTCGAGCGGCAGGCGGAGCTTGAGCACAGCGACCTGGTGGCGCATGGGATGCACAACATCCGGCTGACCGCGTCGTGCCGGCCGGAGAACGAGAACGGTGAGTATGAGGCCGACTGGACGGTCCTGCAGGCGAAGCTCGACCTGTGCGAGCGCTACGGCTTCACCGGCCCCTACGCGACCAGCATCAACGCAGGCGACATCTACCGCAAGCACGTGGGCTCCTCGTGGGGATCGCACACTGCCGACGCGCAGATCCCGCCGCCGGAGTACGCGGCGGAGCTGACGCGCATGACGCGGTTCATTGAGGGCGAGCGCGAGAAGTACGGCTGGCCGGTCTTCGTCTACTATCCGATAGACGAGCCCGGTCGCGATCCGACCTCGGTCGAGCTGACGCGCATCACACTGGAGGCGATCCTCGCGGGCGGCGGGCCGACCTACGTCACGGCGTCGCCAGAACAGGAGCAGTTCGCGCCGCTGATGCCATTCACGAACGTGTGGTGCACGCAGACCTTCCTGCCGGACCGCGAGATCGTGCTGGCGGACATGGCGGCACGCGATGTGAAGTACTGGTGCTACCCGAACAAGTCCTGCGGCGAGTGCGATCACACTACAGTGCGCGGTGGCCGGATGACCTACGGCTTCGGCTTCTGGCGCTCAGGCTTCGTGGCGCTGATCCCATGGACCTACACCTCAACCACGAGCGACCCGATGAACTACCTGACCGGGGCCTCGATGGACTTCCTCGTGCGCCAGGAGCCTGACGGCTCGCCGATGAGCGTCACGATCTGGGAGTCCTACCGCGAGGGCAAGGACGATTACCGCTACATCTACACGCTGGAGCAGCTCATCAAGCAGGCACGGGCGTCGGGGAATGCCGGGGCCATCGCAGCCTCCGACGAGGCGCAGCGGGAGCTTGAGTTCATCTGGAACAGCATCAAGGTGCTCCCGCGCTACCAGTATGGCGATCTCTGGCCGGCGGGCGACTTCGATGGCTACCGGTGGATCATCGCTGAGCAGATCATGAACGTGCAGGATGCCATGCCGTAGGGGATGGTGAGGAGATCACGATGGAAGCTGCGGGCGCCGCCGCGTTCGGCCTCTTCTTCATGGCCTACTTCGGCTTCATCGTCACGATCATCGTGGTGGGTTGGGCCGGCTACGTGGCCGCCGCGCTCGCGATCTACGACTGCGCCCAGCGGGAGTTCGAGAGCCCGCAGACGCGCGCGGCATGGTGCGTGGTCCTCTTCATCGGGCAGTGGCTCAGCGCCATCATCTACTACTTCGCAATATACAGGCCAAACATACCACCGCGCGCTGATGCGCATTGGGAGTAACGAGATGAAGCAGGTACGAGTAGGCATAGTTGGCGCCGGGTTCGCCGCTGATTTCCACACGCTGGCTTTCCGCGAGGTCAGCGGGGTTGATGTAGAGGTCGTGGCGGTCACCTCACAAAGCGAGGCCAGCCGCACCGCGTTCGCCGCGAGGCATGGCATCCCGCGCGTCTACAGCGACATCCAGCACATGCTCGCCGACGAGAGGCTGGACGTGGTGGACCTGTGCGTGCCGACCTACGTGCACGCCGAGTATGTCGTGCAGGCCGCGCAGGCGGGCGTGAATGTCATCGTCGAGAAGCCGCTGACGGGCTACTGCGGCGAGATGGGCCAGGAGGACGACGAGTTGATCGGCGACAGCGTCCCAAAGGCCCACATGATGGACTGGGTGCTCGATCAGTGCCGCTACATCGAGATGGAGCTGCAGCACTCCGGGATCAAGCTCATGTACGCTGAGAACTGGGTCTACGCGCCCGCGCTGCAGAAGGCCCGGCGGCTCGTGGAGGGCGGCAGCGGCCCGATCATGCGGATGGTCGCCGAGGAGTCGCACTCGGGGTCGCACGCCAGCTATGCGAAGTACTGGTCGCGGGCGGGCGGCGGCTCGCTGCTGCGGACCGGCTCGCATCCTGTCGGCGGCGTACTGTACCTCAAGCAGGCCGAGGGGATGGCGCGGGGCGGCAAGCCGATCAGGCCGAAGAACGTGGTGGCTGAGGTCGGGCACCTGATGAAGATGAAGGGCTTCAGCCGGGCTGACACCGCGCTCACGGGCAATCTGGCGGACTGCGAGGACTTCGGCTCGATCCTCATCACCTTCGAGGACGGCTCGGTCGCGCAGGTGACGAGTTCCGACGTGGTGCTTGGCGGCATCTACAACTACGTGAAGCTCTTCTGCTCGCGCGGGCGCATTGAAGCCAACATGAACCCGAACAACCAGGTCATGGTCTACGGGCCGGACGAGCAGGCATTTGGCGAGGAGTACATCGCGGAGAAGCTCTCCACCCGCGCGGGCTGGAACTTCGCCTCGCCGGATGAGCACTGGGCGTCGGGCTACCCGCACGAGATCCAGGACTTCGCCGAGTGCGTGGCGGAGGGCCGCGAGCCGCTCTCCGGGTGGACGCTCGCGCGGGACGTGGTCGCGGTGATCTACGCGGCCTACGTGTCGGCGGAGGAGGGGCGGCGCGTCGAGGTTCCGCTGAGCTGAGAGAGGAGGCGCGCATGCGCGTGATTGATGTCACGGGGCCCGTCGAGAACGGCATGTGGAGCTACGGGCCGCCCTATCCGGAGGCGTTGATCGAGGAGATCCCGCGGCCGGAGTTCGTCGAGCACGTGACGTACTCGTGGCGCTTCGAGCTTGGCGCCCAGACGGGGACGTACCTGGAGACATCATTGCACGTGCGGCGGGATGGCCCGGAGCTGATCGAGGTGCCGGTGCAGGAGCTTGTGATGCGCGACGCCTGCGTGCTGCGCGTCCCCTGCGAGCCCGATCAGCGGATAGAGCGGTGGGATCTGGAGGCATGCGGCGTTGTGCCGCAGCCGGGCGATGCGATCATCGTCGCTACCGGCTGGGACAGCCACTGGAACGCGGCGGACTTCGTCTCCAACTGCCCGTGGTTCAGTTACGACGCGATGCGCTGGATCCTCGATCACGAGCCGTTCGTGATGTGCGGAGACATGCCGCGCTTCGACTCGTGGGCGGAGCCGCAGCATTTCTGGCCCGAGTTCTTCGACCGGGGCACGCTGCTGTTGGCGCCGCTGGTGAACCTCGGCGCCATCGAGGGGAAGCGCGTGAGACTGACCGCGCTGCCGCTCAAGGTAGCCGAGAGCTGCGCGGCGCCCTGCCGCGTGGTGGTCATGGAGTAGACCGGGCCTCGGCGCCTACCGCTCCAGCGTTGCGAAGGCCATCACCTCGGGGCACTCAAGCCGCGCATAGTCATCGTAGTTCAGCAGCACGATCTCGTGATGGCTGCAGGCGCGGACGGCAATGCGCTTCTGCTGCGTCAGGTGTGTGTCCACAAGCGTGCGGAGGCCATACTGCGAGCCGAAGGGCGGCTCGGCGCCGAGTTCGCAGTCCGGGAAGAGCTCCGCAATCTCCCGCTCGCCCACCATCTCCGGCCGCACACCCAGCTCCTCCTGCAGCCGGTCGAGGTCCACCCGGTATGTCGCCGGGAGCACCAGCAGGACAGACTCCTCATCGGTCCGCACGACGACGGTCTTCGCGAAGACATGTCCGGGGATGTGTCCGGCGGCGGCCTCCTCCTCGGCGGTGAAGAACTCATCGTGGTGCCGCACCTCGAAGTCAACACCGGCCTCGCTGAGAAAGTCGAGTATCTTCATGACGCTCAGCCTCCCTGCGCAGATGACGATCGTGATCGCCCGCCACGGCCAGGCCTCGCCTCAGTCTTCGACGGTCCTCAGCCTCTTCCTGCACGACTGATTCGGAGGATCAACGCTTCTTCTGACAGCTCGGGCAGAGATAGCCGGTGCGGCCGGCGACCTTCATCGCCTCGACGTTCCCGCCGCAGTCGCCGGGGCAGTCCTCGCCCTCGCGACCATGCACTGCGAAGCTCTCCTCCGCGGTTCCGCGCTCTCCGTGCAGGTCGGTGAAGCCCTCACCGCCAGCCTTGATCGCGGCGCCAATGATGTCGCGGATCGCGCGATAGATCGCGTCGAAGTCCTTATCCGAGAGGGCGCTCGTCTTCGTCATTGGGTGCAGCCGGCCGTGGAAGAGGATCTCGTCGGACCAGGCGTTGCCGATCCCGCTGATCACCGCCTGGTTCATCAGCCGTGCCTTGATCCCCGCGCTGCTGCCGCCGATGGCATCGCGCAGTTCATCGGCGCTGCTGATCTCATCCCACGCGTCCGGCCCAAGTTGCCCGAACGGCCCGTCGGGGGCACGCAGGAAGCTGGTCTCGTAGATCGAGATGTTGCCGAGCTGCCAGTTCACGGCGTGCAGGTAGCGCCCGTCGTTGAGTGCGAACACGAAGGGTGTGTGCGGGGGATCGTGCTCGGCGGTGTCCATCAGCACCAGCGCTCCACCAAGGGCGAGGTGCACCACGAGCGCGTCTCCGCCATCAAGGATCAGCGCGAGGTACTTTCCCTTCCGCTCAACTGCGCAGATCGTCTGGCCCTCGGTACGCTTCGTGTAGTCGTCAACCGGGAGGTTGATCGCCTTCGGCTGGTTGACAGTCACGCCGGTGATGGTGCGGCCGACAAGCTCCTTCTGCGCCTGCCTCCGCAGCACCTCAAGCTCGGGTAGCTCTGGCATGGGGGGGACCTCCCTGATGTGCCCGGGGCCGCCGTCAGAGCGCGAATGCTCTGAGCAGGGACGCCGCTATTGCGAAGTAGATGAGCAGCGACACCGCGTCATTCATCGTTGTGACGAAGGGGCCGGAAGCGAGTGCCTCGTCCATGCCGATTCGGTGGAAGATGACGGGGATGACGCTCCCCACCAGGTTGCCGGAGACGATCGCGCAGAACATCCCGGCGCCGACGATGATGCCGTAGGCGGGGGTGCCCATGATCAGCGTGCCGCCTATGAGCGCCAGCAGTCCGCAGACGGTGGCGACGACGAATGCGATGGGAAGCTGCCGCAGAAGCAGCCTCCCGATCCGCCGATCGTCGAGCAGACCCAGCGCCATTGAGCGCACCGCCACCATCGAGGACTGCAGGCCGGAGTTGCCGCTCATCGCGGTAATCACGGGGATGAATGCGGCGAGCATGACCGCCTGCTCGAGTGTGCCCTCGAAGAGGCGGATGATCATCGCTGACAGGAGGCTGATCATGAAGGCGACGATGAGCCAGGGAATGCGACTGCTCGCAGCGCGCCACGGGGCGCGGCTGAGGAGATCCTCCGCGGAGGCGCCAACCACAGAGGCGATGTCCTCCGTAACCTCCTGTTGCAGAGCGTCTATGACGTCATCAACGGTGACCGCGCCGAGAAGGCGATCATGGTCATCCACGACCGGGATCGAGGTCAGGTCATACCTGTCAACGCACCTGATGACCTCCTCCTGATCGGTGTCGTGATGCACTCGGATCGGGTCGGGGTTCATGATCTTGGCGAGCGGCTGCTCGTCGCGCGCACTGATGATGTCGATGAGATCGGCGGCCCCGATCAGGTGGCGCTCGCAGTCCACCACGTAGACGCGGAAGATCGCCTCTGGCCCGACCTCCGTGTTGCGGATGTGCTGGAGGACGCCGCTGGCGGTGACGTCGGGAGGCGAGAAGATGATCTCGGTCGTCATGATGCCGCCCGCCGAGTCCTCGTGATAGTTCAGAAGCTGGGCGAGCTCCTGCGCCTCAGCGCGGGGTATGCGATTGAGGATCCGGTGCTGCATCTCCTGCGGGAGAGCGCTCATGGCGTCCGCGCCGGAGTCAGGAGGCATGGCGTCTATGATCTCCGCAAGCTCGCCCACCTCAGTGCCCTCGGCGAGGTCGGCGGTGATCTCCGCGCCAACCTCCTCAAGCACCACGCCGGAAGCCTCCGCATCGAGGAGTTCGAACACCTGGGTCCGCTCATCGGGATCCAGTTCATCCATCGCGAACGCGATGTCTATCGGATCGTAGCCGCTGATGAGACCCTTAAGCGCCCCGGGTACCTTGGAGCGCGCGGCCGCTCTGATCGCGGCGGCCACGTCTATCGAGCGTTCGCTGCCCTTGTGTCGCCTCACGACGATGCCGTCCTCGATGCTCACCTTGATCGTACTCCCTCGCTCAGCGCACCTGTTCGCTCCTCGCTTCATGCATCAGATCCTTTAGCGCTTCATAGGTTGAGGTGTAGCGTTTGAACAACTCGTCATACGTGCTTGCCCAGAGCCTGTTCGGCTCGATCTCGCGGCTGATGCGCACCATCCTCTGCGAGGCCTCCTGGAGGCTCTCGAATAGGCCGGCCCCGTATGCCGCACAGACAGCCGTTCCGAGTGCTGTCGCCTCGGGCTCGTCGGTCAGGTAGATCGGCACCTGGCAGGCGTCCGCGTGGATCTGCAGCCAGAGCTGGCTGCGTGTGCCGCCTCCGGCCGCGTAGATGCCCTGCGGCTCAAAGCCGGTGCTGCGCAGGTCCTCGAGAATGTGGCGCGTGCCCATCGCGGTGCCCTCGTAGATCGCGCGCATCACGTGGCCGAGTTCGTGCCGCAGGCTCAGGCCCCAGATCGCGCCGCGTGCGAGCGGGTCACGCAGCGGCGTCCGGTTGCCCTGCCAGTAGTCCAGCAGCACCAGGCCCTCCGCGCCCGGCTCCACCTGCGCGGCCAGTTCATCAAGCAGCTCGTACTGCGACCGCCCGTGGTTCTTCGCCTCGAGCATCTCGCGGGCCGCGAAGTTGTCTGCGAACCACTTGACGATGCTGCCGGTGGCCGTCTGACCGCCCTCAAGGACCCAGGTGCCCTCCGTGAGCGCATCGGGGAACGGGCCCCAGACGTTGCTGTCGAAACGCGCCTCGGAGCAGAGCGCGAGGTGGCAGGTCGAGGAGCCCATGACCATCGCCATCCGGCCCGGCTGCACCACGTTCAGGCCGATCATGCCGGCGTAGGCGTCGATCCCGCCCTCCGCGACCGGCGTGTCCGGAAGCAGGCCGATCTCCTCAGCCGCGCGCATCGTGACATGCCCGGCGGGCCGCCCCATCGGCAGCACCTCGTTTGGCCAGCGCTCAAGCAGTTCGCTCATGTCAAGCGTGGCCAGCAGCCGCTCCGGCCAGCCGCCCTCGGGGCGCGCGTAGTTCCACTTGCAGGTCGTGCAGTTCAGCGAGGCGGTCCAGCTTCCGGTGAGGCGGTGCATCAGCCAGTCGGTGCCCTCACAGATGACCTCCGCGCGCTCGTAGACCTCGGGCTCATGGCGCTTGAGCCACATCGCCTTCGGGATCATCCACTCCGGGGACTCCGGCCCTCCCGCGTAGCGTAGCACCGGATCGCCGGTCGCGGTAACCTCGGCGGCCTCCTCATGCGCGCGCTGGTCCATCCAGAGCACCGCTGGCCGCAGGGGCGTGCCGTCGCGATCGCAGCAGACGACGGTGCAGGCAGTGCCGTCAACGCTGACGCCCAGGACCTCTCGCGGGCGTACGCCCGCGGCACGGAGCACGCCCGGGACAGTGACCCGCACCGCCTGCCACCACTGCTCCGGATTCTGCTCCGCCCAGCTCACCCGCGGGTAGTCGATGGGGTACGGCGTGCTCTCTGACGCGATCAGCTTCCCGCGCAGGTCGAACAGCGCCGAGCGAAGGCTCTGCGTCCCGCAGTCGATTCCCAGCACGTACGGCCCGCCGATACCGGACATCCCGCATTCACCTCAATCGCAACTGACGTCGTGCGCTCCAGCGTCTACCAGCTCTCGCGATGCACCGCGTCCATCGGCCCCACGGGCTTCGGGCTCGGCTCGCCCCGAGGATGCCCGAGGGTCACAAGCGCGAGCACCCGGATCTCCTCCGGGATGCCGAGCAGATCGCGCACATACTGCTCGCGCTCGGGCCCGGGGCCGCTGCCCTCGCCGCCGCGGATGCCGACCCAGCATGTGCCGAGGCCGAGATCAGCGGCCTGAATCAGCGCGTTCTCGAGCGACGCGCAGGAATCCTCGATCCACCAGTGCGGCTGGCGCCGGCCGTCGGCGCAGAAGACCAGCACGACCGGCGACTGCGCGCAAAAGCTCGCCCACTGGTGCACCTGCGCGAGCTTCGCGCGCTTCTGCGAGTCCGTCACCACAACGATCTCCCACGGGCGAACGTTGTTCGCGGTCGGCGCCGACAGCGCCGCCTGCAGGATCGCGTCCAGATGCTCCTCAGAGACCGGCCTATCGGTGTATGCACGCACACTCGCGCGCCTGCGGATCGCCTCAAGCATCGTCTCCACCTCCGTGGTCTGCCTCGCCACCGGCCATCTCAGACCGGAGCGCCCCTACACACTGCCTTTCCGCCGGCACGGCTCTTCGCCTGCAAGCCATGCCTGCTGCTCGGCCTGCATCGCTCGCACCGAGGCCTCTACCTCCTCGGTTATCCGGCGGAGGTCCTCCTTGCCTGGCTTGTCACCGTACTTCAGCGTGTCGATTGGCTCGCCGAAGCTCACAGCCACGCGGCCGCGCCTGAGCCACTTCGCGCCGCGCGGCAGGAGCAGGTTGGTGCCGCTCAGCGCGCAGGGGATGATCGGCGCCCGTGCGCGCGACGCCGCGAGCGCCGCGCCCAGGTCGAACTCACCGATCTCCCCGGTGTGGCTGCGCGTGCCCTCCGGGAACATCGTCAGCAATTCGCCCATCTCCAGCAGCTCGATCGCGGCCTTCAGCGCCGCCCTGTCGGCCTCTCCGCGCTTGACCGGGAAGGCGTAGCACTTGCGGATCAGCCGCCCGAAGAACGGGTTGCGGAACAGCTCGGCGGCAGCGAAGTAGTACGTTCGGCGCCGGATCGCGGTCCCGACGACCGGCGGGTCGAGATGGCTGAGGTGATTCGACGCGATCAGCGCCCCGCCCTCGGCAGGCACGTTCTCCGCCCCGCGGACGCAGTGACCGCCGCAGAGCCGGCAGATCCGCGGGACGCTCCACTGGGCAAAACGGTAGTGCGGCCATGTCCAGCTTCGCGGCGGCTCATACAGCCGGTCCATCGCGATCCTCCAGGCGGGCGTCGAGCAGCCCAACCACGCGCTCGACGACCTGCTCGATTGTCAGTGGGTCGGTGTCGATCTCAACTGCATCGTCGGCTTTGCGCAGCGGCGCGACCTCTCGCGTCATGTCGCGCAGATCGCGCGCACGCTGGTCGGCGAGGATCTGTGCGAGGTCCGCGGCCTGGCCGGCGACGCTGAGCTGCTCGTAACGCCGACGGGCCCGCTCCTCGGCCGACGCGGTCAGGAAGACCTTCAGCAGCGCGTGCGGGAAGACGACCGTGCCGATGTCGCGGCCCTCCATCACCACCGGCACGCGCTCGGCCATCCGCCGCTGGGCCGCGACGAGGTGCTCGCGGACGGACGGGATCGCCGAGACCGGTGACGACAGATTGCCCACCTCCGGCGCGCGCACCGCCCGCTCAACGTCCTCGCCATCCACGAACAGGTGCTGCCCATCGCCCACGGCGCGGAACTCGAAGTGCAGACGCGCGGCAGTCTCGGCGATGGTCTCCGCATCGGCGGCCGGGTCCAGCCCCGCGCGCATCGCGTGAAGCGCCACCGCGCGGTACATTGCGCCGGTGTCAACGTAGGTGTAGCCGCAGTGCTCGGCGACCGCGCGCGCAATCGTGGATTTCCCCGCGCCAGCGGGCCCGTCTATCGCGACCATGCATCCGGTAGCCTCAGTCATGCGCCTCCTCCTCGATGCAGTCCGCGCCAAGCGTCCGGAGGTCCGCCGCGAAGCTCGGGTATGAGGTGGCGATGCACTCCGCGCCCTCGATCACAGTCTCGCCGCTGGCGATCAGCCCCGCGATGGTCGCGCACATCGCGATCCGATGGTCGCCGCGCGCCTCGATCGCCGCCCCGTGCAGCGGCGTCGGCCCGCTGATCTCGAGGCCATCCGCGCGCTCGCGCGCATCGGCGCCCATCGCCGTCAGCAGCTCGGCCATCACCGCAATGCGGTCGCTCTCCTTCACTCGCAACTCGGCGGCATCGCGGATGATCGTGGTGCCCTCCGCCTGCGTCGCGACCACCGCGAGGAGCGGGATCTCGTCGATCATGCGCGGGATCAGGTCGCCTCCGAAGTCGCCGGCATGCAGCGGGCCCGGCTGTGAACGCAGCGTCCCCAGCGGCTCGCCCGCCTCCTCGCGCTCATCGGAGACCTCGAGCGCGGCCCCCATCGCCTCCAGCGCCTCCACGAGGCCGGTGCGCGTTGGGTTGAGCAGCGTGTCGGCCGCGAGCACGTCGCTCCCTTCCACCAGCAGCCCCGCTGCCAGCAGAAACGCCGCCGAGGAGATGTCAGATGGCACCTGCATCGGTGTCGCCTGCAGCGGCTGGCCGGGCCGGAGCGTGACCTGCAGGCCCTCGATGGTGATATCAGCCCCCATCGCGGCCAGCATTCGCTCGGTGTGATCGCGCGACTTCGCAGCCTCGATCACAGTCGTCTCCCCCACCGCCGAGAGGCCGGCGAGCAGCACCGCCGACTTCACCTGCGCGCTGGCCATCGGCGGGGCGTAGGTGATCCCGCCGAGGTCGCCGCCATGGACGGTCACCGGAGGCGTCAGCCGCTCTCCCCGGCCCTCCACCCGCGCGCCCATCAGCCGCAGCGGCTCTGCGATGCGGTCCATCGGCCGGCGCGAGAGCGACTCATCGCCGGTGAAGTGCACGGTCATCGGCCGCCCGGCCACGAGGCCCATCAGCAGGCGCATGCCGGTGCCGGAGTTGCCCATGTCCAGCGCTTTGTGCGGCTCCCGGAGCGCCTCCAGGCCCGCCCCGCGCACCTCCAGCGTCTCGCTGCCGATCGGGTCAACCGGCACCCCGAGGGCCCTCAGCGCATCGGCGGTTCGCAGGCAGTCATCGCATGTCAGGAAGCCCTCGATTCGCGAGGTGCCCTCCGCGATCGCCGCGAGGATCGCCGCCCGGTGCGAGATGGACTTGTCCCCGGGCGCGCGCACCCATCCCCGCAGTGGCCCGCATGATCTCACTCGCAGCCTCATTGCTCTCCCATCCTTTGCCGGCAGTCGCGCCCGCGCGTGAGCAGGTCCACCACGGTCTCCTCATCGCGCGCCGCCAGCGCCTCCCGCCAGCGATCGGCCTCCCCGAGGAACTCATCGAGCGCCACGAGCACCTCGTCGGCATTCTCCATCAGTATCTCGCGCCAGACGCTGACCGGCCCCTCGGCGATCCGCGTGGTGTCGCGCAGGCCGTCGCCGATGAAGTCGCGCTGCACACAGGTCTCCCCGAGCGACGCGGCCAGCGCGGACGCGACGAGGTGCGGCAGGTGGCTCGTCCGAGCGACGAGGCGGTCGTGCGTATCAGCCTCCACCAGCACGGGGCGAGCCCCGATCGCCACGACGACCTCCCAGAGCCTGGCGAGTGCGTCGTGGACGTGCGTCGCGGACATGAGCAGGTAGGTGCGGCCGTGGAAGAGGTGCGAGCGCGCCTCGCAGACGCCTCCGCGCTCCGAGCCGGCCATCGGATGGCCGCCGACGAAGCTCACGGAGGGCGGCAGGCACTGCGCGGCGGCCATGATGGCGCGCTTGGTGCTGCCTGCGTCGGTGACGACGCAGCCCGGCTTCAGCGCAGGCGCGATGCGGTCGAGGGTCTCTGCGATCTTCGCGACCGGCGTGGCGATGTAGACGAGGTCCGCATCGCGGACGGCCTCCAGGGCGTCGGGGGTGGTGCGATTGGCGGCGCCAACGTGCACCGCTTCGAGGAGCGTCCGCTCGCTGCGGGCCACTCCCACAACCTCACCCAGCACGCCGGCCTCGCGTCCCGCGAGCGCGAACGAGCCGCCGATGAGGCCGATCCCGATGACCGTGACGCGTTCGAAGAGCAAGCCGGCACCTCCGAGAGTGCTTGAGCTAAGCCGAAGCGGCCGGCGCGATCACGCCTCCACGCCGACCGCCTCCGCGACGATTCTGATGCGCTGCATAAGCTCGCGGAAGCCGGCGGGCGTGAGCGACTGCGGGCCGTCGCTGAGCGCCTGGTCCGGTCGCGGGTGCACCTCGATGACCAGTCCGTCCGCGCCCGCCGCGACCGCCGCCAGAGCCATCTGCGGCACCAGCGACGCAATGCCGATCGAGTGGCTCGGATCGGCCACGATCGGCAGGAAGGTCTCCCTGCGCGCGACGGCCATCCCGCCGAGATCGAGGGTGAAGCGCGTGGCAGTCTCGAAGGTCCGGATGCCGCGCTCGCACAGGAGGATGTCGAGGGTGCCGTCGGCGGCGATGTACTCGCTGGCCTTCAGCCACTCCACGACCGTTGAGGAGAAGCCTCGCTTGAGCATGACCGGCTTCCCGCAGCGACCGGCCTCCTTCAGCAGATCGTAGTTCTGCATGTTCCGCGCCCCGATCTGCACGCAATCCACCATCTCCGCAACTGCCTCGACCTCGCGGACGTCCATGACCTCGGTAATGATCGGCAGCCCGGTCGCCTCGCCGGCCTCGGCGAGCATCTGCAAGCCCTCCAGCCCGAGGCCCTGGAAGTCATAGGGCGATGTGCGGGGCTTGAACGTGCCTCCGCGGAGGACCGATGCCCCCGCGTCTTTGACCGCACGGGCGGTCTGCGTGATCTGCTCGGGACTCTCCACCGAGCATGGGCCTGCGATGACTCCGAGGTGTCCGGCGCCGAACTTCGCGTTCCCGATCATGACCGCCGCCGGCCGCGGGTTGTGCTCGCGGCTGATGAGCTTGTAGGGCTTGAGGATCGGCACCACGCGCTCCACTCCCGGAAGGAGTGAGAGCTGCCCGGCGACGACCTCCTTCTCGTCATCCGGCGCGCCGATGGCGCCGATGATCGTGCGCGATTCGCCGCAGGAGAGATGGTGGCCGTAGCTGCGCTCCGCCAGTCGTGCGATCACGCCCTGCACATCGTCCTCTGTGCTGTCCGGCCGCATCACGATGATCATCGAAACTCACCACCTGCCCCACGGAGGGGCGAATACGCTCTGTCTCGCCGCATGCGTTACTGCTTCCCCAGCACCGCCCGCAGCGCCTCAATGAACCTCGCATTGTCCTCGGGAAGGCCGATCGTCACCCGCAGCCAGCTTGGCAGGCCGAAGATCTCGCCGGTGCGCACCGTCACTCCCTGCCGCATCAGCAGGTCAAAGCACTCCACGCTGTCCATCCCGACGTCAACCATCACGAAGTTCGACTGCGTCGGGATGTACTCCAGCCCCATCGCCTCGAACTGCGCATAGAGATAGTCTTTGCCGGCGTTGTTGTTGGCGACGCTGCGCGCTAGCTGCTCGGGGTCCTTGAGGCTTGCGATCGCGGCCGCCTGCGCCATGATGTCTACATTGAAGGGCTCGCGGACCTGCTTGAGCACGATCGCGATGTCCTCCGGCATCGCGCCGTAGCCGACGCGCAGCCCGGCGAGGGCCCAGGCCTTGGAGAAGGTGCGCAGCACCGCGCAGCGCCGCCCCTCCCGCACGTAGCGCAGCGTGTCAGGGAAGGCGGGATCGTCCGCATACTCCACGTACGCCTCGTCCCAAGCCACGATGCAGGTCTCCGGCATGCGGTCCATAAACCGCTCGACCTCATCGGCGGTGACAATCGTACCCAGCGGGTTGTACGGGTTCGAGATGAAGATGAGCTTCGTCTTCTCATCCACCGCGTCGGCCATTGCGTCAAGATCGTGGCGGAAGTCGCGCTGCGGGATGACGCGCTCTTCAGCGCCCATCAACCGCGCAGTGATCGGGTACATCGCGAAGGGCGGCGCCGCGAAGACCAGGTTGTCGCCCTCGTTGACGAAGCCCAGGCCCAGCATGTGGATGATCTCGTCGGAGCCGCGTCCCACCACCACGGTCTCCTCGGGCACCTCCATGCGCGCGGCAAGTCCGGCGGTAAGCTCCCGACACTCCGGGTCTGGGTAGACGAAGACGCCCTCGGCGAGCTCGCGCATCGCCTGGACCGCCAGCGGCGATGGCCCGAGCGGGTTCTCATTCGATGCGAGCTTGGTCACGCGCTCAATCCCGAGTTCGGCCATCACCTCGGCCGATGACTTCCCCGGGGAGTAGGGGACGATCCGCTTGATCGTCTCGCGCATCAGGTCCTGTGCATTGCCCACGGCGGCTTCCTCCCTGCAGTATGACCAGCACTGGCGGCTTCCGGAGGTCCTCAGGCTTCATCTCCGGATTCGATCTGCCCGAGCAGCTTGCTCACCGAACGATCCTCATGGATGCAGCGGAGGACCTCACCCAGCAACGGCGCTACAGAGACCACCTTCACGTTCGGAGGCATGTCCGCGCGCGGAGGCAGCGTGTCGGTTGTATAGAGAGTGCTAATATGGGAGTTTGCGATCCGCTCGATCGCCTCGCCCGCCATGATCGCGTGAGTGACGCAGGCGCGGACCTCAGTTGCACCGGCCTTCTTCGCCTCCTCAGCGGCGTTACAGATAGTGCTGCCGCCGAGCATGAAGTCGTCCACGAGGAGCGCCCGCTTGCCCTTGAGTTCGCCGACGGTCTCCACGACCTCCGCGCGCTCCACGTCGCCCTCGGGGTGGCGCTTGAAGATGACGGCGATGCCACAGCCGAGGCGCTGAGCCACCTCAGTGGCCCGCTCGACAGCACCCGCGTCCGGCGCGACGATGACCGCATTCTCGCCGGTCAGGCCCTCATTGCGGAAGACATCAAGGAAGACCGGGAGGTGCGGGAGATGGTCCATCGGGATGTCAAAGAAGCCCTGGATCGCGCCCTCGTGCAGGTCCATCGTCACGATCCGCTCGGCCCCGGCGGCAATCGTCAGATCGGCCACGAGACGGGCGGAGATCGGCTCGCGGCCGCGGAACTTCCGCTCCTGCTTGGAGTACGGATACCACGGTATCACAACGGTTATGCGACCCGCCGAGGCGCGCTTGGCCGCGTCGATCATCAGCCACAGTTCCATCAGTCGGTCGCTGACGCCACCGGGGAATGACTGGAAGAGGAAGACGTCCTTTCCGCGGACGTTCTCGCGAAGCTGAACGCGCACCTCATCGTTGGTCCACTTGCCGACAGTAGCATCGGACAGCGGGATCCCAAGCGATCTGGCTACGTCGCCGGCGAGTTTGATGCTCCCGTTGCCCGAGAATATGGTCATATCGTCGAGGGTGGGACCCATGCCTGGCTCACCTGTTCCCGGTCGTGAAGTCATGGAAGAAACGCAACCTGACACGCAGAAACGCCGCGGGGGTCTGTCACCGCGGCGTCGGGGGGATCACAATGGCTGTGCTTCTAGCAGAGATCCCTCCGCCGCGGATAGACGCCGTGGTAAGCGTAGTGGCGGTAATGAAGATGGCGCGCCGGATGTGTCATGGGCGATCTCCGCAGGTCAGGGAGTGCTGCTTGAACTGAAGATAAGCTATCACATGAATCCGGCCCGTGTCAAGCGCGCGGAGGGGCCGGGAGGGGGCAGGTTGACTGGTGTCCATGCAAGGCGTATACTTGTCACGAACGCCCTCGTGCGTGCACTGCCGATCACTCCCCCCTCCTGCATTGGTTTCGAATATGAATCACTCAGAACGTGCCCGTGCGACAACACGTATCGCGGCCCTCTCCGTCGCCTCCAACACTGTGCTTGTTGTGCTGAAGCTCGTGGTTGGACTAATGATCGGATCAGTTGCGGTGATAAGCGAGGCCATCCACTCCGGGATGGACCTTGCAGCCGCCATCATAGCTCTGTACGCCGTGAGAACGGCCTCTCGCCCCGCCGATGATGAGCATCCTTACGGGCATGGCAAGGCGGAGAACATCTCCGGCACGGTCGAGGCGCTGCTGATCTTCGCCGCCGCGGGGTGGATCATCTGGGAGGCCGGCCGCAAGCTCATGGGCCAGCACCAGGTTGAGATGCTCGGCTGGGGCGTCGCGGTCATGGGTTTCTCCACAGTCGTGAATATCATCGTCTCCGAGATGCTCTTCCGCACCGCGCGGAAGACCGACTCCATCGCACTCGAGGCCGATGCATGGCACCTGCGCACGGATGTCTATACCTCCGCCGGCGTGATGGCTGCGCTCGGATTCATCGCGCTGACCGAGACCCACTTCACCGCGCTGCACGCGCACTGGATAGACCCCGTCGCCGGCATCGTCGTCGCGATGCTGATCATGCAGGCCGCATGGCACCTGACCAAGAACTCGGCGCGCGATCTCATGGACGCTGCGTTACCGGAGGACGAGGCACGGGCCATTGAGGTCGTGCTGCGGGATTCGGTGGATGGGGTGCGCGGCTACCACAAACTCCGCACGCGCAAGGCCGGAAGCCAGCGTTTCGTAGACGTGCATGTGCTCGTTGACCCGCAGATGACGGTCGCGCGCGCGCATGAGGTTGCCTACGCGGTCGAGGACGCGATCAAGCGCTGCCTGCCGAGGACGGCGGTCGTGGTGCATATGGAGCCGTGCGAGGAAGAAGTGGCAGGCGGCGGCCCGTCTACAGAGGAGAGTGCAGACAGCCGGAGTACTACCGTGCGGAGCGCGTGATCTCCACCTCCGTATGATCGATCAGCCCCCCGAGCGGCACAGACGCTTTGCGCACCCGCACCGTGACCTGCTCGATCTCGAAGTTCGCCAGAATGCCCTCGGCCACCGCATGCGCGAAAGCCTCGATCAGCCGGAAACGGTTGCCTCGCTGGACCTCAGCCACCAGCTCGTAAACGGCCTTGTAGTCCACCGTGTCGGCAATGGCGTCACTTTCCCCCGCCGCGTGCAGGTCCAGCCCAAGCTCGACGTCCACGTGGAATATCCCGCCAAGCTCTCGTTCGGACGCCTCCACGCCATGGTGGCCGTAGAAGCTCATGTTCTGGATGCGGATGATGTCCATATGCGGTGAGAGCCTCGTTGGCGGGGATCAGCGGTTGCCCTCCGGTTGCCGAAGCGGCAGCACCGAGCGGAACTTGCTGCCCTCACCAACCGTGCTCTCGATCTCCATCCGCCCACCGTGGGCTTCGCTGACGCGCCTGGTGTAGACCATCCCGAGGCCGATGCCGCCCGCCTGCGACTTCGACAGGTCCGTGCGGAAGCCGGCCTCGCGCCCGATCTTCGCTACGTCCTCCGGCGGGATGCCGATCCCCTGATCCTGCACCTCAATCGCGACCATGTCGTTGCCGGTCTTGTAGAGGCGGACGGTGATCGTGGTACCCGTATCGGAGTACTTGGCGGCGTTCTTGAGGTAGTTGTCGAAGATCGAGATGATCTTCGCCCGGTCGCCCTCGATGATCAGTTCATCGGGCGCCTCCACATTGATCTCATGGCTGAGCAGGTAGTCGCCAAGCTCCTCGAGGATCTGATCGAGCGCGTCGGTGAGGTCGAACTCCTCCACCTCAAGCTCGAGCTCTTTGCCCGCGTGGATGCGCGAGATGTTGAGTGTCTCGGCGATGAGGCGGAACATCCGCGCGGACTGGATGAGCGCGGTGCCGATGAACTCCTTGATGATCTCCTCGTCCTCGGGCTGGATGCCGCCCTCGATCATGAAATCGATCGTCTGCAGGTTGCCCTGGATGACGGTAAGTGGCGTGCGCAACTCATGCGCGACCTGGCCCGTCAACTCCTCCGCGGCCGTGCTGAATGGTGACTGGGTGAGGGCGATGATCGTCTGGCCCTCCTGCGTGGTCTGGGCGCTGGCGGAGTAGCTCTCATTGTCGCGCGAGACGTATGAGGCGGCGGCGTTGCCCGTATCACTCGAGCGAACGTCATTCATCAGTTCCGTAAGCTGCTTCCCGTAATCTATGTCGATGATCGGCCGGCCCTGCAGAGGATCCACTCCGATGACGCGCATGGCGGCCGCGTTGGCCACCAGCACGTTGTCGTCGCTCGAGAGGAGCATCAGGCCCACCGGCACCGTGGAGAATGCTGCCTGAATATCGTCGAACTCGTCGAGCTGCTCCTCCACCAGCAGCGCGGCCGCCTGGCTGGAGAGCGTCTCAGCGAGCTTGTAGTCGTCCTCATCGTAGCGGCCGCCGCGCTTCTCCCACAGCGCGAGGACACCGACAACGCGCTGCACCGGCTCCTCTTCGCTCTCCAGGGCCTCGCGCTCCCAGACGATCGGCATCACGAGGACCGGGGAGTTGGCGATGAAGCGGTCTATGCGCGTAGCTTCCTGCAGCACGACGGGGCCGCGCTGGCTGAGGGCATCGCGAACTGCCGTTGAGAAGGTGTTGCCGGTGTCTATGTCAATGTGTCCGAGGGAATCGCGGGTGATCCCATCCCTGCGGCTGATGACAGCCTGCGGATGCAGACGGTTGTCGGCGACTCCGAGTGAGAAACAGGCAGCCCCCTCGGTCTGGATGATCTGTGCGACCTTCTGTACAAACCGATCGAGTATGGCAGAACGCACTGATGTCACCTGCACTGCGCGGCTTCAGGGACGGCGGGGTATCACCGATGTACAGTGGCAATGTAACCCAAGCGCGACGGCCTCGTCAAGCCTTCGCCACGGTCCCATCAGAACTAGGTTGCGGCATCATGACACAAGTTACCACCGCGCGGCCGTTGTCGGTCGCGCTACCTACATCATTCCCCTATCTGGGCCAGATCAACCAACGAACAAGCTCATCTGCTCGTCATTGACCGGAAGCGGCATGCCCGTCTTGATCGAGTCGATCGCGCGCAAGCTCAGATACGTGGCGCGGGCGCCGGCATATTCGTCAATCGGCGACTTGGTGTTGCCCAGGATCGCGTCCGCGAATGCCTCCAGGAGCTGGAAGTGACCCTTGTCCGGCGCCACGTTCGGCCAGATGGAGCCGCCGCTCTCGCCATGGAGCCGCGCCCGCTCCTCGAGCTTCGCCACGTACGCATCATGGCCCTTGCCCCCGACCTCGGGCAGCTCATCGTGCTGGAGGTCGAAGTAGGTGATCTCCGGCTCGCCCCGGCCGTAGACCTGCGTCTCCACGAAGCACAGGTTGCGGAAAAACGCGTTGTGATCGGTAAGCTCGAAGAGTTCCTTCGGATAGCGGAAGGTGCCTGTTGGCGAGAACCAGATGCAGGCGCGCGAGCCGCCCGGGAAGTCGAGCGTGATGATGTGGTTCAGGCGCGTGGAGCCGCTGGCGTAGACGCGCGTAGGCTCGGCGTCGAACATCCAGCAAGCGAGGTCGAGCCAGTGGCAGGCCTCGCCGATGATCTGCCCGCCGCCGGTCTTCCAGTCGATATGCACCGGGCGGTAGGTGCTCGACTCGTCATTGATGCGGATCATCAGCATGGACGCGTCTTCCTCGGGCCACGGGGGGCGCTCAGGGGTGTCGATGAACTGCCCGGCGCCGACTGACGGGTCCGCCCGGTGCGCGTGATACTCGTTGCGCATGTGCACCATCGAAGGCGAGAAGCGGCGGTTGTAGTCCACGCAGAGCTTCACGCCCGCGTCCTTGACCGCCCTGCAGACCTGATACGACTCGTCCATCGTCATCGTCATCGGCTTCTCGGCCATGACGTGCTTCCCGGCCTCGATCGCCTGGATCATCAGCTCGAAGTGCACGCTGTGCGGCACCGCGAGGACGATCAGGTCGATATCGGGATCGGAGAAGACATCCGCCGCCTCGGGCGTTGTGTAGGCCGGGCAGCAGGTCTCTTCGACCCAGGAGCGGTTGGCGTCGCTGCGCGAGCAGCCGGCCACAAGCTCCAGCTTCTCCGAACGCATGATGTTCGGGAAGTGCTGGTGCTTCGCGAACGCCCCGCAGCCAACGACGGCCGTCTTGATGCTCTCCATGTCGCTCCCCGTGCGCTACCTCGTAGAGTCTGGCCCCGATGCCTGAGTACGTTCGCTGTTCCGCGCCCCGGCACCTCCACCCTCCGCGGCAGGTGCAGGAATTGCATTGCCGATGGCAGCGATCGCTGCGGCGATGGCCATGCCCACGAGCGTCCAGGCCAGAGCGGAGACGGGGATGGCGAGGAGCGGGAGAATGCCCTCAGCGGGGCCCGCGATCAGCCGCCAGGGCAGCTCCGCCAGCACTCCGACGCCGCGCAACATCGTGCCGCCAACGAGCGCCATCGTGCCGAGGAAGCCCTCGTGCATCCAGCAGTGGCGGAAGCACTCGCCGAGGACCTGTGCGAGCGCGGGGAGCATCCAGCCGAGCAGAAAGCCCCCGAGTGCGCCAGCAGCAACCGTGCGGCGGCGGAGCGCTACGACGAAGCCCGCGATGCACACGCCGATCGCGGCCCAACTGAGGGCGTTCAGTGCTGCGGCGGCGGGTATTGGCCGCGTGAGGTGCTCCGCGAGGTACATGGTGGGCGCCTCGGCGATGTACGCGAGGAAGCCTCCCGCGCCGGTGATGGCGTCGCTGAGCCGCGGATCGGCACGCAGCGTCGGCCCGAAGGCAACGACCGGCGGCCCGAGCAGCACGGGCAGCACCCAGCCGAGCAGCAGCCCGGCGAGGGCGCCGACGGTGAGGGTGCGGCGGACCGAGGACGTCATGGTCTCTGGCACGGAGGAGCGGAGGTCACCTCAACTCACTTCAAGCATGCGCTGGACGGCTTTACGCGCCTTCTCGGCTACATCCTCTGCGACCTCGATCTGGTACTGCATGTTCTCCAGCGAGGCCAGAAGCTTCTGCGGCGTGGTCTTCTTCATGTTCGGGCAGACGGTGTGGGGCACGATGTAGAAGGTCTTGTCCGGGTTCTCGCGGCGCATCCGGTAGACGAGGCCCTCCTCGGTGCCGACGATGATCTCCTTCGCGGCGGTCTCGCGCGCGAACTTGATCATCCCGCCTGTGGAGGCGACCTCATCAGCCATCTCGATGACCTCCGGCCGCGCCTCCGGATGGACGACCACGAGCGCATCCGGGTGCTGTTCGCGCATGTACTCGATCGTCGAGGGGTTGATCCGCGCGTGCGTCGGGCAGTAGCCGCCCCAGGCGATGATCTTCTTGTCTGAGTGCTTCTGCACCCAGTCCGCGAGGTTCGAGTCCGGGATGAACAGGACCGTGTCGGCGTCGAGCGAGTTGACGACCTTCACCGCGTTCGATGAGGTGCAGCAGATGTCCGACTCCGCCTTCACCTCCGCGGTGGTGTTGACATACGCGACGACCGGCGCGCCACCATACTCGGCCTTGAACTGCCGCGCCTGCTCCGCGGTGATCATGTCCGCCATCGGGCAGCCCGCACCCGGATCGGGCATCAGGACCGTCTTCTCCGGAGAGAGCAGCTTCGCGGTCTGCGCCATGAAGTGCACACCGCAGAAGACGATGACATCCGCGTCGGTCTTCGCCGCCTGCTGCGAGAGCTCAAGCGAATCGCCGAGGAAGTCCGCGAGAAGCTGGACCTCCTCCACCTGGTAGTTGTGCGCGAGGATCACCGCGTTACGCTCCTGCTTAAGCTGGGCGATCCTCTCTGCAAGCTGCCTGTCGACCATGGGAAATCGGCTCCCCGGAGTGTACTGAGTTACGAGCTACTTTCGCTGATAGAGCGGCGACATGTCCCGCAGTCGCTGGATGATCGGCGGCAGCGCCTCCAGCACCGCGTCTATCTCCTCTTCGGTCGTGTAGCGGCTGAGGCTCAGCCGCAGCGAACCATGGGCGATCTCATGCGGATAGCCCATCGCCAGCAACACATGCGAGGGATCGAGCGAGCCTGAGGTGCAGGCCGAGCCGCTCGAGCCCGCGATGTCCTTCATGTCAAGCGACAGCAGGATGCCCTCACCCTCGATGTAGCGGAAGAGGAAGCTGGCGAGGTTCGGCAGCCGATTCGTCGGGTGCCCGGACAGCAGCGTCTCCGGGATGCTCTCCATCACATCGGCGATCAGCCGGTCGCGCAGTGCGCGCATCCGCTCGGTCGCCTCGTGCCCATGCTCGGTCGCGAGCTTGATCGCCCGCGCGAAGCCGACGATCCCCGCCACGTTCTCGGTGCCGGCGCGCATCCGCCGCTCCTGCCCGCCGCCATGGATGATCGGCTCGGGGCGGAATCCCCTGCGGATGTAGAGCGCGCCCACGCCCTTCGGCCCGTGGATCTTGTGCGCGGAGACCGCGAGCATGTCCACGCCGAGCTCGGCGACCTTCAGCGGCACCTTGCCGAGCGACTGCACGGCGTCGGTGTGCATCTTGATGCCGCGCTCCCGCGCAATCGCCGCGATCTCCTCGATCGGCTGGATCGTGCCGACCTCGTTGTTCGAGTGCATGATGCTTACCAGCCGCGTATCCTCGCGGATCGCGCTCCGGACCTCCTCAGGGTCCACGAGACCGTGCTCGTCCACGCCCACCACGGTCAGTTCATAGCCCTCCTCCTGCAGATACCTGCAGGTGTGCAGCACCGCGTGGTGCTCGATGGCGGAGGTGATCAGGTGGCCGCCCTCGCGCTTGCGCATGGTGCCCTTGATCGCGAGGTTGTCGGCCTCGGAGCCGCTGCCGGTGAAGACGATCTCATCCGGCTCGGCGCCAAGGTACTCGGCGACGGTCGCGCGGGCGGTATCCAGTGCGGCGGCCGAGCGGCCCGCGAGCGCATAGACGGAGCTCGGGTTGCCGTACTCGTCCTGCAAGAATGGCGACATCGCCTCGAAGACTTCCGGGGCGACGCGGGTGGTTGCGGCGTTATCCAGGTAGATCACGATACGACCCCTCCGCAGTCGGCGGCGTCACTGTCGGACGCGGTGAATGCGCGGACACAGGCCTGTGACGGTGCCATGCCCGCGTGAATGGTATCTTACGCCGGGGGCGGCGCGTGCGTCAAGGAGCGGGCCTCTGAGGAAGATGAGGCCGCCCCGGTGACTGCGGCCGGGGCGGCCCCCGGGGTGCCTGTTCATCGCGCTCGCAGCGGGAGGGGGCGCTGCGACACGCGCCAGGCGGGTTCATCTTCTGCTATGAGCGACAACTGCCGGCGGGATGATCTCGGCTGCGGCGGTTCGCCCTCACGGCCACCGAAGCCCGGGAGGCGGGCGCTCTGCGCGAGCACGCGCGCGGAGAAGGCATGGCTGGTCGCCGCCACGAGAGTCACCCGGCCAAGCTGGTTGATCATCCCCCGCGCCTTCAGGTGCGTTACGAGCAGCGGGCGAGGCACAGGCGCGTTGCTGCGAAGCTGCTCCACGACCTCCGAGGGCTCCACGTAGATCGTTAGACCGCGCACGCCGCTCGCAAGCGCCTCCTCCAGCACCCGCCGCACTGCCTCATACCCGCCCTCGACCGGTTCGATCCCCACCAGTGCCTGGCTCACGGTGCCGATGGTTCTGCGATCCGGTGCTTTGAACACTATCCCGATGCCTGTCGCGTCCAGGCCCTGGAGGGGTGCCGCGCTCACCAGCGCGTACGCGAGGCGTTCGCGCCGACCATCGTCTGCGAACATCGCGGCGCCTCCTCATCCGTCTTATGTCAACGCCGATCCGCGCCTCACGTTCCGACGCGCCAGCCCGGCCTGCCTCCTGCATCTTCTCTAGGCATACCCACTGAACAGCTTCGCCAATCGTCTGTGTTGACCTTTGTACAGGTTAAACATGTTAAACCGAACAAAGTTCTCCGGAGGAAGGACTTTCCGCGCGCGACGCTCAATTCCTCTCGAACGCCTCTCTCAGGTGCCGACAGTGTTGCCTGAGCGCCCATGAAAGCGTATAATGCCATTCACGTTTCGTCCCAGAGAAGGTCGTCCGTGTCCTCGGCGTCCCGTGAGGTGACGCAGCATGAATGAGATCGTCCGCAAAGAGCAGATCGCGCCACAGACGTGGCAGCTTCTTGTCCATGCGCCTGAGATCGCGCGGCGGCGTAAGGCCGGGCAGTTCGTGGTCCTGCGCGTCCACGAGAAGGGCGAGCGTTTCCCCCTCACGCTCGTCAGCTCCGACCCCGAAGCAGGCGCCATCGAGCTGATCTTCCAGGCGGTCGGCACCTCCACCCGCCTTCTCGCCGCCATGCAGCCGGGCCAGCAGATCCTCGACCTGGCAGGGCCGCTCGGCCGCCCCACGCACATCGAGCAGTTCGGCCGCTGCGTGGTCATCGGCGGTGGCTACGGCATGGCGCCGGTCATCCCGATCGCGCAGGCGCTGCGCGACGCCGGCAATGAACTCGTCGGCATCAACGGCGCCCGCTCCGCTGACAACGTCATCCTCGAGGATCGCCTCCGCGCGATCTGCAGAGAGGTCACCGTCTGCACCGACGACGGCACCTACGGCCGCAAGGGCTTCGTCACCACCGTGCTGCAGGAGATGATCGAGGCGGGCGAGCGCATCGACCTCGTGCTGGCGATCGGCCCCACGCCGATGATGCGCGCTGTCGCGAACCTCACCCGCCCGCATGGGATCAGCACCGTCGTCAGCCTCAACCCGATCATGGTGGATGGCACCGGGATGTGCGGCGGCTGCCGCGTAGAGGTCGGCGGTGAGACGAAGTTCGCCTGCATCGACGGCCCCGAATTCGACGCGCACCAGGTTGACTTCGACCTGCTTATGCGCAGGCAGCGGATGTACGACGGCCTCGAGAGCGACGCCACGCGCATGTATGAAGCGCACAGCACTCCGCTCAGTGAGCACCCCGACGGCGGCTGCCGCTGCGATGAGGAGGCGGCTCGTGACAAGCCAGAGTGACCTCAAGCGCACCCGCCAGCCGATGCCGGAGCGACCGGCTGATGAGCGCGTGAAGGACTTCGACGAGGTCCCGCTCGGCTACACGCCGGAGCAGGCCATCGCCGAGGCGCAGCGCTGTCTTCAGTGCAAGCGGCCGACCTGCGTGGATGGCTGCCCGGTGATGGTGCAGATCCCGGAGTTCATCAAGCTGATCACCGAGGGCCGCTTCTCCGAGGCCGCTCGCAAGATCAAGGAGACCAACGCGCTCCCGGCCATCTGCGGCCGCGTCTGCCCGCAGGAGAGCCAGTGCGAGATGACCTGCGTGCTTGCGAAGCGCGGGGACCCGGTCGCGATCGGCCGCCTCGAGCGGTTCGTGGCGGACTGGGAGCGCGAGCACGATGAGGTCGAGACGCCCGAGCGGCCCGCGCCCAGCGGCCACTGCGTCGCGGTCATCGGCTCGGGCCCCGGTGGGCTCGCCGCCGCGGCCGACCTCGCCATGTTAGGCCACTCGGTCACGGTATACGAGCTCTTCCACGCGCCGGGTGGCGTCCTGCGCTACGGCATCCCGGCCTTCCGCCTGCCGCGCAATGTGCTCGACTGGGAGCTCGACTACCTCCGCAAGCTCGGCGTCGAGATCCGCCTGAACTTCGTCGTGGGCCGCACCGCCACCGTGGACGAGCTGCTCGAGAAGCACGACGCGGTCTTCATCGCCACGGGAGCGGGGCTGCCGCAGTTCCTCAACGTGCCCGGCGAGAGCCTGCTCGGCATCTACTCCGCGAACGAGTTCCTCACGCGCGTGAACCTCATGCGCGCCGACCGCTTCCCGGAGTACCACACGCCCGTCCACTGCGGCAGCAATGTGATTGTGGTGGGCGCCGGGAACGTCGCCATGGACGCCGCTCGCACCGCGCGGCGCCTCGGCTCGGAGAACGTCACGATCGTCTACCGCCGCACGCGCTCAGAGATGCCCGCGCGCGCCGAGGAGATCGAGCACGCGGAGCAGGAGGGCGTGCAGATGCGCTTCCTCGCCTCCCCCATCGAGTTCGTCGGAGATGAGGAGGGCTGGCTGCGCGCGGCGATCTGCCAGCAGATGGAGCTTGGTGAGCCCGATGAGAGCGGCCGCCGCAGCCCCGTTCCCGTCGAGGGCGAGACCTTCGAGCTTCCCTGCGACACCGCCATCGTCGCGATCGGCTCGCGCGCCCACCCGCTCGTGCCCGACGCCACGCCCGACCTCAACGTGAGCCGCCGGGGCTACGTGGCGATCGACGAGAGCGGCGCGACCTCCAAGCCAGGGGTCTTCGCCGGCGGCGACATCGTCACCGGATCAGCGACCGTGATCCAGGCGATGGGCGCCGGCCGCCGCGCCGCCGAGTCGATCCACCGCTACCTGACCGGAGAGTAGTTGACGGCTATGAGATGACGGTCGACGGCGCGCTTCCCGTGGGGCAGGCATATTCATACTCCAGAATCGTGGTGGGTCCATCTGCTCGGAGGCATTTTCGAGGTTAGGTAGTGCGGGCGCCCTCGCCCGCACACCAGGCGACATTTGCCAAGGCCAATTTGCGCGCCGGATCTGGTGGGGCGCGGGCGCCCCACCTACTTAATCTGAGCGTCCGCTGCACCTACGGAAGCCCTCTCTGAGCGACTGGCCCCGATTCCGGAAGATGAGTGCCTGCCTGCCGCCGTTCCTCCCCCTCTTCCGCCGGCGCAGCGTCGTTTGCCGCGCAAGAGGCGAGGGGGTCGTGAGACCGAAGGTCTCCGGGAGCGGCCGTTGTTGCCGTTCTGGAGGGGAGGCGCTTTAGCGGCTCCCACGTATCCGCCACGTTTCCGGCTTATCTTCGGGAGCGGCTGAAGCCCCTCCGCTCCATACGGCTGGGCGAACAGCGTGCGGCAAACGGCCAGGAAGGGGCGTAGCCCGCCTCCAAAACGGCACGGCAACCGCGGCAGGCGAGGAAGGCCTCTCCCCCTAGCTGTCGAACTCCCCCATCACTATGACTGCGAACAGGCAGACCACCGTCACCCGGGACGATATTGAGCGCGGACTTCGTGGCGTCGGGCTCCAGGCGGGCGATGTGGCGCTGGTCCATAGCTCCCTCTCCTCCATGGGATGGGTCGAGGGCGGCCCGGTCGCGGTGATCGAGGCGTTCCTCAACGTGCTCGACCCGGATTCCGGCACCCTCGTCCTCCCGACCCTCTGCCAGCGCGACAAGGAGCGGCGCTTCGAGACCTGGGACATCGAGCGCTCGCCCTCGGACGTCGGCGCCGTCACCGAGGCCGGGCGGCTCTATCGAGGTGCCATCCGAAGCGATCACCCGACACACTCCGTCGCCGCCATCGGCGCGCGAGCGGCGGAGATCACCGCCGGGCACGACCTCGCCCACGGCCGCCCCAGCCCATGGGGCCCCGCAGCCTTCGGCATCGGCAGCCCCTGGCAGAAGCTCTACGACCTCGACGCGCACTACCTCTTCCTCGGCACCAGCACCTCCTGCGACACCCTCGCGCACTTCGCGCAGGCGGAGTTCATCCGCTCGGTGGTCGCGGAGATCGCGGAGGATCAGCGCGAGGAGCTTGCCGCCGAGCTCCGCGACTGGCGCCGCGACGGCGTCTGGCCGAACTTCGCCTTCGCGCTTGTTGAGGAGTGGCTGATCGAGCGCCACGCGATGCGCTACGCGGAGATCGGCGACGCGACCCTCCGCGCCACCCGCGCGAGGATCAACGTGGACGTGGTGCTTGAGAAGCTGCGCCACGAGCCCGACTGGTTCCTCGAGACGAGCTTCCTCGACTGGCTGAAGCGGGCGAAGGCGGCGAAGGAGCAATCACAATGATTGTCGATGGCAGGCGCCTCTGGATCGACTCGCACATTCACGTCCGGGGCTGGAGCGAGGACGGACAGAGCCCGCGCGACTTCAGCGTGGACGACATCATGCGCGTGATGGACGCCGACCTGGCGCGGCTCGTGTGGATCATCAGCTACTCGTTCCCCGGCATCCGCGCGATCACCGCCGACCCCGCCCGGGGCATCCCGTGGGCCAACGAAGGCCAGCTTGGCCTCGTGCAGGAGGCTCCGTCGGGGCGCGTCTTCGGCTCGATCGCGGTCCATCCCGCGGCGCTCGAGGAGTCGCTCGAGGCGATCGAACTCTACGCCGGCGAGCATGGCTTCGTCCAGGTCGGCGAGGTGCTGGGCTACTCGATGGGCTTCGAGCTTGACTCGCAGGCGATGGTGAAGATCGCGCGCAAGGCCGGTGAGTTCGGCGTGCCGGTGCAGTGCCACGTCTCCACCGCCGGCCAGCAGGATGGCGAGCAGATGCGGCAGACGATCTCGCTGGCGCGGATGGCGCCCGAGGCGCAGATCATCGCCGCGCACGCGATTGGTGGCCGCAACTCCTACACGCACATCACCGCCGCGCAGGTCTACTTCGAGATGGGCGGCAGGAACCTGTGGCTGGAGATCCGCGACTTCAACACGCGCGAGTGGGTGCGGGCGGCGGTTGAGCGCCTCGGGGCCGAGCGGCTGATCGTCGGGACGGACTGGATCGCGCGCGGCCAGCCACCCTTCCCGCCCTACGGTATCCTCTTCCCGCACGAGAGCGCGGATGAGAACCCGTATCCTTGCACGGTCGCGAGCCTCGAGAGCTTCCTGCGCGAGTCCGGCTGCGGCGACCAGGACATATCGCGCATCGCGGCGGAGAACTCGATCGCGCTGTTCGGGCTTCAGGGGCGTGTGCCGGCAGCTTCCTGAGGAGGTTGAGTTCGGGTGTTCGAGATCAGCGATGGCAGACTGCGTCTCGCCCTGGAGAGGTTCTCAGTCACCTGTCAATAGCTCAGGCACACCCGGATGCGGGTCACGGAGCTGCGCGTAGCGCGCATGAGCGAAGGGAGCTCTGGTTAGCGGGAGATCGCGCACTGTGTCATCAGGTGAGTGGCTGCAATAGCATCTGCCGAACGTCGAGACTGTAGAGGCACGTCTCTATCCACTGGCGCGAAGATGGTACGACCTACTGGAGCATGAAGGCCATGTGGGACGCCTTCAGAGCATGAATCAGCTTGGCGTCACCCGATAGGTGTTTGAGGGAGCTCAGACCTCTGCGTGCATAGGTAGTTCGTGCTGATTGGCGCCGGAGGCAAGCGATCGCAGAGTGTGTTAGCCATACTCCTGTACTTGCTTCATCCGTCAGTTGCGGCTGCCGAAGCTCGGGAGACCGGCCCCGGCCACGGGCACGCCGATCATTCACAACGCCGACGACTCACCGTGCGGGCCGGAGCACATCGCCCGGGGCGGAGTCGTCGTGGATGGTATCGCCTGCTTCCTCGCTACCTCTTCCCGCGCGCATTCGCATTCCCCTTCCGTGGCGCGGGCCAAGGCGCCTGGAGAGCGGATCCGGGCCGAGGATGGCGTGGGACGCGCGGTCGAGATCATCGCCCGCCACTTCGCGTGATGCCTGCCTGCTACCCCCGCGAACGGAAGCAGTAGACGCTCCCATCGTTACTGCCAACGTACACCGCCCCGTGCGACACCGCCGGTGACGACGCGATCTCGCCGCCGGTCGCGAACTTCCAGACGCAGACCCCGCTGTCTATCTCCAGCGCGTAGAGCGTGTGATCATGCGAGCCGCAGTAGACCGTACCACCGCTGATCGCGGGCGAGGAGTTCACCCAGTCGCCGGTCTCGAAGTGCCAGCGCCGTCTGCCGGTGCAGCGGTCCACGCAGTAGATGCGCCCGTCGCGCGAGCCGAAGATGACCTGGTCCTCGAAGAGTGCAGGGGAGCCATGAATCTCCTCAGCGGCCTGAAACTCCCAGCGCTTGGCGCCCGTAGCGGCATCGAGGGCATAGAGCCGATGGTCGCAGGAGCCTACGTAGGCGAGGCCCTCGGCGATGACCGGCGTGCTGATGACCTCGCTGCCGGTGGGGAACTCCCAGTTGGTCTCTCCGGTGTCGGCGTTGAGGGAGCGCACAAGGTAGTCGCTGGAGCCGAAGTAGACAGCGCCGTGCCAGATCGCCGGCGAGGAGAAGACGGGCATCCCTGTCGGGGCCTTCCACAGCAGGCGCCGGTCATCGGGCGAGAGACAGTAGACGGTGCCTGAGGCATCGGCGAAGTAGAGGCGGGACGCGGTGGCGCCGGGGCTGGTCTCGACCAGGTCATCGGCCATGAAGCCCCAGAGGCGCTCGCCTGTGCGCGCATCGAGGCAGAGGAGCTGCCGGTGCGCGCCGACGTAGAGCCTCTCGCCGCGCACCACGGCTGGCCCGTGGTTGATCTCGTAGCTCGTGCCGAACTCCCAGATCAGCTCCCCACGACGGGCGCTCAGTGCGCAGAGGCGGCCGACACTACCGGGTCGTTCGGTGCGCGCACCAACGTAGACCATGCCATTCGAGACGCTTGGCGAGCTAAGCACCCACGAGCCGATCTCGAACTGCCAGCGGCGGACCAGCGGCGGCACCACGACCTCGGGCGTGTAGCCCGAGCGGGTGATATTCCCCCGGAACATCGGCCAGTTGTAGACGGCGTGGCGACTGTCCGCCTTGCTGCGAGCATGCTCAAGCGCTACCTCATCGAGCACCTCTCGCGCCTCCGGGAAATCAGGCCGCGCATCCAGCGCCTGCCGGAGCAGGTCAAGCGCCGCCCGCAGACTGCCTGCCGCGCGTTGCTCCAGTGCCGCCCGCAGGAGCGACGTCGAGCGCTCCGTCTGCTCGGATGTAGTGGAGCTGAGCGGTCCTGGTTCGGGGTGCGCGGGCTCCGCAGAGGCCGACGACAATTGAGCCTCCTGTCGCATGGCCGCAGCGCAGACAGGGCAGGCGAGATAGTTGTGAGTGGTGCGGTAGCCGCACACATCGCAGTGGAGCACGTCGCCGCCGCCAGACTGCTCCTCGACCTCGTTGCGGACGGCCTCAAGTGCCTGCTGCAGTTGCGAGAAGTCGGTGAAACGATCCGCGCGGCGCTTCGCAAGACAGCGCATGACTATGTCATCCAGCGCCTGCGGAAGCTCAGGCAGGTGCTCGCGAAGCCGGCGCGGCGTGCCCTCCAGGATGTTGTGAATCAGCTTGCCGACGCTGTCGCCGCGGACCGGATAGTGACCTGTGAGCGCCCGGTAGAGCACCACGCCGAAGGAGTAGATGTCGGAGGTGCGATCCGCTGAGGATGCATCGAGGAACTGCTCGGGCGGCATGTAGACGTACGTCCCGAGGCCGATCCCGGCGTCCGTCAGACGCGTTGACATGCCGTGCAGCTTGGCCAGTCCAAAGTCGGTGATCTTTACCTGGCCGCGGCGGTCGATCATGATGTTCGCGGGCTTGAGGTCGCGGTGGATCACGCCCATATCTCCGGGGCCGATCTCCGCGTTGTGCACGTAGGCCATCCCTTCGCACGCCTGAAGCGCATACTCCACGACCTGCGGCGGGAAGAGGCGGTCCTCCGTGTCGATCAGGTCGCCCATGCTCGCGCCATCAACATACTCGAGGAAGAGGAACGGCTGCCCCTTGATCTCCCGGTAGATGATCGCCTGCACGATATGCTCATGCCGGCCGAGGTTCATCCAGGTGCGGGCTTCCTGCGCGAAGCGATCGACCGACGCGCGGTCCTCAAGCATCTCCGCCTTGACCGTCTTCACCGCGAAGCGCTTCTGCGAGAAGTCGTCGAGGACGATGTAGACCACGCTCATGCCGCCCCGGAATCTCTCCAGTACGGTGTACTGCTCGTCAATTCGATGGCGAAGCTCGAACTCCACGCAGCGTCCTCCTCTGCATGCGCGCGTGCGCCAATGAGGGACACCGCCTAGATGCGCGGTCGGCTGCCAGAATCCTCCGACGATTGTGCCCCGTACAGACCGAAGCGGGCCCGGGGTAGTGCCGGGCCCGCATTGGTGCCTCACATCAGTCGATCGTTAGAAGACCGCCTCGTACTTCACCTCAGCCTCGAAGGTGTCGTCCACCCCGACGGAGAGGTCCGGGGCCTCCTCGCGCTCGAGGGAAAGCGTCAGCCGACCTGCGTTGTCTGGCCAGCGCTTCTCGTAGGTCAGATCGAGCAGCGAAGCCGGAGGCTGCCCGTTCTTCGGGTAGGGGACGAACTGCCCCGACACGTACTTGAGCGCGATCTGACCGCCCTTCTCGGGCGAGCCGCCGTCAAGCTGCAGGCGGAAGTACTGGTCGTTATCCAGCGCCTCCCCCGCCCGCGGGACGAAGTAGCGGTAGCCAAGGTCGAGCGCGACGCTGCCCATCACCTGGCGCTTGAAGCCAAGCTCATAGACATCGGAGAGCATGACCGTCTTGCCGCTCGGGTCGAGCGGGTTGCGGATGTAGTCGAACTTCAGCGCGCCACCCATCACCTCTGTTGCGAGGCCAAGCGAGCGCTCCGGCTCCGGCCGTCCGGCCTGGTCGGAGAAGGCGGCACGGAAGCCGATCTCGGCGGGATCACCGGCGCGCAGTTCGATCGTTGTCGTTGGCTCGTCAAGCGGCTTGAGCTTCTTGTCGTCGAACTCAGTGTAGAAGGCGGAGATGCCGAGTTCCTTCGGGTCGCCGTAGTTGAGTTGAGCGAGCATGTCGCCGCCTGCCTCAGCGAACTGCGCCCCGAACGAAGTGTACCCGACCCGCACGTCGAGATCGTTGCCGGCCTTCTTCGTCAACTCGAGGTGGCGGACGATCGAAGGCGAGCCGTCCGCCTTCGCAGTCTCCTCGATCCCGCCCTTGAGCATGGCGGTGTCTGAGATCGCCAGCACGGTGCGGATGTCGTGATCGTCACGCGCGGGCTTGCCGGGCTCTTCATGGCGCGTGTAGATGGCCTTGATCTCCAGCGGATCTATCAGCGCGAAGCTCAGGTCAACGCGGGACACGCGGGAGGTCTCATCTCCCTCCACCTCATCGCGAACCTGCTGCGCCGTCAGACTCATCCAGTCGGTCAGGTCGATATTGGGCGTCTGCATCCGCAGCCGGGCCCGGTGCTCGAGGTCCTCACCGGAGGACTCCACCACCGATGTGTGCTCGACGATGCCCTTGCTGCCATCGAAATCGGCGGCCAGACGCATGACGCGCTCGTCCGTGACATCCTCGTTCTTGATCGTCTCGGTCTGGATATGCTCAAAGGTCGCGGCATGGCCGAAGACGTCAAATGGCGTCATGAAGGTCAGCGTGTTCTTCTCATCGCGGTTGTCGTTGCGAATCTTCACAATCGACACGTAGCTGGCCGTAGCGCCGTCGAGCACCAGGCTGAGCGGAACCACGAGTTTCGTCTCGCGGTCTATCTGCTCGGTACGGTCGGTTATGGTCTCTTTCAGGTGATGCTCCGCGGTGAGCGTTCCGCCCTCGATCGCAAAAGGCGCCACCAGGTCGAGTTGCCGCTTCTGTGTGCCCTGGCCCTCAACGAGCCGCTGCAGGTAGTCGTAGTGCGCCACTCCCTCACCGCCCGAGAGTGCCATCTTCAGGTCCGCGTTGTAGCCCGTCTCCTGCAGCCGAGTAGCCGATTCCTGCGATTCGCGGCTCGTGAAGCCCGCGCTGAGGCTCATACCATCCCCGAGCCCCGTCTTGAAGGCCATGCTCTGGATGAGCGTCCGCAGTTCCTCAGTATCGGCCGACTGCTCGCTCTGCATCGAGCGCTTGAGCGTGAACTCGCCAGAGGAGCTGCCGCCACCGAAGCCCTGGGACAGCGACATCGTGGTGACCGATGAGCCTTCGAGGAACTGGTCGAAGACGTCGGTGAGGGCCTTCTCCTCACGAGAGAAGCTCATGGAGGTGCGGCCGCCGAGCGTGAGCGTAGCTCCGGTACTCGTCAGCGCGTTGATCGCGGTGTCGAACGCCAGACCCTCCTTCGACACCTCCGACCGCGCGAACGACCGGTGCAGGGCCAGGCCTGACGGGAGCGTGAGGTCTATGTTGTAGTCATTGGGGTTCGTGATGAGGGAGTTTGCGCCCTCAGTGCCGTCCGCAGCCACGCTCTCACGGGCGAAGCTCTCGATGAAGAAACGCCCATCATCGATCTGCGCGTACGCACCGAAGGAGGTCGCGAGTGTCAGGCTCGCGATGCCTGCCGCCACGGCCCAGGTTGTGATCGACGTTGCCCTGAGCATGATGTGCTCCGCGCCTCAACGCTACCCCGTCTCAGAGCCTCCTGGGTGCTTCTTCGGCCCTCTTCCGGGCCGCCTGCATACTGGTAGACAACCGGACGACGCAAAGGTTCCGCCTAGACCGATAGTAATGCGACCGCAGGCGACTCTCCGCCGCCCTTCGATGCTTTGCGTATAGTCATCCAGTCTACCCTGGAAGTATACATCATTTCGTCACGCCGCGTCAACCTCAAACGAAACTGGCTCACAAGAGAGATCCGGCCCGACCGCAAACGCACCTGCCCGGAATGCAGGATCCGTACCGCTCGTGCCCCTCTTCGCTCCGGCTGACCGATCTGTTACAGAGCCTGTTGGTGGGGCTGCGGAACCGGCGAGAGCACACCCACAGCATCAGGCGCAAACGACTTGATATCATTGATGTAACGCCCTTGACAGCTCCGGACTAACGTGCTACAGTCACTCGTGAAACACGAGGACGCACGACACTCTCACAGATGTGTCTTGCAGGAGGGGTGTTCAGATGTCTTTGATTCGCTGGCAACGCAGACCGACCATGCTTGCGCGCCCCATGATGCGCGCTCACGACCTCTTCGACGAGCTCGACCGCCTGTTTAGCTCCCAGGCGAGTGAGCTTGCTGAGGAGGCGGACTACGGCCCCGCCGTTGATGTGTACCAGACCGACGACGAGGTCGTGGTCAAAGCCCAGCTTCCGGGCGTGAAGAAGGAAAACATTGATGTGACGATCGAGGACAACATGCTGACGATCCGCGCCGAGACGCGGCGCGAGGAGGAAGTGGACGACGAGGGCTACTTCCGGCGCGAGCTGCGCTACGGCACATGGGCGCGACGCCTGCCCCTCCCCGCGGCGGTGGATGAGGAGCAGGTCTCGGCAAAGATGGCCGACGGTGTGCTCGAGGTCCACGCGAAGAAGTCTGAGAAACCCGAAGAGGCCGGCAAGAAGATCCAAGTCGACTAGATCGCCCACCTGAAGTGTAGTCCGAACAGCGCGGCTCCGGACGGGAGCCGCGCTGTTTCTGTGTACATCGTGGCCTGGGCGGCGCAGCCAAGGGCTACGCGCCGACGGCTTTCATCGCCTCGATCAACTCCACCAGCCCACGCACCGTCTCTTCAGTGATCTCCCGGCCGATCTCCGCCGTCGCCTTCTCCGGCTCGCCCATCACGCCAACCTTGATCGCCGGGTGCTGCTTCACAGCAGGCACAACCAGCTCGTGGTCCACGTGCTTCACGCGCTGCTGATAGCCGTCCTGATCCTCGCGCATCATCCGCACGACATCCGGCTCATCGAGCACAAATTCCTTGCGCACCGCCTCGGGCGCCCAGTAGAGCAGCAGCGACGTCTCGAACCACCCGGAGTGGAAGTCGCCCTCCTCGAAAGCGCGCACGCAGGTCGGCGAGTTCTTCCAGAAGCGGTAGACGGCGATGTTGCGATCGTGGAACTGCGCGTTGTTGCGCAGGAAGATCTCAGCCGCCTCCTGCGTCGCGCGGTCGTTCTCCGAGCCGCCGTGCCCGAGCACCAGCACGATGTTCCGCAGGCCCTGCAGGCAGAGTGAGTGCAGGATCTCGACCACGATCTGCGTGACCACGTGCGGACTGACGTTGATCGTGCCCGGCAGCTCTCCGCCCGAGTACGTGTAGGCGAGCGTCGGCGCCACGAAGCAGCCGGTCTGCTGGGCAGCCCGCAGGCTGATCTGCTCGGCGTTGTAGCAGTCCGTGCGTAGCGGCAGGTGATAGCCATGCTGCTCAGTCACACCAAGTGGCACCAGCACGGTGCGCATCCCGCCCTCAAGCGCGTCACGCACCTCTTTGACTGTCATGTGCTCCCAGACAAGCGCCCCTGCCATCGTCACACACCCCTTGATAGTTCATGTGATTGGTCGGCTGCTATTTCCCTGCGAGGCCGTTTGGACCTTTCGTGAGGAGCGCCGCAGCAGGAATTCCCGAGGTCGAGACGAACCGTCTTGCTGAAGTCACCAACAATCGGACTGCGAAGAGGTGGATGAGCGAGATGAAGCGGCTGCTGATCGTGGGACTGCTGCTCATGGCGACGGGTACGGTGTTCGCCGCCGACGACTACATGTGGATCGATCGGGTCGAGGAGAACGGGCGACTGCTGGTGCCGCTGCGAGGCATCTTTGAGGCCTACGGTGCGGAGGTTGGCTGGAACGCGGGCTCGCGGCAGGTTACGATCACCGCTCCGGCGCTGAGCGTGCGCATGACCATCGACTCTCGCACCGCGATGCTCAACGGCCAGACGCAGACGCTGGATGCTCCCGCGCGTGTGCGTGACGGCCGCACCTACATCCCGCTGCGCTTCGCGGCAGAGGCGCTGGGGGAGCGCGTGGAGTACAAGGGCGACCGCATCGAGCTTCCGACCATCGGCATGACGCTGCTGATCCGTGGCGAGGCGGCCCGGCCATCCGATGAGCGTGGCCCCGTCGGCGCCGTCACCATCACCCAGCCCACCGCGGGCGCGCGCATCGGGCCACGCGTTGAGGTCTACGGCACGGCCCCCGGGGGCTCGTTCCTCGTGCTGGAGACGGAGGTCCGGGCACAGGACAACGATGAGCTGATCCGAGTGGTCCCCGGCATCCGCCACGACGTGCCGGCGAACGGCCAGTGGCACTTCTCGATCGCCGCTCCTGTGCTGCCCGCGAACATCTCCAAGCCGCTGTACTACATCATCAAGGCCTACACCACCAACGACCAGCAGTCGCAGCCAGCGACGGTGAAGGTCTTCCGCGCGGAGTAGCCGCGACCCGAGGCACACTCGACGCTGGTTCGCAGGAGCCGTCGTGACAGGCGGCTCCTGCGTTGTCGTGCGCGCGCGAGGACTCAGTGCCGAAGCTGCAGGAGGCGAGTAGGATGCCGGACCGAGGCGGGTCGGCGTTCTGCTTTCTGATCGCGCTGGCGGTGCTGAGGCCCGCGTACGCTCAGCGCGAGTTGCCCCCCTACTGGATCGCGGCATCAGCGGACGGTGCGGAGCTTGATGCCGGGCCGGAGGCACAGCCACCTCCTGTTGCAGGTCCCCCGCTGGCAACCGTAGCGCCCGGCCAGACGGTCACTCTGCGCGCAAAGATCGTCGGCGGCCGCCGCGCCTACATGATGTGGCCGGACACCTACGCCAACGTCGGCCCGAACACGACGATCCTCGCGCGTGGCTTCGATGATATGCAGTACGAGGTGCAGACCGAGGGCTTCCACGGCTCCGGGCAGTGGACTGCTACTGAAGAGCGCTACACCTGGAGCACCGGCGGGCAGGGCGCACTCGGCCCGCTCGATTAGACCGGGGAGCGCGTGACGTGGACCGCTCCGGCACAGCCCGGGACGCACACCCTCGCCATCAGCGGCAACCTGAAGCTGCAGTTCCGCCGCGAAACTCCGGGCGGCGTCACCGAGGCGGACGGGGAGAGCGGGGCGCTGTCGCGGAGCATCGAGATCGTGGTGCAGGGGGGAGCGCCCGTGCCCACGCCGCTGCCGACACCCGCGCCGGCGCCTGTCCCGGCGACCCCTCGGGTGAATCAGGCCGCCGCTCCGATGACCCCCGAGCAGGCGCTGCAGCACACCCTCAACCGCTTCAACGCCCTCGGCTCCCGTCCGGTCGAGGGCAGCTACCCCACCTACGTCGCCCCCGAGCGCTTCTGGAGCAGCGCCTGCGAGGATCGCGCTCTCAACGAATTTGCGTGGAACGCGGTAACAGGCCGCCTGGCGATGCGCAGCTTCATTCCGCGACAGGGCCAGGCCATGGGTCGAGTATGATCCGGCGAGGGGGTCGCGAACGCCGCTGCGCAGGCTTACTCGGCAGGAGGTATACGTGGCGCCTGTCTATAGCCGCGAGGACACCACGCTCGCCCGCGCCACACTGGCCGGGCTCAGGGACGACTGACCGCCATGCACGCGATGAAGCTGCTGCCTGCCGCCGCGCCCGCAGTTGGTCTCGCCTGCTCCGCAAGCGCCCAGACGCCCCCGAGGCCGGTCGTCGAAGCTCATCGCCCTCGTACGTTAGCGCGCCATGCACGCAGGTATTCCTCGCACCTCCCGCGAACGCGCAGGCTGACGCTGAGATGATGACAGGAGAGCGATAGCCCATGTCCGAGCTCAAGGTCGGTTGCGGTCGGCGAGATATCACCCCATACCCGGAGAAGTTCGGCCCCGTGGATATGCGCGGGAGCTTCTCGCGCAGGCCCGCTACCGAGGTGAATGACCCGCTCCATGCCCGCGCGATCTACTTCGAGGGCGGAGGCGACCGCGCAGCGCTCGTCACCCTCGACCTCATCGGCACCCCGCGCGAACTGATGCACGATGTGCGCGCCCGCCTCGCCGATACCCTCGGCCTCGAGGCGCGGCAGGTCTTCATCTGCGCCACCCATACCCACTCGGCTCCCGCCCCCGGCCATGAGGACTATCGCGACCTGTTCGTGGCGGGCATCTGCGAGGCCGTCGAGGAGGCTGCCGCCGATGCCGCCCCGGCGAAGGTCTCCACCGCCCGCCGTCTTGTCTACGGCATATCCTTCAACCGCCGCGTCTGGCAGGCCGATGGTACCGTGGGGATGTACTTCGGCTACGAGAGCCAGGACATCGTCGTGCTCGACGGCCCGACCGACCCGGTGCTGGGCGTCTTCAGCTTCGAGCGCGAGGACCGGCCGCGCATCGTGCTGGCGAACTTCTCCCTGCACGCCTGCACCGCGGGCGGCGGGATGATCTCAGCAGACTACCCGGCGGCCTTCGAGGACCGCATGCGCGAGGTGATGCGCGAGCCGCTGCACCTGCAGTTCACCAACGCCCCCTGCGGCAACGTGAACCATTGCGATCTGTCGCAGCCGGTGAGGAACCGCCCGAGCGGGATCCTCCGGCACCAGACTGGCGCGGCGCTCGCTGATGCCGCATGGCGGGGCCTGAAGGATGCGCGGGAGATCGAGGCGGGACCGGTGCGCGCTATCTCAAAGACGCTTAGCGCCCAGACCCGCGGGTATACTGACGAGGAACTGGAGGCCGCGCTCAAGGTGGATGTCTACGATAGCTCCACCTGGGGCGGCGATTTCCTCGAGGCCACTAAGAAGCTGCGCATCAAGCGCTGCGCCGAGTGGGGCCCGAGCTACGACCTGGAGGTCGGCGCCCTGCGCTTCGGCGAGGCCGGCCTGGCTTTCATGCCCGGCGAGGACTTCGTCGAATTCGCCATTGATATCAAGAAGCGCTCGCCGCTCTATCCGCACACCTTCGCGGTCGAGCTTGCGTATGACGATGTCTCCTACATCCCCACGCAGGAGGCATTCCCGCAGGGCGGCTACACCGTCTACTCCTGCCGCTTCGTGCCCGGCACGGGAGAGCAGATGGTCGAGACGGCCCTCGCCGCGCTCGAGGAGGCGGCGGAGAAGTAGTGCAGAGACGTGTCAGGAACGGGGAGATGCCCGGTGGCTACCGCGGATCCCGAGCAGGAAGCGCGTGCGAACACATCTACGGATGCTGTCCTCATCGTTGGCGCGATCCTGATGTGCGCGGGGGCCGCGACGACCGCCACACTGTTCGCGCTGCTGGTCAACGCGCTCCCGGCTGAGGCCTACAAGGGCATCGTCTTTGTCGGACTGATGCTGATCGGCTCAACCCTGGTGAACTACCGCCTCCGCAGCCGCCTCATTGATGAGGCGAAGACCGAAGCGCGGTGGTTCACCGCCTTCATCTTCCTCACCCAGTTCTTCCTCGCCCTCGCGTGGGTGGCGCTGATGGTCGCCATCTTCCTGCTCGTGCGCATCTGACGCCTTGCCGGTGCGCCCATCAGGCACCGGCAAGCGCCGCCTCCAGCACCGACTTGATCTGCTTCGACTCGCCGTCGCGCGCGGAGGCGATGGCCTGCAGCGGCATCAGCGTCGCCATCAGTCCATCAATGTGATCGATCGTCGGCGGGGTGTCGTTGATCACGCAGTCCACGAACGCCCGGTTCTCCTCCAAAAAGCCCGTCTCGCAGCCCTCAATGACCTCCCGCTCCTGCCCCCGGCGTGAGATCGTCATCGTGCAGAAGCGGTTGTGCAAGCCGACGGAGATGCCCTCCGCGAAGACCTGCATGAAGAACTTCCCGGTCATTGACGGGCAGGAGCAGTCGCCCTGCACCCAACTTGCCGCGATATTGTCCTCGAAGCGGAAGGTGGCGCAGAGGTTGTCGGTCACGCCGGTTGGCTGGTAGTAGTTCCCGCCGACGGCGAAGACCTCGAGCGGGTCGCGCCGGGCGATGTGGCGGATGATGTCCGATGAGTGGCAGCCCTGCGAGATGACGTTGCCGCCGCCCATCACCGGGTCATTCGCCCAGAAGTCGCACTTCCACGGGTTATCCATCATCTGCATCGTGATCATCAGCGGCTCGGCAATCAGTTCGCGGGTGCGGATGATGTTCTCGTAGTAGCGCATCTTCAGCGCGGTGAAGAGCTTCACCCCGGTGCGCTCGACCGCGCGCCCGACCTCCAGGCACTCCTCCACCGTCAGCGCGAGCGGCTTCTCGACGAGGATGTGCTTCCCGGCCTCAGCCGCCGCGATGCACAGGCTCGCGTGGCTGTCGTGCAGCGTGCAGACATAGACCGCGTCAATACTGTCATCCTCCAGCACGCGCGCGACGTCGGTGGTGGCGTACTCGCCTCCGGCTGTCTCGCAGAGGGCGCTCGCCGCGCTCTCGTTGATGTCGCAGAACGCGACCATCGCGGCCTCGTCGATCTCCGCCAGCACCTTTGTGTGCGTGCGGCCCAGGCTCCCGCAACCGACAACGGCCGCTCGCATGAGGTCAACTCTCGCCATGAAGATCAGTCCTCTGCCCAGGATGCCCTCGCGCCAACAATCGTCGTGCCGGGGCAGGTTATTCGCGTCGCCCTCGCGAATACCTCGCCGCTCTCAGTTAACTGCCCGGGAGGGTATACCGATGGCTTCCAAGATCGCCGCTCAGCTCTACACCGTTCGTGAAGCGTGTCAGACCGCCGAGGACTTCGCCGACACCGTCAAGCGTGTGCGCGAGATGGGCTACGAGTCCGCCCAGCTCTCCGGCCACGGGAAGGAGATCTCCGACGAGTTCATCAAGGAGGCCTGCGACGCCGTCGGCCTGAAGATCTGCGCCACCCATGTCCCGTTCGAGATGATGCGCGATGACCTCGCAGGCACCGTCGCCCTGCACCGGCTCTACGACTGCAAGTACGCAGGCATCGGCGGCGCCCCCGCCTACGCCCGCGAGAGCGGCGCAGCGTGGTCGGCGTTCGCGAAGGAGGCCTCCGAGGTCGCGAAGGCCATGGCGGCCGAGGGCCTCGTCTTCGTCTACCACAACCACAGCCATGAGCTGGAGAAGTTCGAGGACGGCCGCACCGCGATGCAGATCATGTTCGAGGACGGCGACCCCGACTACTTCATGTTCGAGCCGGATGTCTACTGGCTCCAGCACGGCGGCGCGAGCCCCGTCGCGTGGCTCAAGAAGATGGGCAAGCGCGCTCCGATCATCCACTTCAAGGACATGACGATGAAGGGCCGCGAGCAGCTCTTCGCGGAGATCGGCGAGGGCAACCTCGACTGGCCGGGCATCGTCGCGGCCTGCGAGGAAATCGGCGCGGAGTACTACATCGTCGAGCAGGACCGCTGCCAGCGCGACCCGTTCGAGTCGCTGAAGATCAGCTTCGACAACATGAAGGCGATGGGCATCGAGTAAACGACGGGGAAGGGTGAAAAGTGAAGGGTGAAAAGGGAACGGCAGCGGCTCGTGCTGCGCGGCTCAGGGCCGTTGCCGTCCCCTTCCACGCCTTTGTCGTATCCTGTGCCGTTGCCGTCAGTCCCTGCTCGGGCGCAGCCCGATCCTGTTAAGACGGGTTCTGTGGGGATGATCCTGGAGCATCGGTGGGAGGCGCGGGACAGTGCGGGAGAAGCTGCGGGCAGGGGAGTTGGCGCCGCAATCGGGGCAGTACGAGGTCGTCGCGCGGGATGGGGAGCACACAGGCATCTACCGGCGTGGGCTGAAGGGCCATCGCCTCCCACCCACTCCCGCGAAAGGCCAGGGCTACATCTACGCGGGGCAGCGTGTGAAGCGGGTCGGGCGATGACAGGATCTACGGGCAGTTCGCGAGGAGGTCCCGGATGAGGTCCGGCGTGGTGCTTGGCGGCTGGTATCTGCTCTGTCTGGTGCTGCTGGTCTGGCCGATGCGGAAGCTCCCGCACTACCCCGAGGTGTCGCGCGCGGCGCAATTCATGGCCGCCCCGTGGGCGATCATCGTCGCCGCATCGATGGGCGGGGCGCACGCCGAGAACCTCACGCTCGACTTCGTCCAGGCAATCGCAGGCCTGCCGCTCGTCTATATCATCTTCTGGGAGTGGGGCCTCGTCTTCCTCCTGCTGCCGTTCAGCGTTGTCCAGTATCTCGCATCGAGCACCAGACTCCTCGACTCGGGCGCCTGGCTGGAGAACCAGTTTGAGGAGCACTTCCGCAATCAGCCACGGATCGCCATCATCATGGCCTCGTCACTGTATGGACCGTGGCTGCTGTGGGTGCTCTTTGCCGCCCGTCTGCGCTAGATGAACGAGATAATCCTTTCGTCGTGGTCTTCCGCGGAACCCAATGCCGCCTCAGGTGTCTGATAGGCAGGCCGGGAGAAGTCCGGGATGGCCGATACCCGGGGCTTCGAGCTTCAGGCCGTCGCAGCGATACATATCCACCAGGAGGGCCATCGTGAGACCTGCCGCCATTCTCGTGCCGCTGCTCCTCATTGTCGCGATCGTCACCACTGCAGCGCAGCCCGCCCCGCAACCGACCGCTCCCGCACCGGCTCCTGCCCAGCCC
>DHPY01000054.1:39571-57769 GCA_002411015.1 Armatimonadetes bacterium UBA5352 | reverse complement strand
GGCTCCTGCCCAGCCCGCACCGGCAGCGGACGAAGCGCCTAAGCCGCCTGACGAGGTCGGCTACATTCAGGACGAGACGCGCCTCTCGCTGTCCCTCACGCAGGGGAAGACCGAGAGGTACGACTACAATGACGTCCGCATCAACCTGACGAGCCAATCGCACTATGCCTTCGCAGGCCCCGACTACCTCGATCTCTACCTCTTCGTCAACCGCTTTGATCGTGCGTATGATGACCCGAAGTATGACGATGAGCCTCTGACGAACATCCTCGATGCCGACATCAACTACGTTTTCGGGGGCACAGACCGCAACACCTACGGCTTCCATCCTGTCATCGGCGCCACGTTCTTCAGCGACAGCATGTTTGAGGACGTGGACTTCGGCCTCGGCTACGGAGGCATCTACAGCTACGAGTCCGGCAGTACCCGGGTCATGGCCGGTGTCGGACGGAACCTGGGTTACAGGGATAGCTGGACGCCATTGGTGGACCTGAGTTGGGTCCACAACCAGCGCCTCGGCCCACTGTGGAACCTGCGCACGAAAGCCGACGTAATGTGGAATGAGAGCCACACCGCAAAGGAAGCAGGCCGGACGACGGGCCCCGACACCATCTACCTGCTGGACGGCACGCTCAGCTACCAACTCGTAAAGGGCTGGAGCCTCAGCCTCCGCTACTACAACGACAACGGGTCGGACAGCGCGCGTTCGTACACGACCTTCGGCGTCACCCACAGCTACCGGAGGCCGGCGCCGCGCCGGAAGTAGCGGCGAGCCGCGTAGATGGGATGGCAGCCCCACGGTGGCGGGAGCGCTCCCCCGCCACCGCGTCCGTTCTGCCTGAGTAGCAGCCATTCAGTCGCGGCATTGCATAGCGACTCTGAACACGCTAAGATGATGCCGCAGGCGATCACTTCGGCCGCACTCGCCGGGTCGGGAGCAGGTCCGTGTCAGAGCAGTACGAGGAGCACGCAATCTCTCCGGGCGGATCCGCCCTCAGCCGCCAGCAGACCGCGCACGCCCTCCGGCACTTCGTCCTCATGGGCGTATGCTGGGCGGTGTACGGGCCGAACGCCGTCGTCTCCGGCCCGATCATGTCAGGTTTTGCGCTGAAAGTTGGACTCACCCAGGCACAGATCGGCTTCCTCGCCAGCACCCTCGGCCTCTTCGGCGTCTGGCAGATTGTGGCGTCGCATCTCATGCGCCGCGTTCGTAACAAACGCCGCCTCTGCGTCGGCCTCGGCCTCATCGAGGTCACCGCCGGCAGCCTCACCTTCTCGACGGCCCTCGTGCCTGAGGGATTGCGCTTCTACGCCATGGCGGCACTGCTCTGCATCGCATATCTGCTCGGCAACACGATCAACCCCACCTTCAACTCGTGGCTCTCCAATGTGCTTCCAAGCGATATGCGCGGCAACTTCACCGGCCGTCGCATGATGTACATCTCGATCACGAGCATCGTCTACCTCTACGTCGCCAGCAGATGGCTTGACTGGAACTCCGAACTTCCGGGGTTCGCGGTGGTCTTCGCGATTGGGTGGATCGCCGGCATCCTCGGCTACGTGATGATGTCGCTCACGCCCTATCCGCAGATCGAGCAGGAGGCAGGCGCGAGCGTCGCCGGGGCTTTTGCCCAGCCGCTGCGGAACCGCTCCTACCGATCACTCGTCGCCTTCATGTGCAGCTGGCTCGGCGTCGGGATGATGTCCGGAGTCTTCTACTCCGTCTACATGCTCCAGAACCTGGGCCTCTCCTACGCGCAGGTCGCCATCTACACGAACATCACGATCCTCAGCCAGATCATCGCCTACCGCCTCTGGGGCGTCTTCGTGCAGCGTTACGGCTCCAAGCCGATCACGCAACTGAGCATCACCCCGTACATCATCGCCCTCAGCACCTGGGTCTTTATCACACCCGAGAACCTGTGGTGGCTGATCCCCATCAGCCGCGTGATCGCCGGCGTCACGTGGTCGGGCGTTGAGATCGCGAACGCAACCCTCCTCTACAAGCTCGTGCCCGCGGGCAAGGAGAACAGCTCCTACTTCGCCAACTGGATGTTCTTCGTGGCGCTCGGCTCGGCCGGCGGCCCGCTCATTGGCGGCCTGCTGCGCGGGCTCATTCCGGACAGTGGCGTGAGCGTGCTCGGGATGCAGCTTGCCCCGCTGCAGGTGGTCTTCGCGATCTCGGCAATGCTCTGCCTGATCCCGATCGCCCTCTCGTTCCGGCTGGTGGATACCGGCTCAGCCTCCCCGCGCTATCTCCTCGGTCAGTTCCGCGGCAATCTGCTCGGCTACGCCTACAACTACGCGCTCTTCCTCGCGGCGTTCAGCGACAACCGCCGCGCGGAGGCGACACGCGGCCTGGGGCGCTCTCGCACGCCACTTGCGGTCGAGAAGCTCGTGGACGCGCTGTATGACCTCAGCCCCACAGTGCGCAGTGAGGCCGCGCGCAGCCTCGGTGAGATGGGGCGCGCGGAGGCCGTTGATCCGCTCGTGCAGGAGCTATATGATGACGAATCGGACATCCGTCCGGAGGCCGCGCAGGCGCTGGGGAAGATCGGCACCGCGGCCTCAATCGAGGCGCTCGTGTCGGCGCTGGATGACGAAGATCCGCGGGTGCGAACCTCCGCCGCAATGGCGCTGGGGGAGCTTGGCGGGGAGGGCGCGCAGGAGGCCCTGTACGAGCGGATCTCCGGGGACTTCCAGAAGACGACCTTCGCGGCCCTGCTCGACGGTGCGAGCCGCCTCGGCGATCAGCGGATCATCGGCCCGGCGCTGCGACATCTGCCGGAGTTCCGCACGCCCGTGCTGCGCATGCAGATCATCAATGCAGTCTGCCGGGTGCTTGGCGAGCCGCGACACTTCTACCGCCTGCTGATGGCCGATCGGCTCACGCGCGCGGGGCTCCTCGAGGGCATGACGGCGCGGATCGTGCGGCTGCTCGAGCAGGCGCCGGTGCCGCCGCGAATTGAGCTGCCGATGGTGCGGCTGGCCGGGCTCTTCCGCGACGCCATCGCCAAGGACGACTACGCGGCCGCCGCGGAGCATGCGCACAAGATCGCATCGGTGGTCGCTCATAACCGCCGGATGCCGCCCACCCCTCGCGCGGCCGCAGGCGCGATCCTCGATTACCTGAGGAACGCGACACCCGACATGCTGGTTGACGAGGGCTCGATCTTCCTCGTCGTCTGCCTGACCTCGCTCGCGCGCTATCTCAACGAGCCCGAGTGAGCGCCCGCCTCTCACTCAGTCGCATACCGTGCGATGGAGAAGTCATCCACGAACACCTGATCGCCGGTCGCCTGATTCTCGGCGAAGAGGTACAGCCCGACGGTGCGAGTCCCGGGCGGCGCGACGAAGGCGAGGCTCACCTGGTGCCAGACGCCCGGCTCGTCAGGCACCGGCACCGACGTCCGTGAGAGCATCGCATCGCTCCGCGGGACCACGTCCACGTGATAGCTCGGACCCGCGCCACTGTGCTTCACCCACAGCGACATCGCCAGTACCTCGCCACCGGTCGCCGCGATGGAGTGGCTCACCCCTGCGCGCTTCGTGTCGGTCATCATGAACGACCACTTGCCCGTGTGCGCGTCGGCATCGGTCAGCGACGCAGTGGCCGCAGTCCCGGCGCTCTTCCAGAAGTTGACGCCCTGCAGCAGCTCATGCTCCTCCGCGAGCTCGCCGGCTCCCGCCGCGGCAGCCTGGCTCGCCCCACGCTCCTCAAAGCTCGGGTCGGCCACCAGGTTCACGAGCTCCTCGCCACGCGCGTGGAACTGCCCGATCTCCATCAGCGCGCGCAGCAGCGGCGAATCATCATCCTCGTGCCGCTCCGCCCACCATGCGGCCGCCGCATCGCCGCCACGCTCGGCGGCCATGAACTCACCCGCCGCCCCGAATGCGCCGCCTATGGCGCTCAGGACCGTTGAGGGTACCGCGCCGGGCTGCAGATCGTTGTAGACCACGCCGCTGGTATGCCTGCCCGCGTAGTCGGCGATGGGCGGCTGCTCGATCACCGCAAACTTGTAGTCGGCAAGCGCCAGGCCGTTCTCCAGCGCCGCCCGCGCATCGGCGAGGATGCGCTCACACTCAGCCTCCGACTCGGGAGCGGCCTGCTCAAGCCGCGTCATCGGCCAGTACATCCGCGCGCCCAGCGCCGCGAAATCGAAGAGCCTCCGCACGATCGAGATGCGCTCGGCCACAACCTCGTCATCCGCCGCCAGATCCTCGGCCTCTGCCAGCGCCGACTCCGCTGCCTCGAGCGCCTCAGGCGGAAGCACCCGGAACTGCTCCAGCGACTTGCTGTCGAGGATGGACGATGCGTCCATCCCGTGCGGGTGCGGGAAGCCGTACTGCGCGAGCCATGCCTCGTAGCCGGCCTCGAGCGCCTCGTAGAAGTCGCGCATCGGCGCCTCGGCGTCACGGAAGAAGAGGCGATAGTACTCGTCAAGGATCTCGCCCTCGTCGAGCCGCGGATCCCAGAGAAGCTCTGTCTCAATGTACCCGACCATGCCGTCGAGCGGGTAGATGCCGTAGAACTCCTGGTAGAAGTGCCGGGCGCGACCGGAGTTCACCACGTAGCGCAGGCGCTTCGCGGACTGGCGCAGGTCGAGCTTCGGCATGATGAAGCGGATGTCGTCGTGGTAGAGGTAGAGCCCCATGTGCTCCGCGCCGGTCGCCATCCATGCATCCCACATCTCGAAGGAATTGCCCCAGACGCACAGCACCGGCAGGAGCATCGGGTGCAGCTTGACGGTCGTTGGTGGCTGGCTCATCGAGCCATACGCGAGGAAGGCGAGGATGCGGTCGGGGAAGCGCTCAGACACCGCCTCCGCCACCTGGTTATCGAATTTCACGTAGCGGTCGCACAGACCCGCGCGATTGGCCACGTCGGCGCCCGGCGCGTCCATCGCCCGGCAGGCCTCGCAGGTGCAGTCGCCATAGCCATCGTTCACCGCGAGGTTCATCGCGATTCGCTCGGGCTCCGCCTCGAAGGTCCCGATGAGCGACTGCGTCATGATCTGCGCCACGCGCGGGTTCGACACGCAGGGCTGCCAGCCATGGGCGAGGCGGCCATCCTCGTCGAGGCCCGGGATGAAGCGCTCCCCGGCGATCTCCGGGAAGATATCCGGCTCGTCGAGGCGGTTCGCGGCGTCCAGCAGCCTGTAGTAGCTCTCGTTCGAGGGGATCGTGTAGTTCATCCGCCAGAAGTCCTGGAACGTGCTCCAGCGGCTGGCCTCACTCTGCGGGCCGCGGTCGCCGAGGCCGCTCATGATGCGGCTGATGAAGTAGGGCCAGTCGGTCCATATCAGCTGCGGGATGCTCAGCGTCGGGCGCTCGGAGATCACGTCGCCGATGCCGCCGGGGGCGCCGGGCCAGTAGCGTCGCACACCGGCGTAGCGCCTCAGGAAGCCCACCACACCGAGCATCGTCGCCTGCGGCGTGTTCCCGCGGATGATGAGCGTATCCGGCGCGAGCGTCTGGACGAGGTAGCCGTTCACGTTCGGGAAGGTGTGCTCACCGTACTGGATATCGGGCAGGATGATGGCGCTCGCGGCTGCGGCGGTGGTGTTGCCGATGCATACGCGAGCGAGGCCCTCCGGCACAGCGGCGCCCTCGGCCACCAGCGGCAGGGCCGCGCCGGTCACCAGTTCCAGATACTGCTGCAACGAGCGTGCCGCGCGGATCTCCTCGGGCGCGTACTCCGCCGGATAGATGATCGCAGCGCGCGCAGTGCCCTCCTGTGCGATAGGGAAGTAATCGGCCGCGCCCTCGTTCGGTGGCGGGGGGAAGTTGAAGGCGACGTCAACCTGCGCGGCACAGAGGCCTGTGCTGAGGCTGGTCAGGAGCAGTGCGATGAGCATGCGGCGCATGGCGCACCTCCGCGGAGCGTGATGAGGGCGCATTCGCGACGATCGCGGCGGAATCCTGCGCTGGCACGTACGAAAGCGCCGGAAGCACATGGCTCCCGGCGCTTGAGGTCATCTGGTGGACGGAATGGGATTCGAACCCACGGCCTCCTCCGTGCGAGGGAGGCGCTCTCCCAACTGAGCTATCCGCCCGATGGACGGATATCATACCTCACGCACACGCCGCTGTCAAGCTGCGATCTCCGCCCAGAGGGGTGGGGTTGACACCGCCCATCCGATGCGCTATAGTACACTCACATCGCTGGCGGGTGGTGTAACGGTAACACGACCGGCTCTGGACCGGTTAAGTGAAGGTTCGACTCCTTCCCCGCCAGCCATTTTCATTTGACCAGTATGACAGGCGTCCCCGCCTGTCAACCGCCCCCTTTCACCCGTCACCCTTCCCCTGCCGTTCAGTAGCACTGCAGGTCATCCACGTCTTCTCGAACCGCCGCGCCGCCAGGTCCTCCGTGCGGATCATGAAGTAGAGCCGGCCCGCGAGATGGTTGCGCCGCACTTCGCCGAGAACGGTCGCCCCTCAATCGACCCGGTGCTGATGATCAAAATGATGATCGTCGGCTACCGACGCCTGACCGCCTCCGTGACCGCCCGTGGTGGGCTGATCGGCAACCTGCCGCAGGGATTCACCGCAGCCCCTGAGGCGGCCTGAAGACAAGCTGGCGGGTGAATGCAGGCTTTCTGAACACAACCAGAAAGCCAGTCCTACGCGTCTTCACCCTTCACCCTTCACCTGCCGTCTGAGCTGCCCGCAGGCTGCCTCGATCCCGCGCCCCTTCGAGCGCCGCACCGAGACGTTCAGGCCTGCGTCGCGGCAGCGGCGGAAGAAGGTGCTGATCGTCTCTTCGTTCGGCGCGATGTAGTTGCAGCCCGGCACCTCGTTGTAGGGGATCAAGTTCAGGTGGTGCGGCTGGGCCTTGAGCAGGCGCACGAGGCGGTCCACATCGTGGTAGCCATCGTTCACGCCCGCCATCATCACGTAGGCGAAGGTCACCGGCTGGCCCTTGCGCGCCTGGCTGAACTCGTAGCAGGCGGCCATGAGGTCCGCGAGGTCCCAGCGCGCCATCCCCGGCATCAGCCGGTCGCGCGTGGCCTGATCGGCCGAGCCGAGGGAGACCGCAAGTTCGGTCTTCGGACCCTCGTGCGCGTAGCGGTGGATCATCGGCACCACGCCGCAGGTGGAGACGGTGATGTGCCCGGGCGAGAGGTCCATCGCGCGCTTGTCGGTCATCCGGTCGATGCTCTCGCAGACGCCCTCGTAGTTGTGGAAGGCCTCGCCCATGCCCATGAAGACCACGTTGCGGATGTGGCCCTGTGTGGCCTGTAGCGAGATGAGTTGCAGGAGGATCTCGCCGGCGGTGAGGCTGCGCTCGCAGCCGCCGATGGTGGAGGCGCAGAAGTCGCAGCCGACCGCGCAGCCGACCTGGCTGGAGAGGCAGGCGCTCGTGTAGCCCTCCATGCGCATGGCGACGCACTCGACCTCACCGCCGCCGGGCATGGCGAGGAGTATCTTGTAGGCGTCCTCATCCTCAGCGGTCGTCAGCGGCTCAGCGGAGCCGACGCTGAAGTACTCCTCCAGCGCATCGCGGAGCTCTTTCGGGAGGTTCGTCATCTCCTCGAATGAGCCGACGTTGTGCTTGTAGGCCCATTCGAAGATCTGTCCGGCGCGATAGCTCGGTTGCCCCTGCTCCTCGAGCCAGCGCTTGAGTTGGTTGAATGAGACGTCGTAGATCAGTTCCATGCCGGTAGTGTACGAGGTTCGGGGCGGGATGGCAAGCCGTAGAACGGGCGTCCTCGCCTGTCAAACAGCCACGGGACACCATCGGAGCCGCTGAAGCGCCCTCCGCTCCAGAGGCAACAATCGCTCACGGCATCTGCTCCTCCGTGATGCGCTCCACGCCGTAGGACGTGAGCATGAACGGAGTGCGGTCGCGATCGCGGGCGCGGGCATACATCACGAAGCCCTGATCAGTGCGCCTGTAGCTCACCAGCGAACGGCCGTCGAAGTTCCTGAGGATCGCTCCGGCCTCCTCGGGCGTGAAGTCAAGCTCCGCGAGCGTGAACGGGTCCACGACCTCCGGGTAGCTCGCATAGCCCTCAATCGCCGTATGTAGCTTGCGCATGTTCTCCAGTGCCGCATTCGTGCGGGCGTAATTCGCCGCGCCGATCGCCCAACTGGACTTGCCGATCCCAAGCACGGACAGCGGCAGGTCGAGGATGCTCGTGAGCTTCATCGTAGTGCGCTTCAGCCACGAGTCGGGCTCGATCGCCTGCGTCAGTGTTGGCGCCCCGAAGCTCGCGCGCAGAGTGTTGTCCATCGGCTCCGTGCGCCCGGGCTCCGCCGAGTAGCGGATCTCCGTCAAGCCGCCGCCTGCGAGAGAGCTGCTGCGGCCAACGAAGCCGTCCACGCTGACAAGCCCGTCGTTACAGGCGACGGTGGTCTCCCGTCGGTTCGGGTCGTAGAACATGCAGAAGCGGGTGCCGCGAACGGCCGCCACCGATGAGGGCGTATGGACCCGGCAGTTCGACTCGCTCCCAAACTTCGGCGAGACACGGGCCCACATCTCTCCGGAGTAGAGTGAGAACGACCTCCCACGCCACATCCCCCCGCGGTTGTACTCGATAAGCTCCACCACGAAACTGGTTGAGGGCCCAAGAGTGATGACGCTGCCGTCGGGAAAGTCGAGCGCCACGTAGCAGTTGGCGCCCGTGGCAATCGTGCCGCCGTCTGCGATCCGCTGCTCCAGCGCGAGCGCCGTTTGCACCTCACCCTTCGCGGCCGTGATGGTGCCTGAGCCGGTCAGCTCGATTACGGTGGCGTAGAACTCCATGTTCTCGTGCCGCACGCCATTGGCGATCAGAGCGATGAGCACGATCGCCGGGACAGCGAGCATGCGCGGTTCGGCGTAGCGCCGCCACAGCAGGCTGTGTCGCTTGCGATGGCCGCGCCGCTTCTGCTGTGCGCCGACCTCCTCAAACGCCTGCTGAAGAATCTCAGCATCAGTCTGCGGCCGCGGCTTCTTCCTGAGGAATGGCAGCATGATGATCCGCTCCCTCACACCACCCGAACAGCCTCTCCCCCCGCCGCCTGCTCACTCGCCTCGACCGGCTCCTCATCCGCCAGCCCGAAGATCCTGACCGTCGCCTCGCGCCCGCGCACCTGCCCCTCGCCGAGCGCCACCAGCCGCGCAATCTCCGGCGGAATGCGCGCCGCCACCGTCTCGCTCGCGAGGAGCTGCCGCCCGTGCAGCTTCGTGAGCCCCTCCAGCCGCGACGCGGTGTTCACCGTGTCCCCGATAGCCGTGTACTGCATCCGCTGCTCGCTGCCGACGTTGCCGACGATCGCCTCTCCGCAGTGCAGCCCTATCCCGATGCGAAGCGGCGTCCGCTGCGGATGGCGCTCCCAGTAGCGATTGAGCACCTCCAGCCTGCGCAGCATCTCCTGCGCGGCCTTCATCGCCATGATCGCGTGCTCTGGCTGGGTGCCGAAGGCGTTCCACGCGGCCATGATCCCGTCGCCCATGAACTTGTCGAGGTAGCCATCGTGCTCGAAGATCGCTTCGCTCATCTGGGCGAGGTACTCGTTGAGCTGCGCCACCCAGACCTGGGGCTCGGTGTGCTCGGAGAGAGCAGTTGAGCCGCGCACGTCCGCGAAGAGCAGCGTCACCTCGCGGCGCACGCCCCGTGCGACAAGCTCAGGCTCGTCCGTGAGCTGCTGGAGGACCTCCGGCGAAACGTATGCGGCGAACTGCCCGCGGATGAGCCGCTTGTCGCGGCCGAGGCGCTCGGGGATCGCGATGGCGAGGGGTATCAGCGCCGCGAGCAGGATCCCTCCGTAGGGGATCACGCTGCGCATGAAGGTGAACGCGAGGAAGAACGATGGCAGAGCCACCCCGAGCGCCAGCACCGTTGCGAGCAGCGGCCCCAGGATCTCCCCGCCGCTCCACGCCAGCCAGCCGACTGCGAGGCCAAGTGCGAGCGCGAAGAGCGCCCAGGCGAGGCTGCGGCCGGCGGGCTTCCGTGCGCCCGAGTGCAGGAGTGTGTTCAGGATGTTCGCGTTCGTCTCCACACCCGGGCACTCCCGTCCGGCGGAGCGGTAGGGCGACGGCCGGTTGTCATACAGGCCCGAGGCGGTCGCGCCTACGATAACGATCCGGCCCTCGAAGCGCTCGGGACCAACACGCCCCTCAAGCACCTCCCAGGCGGAGACGCGCTCGATCGTGCCGGCGGGGCCGCAGTAGCTGATCAGCATCCGCCCGTGCTCGTCGAGCGGGCACTCTGCCCCGCCCAGGCCCAGCGCTCCGGCACCCGTGGCGGCCGCGACCTGCGGAAGCTCTCGGCCCGTCACCAACGCGGCCACCGCCGTCGCAACGTGCGGGTAGACGCGCCCGTCGCTGCCCTGCCGCAGCGGCTCCACGCGCCGGAAGATGCCGTCTGAGTCCGGCGCAATATCTACGTAGCCAATGGCTGCGGCCGCCTCCGCGATCGGGGACACCGGCGGCAGCAGGTTCTCCATCTGCACTACCGGCAGCGCCGCGGTCCCCTGAGGCCGCGGGCAGCCCCACGCAACCTCCGCCCGGCGCCGCTGATACTCCATCTTCACCGCGCGATGCGCCGGAAGCACAACGTTCCCGGCCTCACCGATCGCCCGGGCAAGCTCGGCATCCGGGCCCTCACCTGCGGTGCCCGGAGCCGTCGCCTCCGGCTCAGCGAGGATGACATCAAGGGCGATCGCGCGTGCACCCTTGAGCCGCCGGATAAGCTCCGCGTGCGTCCGCCGCGACCACGGCCAGCGCCCCTCATGCTGCGGCTGGAGGGATGTGTCGTCGATCGCGACGATGAGGATGTCCACCGGGGCCGCGGGCTGGGAGTGATCGCAGGCGAGGTCGTACGCCAGGTTCTCGATCAGCGTGAACGGGAGGAGATCGGCGGTAAGGGGGATGTAGCGCAGCGCCACGATTAGCAGAGCGACAGCCGCGGCGGCTCTGATGCCGCGCTGCCTGATCTCCTCACGGCGAAGAGAGAGCGTCGGGTCACCGGCCAACGCGATCCACCCGCCTGATGGACGTTTGTCTCAGTATACGCTTCGGGTGCCTGAGGACACAACGCCAACGCTATCTTCAGCCACGGTCTGGCGCCAGGTAGATGATCGCTGCGGCGGTCAACGCATAGAGGACCACGGTCAGCAGCAGTGGCCGGTCGCGCAGAAGCGTTCGATCGGGTGCCCCACCGTGGCCGTGGCGGTGGATCAGGTAGACGTAGCGGAAGAGGCCGTAGATGACGAAGGGGATCGTGTACATCAGCCGCGTGCTGCCCAGTTCGGCCACGGTGCGGTCGGAGATTGTGTAGAGGCAGTAGGCCATGATCGTGGAGGCCACCATCGCGGAGATGAGGTGATCGAGCATCCCGATCGAGTAGCGGTCGAGTGTCTCGCGATGGCCGATCGAGCCCTGCGGGAGCGCGGACAGCTCCCCCCGACGCTTCGCGAGGCCGAGGAAGAGCGCGAGCAGCAGCGTGCAGATCAGCAGCCACGGGGAGATCACGACCTGGATGGCCTCCGCGCCCGCGACCGCACGCAGCACGAAGCCGCCCGCGATGGCGAAGACATCCAGCAGCACCATGCGCTTGAGCGCAGCCTGATAGGCCATCTGCAGCACGAAGTAGCTCAGCGTCACGGCGCCCAGCGCGGCGTTCACCGCGAACGAACCAGCGATGCCGACCAGCGCCAGCACGACCGCCGCGATGAGCGCAGTCTGAACCGGAAGCTCCCCCGAGGCGATCGGCCGCCGGCACTTCTCAGGGTGCAGGCGATCCTCCTCACAGTCACGCACATCGTTGATGAGGTAGACCGCGCTGGAGACCATGCAGAAGCACACGAAGGCGATTACGGTCAGCATCACCGCCATGGGATCGCTCATCTTCTGCGCAAAGATCAGCGCCGCGAAGACGAGCAGGTTCTTCGTGTACTGCCACGGCCTCATGCCGCGTAACAGGGCCCCCGCGCTGCGCATGGTCCCCTTCCCGGCTATCGGTCGGCTGTGAGCGCACTGGCGCGTCCCTCGGGCGTACGGAGGGGCGCTGTGCGTATGCGTCAGCTATCGTCGACGGGGCCCGCCTGTTCCTCCCGCGGCTTCAGCAGCGGGAACGCCAGCACCTCGCGGAAGTTCGTCGCATCCAGCAGCAGCATCGCCAGCCGCCCGACGCCCATCCCCATCCCGCCCGCCGGAGGCATCCCGTGCTCCAGCGCCGCGATGAAGTCCTCGTCCAGCGGATGCGCCTCCTCATCACCGGCAGCCTTCGCAACTGCCTGCTGCTCGAACCGCGCCCGCTGATCGAGCGGATCGTTCAACTCACTGAACGCATTCCCGCACTCCTCAGTGCCGATGAACATCTCGAAGCGGAAGGTGATTTCCGGGCAACCCGGCATCGCCTTCGCCAGCGGCGAGATCCGCGTGGGATACTCAGTCACGAAGGTCGGCTGGATCAGCCCCGGCTGCACGTAGCTGTCGAAGCACTTCTCCAGCAGCGCTCCCCACGAGTCGGCCTCGGTATTGCCGAGGTCAAGCTCCGAGCAGGCCTCCCGCGCCTCTTCATCGGTCGCGAGCGCTGAGAAGTCCACCCCCGTCGCCTCGCGCACTGCCTCCAGCAGCTTCACCCGCCGGAAAGGCGGCGTCACGTCGATCTCATGTCCGCGGTAGCTGAGTATGGGCCCGCCCCGCACCTCCTGCGCCGCCTCGAACACGATGGCTTCCATGAGCTCCATCATGTCCTCCCAGTCACCGTAGGCCTGGTAGGCCTCCAGCAGCAGGAACTCCGGGTTGTGCCGCGCATCCACGCCCTCGTTGCGGAAGCACTGGCCAAGCTCGTAGACGCGCTCGAAGCCGCCGACGAGCAGCCGCTTCAGATACAGCTCCGGCGCGATCCGCATGTAGAGCGTCATGTCCAGCGCGTTGTGATGCGTGGTGAACGGCCGCGCGTTCGCCCCGCCGTACATCGGCTGCAGGATCGGCGTCTGGAACTCCATGAAGCCGCGCGATTCGAGCGTCCGGCGCATGCTCGCGACCATCCGCGCGTGCGCCGCCAGCATCTCCCGGGCCTCCGGGTTCACGATCAGGTCCACGTAGCGCTGGCGGTAGCGGAGTTCGGGGTCCCTCAGGCCGTGGAACTTCTCCGGCAGCGGCCGCAGCGCCTTCGCGAGCAGCACGAACTCCGCGCCCTCCACGCTGATCTCGCCGGTCCGGGTGCGCATGAGCGTCCCCTGCACGCCGACGATGTCCCCGAGGTCCAGCGCCCCGAAGGCCGCCATCTGCTCCTCGCCGAGGTTGTTCTGCCGCATGAAGAGCTGCACATGGCCCGATGCGTCGGCGAGGTCCGCGAAGGCCGACTTCCCGTGCTCACGCAGCGCAGTGATGCGCCCGGCGAGCGCGACCTCCTGCCCCTCCAGCTCGTCAAACCGCTCGCTCAGCTCCAGCGCACAGTGCGTGCGGTCGTAACTGGTGCGCGCGAACGGATCCTCCCCGCCCTCGCGCATCGTCTGGAGTTTCGCCAGTCTGACCGCCCGCTGATCCGTCTGGTCGCTCATCCCGTCTGCACCCTTCCGTCTATCGGCCGCGGGTCGCCAAGCGATGCCCCATGCTCGATCGCGCGCGCCCGGATTCTCTCGATCGTCTCGTCAGTCACAGTCCGTTCGAAGCTGCGGAAGCCCGCGAGGCGGAAGCCATGCTTGTCCGCCAGCGTCGCCATCTCCCGCACCTGGTCGAGGTTCAGGCGCTTCCCGAGCGAGTAGTCGCCTGTGCGCCCCTCCAGCGCAAGGATCATCGTCTCGGCCATGCACGCGTAGGCCGTGCGCTCGGGGAATCCGAAGTTGAAGTTGAAGTTCAGGTTCTCGCCCGGGACCACCACTGCGCCGCCCTCGATGACCAGCACATCATCGCGCTCCCTCGCAACGCGCACGGAGACGTCTCTCGGCCGCGCGACATCGCAGACCACCGCGCCCGGGCGGAGCATCTCAGGCTCAATCACCGCGTCGATTGCGCTCGTCACGGTGATCACGATCTGCGCCTGCGGCAGCGACTCGTCCGGGCTGAGGGAGATCTCGATCTTCGCAGAGCCGTCCGCCAGCTCCCGCGCGACCTCGTCGAGCCCGTCGCTGCGCCGACCGATGAGCACGATCCGCTCGACGCTGTCGGCGAGAAGGTGCGCGCAGATGCGGCCGATTGATCCGGTGGCGCCGAGGATGGCGACCGTCGCCTCCGCGGGCTCGATCCCCATCACCTCCGCGCCCTTGAGCGCGCCCTCAACCGCCGTCGCGACGGTGTAGCTGTTCCCGGTGGTCACGCCGATCTCAAGAGCCTCAGCGACCTCGCGGCCACCGTCACCGACGACCGCCGTGAAGGCGCCGAGGCCGACGAGCTCAGCTCCCATCCCCTGCGCCAGCCGCGCCGACTCGATGACCTTTCTCAGCGCCCTGCGCTGGTTCCCGTTCACGAACTGGCGCGTGGTCAGCGTACAGCCGACGAACCAGCCCTCGGCCTCGGCTCCTGTCGGCGACTGCACACCGGTGATCTTGCTGATCTCGCGCGCCGGGATGTGGGCGATGATCGCTTCGACGACGCTGTCGGGCAGCCCCCGTGCGAAGCTGAACTTGCGGGCCACGTCGGCGGCCGTGATCGGGTGGAGAATGAACGCGAATCGTGTCACTCGCTCGGCTCCCCTTCGGCGCTCTCGTCAAGACTACGCACGGTCGGCTGCCAGCCTATCTCATCCGCGACGCGAAGGTAATCCTCCGGCCGGATGTCCTCGGGGTTCCTGCCAAGCAGGCAGACGAAGGCGCCCTGCAGGACATTCGTCGCGAAGGTCCGGTCACCGATGACCGGTGTGCTGGTGATGAGCAGCCGCACTCCCCGCCGGCGCAACTGCGCCACGTCATCATCCGTGGTTGTGTTCGTCAGGATGACCTTCCCGCCGAGGTCATCGGGCATGTGCCGGCGGATGTAGTGGAAGTCGCCCGCGATCACATCCGCCCATTCGTAGTAGCGCTGGTACTTCGGCACGATCGCGTCCTGCTTGCCGCCGGTCGGGTAGACCCACTTGAAGGGCAGGCGCGTCACGATGGGCAGCAGCGTCTTCCCCACGAGCTGCAGCGAATGCAGTGTCGGCAGCGCCCACGGTAGCCCCAGGATGAACATGGTGTCGCCGTAGTAGACGTGCGCGCCCATCTCATCGAGCGTTTCCGCGAGGCCGAAGCGGTCGATCCCGCAGGTCAACAGCACCTTCGCGCTGCGGAAGTCCACGATCCCGCGCTCCTGCAGCCAGCCGATGGTGCGCCGCTCCAGCGTGCCCTTGACGCCGGAGCCATCCACCACCGGAGTGGTGTTCACCGCGTCGGCGAGCCTGCTGATCTCGCGGAACGGGTAGTAGCGACCCGCGCAGTAGAGCCCGAGGTTGGTCCCGCCGATCGTCAGGCAGTTGACCTTGCCATCGTTCCCCACCAGCATCTCCCCAAAGCGCTTCAGCGACCCATCGGTCCCGCGGCGCTCCAGCAGGATCCGCTCACCCAGCATCTCCACCTCGTGCGAGCCGTCGCGAACGGATGATCCAAGGCTCACACTCAGCACATGCTTCATGGAGATCCCTCACTTGGCAGCACGATACGCACTTTGGCGGCGTACGCAAGCGTCAGGTCGCATAGTTCCTGCAGACTGTCCACCGAGTTGATCTGCCGCCGGAACAGCCCGGCGTTCGGCAGCCCCTTCATGTAGTGATGCATCTGCTGCCGCATCTGGTGCACCGCCAGCCGCTCCCCGTCGTCCAGCGCCAGCATCTGCGCATGCAGCAGCGCCACCCCAAAGGGCTCCATGAGAGCAGCCTCCGCTCCGGCGTCCTCCCCGCGCAGCGCAGCCGCGGCCTGTGCGAAGAGCCACGGACGGCCCCATGCACCCCGCGCGATCATCACGGCCGCGCAGCCGGTCTCGCGCATCATCCGCGGCGCGTCCTCCGGCTGCCGGACGTCGCCGCTGCCGATCACCGGCACCTCCAGCGCCTCCACCACCCGCGCGATCCGCTCCCAGCCCGGCGTGCCGCGGAAGCCCTGCGCCGCCGTCCGCCAGTGCATCGTCACGGCCGCTGCCCCCGCTCCCTGCATCCGCCGGGCGAACTCCACGTAGCCGCCGTCATCCGCGGTCAGCCCCGCGCGGATCTTCACCGTCACCGGCACCGCCGAAGCCTCGATGGCGGCCACCGTCAGCGCCTCCGCAGCTTTCGGGTCGGCCATCAGCGCCACGCCCGCCCCGCCACGCCGCACCTTCGGGACGCAGCAGCCCATGTTAATGTCAATGATGTCCGCGCCCGCGGCGACCGCAACCGGCACCGCATCGCGCATGATCTCCGGCTCCGCCCCGAAGAGCTGAATCGAGACCGGATGCTCGCCCTCGGAGGTCTCGAGCATCATGTGCGTCCGCTCGCTCCCCTGCATGATGGCGTTCACCGACACCATCTCGCTGCAGACCAGCCCGGCTCCGCCACGCCGACAGAGCAGCCGGAAGGTCCGGTTCGTGCTTCCCGCCATCGGCCCGAGCACCAGCGGCGGATCGACCGTCACGCCGCCGATCGCCACGTGCGCAGGACAGGCATCCTCGCCCGTCGGCTCGTGGGACAGGCGTCCCCGCCTGTCACCAGTCAACCGACCTCAGCCCCTCCAGGACCAGCAGCGGCTCCACGCGGTCGAAGCGCACTCCGGCGCCGCCCGGCCACCAGCGCTGCAAGGCTGCCGCAAGCTCCGCATCGCCGCCGCTCGCGATCGCCGGCGCGTCGCCCACCGCACTGCGCATCGGCTCGATCAGCGCCTGCACCGTCCCGTGCAGCGATGCCGCGAGCCCCAGCGCCAGGTTGCCCACCGTCGTCCGCCCGATCTCCGGCGGCATCTCCCCGGCCCGCAGCAGGGCCAGCGCCTCCAGGAGCGGCTCGCGCAGATGCGGCACCTCGGCGATCACCCCCGCCGCCTGCGCCTCCAGGCCGGGAGCGATCGCGCCTCCGATCAGCCTCCGCTCGGCGTCCAGCGCCTGCGCCGTGATGCAGGTCCCGAGCATCAGCACGATCGCCGGCGCGCCGACGAGCATCGCCGCCCCCTCCACGGCCGCCAGCCGGTCCTGCCCAAGCTCCGTCGGGTCTTCGTAGGCCACGCGCAACCGCGAGTGCAGATCGCGCCCCATCAGCCGCACCGGCACGCCCGTCGCGGCCGTCAGCGCGTGCTCGGCCGCCTCGGCCTCCGATGGCCGGCTGCACACCAACGCCACGCCCTCGCACTCATCCGCGTCGAGCCCCGCCATCTCCAGCACCGCGCCGACCTCACGCCACGCCACCACCGACACCGCGATCTCCATCCGGCCCTCCGCGACCCAGCAGCCGCCCGCGCGCGCCGCCCACTTCAGCGCGGTGTTGCCGGCATCCGCGTAGAGCCGCCATCCGGTCATGAGCCGACCTCCATCAATGTGCTCTCGAAGCGGTTGCGGCCGTCTGCCTCGCGCGAGGCCTTGATGACCGCCGCGCGCTGGCCGTGCGCACCCGCGTGCGAGAGCAGCGTCGGCCGCGGACCGAGCTCCGCAAACTGCTCCTCGTGGCTGTGCCCACCGAGGATGATGTCTACCTCCGGGCATAGCCTCACGAGCATGTGATCGTCTTCGACGCCGCGGTGGCTGAGGACGATCAGCCAGTCCACCTGCCCGCGCAGGTCCTCGGTCGCCTCGCGCGCCGCCGCTGTCCACTCGATGAACCGCAGGTCGGACAACCGTTCGAACGGGTGGCCCGACTGGATCATCGTCGGCGTCAGGCCGAACAGGCCGACCCGCTCGCCCCCATGCTCGAGCACCGTCCAGCGCTGAAGCTGCGCCGTCCCCTCGCCGAGCCGCACAATGTTCGCCGCGAGCACCGGGAACCTGGCCTGCCGCGTCTTGAACTGCATCCCGCGCCTGCGGAAGAAGAACTCGCGGTTGCCGGCGGCCATGGCGCTGTAGCCGGCCCGGTTCATCTGCTCCAGCACCGGCTCGTTCGGCCGCACGAGCACGTTGCCGGCCCCGATCGCATCGCCGCTGTCGAGCAGCAGCGCGTCCATCTGCTCGCGCAGGAAGCCCAGTGCATCCGCCCTGGCCCCTTCAAGCCGATCGTGCAGGTCCGCGGTGTGTATGATCGTCAGCGACATGTTGCCTCACTTGAACCCGGGCGAGCAGGGAAGCTCGCCCCTCCTCGACGTGCCGGGCGAGCAGGGAAGCTCGCCCCTCCT
>DHPY01000054.1:0-39324 GCA_002411015.1 Armatimonadetes bacterium UBA5352 | reverse complement strand
GCAGGGAAGCTCGCCCCTCCTCGCCAGCGACGGATCGTCCTTTGCCGCCATCGCCGTTCCCGATGACCTATCCCCCGCCGCTATACCAACCCGGCCTTCATCAGATCCTGTATATCGAGGATGCCGACCGCGCGGCCGTCCTCGTCCACCACCGGGAGGTTGTCGAACTCTCGCGCGTCCATCACGTTTAGCGCCTCGTAGGCCAGCGTCCCCATCGGCACGGTCGTCGGGGTCTTCGTCATGACCTCCGCGATCGGCCGCGCCATCAGCGCGTTGCGGTCGCTCTCCATCTGGACCACGCGCCGGAAGTCGCCGTCGGTGAACAGCCCGCGCAGCATGCCCTGGTCATCGACGATCGTGACCGCCCCGCGCACCGCCGCGGTGGTCATCGCCAGCAGCGCCTCCTCCACCGTCGCCCCCAGCCTCACGGTCGGGTTCTGATCGCCGCTATGCATCACGTCCTCGACCTTCAGCAGCACGCGCTTGCCAAGCTGCCCTCCCGGATGCGTCGCGCCGAAGTCCTCCACGCTGAAGCCGCGCGCCGCCATCAGCGCCATCGCCAGCGCATCCCCCAGCGCAAGCTCAGCGATCGCCGAGGAGGTTGGCGCGAGGTTCAGCGGGCAGGCCTCCCGCTCGACCGCCGCGTTCAGCACGACGTCGGCGGCCTGCCCGACGGTCGAGCCCTCGTTGCCGCAGATCGCGATGGTGCCCGCGCCGCGCCGCTTGATGAGCGGCACGATGCGCACGATCTCATCGGTCTCCCCGCTGTTGGTGATGAGGATCACGAGGTCCTCGGAGTCGATCATGCCGAGGTCCCCGTGCACCGCCTCCGCGGCGTGCATGAAGTAGGCCGGCGTGCCGGTGCTCGCGAAGGTCGCTGCGAGTTTCCGCCCAATCGCTCCGGACTTCCCGATCCCGCAGACGATCAGCCGCCCGCTCATCGCCAGCAGCATCTCCACCGCCTGCACGAGGCGCTCGTCCAGCCGCGCGGCCACGCACTCGATCGCCCGCCGCTCGATCTCAAGCGCCTGCAGCGCGTGCCCCAGCACCGCCTGCGCGTCAACCTGTCTCGGTGTCCTGCCGCGTTCAGCTTCGCTCATGTGTCCCAACCTCATGCAGTGCTCGACGGATGGCAAGCAGCCTCTTGATCAGCGGCTCGACCTCGTTCATCGGAATCATGTTCGGCCCGTCGCAGGGGGCGCGCTCCGGATCGGGGTGGACTTCCATGAAGACCGCGTCGATCCCGGCCGCCACCGCCGCACGTGCCAGAAGCGGCGCGAACTCCCGCTGCCCGCCGGAGGCCCCGCAGGCGCCGCCCGGAAGCTGCACCGAATGCGTGGCGTCGAAGACCACCGGGTAGCCGAAGGCGCGCATGATCGCGAGCCCGCGCATGTCCACCACGAGGTTGTGATAGCCGAACGAGGCCCCGCGCTCCGTCACCGTCACGTCCTGATTGCCGGTGGAGGTGACCTTGCCGATCACGTGCTCCATGTCCTCCGGCGCAAGGAACTGGCCCTTCTTCACGTTCACCGGCAGTCCCGCCTCCCCCACCGCGACGAGCAGGTCGGTCTGGCGGCAGAGGAACGCGGGGATCTGCAGCATGTCCAGCGCCTGCATCGCCATCGGCACCTGCAGGACGTCATGCACGTCGGAGACGACCGGCACCCCAACCTCCTCCCGCACCTTCGCCAGCACCTCCAACCCCTTCTGCCAGCCCGGCCCACGCTTCGAGTCAACCGAGGTCCGGTTCGCCTTGTCGTAGGACGCCTTGAAGACGAACGGGACGTGCAGGTGGCTGCAGATCGCCGCAAGATCGCGTGCCATCGCCGCCGTCGCCGCAAAGCTCTCCACGAGGCACGGGCCGGCGATGACCGCAAGCTCGCGCCCGCCGATCACGCTGCTCTCACCCACGCGCACTTCTCTGACATTCCGCACGCTAATCGCCCTCCGCCGCTATCAACTCGCGCACACGCTGGAGGTCCTCCGGCGTGTCCACGCCAATCGGTGAATACTCCACGATGACGACTCGAATCCGCCTGCCCGCCTCCAGCACCCGGAGCTGCTCAAGGCCCTCCGTCTGCTCCAGCAGCCCCGGCGCGAGCCCGGCATACCACAGCAGCATGTCCCTGCGGTAGACATACATCCCGATGTGCTTGAGCGGCGCCATCCCCGAGACCGGGTGCCGCCGCGGGGCATCCGGCTCCGCCTCCCCCGGCTGCAGGCGGAAGTAAGGGATTGGCGCGCGGGAGAAGTAGAGCGCCCATCCCTGCGCGTCCAGGACCACCTTCACCGCCGCCGGGTCGAGGTGCTCCTCAAGCCCATCGATGCGCGTGGCGATAGTGCCCATCTGCAGGCTGGCGTCACCGAGGAAGGGCTTCACCGCAGCGTCGATGGCCCTCGGATCGAGCATCGGCTCATCGCCCTGCACGTTCACGATCAGGTCATCCGCGGAGAGCTCCAGCCGGCGCGCGACCTCCGCCAGGCGGTCGGTCCCCGAGCAGTGGTCGCAGCTCGTCATCTCGACGCGCCCGCCGAAGGCCCCCACCGCATCCGCCACGCGCTCATCGTCGGTCGCCACGAGCACCTCGTCAAGCAGTCGCGCCTCCCGGCAGCGCTCGTAGACCCGCTGGATCATCGGCTTGCCCGCGATGTCGAGCAGCACCTTCCCCGGCAGGCGGGTTGATGCGTACCGAGCAGGAATCATCCCTATGACTGAGGGGCGCGGCATCGGCGTATCCTCCGGCTTCATCTCATACTCCAGGAACCGGCGCACATCCGCATGGCGGCGTGCCTGCTGATGCTGAGTAGTGCGGGCACCCCCGCCCGCACACCGGAAGCCACGTGCAGCGCTTGGCGTGACTTCCGCTTTGGTGAGGCGAGGGCGCCCCACCTACTTAAGGTAACCCTCTGCCGCACCTGCAGACCTGCTCTCCACAGCGACACGCAGCGATTCCCCGAACAGGACTTCATGGCTCCGGCGCCAGCAGCCGCGTGAGCCAGTGGAAGCCGGCGAAGACCGGCATGGCCAACAGCGCGCTGTAGGGAGCAGCGATCAGCAGCTGAAGCACCCACGGCGCCGGGTTCGGCGGCGCCGCGAAGATCAGACGGATAATCTCAACGATCGGCACCGCCGCGAGCGTCACCAGCGCGGCCATCGGCGCCCGCTCCGCCAGCAGCGTGCCGCGCAGCAGCCCCACTACCGTACCCAGTGCCATATACGCGAAGAACGTGCCGCCCAGCCACGCGCTCTCGGCGCTACCGAGCAGCAGCGCGCCGATGAGCCCGGCGAAGCACCCTGCGACCGGGCCTGCGCACAGGCCGGCGCTGATGATCGCGGCGGCCACAAGCTGCGGCCCCTGATCGTAGATCAGCAGCCACCCCGGCCACGTCCGCTCGATGGCCGTCAGCAGCACGAGAAGAACCAGATATGCGAGATACGCCAAGCTGCTGCTCCTCGCTCTGCGCGCCCCGCCCGCCTACTCGCCCCGGCGCTCAACCAGCACGTAATCGAGGTGCTCAAAATCCGCGAACGGATGAACGTACGCGGTTATCAATGACACATTCACGGCCGAGGTCTCCACCCGCTCAATGAAACCTATCGGTATGCCCTGCGGGTAGACCCCTCCGTCGCCGGAGCTGATCAGCACGTCCCCCATGCGCAGATCGGCCCGGTTCGAGTGCGGGATCATCTTGAGCATCGTCATGTGCTCGCTGGCCTCCGGGGCCGCACTCACCATGCCGAAGTCGCCGTTCTCGCGCAGCACCCGCGCCGCCACCGCGCTCTCCGTGTCCGTCAGCAGCATCACCGTGCCGCGGGTCCCCTGCGCCTCGATGACCCGGCCCACCAGCCCCGCCTGCGTCCGCACGATGTTGCCGCGCTCAAGCTCGCGATTGGCCTCGATCGTCACGCGCTTGCGTCCCTGGCCCGACGACCAGTCTATCACGCGCGCCGCCACCGCCGGCGGAGGCTCCAGCGGGGCCCACCCGAGCTTCTTGCGCATCGCAGAGTTCTCAAGGTAGTAGCTGACCATCCTCAGCCGATCCGCCTCAAGCTCCCGCACCCTTCGCTCAAGCTCCTGATTCTCAGCCACCAGGCTCCGCCCGCGGTAGGCGGCAGTGGCAACCGTGCGCGTCGAGGCGCCTCCGCGCACCAGAAGCGACTGTAGAGGCCATACCACCGCGCGCGCACCACGCTCCGGCAGACTCGTCTCGCCGACCGCGCGGGCACGATGCTGGCCCCATGTGAAGATGAGGGCGAGCAGCATCATCGCCAGGATCGGCTCCCAGCGAACGGCCGGTGCGTGGGTCGCGCGCATCAGGCACTCACCTGGCCAGCGGCCATCGGTCGAGTTCCTCAAGGTACCGCGCAGTTCCAACGACAACCGCCGTCAGCGGGTCGTCGGCTACGTAGACCGGCACGTCAGTCTCCGCGCTGATAAGCTGGTCGAGCCCGCGGAGCAGCGAGACGCCGCCGGCGAGCATGATCCCGCGGTTCATCACGTCCGCCGCAAGCTCCGGCGGCGTCTCATCGAGCGTCTCCTTGACCAGCTCCACAATGATCCCGAGCGGCTCGCGGATCGCTTCGCGCACGTGCTGTGAGGTAAGCGTGACGCTCTTCGGGAGACCGGAGACGAGGTCCTTCCCCCGGATCGTCATCTCCGTCTCCTGCGCGAGCGGGAAGGCCGAGCCGATGCGGATCTTGACCTCCTCCGCGGTGCTCTCACCGATAAAGAGGTTCAGCTCGTGCCGCACGTAGGCGGTGATCGCCTCGTCCATCTCCTCACCTGCCACGCGCACCGAGCGCTGGGTGCAGATGCCTCCGAGGGAGATCACCGCCACCTCGGTGGTCCCGCCGCCAATATCCAAGATCATGCTGCCGACCGGCTCACCCACCGGCATCCCGGCTCCGATCGCGGCAGCCATCGGCTCGTCTATGACCAGCGCGGACCACGCGCCCGCGCGCCTCGCAGCCTCCTCCACCGCGCGCCGCTCGACCTCCGTGATCCCGGAGGGGACGCCGATGACGACGCGCGGGTGCTCCAAGAAGCGCCGAGACAGCACCTTCTCGATGAAGTGATGCAGCATCGCCTCGGTAGTGTCGAAGTCCGCGATGACACCATCGCGCAGCGGCCGCACCGCCCGGATCTGCGCCGGTGTGCGGCCTACCATCCGCTTCGCATCATCGCCTACCGCCAGCACCTGCCGTGTCTGGGTGTCCACCGCCACCACCGAGGGCTCGCGCAGCATGATGCCGCGGCCCTTCACATGCACGAGCGTATTCGCGGTGCCAAGGTCGATGCCGAGGTCGCGGGAGAAGTGCCCCAACAGGTACCCAATCCGCCGCGTGAGCCCGGTGAACGGATTGCGCGACAACATCGCCCCTCGCGGCCGCATCACTGACGATGATGACCGTACCGGTTGCGATCTCTCTTCGGTCTCTTCCCAGGCTTCAAATGCGTCTACCATCAATGCCTCCCGTTCATGGAGACCCTGTCAGTATGCGTGTCTCAGCGGCCTGGAGCATCTGCCAGGTGCGGCTCAGCGGCAGCCCGACGACATTCGAGTAGCACCCGGCTATGCCCTTTACGAGGAGCGCCCCCCGGCCCTGAATCCCGTAGGCGCCGGCCTTGTCCATCGGCTCACCGCAGGCAACGTATGCCTCGGTCTCTTCATCAGTCAATGCCCGGAACTCGACGGCTGTCCGCACATGATCCTCGACGAGAACCTGCGGTCCGCCATCACGCAGCGTCGCGATCGCCACGCCGGTGATGACCTCGTGCGTCCTGCCGGAGAGCGCCCGGAGCATCTCCCGCGCCTCGTCCGCATCTCGCGGCTTCTCCAGCACGCGCCCGTCGAGCACCACGACGGTGTCGGCCCCCAGCACGAGCCGCCCCGGCGCGTGCGCAGCGACCTGCAGCGCCTTCTCGCGCGCGTGCTGGAGCGTGATCTCCGCCGGATCGGCCAGAGTCGAGGCCGCATCCTCTTCTACATCGGCGACACACACCTCAAACTCGATCCCGACCTGCCTGAGCAGCTCTGCCCGTCGTGGCGAGGCGGATGCAAGTACGATCAGAGTCCTGCCGCCACCGTCGCCGCAGGCCCCATCGCCCATCACGCCATTCACGGGCTGTCTCACATTCTCCCTGATTTGACGATTGAGTAAAGCAGCCAACCGCCCATCACGATGCCTGCGATCACGTAGGCTATCGACAGGATGCGCCCCGGGCCAGCCTGCGTCAACTCAATGTCGCTGGTGAAGATGATCGCTGATGACAAAATGATGGACGCCACGACGACCGCGAACGACAGGCGGTTCACCATCTCGTCCCAGCGGTGCAGTATCTTGTCCCAACCGTGCGGCCTGATCTTGACCGAGAGCCCACCCGCGAGTCCCTGCGCGAGCAGGTTGCTCGTCTGCCGCGGAATTCGCTGGGAGTAGCGGCGTAACTGCCGCATCAGGTCAACAACGTCGTCGAACAGCCGCCTCGGACTGAACCACTCCCGGTAGACGATCGCGGCCGTCGTGCGCGCCGACGTCTCGAAGTCAAAGTCCGGGTTCAGCGACAGGCATACCCCCTCGGTGACCGCCAGCGCGCGCGTAAGCTGCGGGAAGATCGCGGGCATCCGGATGCGGTGCTCGAAGACGATCCCCATGATCTCCTCGAGCATCTCGCCGAGCTGGCCGCTGGCGCCCAGCCGCTGGCCGTAGTGGCTGATCAGCTTCTCCATGCTCGCGTCGAGGTCCTGGAGATTCGTGTCCTCGCTGATCGCGCCGATCACCACGACCTGGTCAAAGACCCCCTGCGCGTCGTGATCTATGACCGCCATCAGAAGCCGCGTGAACGCATCACGCATCCGCCGGCCCATCATGCCAACGTTGCCGCAGTCCATGAACGCGATCTTGCCGTCCGCGGTGTAGCGCAGGTTCCCCGGATGCGGATCGGCGTGAAAGTTGCCGTCGTAGAAGATCTGCCGCAGCATCACTTCCGCGAAGTCATCCGCCAGCTCCACGCGGTTCACGCCCGCCGCGTCGAGGGCCTCGTCATCATCCAGCCGAACGCCCTCGATCCACTCCATCGTGAGCACGCGGCGCCTCGTGAGAGACCAGTGTACTCGTGGGACCTTGACGCGAGGGTCATCCGCGAGGTTCTCCCGCAGTTGCTCGGTCGAGCGTGCCTCGCTGAGGAAGTTCAGCTCGTCGCGCAAGTTGTGCGCGAACTCCTGGGCGGTGTCGCCGATGTTGTGCGCCCGCGCCCACTCAGCCCGCCCCTCAACGTAGCGCGTGCCCCGCACCAGGATATCAAGGTCCGTCTCAACCTGCGTCTCGATGGCCGGGCGCTGCACCTTCACCGCGACCTGCTCGCCCGTACGTGTCACCGCGCGATGTACCTGGCTGAGCGACGCGGCCGCCACGGGTCGCGGGTCGAACTCGATGAACAGCTCATCGAGTGGCGCCCCAAGCTCCCGCTCGACTACGTCGCGCGCCTCATCGAAGCTGACCGGAGGAATGCCCTCCTGAAGTTTCCGCAGCTCGCGGGCATACTCCAGCGGCAGGATATCCGTGCGAGCACTGAGCGCCTGGCCGAGCTTGATCGCTGTGACGCCAAGCTCCTCGAAGACCAGCCGCAGCCGCACCGCCGGGTGGATCGCGGTCTGGTCCGCCTCCTCCAGCCCCTTCCAGCGGGCCGGTAGATAGCGGCCCAGGCCGATCAGATGGACCATCGAGCCGAACCCGAACCGCGCGAGGACACCGCCGACCTGCCGCACGCGCCGGACGAAGTTGCCGGCGCGCTTGTGGATCGCGAGGATCCCCAGATCAGACGGTGACATTCAGGTCCCTCCCGCACTCCGGGCAGCCGCCCTCGGCGTTCAGACGGCTCCGTGCGTCGAAGCCGTCACGCTCCACAGCGACCTTGCCGCAATCCGGGCAGACTGTGTCACCGCCGCCCTGCACCCACGCGTTCCCTACGTAGACGAAGTTCAGCCGCTCGCGCGCAATCTCCGCCGCCCGCTGCAGGCGATCCATCGGCGTCGGCGGAGCGGTCATCTTGTACATGGGCCGATAGGCCGAGAGATGCAGCGGCAGGTCCTCCGAGATGCTCACCGCCCAATCAACCAGCCTCCGCACCTGCTCTTCGCTGTCGTTCTCGTCAGTTACCAGCAGGTTCGTGATCTCCACCGAGCAGCGCCCCCACGCAGCCTCGACCGTCCGCCGCGCCTGCTCCCCGGAGCGTATCCCGCAGAGCTTGCGGTAAAACCCATCGTCCATCGCCTTGATGTCAACGTTCATCGCGTCAACCAGCGGCAGAAGCTCCTCCAGCGGCCCCTCCCGGATGAGCCCGTTCGTGACGAGCACGTTCTTCAGGCCAGCCTCGTGCGCCAGCTTCGCGGTGTCGCGCACGTACTCATACCAGACGATCGGCTCCGAGTAGGTATACGCGATCCCGATGTTGCCGCGCGAGCGTGCATCCAGAGCCGCCTTCACGGCCTGCTCCGGGCTCAGCGTCTGCGTCGCCGGCTGCCCCTGGGAGATGCCGTAGTTCTGGCAGCACATGCAGCCCAGGTTGCAGCCCCAGGTTCCCAGCGACAGGATCGAGGAGCCGGGGTGGAGATGGTAGAGCGGCTTCTTCTCGATCGGGTCCATCCCGGCGGATGTCACCTGCGCGTAGTTGATCGTGCGCAGCGTCCCGCCGACGTTCTTGCGCACGCGGCAGATCCCGACCCGCCCGTCCGCGATCCGGCAGTCCTGCGGGCAGAGCAGACAGTGCACCCGCTCGCCGTCGCTCTCCCAGAACGCAGCCTCCGGGGCGCGACTGTTATCATCTGACGCGGCTTTCGTCCCCATACCAAGCCCTCCACACCGCGATCTTAAGCCTGCGTGGCGTACTCGAGCATCTCCGGCTCACCGTGAGCGCTCGCGATCAACTCGCGCACGCGCTCGATCTCCTCCGGGCTGCCAAGCGCCGTGATCCACGCGGCGCCCTCCGCGCCCATGATGCCTCCGGCTGAGACCTGCATCGCCTGTGCGCCGGTCAGCAGCGCGATGGCATCGAGTTCGGTCACGATCTCCGCGGGTGTCACCCACAGCGACGGGCCGCGCAGGCTCTCTCCGGCCTCCATAAGTATCTTCGACGCGGCGATGAGGTCACCCGCCACTTCCTTCTCCAGCCCGCAGGGGGCAATGAAGTGCAGGTGCTTGCCATGCGCCGGGCCAAGGTACTTGCCCACGGTGCCGCCATCGGCCGCGCCAATCAGGTAGCCGACGATCCCCTCGTCGTACTTCAGCGCGTTGGGGGACTTGATGATGACGTCGCCGGCGCCCAGCTCCGAGATCAGGTCGTCTCCGGCTTCGCCACGCTCACCGGCGCGCAGGACCACCTCCGGCGTGTCCGCGCTGAGCAGCTTCCCGCGCTCGGGATGGCCTGATGGAAGGGTCTTGCCGGTGACGAAGCTGCGGCGGTCCACCGGTTCGCCGAGTAGTTCCTCGAGCACGTAGCCGGAGGTGCTGCTGCGGGTGACGACGACGATGCCGTCCTCCAGCGCGCGCCGGACCTGCGGTAGCCGCGCGACGCCCCTCGCGATCAGCCGCTTGCTCTCGGCGACGGTCAGGGAGAACGTGTAGTAGGCCTCGGTCTGCATCATGTCGCCAGCTCCTCCCGCACAAGTATGCAGCCGCAATCTGGCGCGGAACGGGCCGCTCAGGCAGCCTGCTCCGGCCCTGCTCGCGACAGCGCAAACGTAATCGGGAGTATATCAGCAAAGAAGGGGGCTGACAAGGCGGCCGAGGGCCACTCGAGAGGGCCCCTGATGCCTGCTATCAGGGGGAGCAGAGAGCATGCGCCGGTGGGGTATGGAAGCACAGACGACAACGGTGGACGGCTGGAAGCCCGTCGCTACACACGGCTTACGGCGGCAGCCAACGACCGCAGGCTGGAAGCCTGCGCCACGGTTCGGAGGTCGCTCATTCCGTGGGCAGGCGCCCTGCCTGCAAGCCGTTCACAGCCGTTCGCCGTGTCGTTCGTAGTGACGGGCATCCTGCCCGTCAGCCGTTCGCCGTTGCTGTCGTTAGCTCCCGTTCCGCCCGTTGCCGATGATCCACTGCAGGTGCCGGGCGGTGTCGTGGACGAAGTTCTCGCGGTACTGCGAGTAGGGCGAGAGCTCGGCAGTCAGCCAGCCGTGGTAGCCGACGCCACGCAGCGCGTTCACCACGCGCGGGAAGTCCACGCTGCCGCTCAGCAGCGGGACAAACTGGCGCTTGTCGGTGTCGAAGTCCTTCACGTGCACGCGCACGATCCGCTCGCCCAGCACCTCGATCCAGTGCACCGGGTAGCCGTAGAGCAGGATGTTGCCGACGTCGAAGTATGCCTTGACGCAGTCGCTGCCGAACTGGTCTATGAAGTCGCGCATCTCCACGGGGCTGAGGAGGAACTTGTTCCAGACGTTCTCGAGGGCCATGCAGACCCCGAGGTCCTCAGCCATGGGGAGCAGTTCGCGGATGCTCTTCGCCGCGAGTTCGAGTGCCGCGTGGTAGCGGTTCTGCTCGTCAACCACGCCGGGCACTACGAGGATGGTGTCGGTACCGGCGGCTTTCGCAGCGAGGAGCGACTGCTCGATGCCCTTCACGGCTTCGACCCGCACGGCTTCGTCGGTGCTTGAAAGGGGGAGCTTCCAGTGCGTCGTGGCCATCAAGTCACAGATCTCGATCCCTGCCGCCTCGGCGGCCTCGCGAGCCTCCTCGGCCTGGGCCTCTTCGTGCACGCCGGTGAGCTCAAGTCCGTCGAGCCCTGCATCGGCCGCGAGCTGGAACTTCTCCTGAAGCGACTTGTCGGGAGGCAGCGATCCGAGCGTCATCGCCTTCTTCAAGATGCATCCTCCTTGGCAATGATCATCGGTGAGCGAACTCGTACGGGGAGTTCGGAGCCGCGAGGTCAATTCCCTCCACGCGGAGAAACCTTTTTCCGAAGTATTCGGACGGTGCCGCAGGACGCCCCGAAGCGCTCCGTCTGACCGCTCCCGCAGCATCAAAGGAGACCCGCCAGATGAAGACTGCTGGCCACACGATGGGCATGCCCGGAATGGACATCTTCGAGAGCATCAACTTCTGCGCGAGGGCCGGCTTTGACGGGATCGAGGTGCGCTGCGCGGAGAACGGTCAGATGCACCTCGAGGCGCTGTCGGCCGATGATATCGTGCGCATTCGAGATCACGCGGCAGTCGAGGGCGTCGAGTTCGCCTGCCTGACGCCCTACTACCGCGACTTCATGAGCGATGAGGCGACCTCCGCCACCCTCGACGGCTTCCGCCTCGCCTGCGGCGTTGCCAGGGAGCTCAGCTGCCCGCTCGTGCGCGCGATCGCCGGGCAGTGGCCGCTGAAGGGCTTTGAGCGCTCGGAGGTATTCGCGCGCACCGTCGCCGGGATGAAGGAGGCCGCGATCATCGCGGAGGACTTCGGCGTGAAGCTCGCCTGCGAGACGCACAAGGGCTACCTGACGTGGAGCGCCCTGGAGATGGCGGAGTTCCTTGGCGCGGTCGACAGCGACGAGGTCGGGGTGCTGTGGGATCACTACTGGGTTCATGTGCGCGGCGAGGACACGCTCAACCAGGCGCTGAACCTGCTGTCCCCGTGGCTGCTGCATGTGCATGCGAAGAACCTGCAGCACGATGCCGACGGCAGCCCCCATGCGGCCATGGTCTCAGCCGATGGCGAGCTTGACTGGTGTCTGATCATCAACCATCTGAAGGCGATCGGCTATGAGGGCTACATCACTGACGAGTATGAGAAGTTCTGGCACCCGGAGCGCTATCCTGAGACTGAGGTGGGGATGGCCGCGGATGCTGAGTTCCTGCGACAGTGCATCCTGCAGGAGCCAGGTAAGCCATCATTCGACCCCGCCCCGCAGCCGCTGTAACGGCAGCGCCGGGCGGCAGAAACCTCAACCACCGTGGTGCGGGCGCCCTCGCCCGCACAGGTGCCTCAGCCCTGCGGCTCCCGCGGAGGGACACCTCCAGCTTCAGGATTCCACCAGACGCCCGCGAAGATGTTGTTCCACAGAATCTCCATGTCGGGCCTGTCTGTCCCGACCGCCTGAAGCATCGCGCGGGTGGTGTTGCCTCGGAAGGCGACCACCCGCTCACCATCCTCGGATACACGCACCATCCGGATCGTCAGTGACCTGATGACCTCGTCGGCCTGCACTGCAGCACGGGCTGTTCGCCACGCCTGCCGCACGACCGCCTCAACCAGCCCCTGCTCCTCCATCGCCTGCGGGATCAGCACGCTGATCATCGCGTAACCGGTGAACGGGTCCACCATGGCGTCCACTCGGCCCGTCATCGGGCGATTGTCGCCCCAGGTCAGCGAGCTGATGGCGTTGATCACAGCCTGGTCATGATCGGTCCTTGGGTCAGGCGAGTCGGGGCTGATTCCGGCGCTGCTGCGCGTGGTCACGCTCCTGCGCGGCGCACGTTGCTGCGGCGCCCTCGGGAGCTCCTGCGCCCTCCACTGCTCCTGCGGGTTGGCTCGCGCACCGTCCGCGCCTCCGGCTGCGCCGGCGGCCCCTGTAGCGCCGCCGGTGGCGCGGCTCGCGCCGCCTCCCGGCGGAGTCTGCGAGCCGCGAACAGGGCTCGGGGCGGTGAGGCTCGGGATGCCCGATCCGCCAGGCCCCTGCAACGCAGGCCCGCCCGGCGCCACCACGACCCGCTCCGGCTCCTTCTCGCCGCCGAAGATGCTGAAGGCGATGGCCGCGATGACCAGGAGCATCGCGGCAGCCCCGAGGCCGATCCACAGGGTCATGCGGCTGGTCGTGTCTTCGTCCACCAGGTGCGGCTCCACGCCGCCCCGGCGCGACTCCTTGGCGCGCTGGAGCACATCCGCCCGCTTGGCACGCAGCGCCTCGCTGTCCTGCAGTTGGGCCGCGAGGGCATACCACTCAGCGGCCTCCTCCCACATGTACCGCTTGCGCATGATATCGCCCATCCTCTCATGCGCGTGGGCGTTGGTCGGGTGCTTCTGCAGGAGCTGCTTGCACAGAACCTGGGCTCTGGCGAGGTCGCCCTCCTCAATGAGCGATTCTACTTCCTGCAGTTCCTGCTCCATCCTGCCCCTCTTCCTCTGCTTACCAGCGATTTGGGTCCGCGCCGCTGGGGCGCTTGACCATTCGCACACGTTCAACATCATAGCCGAGCTTCTCGTAGAATGCTACGGCCCGCGCATTGACCACACTGGCGTCGAGCATGATCTTCTCAGCGTCCTGATCCCACATCCAGTCCTCGATGGCATCCATGAGGCGCTGCGCCTCGCCAGTGCCCCGCAGGTGCGGCGCTACATACACATTCTTAATATACCCAACTCTGTCATCCACAAGCGTGGCCATCATTGCGCCCCAGATGAAACCAACGAGCTGCCGGTCCTCCTCCAGGACGTAGAGCATCTCGTTCGGGTCGCCGGCGGCGCGGCGCAGGTCGCGGGTGTAGTCATCCCGGAAGGACTTGTCCACCCGAAAGCCCGGGAAGTTGCCCTCATAGACCTCGAACTGGAACTCCAACACCGTCTCGAGGTCCTTCCGGAGGCTGAACCGGCGGATGGTGGGTCCGGTTTGGGGGAGACTTCGCTCGAACCTGATCGCAGCCATCATGACCCACCCGCGTATGGAGTCTGCACTTCGCCCGCGTCCTTGCGCCGCTACCCGCCCGCGTCAATGATCTCCACGTGCTCCTCCACCACGCGCCGAGGGCAGAGCCTCACGAAGAGCCACAGGGCGCCCGCGAGCACACTGATGTCATCCGCGAAGCCGAGCGGCACCATAATGTCAGCGATCGCATCGACCGGCACGATCAGGTAGCCGATGCCTGCGAGCAGGATGCCTTTGGCGAAGCTGCTCACGCGCTTGTCGGCGAAGAGCCGCGTATAGAGCTTGATGAAGTTGGGCAGGTGTGCCATGAACTTGAGCACGCCCATCTGCCCGGGCACGAAGCCAATACTCTGTGGTGTTCGCATGGCCCGATCTTCCCTCAGTTCCCCGCCGGGTTCCGGCGCCGCTGCGGGCGCCGTCCAGTGGAGGATTCACTCGCTGAGGCACAACTGCCTGCCGCGACCTCCTCCGATTTTCGTACACGTTTGAGGGGGCACATTTGTTCCCATGGAGCCCGTCTGCAAACGACCGTGCTCGTCACTCGCCGCGCAGCACCCCGAGCAGCCGCTCCCGCACAACCTCGTCAACATCCGCGGCGAGATCCACACCCTCCAGCCGCACCGCGATCTGCTCGATCTCCGCGCGCCCGAGGCTGCCGTTCATCCCCAGCGCCTGCAGCACCTCCGTGGCGATGGTCTCCCCCGCCGCCGCGTCCAGCGCCACCACGGCCTCCAGCGCCTGCACATACATCAGCGTGTCAAGCTCAGCCGCCATCGGGTCAGGGGTGACTGGATCCGGCAGCACGCCGCGCCGCACCCCCGCAATCAAGGCAGGCACGAGGTCCCAGCGCCCCATCTGCGTCAGTTGGCCGCCGAGCTTCCCGATCACCGGCCAGTTCAGCAGCCGCGACTGCGCGCTCATGCTGTCATAGGCCTGCTGAGCCGCAGTCGGGTCAAGCGCCCACCGCACTGTCGCGGGCCCAGAGATCTCGCCGTTGGTGCCGACGATCTGCCCCGGGAGGTTCACGGAGAAGCGCACCCCGGCCTCGCCGGTGCTCATCATGGCCTCCATCATCCCCTGCACCGCCGCCTGCATCTCCGCATCCGCCGGCGCGACCTCCGCGGCAGGGCCCTCCTCAGCCTGAGGCGTGGCGTCAACCGCCGTCTCCGGAAGCGCCATCTCGAAGCTGTAGACGGTGCTCAGGAGGTGCTGCTCGATCGCGAACTCAGGCGCGGGTGCGTCGCCCTCGATGAACAGCGCCTCACCCGGGGCAGCCTGCCCCTCCCACGCCTGCACCAGCCACTCCCCGCGCTCTGAGTCCGCCGGCCCGGTCCACTTGCCCTCCGCGAGCATCTCGCCGATATCGGCGCTGAAGCCGCCTTCGCCCTGCTCGGCCACCGACTTGAGCACCCCGGCCTCGAGCCGCGCCGCCGTCGCGCCATCGGGCGCCATCGTGAACTGCGCATCCACGAAGATGCAGCCGCCCGCCAGCGTCAGCCCGCACAGCGCAACCGCGAGCATGGGCAGGCGCGCAGTGGTGTGGCTCATTGCGGAGGGGCCGCCCTCAGCGCCGTGGAGGGGCCGCCCCGAGCGCAGCGAGGGGTGAGTTCCCGCCAGGGAACTCAGCCGCTGTGCCGGCCCGCCGTTGCCCTGCCCGTCGGCGCATCGATCAATAGCCGCCATACTCCTGCACCGCCTCGTGGAGCGCCGTGATGTTCTCCCACGGTACGTCCGGCTCAAGCACATGCGTCGGCGCGATGAGCAGTCCGCCATCGTGGCCCACGTTCTCGATCGTCCACTTCACCGCCGCGCGCACGTCATCGGGCGTTCCGAAGGGCATCGTCGTCTGCGTCCCGATGCAGCCCCAGAACGCCAGCCGATCGCCGTACTGCCGTCTCAGCGCCGCCGGGTCCATGCACTCAGGCTGCACCGGGTTGAGGATGTCGAAGCCGATCTCGATCAGGTCCTCGATGACCGGCCGCACATCGCCATCGCTGTGATACCACGCGAGGATCTCCGGGTTCTCGTCCTTCGCGGACTTGATGACATGCCGCCAGCGCGGCTTGAGCCACTCACGCCACATCGCAGGGCTCATCATCAGCCGGTCCTGCATCCCGATGTCGTCGCCGCAGTGGATCATGTCGCAGCCTGACTGCGCGAAGCGCCTCGCCGCGAAGACCTGGTTCTCCGTGATCCGGTCGAAGATGTACGCCGCGTAGGGCGGATCGAGAACCATCTTCTCCATCAGCTTCTCCATCCGCGGCATCTGCCATGCGGTCTCCCAGATATGCCCCACGCTGCCTGCAACAAACCACTCTTGCGCGTGCAACTCCGCCACCTGCTGCTCGAGGTGCTCGTGGCGGTAGGTGGGCGTGAGATCGGGCCACGGGTACTCCTCAAGCTCCGCAACCGTCTCCGCATGCTCCAGCGGGTAGATGTAGCGGTGGAAGTGGTAGAAGTCACCTGGGACCTGCCCGTTTCCATACTGCCCGATCACGGCGTTCCGCGGGATGCCGTCGCGATACCACGGTGCGAAATCCGGCAGTACCTCCGGCCCGCGAAAGCCCACGTTGCGGCGTTCGAAGCCGAAGTAGACGGCTGGGTCGGTCTCTCCCGTCTGGCGAACGAACTCCTCCTGCACGGCCGGCGTGAAGCTCCACTCCTTCGGCACGCGGTCGGGCTGCCGGCGGCGCATCGCAGTGAGCACGCGCTCTCGCGGCGACATCTCGGGTGTCATCTGGGCCGTCGGCCTCCTTCGGCTCTCATGCGTCCATACAGGAAGATCACTGTCGCGATGATGCTGCACGCGAGCATCGCCATCGTCAGCGTCGGCGGAAGTGCTCCGGCGAACAGCCCGATCGCCACGGCCGGCAGCAGGAAGACAATCGCCAGCCACTTCCAGACGACCATCATCTCCGGCGTGACGAGCGTGTCGAGGATCTCCACCATGCCCTTCAGATAGAACCCGCACTCCACGCAGCGCGCACTCGTGCGCTTGTTCTCAGCACCGCACACAGGGCAGCGTCGCAGGCCCAGGTCGCGCATACGTTTGCGCTCGAGGCAGCGCTCGAGGCGGCGCTTCGTGTCACCGCTCAGCTCCTGCGCCGCGATGTAGGCCTGATAGTGCTCGATCGCCCGGTCCCAATCCTCCTGCTGATAGTAGATCTCGGCGAGTTTGAGGTGCGGGAAGGGCACGTCGGGCTGGCGTCGCAGGTCCTCCTCGAAGCGGCGAATGTCGCTGTGAAGCATCTGGTAGCCGCGAACGCGCCCGGCGATCCGTGGCATGAGCGTGATGAGCAGCGCGAGCGCCCCGACCAGCAGCAGCAGCGCCAGTGACAGCGGCCCGCCGACGGCGATGGCACCGCCCATGAGCAGCAGGATCACAGTGAGGATAGCCGCAAACTCCATGCCGCTGAGGACCCTGTCCGTCACGTACAGGCCGAACAGCCTGAAGATCGCGCCGCCGACTACCAGCAGCACGCCCACGAAGAGCGAGACTCCGATGATAGCGTTCCCGAACAGCTCAGCGATGTCCATGGGTTCGTTCCATCCGGTGAGGCAATCCTGCATCGCTACCGCTCCACCGTGGGGCAGGCATCCTGCCTGCCGCCGTTAGCCGTTGCCATCCTCCCCCCTCGCCGGAACGGAGAGGGGGGATTGAGGGGGGAGAGGTCAGCCGTTGCCATTTCCCCCCCTCGTCCCGCCGACGCTGCGTCGTTTGCAGCGTCCAGGGGGAGGGGGGCCGGGGGGGGAGGCCGCCCCTACCCCCGCTCCTCATCCAGCGCCCTCACCTCCGGCGGCTCCTGGATCGCCTCGATGATCCGCTCCTGCGGCCTCACGCCCTCCCGGACGATCCGGTTGCGCTCCTCTCGCGCGAGGCCATACAGGAACACGCCGGTCGCGATCACGCTGCACGCGAACATCGTGAGGATCACCGCCGGCGGGATGGCCTCGGTGAGCAGCCCCGCCACCAGCCCCGGCACGAAGAACGCCACGATGAGCCACTTCCAGCGCCGCATCATCTCGGGCGCAGTCAGCACGTCCACGATCTCGCGCGGGCCCTTGAGGTAGAAGCCGCAGCCCTCGCAGCGGATCGCGCGGGCGGGGTTCTCCATGGCGCAGGCCGGGCAGATCCGCAGGTTCATCTCGCGCTGCCGGCGCTTCGTGAGCGCCCGCTGCAACCGGTGGCGCACATCCGGCTTCGCCTCGACGGAGTCCACGTAGGCCTGGTAGTGCTCGATGGCGCGATCGAAGTCCCCGTGCTCGAGGTAGATATCACCGAGGCGGCGGTGCGGGTAGGGGACCTCGGGGTTGCGCTTGAGTGCGGCCTCGAAGCCCGCGATGTCGCTGCGGATCATCCGCTGGAGCTTCATCGCATTGGCGACACGTGGCAGAAACGGGATGAAGAGCAGGAGGAGGAAGAGGAGGATGAACGCCCCGATTCCGACAGGTGGCGGCAGCACGAGCGCCGCGGCCATGAGGCCGAAGACGACGACGAGGATGACAAGCATCTCCATGAAGCTGATGAGCTTGTCCTGGACGCACATGCCGAAGACGTGCCAAACCGCCCAGCCCATCATCAAGCCTGTGGTCGTGAGCATCAGCGCCGCGAACAGCGCCGTCCCGAACGCCTCGAGCATTGCGGGTCACCCCCTGTGCCGTCGTCTGTTGCCGTGTCGTTCTGGAGCGGCGGCGCTTCAGCGTCTCCGACCGCACGATACTACGCGTTCGTCAGATCCATCGGAGCGGCTGAAGCCCCTCCGCTCCATACGGCTAAGCACGTGGCCGTCGACGCCTTTCGCAGTCGTTCGCAGTCGTTCGCCGTGGTTAGCTGTCGTACCCGTATATGCTCGCTCCGCGCTCCACCAGCCGCCCCCGGAGCGCCTGCACGTCGATCGCGCGCACGTCGCCCTGCGGGAGCGCCATCTGAGCCGCGCAGCCCGCCGCTTCGCCGATCGCCATCACGATCGGCATCACGCGCATGGAACTGTGGGCCGCGTGGTCGGCTGAGATGCAGCGCGCGGCGATCAGCAGGTTATCGAAGCCCCGCGGCGTGATGCAGCGATACGGAATATCGTAGGCCTCCCCGGGCGGCAGATGCTGGATGACCGTGCCTGTGCCCGCCGGGTTGTGGATGTCCACGCCGTAGGAGCCGCGCGCGATCCCATCCTCAGACTTCCGCGCCTCCAGCACCTCATCGACGCTCAGCACGTGGTCGCCTATCACCCGCCGGCTCTCGCGGATGCCGATCTGCGGCGCCATCTCCGCGAGCCATGCGTCCTCGAAGCCGCGCACGTGGTCACGCAGGAAGCGTACCATCTCCCGCACCTGCCGCCGCCCGATCAGCTCCGCATCCGTCAGCTCTTCGGCATCCGTAGCGTCGTGCATGACAATCCGGGTAGTATTGAAGTGGACCTCCCGATCGTGCGGGGTGAAGAACTTGAGCACATTCTCGCGCGGGTTTGTGATCTCTCCGCGCTCCCTCGCCGCGTCGTAGAGTTCGTTTATCTCCGCGCGCGAGGGCATCGCCTCGATGTTCACGTTCATCATACGGAAGCACAGCGTCATCGGCTGGCAGTGCCCGTCCTCCTCGCGGCCGATCTCCGTCTCCGCGCCCGCCCATGCGGCGAGGTCGCCATCGCCGGTGCCGTCCACGAAGACCGTCCCGCGCACCTGCCGCAGGCCCGACTTGCTGAGCGTCGCGATCCGCTCCACGCGGCTCTCGCTGGCGTCCACGTCCGCGAGCATCGTATGAAGCTGCAGCCGCACACCGGCCTCGGTGCACAGGTCTTCGGCCACAAACTTGAACATCTCCTCGTCAAAGGAGGACGGCTGCCGCGGCCCGCCCCAGCCGCCGTAGTCATCGAGGCGCTTGGTGATGCGCTCGAAGAGCCCGCGGATGATCGGCTTGCCGCCCGCCACCCATGGCATGAATGGGTTCACGAGGCCCGCGGTCGCCATCCCGCCGAGGAAGCCGTAGCGCTCGATCAGGAGCGTGTCCGCGCCCTCCTCCGCGGCGGCGACGGCCGCGCAAAGTCCGCCCGGCCCGCCACCCACCACGACGACATCGGCCTCAGCCGCAGTATCCAGCGCGTCGAAGTTCACCGCATCGCTCATCGGTCGCACTCCTCGTTGGTGTCTTCCTGAATATCTATGTGCAGCCCGCTCTCCGCCGCCTCGCGCGCGAGCGTGTTCCACTCCTGCATCTCCTCAAACTCCTCGGGAGAGGAGGGCAGCAGCTCAAGGTGCAGATCGATCTTCCATGCCTCCTGCAGCTCCGGGAGCAGCCTGCCGAGCTTCTGCCCGGCGAAGCGCTCGTCGAGGAGGACGAGGTTCAGGTCGGAGTGCGGCCGGTTGTCGCCGCGCTGGCGTGAGCCGAAGAAGATCGCGTGCACGACCCCGACGCGCCGCATGAACCGGCGGATCTCCTCGATCAACTCTTCTCGCGGTATCGCGCCTCGATCCACTCGAAGGCCTCCTGTGCGAGCGCGACGGCCTCCTGGGCGTCCTCGGGCTCGAATGCTTCCGAGGGTGGGCCGCCGGCGGCGTCTACGTAGCGTGTGGACATATAGAACGGGTTCAGTCGCTTGATGATTGCCCAGATCGGCTCCGGTATCCTCCCGAAGACATCATGCACCATCGCCTGGAGGGAGTGCTCGCGCGGCATGGGCTGCTTGAGGAGGAGCGGGTAGCCGGCCTTGAGGAGCTTCTCGAGGGCCTGGCGGGCGTGGAAGATGGCGTGATTGGGGATCACGTGCTGCGAGAGCAGGCGCGCGGCCTCAAGGTCAATCCGCGCGTCCGCGATCCATCCCTCGCCGCGTTCAGAGAGCATGGCTGTCAGGTGGCCTCGGGTTGATCGACGGTGATGCGAATGCCCTCGCGATAGGCGACGCGCTCGATGCCGAGTTGTTTCCGCGCCTCCTCGAACTCCTCGGGGGTGTAGGCCAGCAGCTCTGGGTACGGCCGGAGGATGCTCCAGGCATCATAGAGGGCAGGAAGCCGATCCAGGAAGCGGAGGTTCTGGAAACGCGGGGATATGACGATGAGATCGACATCACTCCACGTCCGTGCCTCCCCGCGCGCATAGGAGCCAAAGAGGATTGCCTCCGTGGCCCCGGTTCGCCGCAGGAATGCCCGGATCTCGGCGATCAGTCTTCCTCGCGCAAGCGGGCGGTCGCCCACAGCAATATCTCGGAGCATTGTTCAACCGCCTCCTTCGCTATGGCCTCGCTATAAGACTCCGCCGGAGGTTCAATGCCGTCGGGCGAATAGCGGGAGATGGTGTAGTGCCGGTCAAGGCCGCCGAGAGCGGTCCATATCGCGCCGGCAGCCTCGCCTGCCGCAAGTTGCGCCAGAGGCCGCAGGCCATGAATGCGGGGCGGCTCCTCCCCATGTTCGGCCACATACAGACCCTTGAGAGCCTTCTCTGCTGCCTGTTGCGCGATGAAGCAGGCCCAGTTGTAGCGGCCCATGCCCAGGTTCATCTGCGCAGTGATCATATCGTCTTGGGCTTGCTCGAACCAAGTCCTGACCTCGCGCCGCATGCCCTCACCACCCCCGTCTCTGGCTCCGTGATGCAGTGCCCCGCCCCCCCTTCACCCTTCACCCTTCACCTTCCGGCTCAGCATCTCGTTCACCATGCCCGGGTTCGCCTGCCCCTGCGTCTTGCGCATGACCTGGCCCACGAGGAAGCCGATCGCCTGCTGCTTCCCGCCCCGCACGTCCTCCACCGGGCCCGGATTCTCCGCGATCACCTCGTCGATCACGCTCTCCAGCGCGCTCGTGTCGGAGATCTGCTCGAGGCCCTCCTCCTTCACGATCTCCGCCGCGCTCTTCCCGCTCTCGAACATCTTCGCCAGCACGTCCTTGGCGATCTTGCCCGAGATCACGTTCTCGTCGATGAGCTTGAGCAGCTCCGCCAGCCGCTCGCAGGAGACCGGGCTTTGCGCGATGCTTACGCCTGCCTCGTGCAGCAGGCTCGTGAGGTCGCCCATCACCCAATTGCTGACGGTCTTGGCGGCCCCCTCGAAGGCCTTGCAGGCGTCCTCGAAGTAGTCCGCAAGCTCACGGCTCTCGGTCAGGACGGTCGCGTCATACTCCGGGATCGCGTACTCCGTGCAGAACCGTTCGCAGCGCGCCGCCGGGAGCTCCGGGCAGCTTGAGACGATGCTCTCGACCCATGCCGGGTCCGGCTCAAGCGGCACGAGGTCGGGCTCGGGGAAGTACATGTAGTCATCGGAGGTCTCTTTGCGCCGCATGAGCGCGGTCACGCCGTTGCTCTCATCCCAGCGGCGGGTCTGCTGGAAGAGCTCGCCCTCGCGCCCCTCGGCGACGGCCTTGCGCTGGCGGGAGATCTCGTACTTGACCGCCTCATAGACCGAGCGGATCGAGTTGAGGTTCTTGATCTCCACCTTCGGCGTGGCCTCACCGGTCGCGCGGTCGTTGAGGTTCACGGTCGGCTCCGCGCGCATCGCGCCCTCGTCCATGTTCGCTGTCGAGACGCCGATGCAGCGCAGGATCAGGCGAAGCTGCGTGAGGTACTCCCGGCACTGCTCCGCGGTGGTGAAGTCCGGCTCGGTCACGATCTCCATCAGCGGAATCCCGCCGCGGTTGTATTCCACCAGCGTGGAGCCGGAGGCGAGGTGCAGGTTCTTCCCCGTGTCCTCCTCGAGGTGCGCCCGGCGGATGCGGATGCGCACCGGCTCACCGTTGACCTTCAGGTCGATGTAGCCGTTGTAGGTGAGCGGCTCATCGTACTGGGAGATCTGGAAGTTCTTCGTCAGGTCCGGGTAGAAGTAGTTCTTCCGCGCGAAGCGGCAGTGGTCGGCGACACTGCAGTTGAGCGCGGCGCCTGTGCGGATCACATACTCGACCGCCTTGCGGTTCGGCACAGGGAGCGACCCGGGGAGGCCGAGGCAGCTCGGACAGACGTTGGAGTTGGGCTCGGCGCCGAACTTCGTCGAGCACGCGCAGAACATCTTCGACTCGGTAGCGAGTTGGACGTGAACTTCCAGACCGATCATGGGCTCCATGGCCATCAGAATCACCCTACGGCGGGAATGGCGGGAACTGGGAGTTGGGAACTGGCAATGGGCTACGCCGCGACTTCGGGCCTATGATACACCGGGCGCGGCGCGTTGTCGAGGGTCAGCGGGGGGCCGCGCCCGAAGGGCGTCGCCGTGGAGAGGCCGCCCCCGCTGTGCCGGCCCGCCGTTCGCTGGTGATTCCCACGCAGTCCAACCCGCATTTCCCCTGACGAACCCGTCAGTGAAATCTTGACTTTCGTAGTAGATTGTGATAGGTTCGGCGGGAGGCATCCTGCCCCGCCGGCGGGCGGCGCGCGAATGGCCCGCAGAACGGCGGGCGACCGCATTTGGCGCCCGCTCACGCCAGGCTATCGCACAAGCGCCTGCACAACTCGTTCGTAACAGGCTCAGCGCGCTCTGGGAGGGACCTACTGATGGAGAAGCTAAGGTCGCTGTTCTGGAGCAGTGTCACGATGATGGCATTGCTCGGGATAGTCAGCAGCTTTGCGGCTCCCATCGCCTATGCAAGCCCCATCGTGAAGATCACGCAGCCCGGCCACGAGCAGGTGGTGCAGGGCGTCGTTGTGATCGACGTCTCCTACCGCTCCGACTCCGACCAGCCGATCACCAGGCTCGACCTGCTGATCAACGGCGAACTCGCCCGCCAGCATGCGCTTGCCGTGCCGCGCACCAGCGGCACCCAGGCCTTCGAGTGGGACTTCAGTTCGGCAGCCGGGAGCAGGTTCTCCCTGAGCGCCCGCGCCGTTGACGCCCAGGGCGAGATCGGGATGGCGACGATCAGCGTCACAGTCGCCGCAGCGGCACAAAGCGGCGGTGCGAGCGGCCAGGATCGCATCCCTCCGGTCATCAACATCTACTACCCCGCGCAGGGGGCCGAGCTCAGCGGGCAGGTCGAGATCCGCGCTGAGGCCACCGATAACGTAGGCGTCAAGTACGTCTTCTTCTACATCGACGGCAAGCTGCACAAGATGATCATGAACACGGGCCCGTACGAGGACGTGTGGGATACCACGCGCTCGGCGGATGGGCCGCATGTGCTTCAGGTCACCGCGATGGACGAGGCTGAGAACGAGGGCGCGTCCGCCGAGGTGACTATCTTTGTCAAGAACCGCGACATGACCACGGCCCCGAGCGCTGCACTGACAAGCATGCCGCCCGCCCCCACCGTGGGCGTCCAGGAGCCGGCTGCGGCCAGCGCATTTGGCGCCACCGAGGAGCCGCTGATGGCGCTGGCGACGGGCGCGGTGGACGTCACCCGCTCACGCGTCGGCTACGCCTCCCCCATTGCCGACTACACCGCCGAGCCGCGCATCTCTCTGCCGGGCCTGGGCCTCGAGCAGATCGTCCCGACGTCCGGCGAGGCTCTGGCCCCGGAGATCGTTGAGGAGCCGGCGCTTGCCGCCGCTGACGTTACGCCGCGGCTCACGATGCCCCGCGACATCAAGCCCGGCAGCCACGTGGTGATGCCGATCGCGGGGCAGAGCGGGCCGCTTGCGCCTGAAGCCTCCGCAACCGACACGGCCCCGCGCATGACGATGCCGCGAGCCCTGGTCGCCCGGGTGGCGTCGGCGGGAGCCGAGGAGTTCGTGCTCGAGCCCGTGCTGGAAGTGACGCCCGATCCCGAGCAGATGGTCGCCCTGACGACGACGCCCGGCGCCACGCTGATCCCGGCCGAGATGGTCATCGCCGAGGAGACGCCGATGGAGACGCTGGTGGTCTCCAGTGAGCCTGAGACGGACATCGAGCCGATGGTGGCGGCCCTGGATGGTCGCATGACCCAGCCCGACAGGATGCTCGTCCCGGCCACCGTCGCCGTCGCGCCTGAAGAGGTCGAGCTGAGCGCGGCGCAGACGATCGCCGATGACGGTGCTCAGATGCGCATCGCGCTGCTGCCCGAGCGTGCTTCACTCGAGGCGATCCCGGCCGACGGGCGCATGACCCTTCCGGGCCGCCCGGTCATCGCGCCGGTCGCCTCCACGCAGTTCGAGGACGTCACTGTGTTCCTCAACAGCGAGGCGCTCGACCTGCTCGCCTCGCCCGAGTTCAAGGATGGCATCTCGGTCGCGCCGCTGCGCGAGATCTTCGAGGCCAGCGATGGCGTGCTCTACTGGTACCCGGTGGAGAAGCGCGTTGCGGCCTCCCGTCCCGGCACCGAGCTGTCGCTCACGATCGGCAACCCGCAGGTCACGGTCAACGATCAGACGCGCGTGCTGGAGATTGCGCCCTACATCAAGCAGGGGCGCACGATGGTCCCGTTGCAGTTCCTGGCGGACGCCCTGGATGTCACGATCACCTTCAACCCTCAGACCGGCCAGATCTGCCTCACCAGTAACGAGTTCTGAGCCGGAGCGGGTTGCCTGACGGATCTCCTCCAGCCCCAGGGCCGCGTGCATGGGGCTGGTTTCGTCATGGAACAGCTGTCACTGAGAGTGCTGCATTCGAACCTGACGTCGGAAAGGCTACACGGATGTCGGAGAACAGGATGCTGAGAGTCAATGACCGCGGCCACCTCGTCGTGGGCGGCTGCGATACCGTCGAACTCGCTCACAAGTACGGAACGCCGCTTTACCTCTACGACGAGGAGGCCATTCGCAGCCGCTGCCGTGAGTACATCACCGAGTTCGGCAGCCGCTACCCGAGTGTCGAGATCGCGTACGCGAGCAAGGCCGCGCTGACAAAGGGCTTCGCGCGGCTGATGGAGCAGGAGGGCATGGCCCTCGATGTTGCCTCGGCCGGTGAGCTGTATACGGCGCTGCAGGCGGACTTCCCGCCGGAACGCATCAAGATGCACGGGAACTTCAAGTCCAACCTCGAGTACCGCATGTCGCTCGAGACCGGCGTCGGCAGGATTGTCGTGGACAGCCTCATCGAGCTGCAGCAGCTCAACTGCTGGGCACACAAGATGGACACGCGCGCGGATATCCTGATCCGCGTCCGGCCCGGCGTGGACACCCACACCCATGACCGCATCCAGACCGGCCAGGTTGACAGCAAGTTCGGGCTCGGGATCTACGGCGGCGAAGCGCGTGACGCGATCTGGCGCGCACTGGAGTACGACGCGGTCAATCTGCGCGGGCTGCACTGCCACATCGGCAGCCAGCTCCTCGAGACCGACGCGTTTGAGCGAGCGATTGACCACATGGTGGAGTTCCTCGCGCGCATGCACGACGAACTCGGCCTCGAGTGCGAGGACCTCGACCTCGGCGGCGGCCTCGGCATCCGTTACACTGAGAAGGATGAGCCGCCCACCGTCGCCGACCTCGCCGAGACGATCTGCCCGCGGCTGCTCGCGAAGCTCGACGAGCACAGGCTCAGCTACCCTCGGCTGATCCTCGAGCCGGGCCGGTCGATCGTCGGTGAGGCGGGCGTCACGCTCTACACGATCGGCGTCATCAAGCAGATCCCGGACCTGCGCACCTACGTCGCCATCGATGGCGGCCTCTCGGACAACCCGCGGCCGGCGCTGTACGACGCTGTCTACGAAGCCGTCGTGGCCAACCGGGCCGGGGACGAGCCGACCGAGTGGGTTCGTGTCGCGGGCAAGCATTGCGAGACCGATACGCTGATTGACGACACCTGCATCGCGCCCTGCGAACCGGGCGATCTCCTTGCCGTGTTCGGCACAGGCGCCTACAACTACGCGATGAGCTCGAACTACAATCGTTTCACGCGCCCGGCCGTCGTCCTCTGCTGCGCCGGTGAGGACCATCTGCTGGTCGAGCGCGAGAGTCTCTCCGACCTCGTGGCACAGGACCGGGTTCCGCGTCACCTCGAGCCGACCAAGGTGGACGAGCAGAGGTGCGCCGACGCGCGGGGGTGAGCCTGCTGCAGATAGATGACCGGCTGGGAGCGCAGGACCGGGAGTTGCTCGCGGAGGTCGGGGCGACCGCCGCAGGGGCTCATACGACTGCGTTCCTCGTCGGTGGCCCGGTGCGCGACCTGTTGCTGCAGCGGGAGGCGCCGGACCTGGACGTGGCGGTCGAGGGGCCAATCGAGCCGATTACCCACGCCCTTGCCGATCGCCTCAACGCGCGGGTGCACAAGACCAGCAGGTTCATGACCGCCACGCTGGTGCTCCCGGACGGGCGGCAGCTTGATGTTGCACGTACGCGCACCGAGACCTACCCACGCCCGGGAGCACTTCCCGTGGTGGAGCCCGCGACGCTCGCGGAGGATCTCGCGCGACGCGACTTCACCGCCAACGCGATGGCGATGGCGCTCGGTCGGGAGCGGTTCGGCCGCCTCATCGACCCGCATGACGGCCAGGCCGACGTGGAGGTGCGGCAGCTTCGCGTGCTGCATGAACGCAGCTTCGAGGATGATCCGACGCGCATGCTCCGCGCCGTGCGCTTCATGCTGCGCCTGGAGTTCGAACTGGAGGCGCACACCGCGCAGTTGCTGGCGAGGGCGGTCGTGGAGCGCCGGGCCGCCGGCCTATCGGGAGCCCGCCTGCGCAACGAACTGCGCGTCATCTTCCACGAGACGCCCGCCCGCGCGGTTGCCGCGCTGCAGAAGCTCGGCCTGTTCGAGGCGATGGGACTCATGCAGGCCTCCCGACAGGCATGTGAGGCGACCGCGCACATTCGCGAGGCCGCTGGTGCGCTCGGGATCGACCTCGCGAGGATCTACCCGATGGCCACCTGCCTCGGTATGTACGCTGCGCTGTCGGGGCAGCGTGCCGCGGAGCTGACTGCGCGCCTGATGTTGCACGCGCGGTCACGGGACGCGTTCCTGCACGCTGCGGCGGTGGTCGCACGGCCGCCGCGGGTGCTGTTGGAGGATGCCAGCGCCAGCGAGACCTTCGGCGAGCTGTGCCGCATGCGGCCGGAGGCGGCCCTGGCCGCCTGGACCATCCTCGACCGGCCGGGGCGCGCGCGTCTCGAGCGCTACTGGCACGAGCTGCGCGGAACGTGCGTCGAGATCAGCGGGACAGACCTGATCGCCGGTGGACACAGGCCCGGCCCCGGGTTCACCGGTGCCCTGGATGCGGCGCTGAAGGCGAAGCTCGACGAAGGCGCCGACCGGGAGCAGCAACTCTCGATCGCGCTTAAGGCGCTACGCAAGCCAACCGACTGATACCTCCTATGGAGACGCCATGCTGCTGAGTGTCCTGAAATCCGGGCAGAGCCTGCAGGAGATGCTGCCCTTCGTTCTGAGCTGGTTGGTCGCGATCATCGTAGGGCTGACCGTGCATGAGTTCGCGCACGCATATGCCGCGGACCGCGCGGGCGACCCAACGCCACGCGCAATGGGGCGTGTCTCAATCAACCCGCTGGATCACTACGATCTGATCGGCACCACGATGATCCTGCTCTTCGGGATGGGGTGGGGCAAGCCAGTGCCGGTGAATCCATACAACTTCCGCCACCCACGGCGTGACGCCATTGTTGTCGCCGCTGCGGGCATCGGGACGAACATCCTGGTCGCTGCCATCGCGGCCATGCCGCTGCGCTTCGGCTTCGCAGGCGCCTACACTCTGCCCCTGACCATCATGGTGCTGTTGAACCTGTTGCTGGCATTCTTCAACCTGATGCCGGTCGGCCCGCTGGATGGCGCCGGGATCGTCGAGGGCCTGCTGCCGGTGCGGGCAGCGCGCAAGTTCGCCGACTTCTCACGCCGCTACGGCATGGTCCTGCTGCTGATCGTCATCATTGTAAATCCTGTCACTGATATCCTCGTCTGGACGCCTGTGAGCCTGCTTGGCCGGCTCCTCGCGGGCCCGGCGTGGCTGTTCTGAAAGAGGGATGAGTTTGGCGAAGAAAGGCCGCATTCTCAGCGGGCATAGACCCACCGGCCTCCTGCACATCGGACACTACGAGGGCACCCTCCGCAACTGGGTCTCCATGCAGGACGATTACGAGTGCTTCTTCGAGATTGCCGACTGGCACGCGCTCACCACCGGCTACGATGAGACTGAGACGATGCCTGAGCGCGTCGAGCAGATGGCGATCGACTGGCTTGCCTCCGGCCTCGACCCGGAGCGCAGTACGCTCTTCGTGCAGTCGGATGTCCCCGAGCACGCCGAGCTCTTCCTGCTCCTCGGCATGATCACGCCGGTGTCATGGCTCGAGCGCTGCCCCACCTACAAGGACCAGATAGCGAATCTGCGCGACGTGGATGGCGCCGGTCCCGGCTTCGGGCTCCTCGGGTACCCGGTGCTGATGGCCGCCGACATCGTCATCTACAAGGCTACCGTGGTGCCCGTTGGCGAGGACCAGCTCCCCCACCTTGAGCTGACGCGCGAGATCGTGCGCCGCTTCAACAACTTCTTCGGACCGGTCTTCCCCGAGCCGGAGGGCCTGCTGTCCGAGTTCGCGCTCGTCCCCGGCATCGACGGCAGGAAGATGAGCAAGTCGTACGGGAACGATATCAAGCTCGCCGACGCGCCGGACGAAGTCCAGCGGAAGATGAAGTCGATGTTCACCGACCCCACCAAGCTGCGCATGGGCGATCCCGGCCACCCGGACGAGTGCCCGGTGTTCATCTACCACCGCATGTACGGTGAGGACGCCGCTGAGGTCGAGGAGATCAAGATGCAGTGCGAGGCCGGCTCGCTCGGGTGTGTGAAGTGCAAGCTGCAGGCCACAGAGAAGCTGCTTTGGGGCCTCAAGGACGTGATGCAGCGGCGGACGGAGCTTGCTCAGAACCTTGACCACGTGCACCAGGTGCTCAGGGAAGGCGCCGAGAAGGCGCGTGAGGTCGCGTGCGAGACGATGTCGCAGGTTCGCTCAGCAATGCATCTTGGTTCGACGCTCTGACGGAGGTCGAGATGAAGGCGGTACTGCTGTGTGCAGGAGAGGGGACGCGGCTGCGGCCTCTCACGTTCTGCCGACCGAAGCACCTGCTGCCGGTCGGCGGTCGCCCGGTGCTCGACCGGGTGCTGAGTGCGCTCGCCGAGGCGGGCGTGGATGAGGCGATCTTCGTCGTATCCCCGATCGAGCGGGCTCTGCAGGAGTTCGTCGGTGATGGATCCCGCTGGGGCATCAGCACGGATTACTGCGTGCAGTCTGAGCCGAAGGGCCTCGCCCACGCGCTCGGGTGTGCCCGCGGCTTCGTCACTGGGGAAGAGCGCTTCCTGATGTATCTCGGCGACGACCTCCTCGGCGATGGCGTCGCGGAGTTCGTGGACGGTTTCATGGCCTCGGATGCCGCAGCCTCGCTGATCGTCAAGCCTGTTGAGGATCCGCGCGCATTTGGCGTGGTCGTCGTTGAGGACGGACAGGTCGTGCGCCTCGTTGAGAAGCCCAAGGATCCCCCCAGCGACCTCGCCATCGTCGGCGTCTACGGCTTCGGGCCGGAGATCTGGGAGGCGGTTGACTCCATCACGCCGTCTGCGCGCGGCGAGCTGGAGATCACGGACGCCATCGACTACCTCGTTCATACCGGACGATGCGTGGGCTATCACGTCACCGAGGGTTTCTGGGCCGACGCAGGCTCGCCGGAGGCGCTGCTGGCCGCGAACCAGTACTTCCTGGCTGCCGACGAGGGCGGCATCGAAGGCGATGTGGATGCTGACTCCACGGTCGAGGGGCATGTCGTCATTGGCAGGGACGCGGTGGTGAGAGGCTGCCGGATCACGGGCCCGTGCCTCATCGGCGCCGGAGCCGTCGTGCAGGGCAGCACCATCGGCCCCCACGTCGCGATCGGCGATGGCTGCGTGCTGCGAGACGTGCGGGTGCGCGACAGCATCATTGACGAAGAGACGCTCGTGGCGGACATGCCCAGTCCGCTGGAGCACTGCGTCATCGGTCGCCGCGTGCAGCTCAGGGGGCTGCGAGACACCTCCTCCGCGCCGCTGACCATGCTGCTCGCGGACGATTCGGTGGTCGGTCCGTCGAACGGTGAGTGATCGAGCTGGTTGCCAGGAACATCGGTGCACGCTTCGAGCAGTTCAGCGGTTACCCCGTGCGGATCGAGGTATTCGAGGGGCCGCTGGACCTGCTGCTGCATCTGGTGCAGCGCGAGGAGGTTGAGGCCGCTGAGGTGGACATCGTCCACATCACGAACCGCTTCCTCGAATACCTGCGCACCATGGCGCAGATCAACATCCACGTCGCGGGAGAGTTCGTTGAGGCGGCCGCGTCGCTGCTGCTGCTCAAGTCCCGGGCGCTGCTGCCGCGGGAGGAGCCGCCCGACGACGAGGTGATCGCGGAGGAGACCACTGTCGTTGAGCTGGCGCGGCGGCTGGCGGAGTATCGCACCTACAAGGAGGCCGCCACGATCCTCGCGGAGGCCCAAGAGGCCCGCAAACAGATCTACCTGCGGCCACTGAAGGCTGATGACGTGATCGGCGCGGGCGTGGTGCCGCTACAGGATGTATCGATCTTCGACATCGTGTCCGCCGTCCAGGACATGCTTGACCGCGTCAAGGAGCCGCCTCCGCACCTGATGGTGCGTGACGAGATTGCCGTCGGTGACCGGATAGACCAGTTGCGCGCGCAGCTTCGGCGCAGTGCGCAGCGCCGCACGTGGTTCGACGAACTCGTTCATGAGGGCGCGACCCGGGTATACATCGTCGTGACCTTCCTCGCGGTGCTGGAGATGATCCGGCGCGGCGAGTTGCTGGTGTCGCAGGATCGGCCGCGCGGCCGCATCCAGCTCGAATTCGTGCCACCGGAGGAAGCCATCCGCACGTGAGTTACGACCGTGACGAGGCAATCAGGGGCCTGCAGGCCATCATCTTTGCATCCGACGCGCCCTGCGACGATGAGCGGCTCGCGCTCGTGCTGGAGCTGCCGCTCGAGGAGATCGAGGGGCTCGTGGAGGATCTCGCGCGCCTGATGGAGGGTTCGGCGCTGCAGATCGTGCGGCTTGCGGGCGGCTACCACATGGCGACGCGGCCACGCTACGCCCGCTACGTCCAGCGCCTCCGCGAGCCGGAGCCGGAGCGGCTGTCGCCACAGGCGCTGGAGACGCTCGCGATCGTCGCCTACCTCGGGCCCATCACCCGGCCGGAGATCGACGAGATCCGCGGCGTCAACTCCACAGGCTCCGTGAACTCGCTGCTGGAGAAGGGCCTCGTGGAGATCTGCGGCCGCAAGGAGGCGCCCGGCCGCCCATTCCTGCTGCGCACGACCACGCACTTCCTGTCCACTTTCGGCCTCAATGACCTCAACGAGTTGCCTGAGCTGTCGCCAAGCGAGACGGACTTCCGGGAGCAGTTGCGGGCGCTCGTGGCCGACGGCGCCGAGGCCGATGAGGCCGCCCTGATGATACTTGAGACCGAGGACTACTCTGAGCCCGCCGCCGAGGGGCCTGCGGGGCAGGAGGCGCCCGGTGAGGAAACCACCGCATCCGATGGAGAGGAAGGCCCATGACGGCTGCAGCCATGCATCGGATCGTCCCGCTCGTCGTGGCAGCGCTCTGCTTCGGCCTCGCCATGTCCGCCGAGGCCGACGCTCCCTCACCGCCGGACGTTAGCTGCGGCTCCGCGGTGCTTATCGACCCGGAGACCGGGCAGATCCTCCTCGAGAAAGACGCCGACCAGCGGCGGTTCATGGCCAGTCTCACGAAGATGATGACGGCACTGCTGGTCGCCGAGTCGGGCGATCTGCGCAGGACCGTCACCGTTGGCTCAGGACCGACCAGGGTGGGCGAGACCACGATGAACCTCGCCGCTGGCGAGGAGATCAGCCTCGAGCACCTGCTCACCGGCGTGCTGCTGTCCTCCGCCAACGACGCCGCCACCGCCTGCGCGGAGGCGGTCAGCGGCTCCGTTGAGGCCTTTGTGCAGCGGATGAACGAGCGGGCCCGCGAGCTTGGGATGACCAACACGCAGTTCCAGAACCCGCATGGCCTCCACGAGGAGGGGCACTACTCCACGGCTCATGATCTCGCGCTGCTCGCGGTCGCGGTGATGAACCGCCCCGAGCTGCGCGCGATCGTCTCCACGCGGGAGGCGACCGTGCCGTGGCCCGGCCGCCCCTACGAAAGGACCCTCCGCAACCGCAACCGCCTGCTCGCGCAGTGGCCGGAGGCGGACGGCATCAAGACCGGCTACACCCGCCAGGCCGGCAACTGCCTCGCCGCCAGCGCATACGTGGATGGTTGGCGGCTGATCGCGATCGTTCTCGGATGTGACAGGGAGCCGTGGGTCGAGGCGCGAAAGCTCCTTGAGTGGGGATATGAGAGCTTCCTGAAGGTGGCGCTTGTCTCCACGGAACTCACCGAGGCGACGGTTGAGGTCCGCGGCGGTGTGCGGGAGACCGTGCGGGCACGCGCGGCGGAGGACGTGATCGCGGTCGTGCCGCGCGGTGAGTTCCAGGAGCCGGAGCTCGTGCAGTCGGTCGCGCGCGCGCCCATCGCGGCGGGCGATGTCGTCGGGAGCCTGGCGGTTCTCATGCCTGATGGCACGCAACGGGTGGTGGACCTCACTGCCACCGAGGGGGTCCGTGGCTCACTCTGGGCGCTTGTCACTGGGGACAGACGTTACATGCTTGCGCTGGCCGTCATCGTGGCGCTGGCTGTGGGAGTGTTGGTGCATGGAGCGACTTCAGAAGCTCCTGGCGCGCGCAGGGCTGGGTAGCCGGCGAAGCTGCGAGGAACTCATCCGCGGGGGGCGGGTGAGTGTCAACGGCAGCACCGTGCGCGAGCTCGGGGCGAAAGCCTCCCCCACCGATGACATACGCGTGGATGGCCGCCGTGTCAAGCTCCCGGACGAGCACACCTACCTCGTGCTCAACAAGCCCCCGGGCTACGTCACCACCCGCGACGATCCGCAGGGCCGCCCCACGGTGATGGATCTCATTCCCGCCGGGGCACGCGATCGCGTCTACCCGGTCGGCCGCCTCGATCTGGACTCGACCGGCCTGCTGCTGCTCACAGACGACGGCGACCTCACCCAGCGCCTCCTGCACCCGAAGCATCACATTCCAAAGGAGTATCTTGCCGATGTCGAGGGGGTGCCGTCCGAGACCAGACTGCGGCGCCTTCGCTCCGGCATCGAGCTGGAGGACGGGAAGACGCAGCCCGCCGAGGTGATGGCGCTGTCGCAGGGCGCCGGCGAGTCGCGCCTGCGCATCATCATCAGCGAGGGCCGCAACCGCCAGATCCGCCGCATGTGTGAGAAGATCGGCCACCCCGTGCGGCGCCTCAAGCGCGTGGCCGTCGGCCCGATCCGCCTCGGTGAGCTCTCCCTCGGCGAGGTGCGCAAGCTCAGCCGCGGCCAGCTCCAGGCGCTCCGCGAGGCCGCCGGCCTGCCTCCCGGAGGCGGCTGACCATGCCCCGGGTCGCCGAGGAGCCTGCGCGAGCGCTGCGGCGCGCATGGATGGCGGCGCCCCTGCACGACGCCGTCACCTCGGTCTCCATCGAGCGCGGCTATGAGCTCTACGTCGTAGGCGGCGCGGTCCGCGATGTGCTCCTCGGCCGCAAGGTCTACGACTGGGACCTCGCCGGCCGCGGCGTGATCGCCCTGGCGGAGAGGTTCGCTCGCGAGCATAGCCTGCGCGCGGTCGTGCTGCACGAGGACCACCCGACCATCCGCGTCATCTCACGCCCCGGCGACCCGAGCGGCTTCCTCGACTTCGTTGAGCTGCGCGCGCCCACCATCGAGGCGGACCTGCGACTGCGCGACTTCACGATCAACGCCCTCGCCTGGGACATCCGTGGCGCGGAGACCATCGTGGACCCCACCGGCGGCCTCGGCGACCTCCGCGGGTCCCGCATCACCGCCCCCGCCCGGGAGGTGCTCGAGAGCGATCCCCTCCGCGTGCTGCGCGGCTTCCGCTTCGCCGCACAGCTTCACTTCGCCATCGAGCCGCAGACCGGGCAGTGGCTGGCGGAGCTTGCGCCGCGCGTGCAGGAGGTGGCGGGCGAGCGCATCGGCCAGGAGATGCTGAAGCTCTTCAGCGCGCGCCACGCGGCCGATGCGCTGCAGGAGGCCGAGGGGCTCGGCGCGCTCGATGCGCTGATCCCCGCGCTCCAGGCGATGCGCGGCGTTGAGCAGGGCGGCTTCCACCACCTCGACGTGCTCGGCCACACGCTGCTCGCGGTGCACGAGGTCGAGCGGGCGATCAACGAGCCTGACCTGTTCTTCCCGCGCAGCGCGGACGCGGTCCGGGTGTGGCTGCGCGATCCGCAAAACCGCGCCGCCGTCCGTCTCGCGACGCTCTTCCACGATGTCGGCAAGCCGGAGTGCATCACGCACGAGGGCGGCCACATCCGCTTCCTCGGCCACGCAGACGAGAGCGCGCTGACTTTCGTCGACTACGCGCGGCACTGGCGCCTGCCGATGCTCCTGCGCCGGCAGGTGGTGCGGATGGTCCGCCTGCATCTGCGGCCGCTGGAGCTTGCCAGCGCGGCGTTGCGGGCGGAGCAGGAGGGCCGGGAGATCGGCAGCGTCATCACGCTGCGGGCGATCCGCCGGCTGATGCGCGACGCAGAGCCCGCGGCGATCGGCCTGCTGCTGCTCTCCGTCGCCGACCGCTCAGCCTGCCGCGGACCATCCAGCCGCATCGAGCAGCGCGGGCGGCTCTACGACCTCTTCGATGGCATGCTCGTGCGCTACGTTGCGTGGCTGCGGGAGATGCGCGCACACCCGCCGCTGGTGGATGGCAATGACCTCATGCAGGAACTCGCGCTGGAGCCGGGCCCGCTCCTCGGCGAACTCCTCGACGCAGTGCATGAGGCGCAGGAGGACGGCGAGGTCAGCACCCGGCAGGAGGCCCTGGCCCTCGCACGCCGGCTCCTTCACGACATGGAGCAGTAGCCCACTGCGGCCGCACGTCGTAGCCCGGTCGTTTGGAGGGGCGATCAGGCTCCTCCAGCCACGGGCGGGAGTGTAATCCCGCCCCTCCAGACGGCTGGCCACCTGGCTCCTCCGGCGCATCCTGCCGTACCTGCGCCCGGCATCGTAAGTCTGCCCCGCGAGTGGCAGAAAGCCCTCACAAAGCTCCTGATCGTCAGCGCCGGCGTCGATCTGCACCGGCAGCGCAAGCTCGGCCGAGGCGGGCAGTGCAGCCAGGGCCAGCAGCACGGCGAGCAGCACGGGAACGCGCATCATCGCTACACCTGTCGCTCTTCATCGCCCGATCTAGCCGAAACGCGCCCGCAGCTCTCGCTTGAGTATCTTCCCGGTGGCCGAGCGCGGGAGCTCCTGCAGGAAACGCACACTGCGGGGGACCTTGTAGCGCGCGAGGTACTCGCTGCAGTGCTCAATGATCTGGCGCTGATCGAGGCTCTCGCGTTCGTGGAGCTCGACGAAAGCAGCCACCGTCTCCCCGCAGAGCTTTGAGGTCGAGCCGACGACCGCCACGTCGCGCACCTGTCGGAGGAGCCGGATCACGTCCTCGACCTCGCGGGGGTAGACGTTGAGCCCGCCCACGATGATCATGTCGGTCTTGCGGTCCACGATGTAGATGTAGCCATCAGCGTCCACGTGCCCGAGGTCCCCGGTGTAGAGCCAGCCGTCGCGGATGGCTGCGGCAGTCTTCTCCGCATCGTTCCAGTAGCCGCGCATGATGGTGGGGCCGAACGCGCAGATCTCGCCGATCTCCCCCACCTTGACCTCGCGGCCCTCCTCGTCGCGGATCTGCACGTGCAGCCCCGGCAGCGGCGGCCCGACCGAGCCGGTCTTGCGGCTCTCGCGCGTGCGGTTGCAGCTCACGACCGGTGAGGCCTCCGTCGGACCGTAGCCCTCCAGCAGCGTAGTGTCGTAGCGCTCCTCGATGATCGGAGTGAGGTCGAGCGGGAGCGCGGCGCCGCCGGAGATGCACAGGCGGAGGGTCGAGAGGTCGGGTCCCTGAGGGCCTCTGAGCGCGGCGAGCACCGCGAACATGGATGGCACGCCGCAGAAGATCGTCACGCCCGCTCGCTGGATCGTCTCGAGCACCGCCAGAGGCTCGAAGCGCGGAAGGTGCGCGCTCGCGGCGCCAAGCGTGATCGGGATGATCATTGTGACTGTGGCGCCGAAGACGTGGAAGAGCGGCAGGACTGAGAGGAAGACGTCGCCCTCAGCCATATGCACCGCCTCAGCGCTTGCAGCCGCGTCCGCGAGCAGGTTCGCATGGGTGAGCATCGCGCCGCGAGGGCGGCCGGTGGTGCCGGAGGTATACTGGAGGCATGCGAGCTCCTCCGCGCCCGGCGGCTCAGGAAGGGCGGAGGTGTCCTCCACGACCAGCGCGCGGAAGTCCAGCGCGCCCTCCGGTATCTCCTCAGCCGCCACCACCACGTGCTCCACGCATGCACACCGCTCCCCCATCGCCAGCGCGAGTGGGGCGGTGCGCTCCACCGCAACGAGGACCTTCGACGCGGAGTCCTCGACGATGTACGCGACCTCCTCGGGCGCGAGGATCGGGTTCATCGGGACGGCCATGGCCCCCAGGCGAGCCGCCGCTATGTACGCGTAGACGAACTGCGGGCAGTTCGGCAGCAGCAACGCCACGCGCTCGCCTCGGCCCACGCCGAGCTTCGCAAGCCCCGCCGCGACCCGCTCGACGGTGGCCGCAAGTTGCGCATAGCTGATCGTCTGGTCATTGAAGAAGATCGCGGGGCGCTCGGGCACGCGCGCGGCTGTCTGCTGAAGTACAACGGGGATCGAGTCCATCGGCAGGCCCTCCATGTCCCGCCGGCGCCGGCGGGATGATGGCCGATCATTCGCCAGGCGTCGCCTCAAGACCTGCCAGGCCTGAGATCAGCGAAGTTCCTCAACCCCACAGGAACTCGCGCCCGGACCCCAGCAGTTGGTCATGCACGGGAGTGGCACGCCTTCGCGCTGCAGCGTCGCCGGCCCAACCTCGCGTCCGCGGAGCATTCCCGTGGCACGGGCGGGACGCCCGTGCGGCTTACCTTGCGGGACGACTGACGGCCGACGGGCAGGACGCCCGTCGCACGAGGCGGCCTGAGGGCTCGCTTGAAGGACCCCATCCCTCCCGCGGCGAAGCGGCCGCGCAAGGCTTCGTCACCGGAGGGTTCGCCATGTCCGGCCGCAGGACCGTGTTGCGCATAGCTGATCGTCTGGTCACTGAAGAAGATCGCGGCGCGCTCGGGCCCGCAACGAGGACCTTCGACGCGGAGTCCTCGACGATGTACGCGACCTCCTCGGTCGCGATCAACTTCCTCGGGCAGGGCTGCGCCGGCGCGAAGCCGCTCCTCGCGGAGGACGGGCTGCGCGGCGATCCGCGCCTGGTGCTCGCGGACTGGAGCAGGCGGCTATCGGTATACGGTGGGCCGGGGTGGAACCTGAGGCGCTGACGCGCCCCACTCCTCGTGCCGCCAAACGACGGCGGGCTCGGAGCGGCCCCTCCGCACGACAACGACAACGCCCGAGGCCGGACAAGACGTGCGTAATGCATAGCCGGAACGGAGAGGGGGCTGGGGGGAGAGGTCGCCGTACAGCCGTCAGCCGCAACTGCCGGAACGGAGGTCACACGATAATGCGCGAAGCAACCCGCTTCACCGTCGTTGAGATGTCCGGCTCGCGCCATGAGATGGGCGTGCAGTACGGGCGCCAGTGCAAGAAGCTGATCCGCTCCGTCGCGAAGGCGTTCGACTCGATGCTGGTGCCGGAGGAGTACCGCGAGGAAGCGCGCGAGGTCGCGAAGGGTGCGCTCAGTCACGTGAAAGCCGAGGCGCCCGAACTGATCGAGGAGGTCGAGGGGATCGCTGAAGGCTGCGGTCTTCCGTTCGAGGACGTCTTCCGGCTTAGCTGCTCACAGGAGCTGAACTCGTGGCAGGGCTGCATGCGCAAACGCCCGATCAACACGATCGTGGATGAGTGCACGACCATCGCCGCCGAGCGCAACGGCTCCAGCCTCGTGGCATGGAACATGGACTGGTGGATCAGGTGGCAGCCGTACATGGTCCTGCTGCACGGGCAGCCCGACGATGGCGCGCGTTTCCTCTCATTCGCTATCGCGGGGAGCGTCGGGCGGCCGGGCCTGAGCGAGAACATCTCGGTCGGCGCGAACTTCCTGCCCTACCGTGCCGCGCCGGAGTTCGCCGCCGGCGGCCCGGACTGGGCCGGCGCGGGCATCCCCTACAGCTTCACCGCACGGATGCTCCTCGCGCAGGAGAGCACGGCCGAGGCGCTCAAGATGCTCAAGCGCACGAAGCGGATGGCGTGCCTGAACTACACGCTCGGCGACCTCGGCGGCGAGATCTGCTGCGTCGAGACGATGCCCGAGCATATAGCGGTGCTGCGCCCGAAGGACGGCTACATCACGCACTCCAACAGCTACCACGCGCCGGAGTTCGGCGGGATGACGATGGCGGAGCGCGCGGAGAGGGATCCGCGCTGCCACCGCGCATGGGAGGTCCTCGGCAGGCGCCCGAAGCCGCTCTCGCGCGCGGACATCTACGCGGCGCAGCGCTCGCACTTCCCGGGCCAGTCCACGGGCGTGTGCGTGCACACGCAGGGCGAGCGGCCGTCCATCACGCTGCTCTCGTTCGTGGGCGACGTGCAGGCGCAGACGATCTGGGCCGCCTACGGCTCGCCCTGCGAGCACCAGTTCCTGCGCTACGACCTGTGAAGCCCGTAGGGCAGGCTCTCCGGTTGTGTTCAGAAAGAAAGTGTCGTGCCCGTCTGCGTGGAATCATGCGTCCGTGTGATAGTGCAAGTTGTCATCGGAGCAACGTTCATGGTTTGCAAGCGTGACGCCACACAATACGGCTTCCTCAACCCGCCTCCGCCGAAGGGCGAGTCGCGCGTC
>DHPY01000009.1:1086-32923 GCA_002411015.1 Armatimonadetes bacterium UBA5352 | reverse complement strand
GAACACAACCTTCCAGCCTGTCAAAGGCGTCCGCCCCGCAAGTCGTTCGGAGGGGCCGCCCGAGCGTCCGCTGTCGTTTGGCGGCGCGAGGGTCCCGCGAGGGCTGTCGTTTAGCCCCGCGGGAGGTTCCACCCCGGCCCGTCGTTGTCCGTCTGCGGGATCACGCACGGCGGGCCGGGGTGGAACCTGACGCCCTCGCAGACGACGCTCGGGCGTCACTTCCCGTGCCCACCGCCTCGCTGCGCTCGGCGCTGGGCGCGGGAAGCGGCCCCTCCGAACGGCAAACGACCCACCCCGGCAGGGCAGCCCCACCCTCGCCTCGAACCTTCCCGAGACACAACCGACAGGACTACCCGGCAGGAGGCACCACACATGCCCGCTGATTGCCTGTTCTGCAAGATCGCGTCGGGCGAGATCCCCAGCACGATCGTCTACGAGGACGAGCAGTGCGTTGCGTTCCGCGATATCAACCCGCAGGCGCCGACGCACATCCTCGTCATCCCGCGCAGGCACATCGCCGGGGTCGCCGAGGCCGAGGCCGGCGACAAGGCGCTGCTCGGCCACCTGCTGCTGGTGGTCGCGCAGGTCGCACGCGACGAGGGCATCGTTGATTCCGGCTACCGCACGGTCATCAACTGGGGCCGCGACTCAGGCATGGAGGTTCCGCACCTGCACCTGCACGTGCTGGGCGGCCGCGCGATGAGCTGGCCGCCGGGGTAGACGGCGCCCCTCCCCCTGGAAACCGCAAACGACGCGGTTTCGGGCGGGAGAGGGGGAGGAACGGCGGCTGACTTCACAGGCTCGAGGGCGCGGGGACGACGATCCGCTCATCCGGCACGCCCGCGTCGGCGAGGAAGGCCGCCGCGTCGCCCGCGCGCTGCAGATGCTCGATGTCATGCGCATCGGAGCAGAGCGTGAAGGTCACGCCGCGCTCGCAGAGAGCCGCGAGGTAGGCTTTGTAGTCGTCCTTGAGGCGGTCGGTGTAGTTCGCGTGGTGGATGATCGCGCCACCGTTCATCTCCACGGAGGTCCCCGTCTCCACGCACGCCTCCGCAAGTTCCTCGACATGCCACTGCGGGATGCGGCTCATGTCCTCGAACCACGTCATCGTCCCGCGGTCCCACTCCACGCGGCTGAACCACCACGGGTGCACGAGCGAGTGGATGATCGGGTTGCGCACCGTCGCGAGCATCAGCCGGTGATTCAGGGCGATGATCTCGTCCGGGTCGGTCGCGTTGTAGCGCCCGTGCGGTCCGCCGATCACGAACTCGAAGCCGAACTGCTCCACAAGCTCCTCAGTCACCGTGAGCGTCCCGGCAGCCGCGTCCGCGATCGTGCACTCCACGCCCCATGTCACGCCAAGCGGCCCCTCGTAGGACGGGAGCTCCTCGCGGATCTTCGCCTGCGCCTCAAGATGTTGCGGTCCGTTAAGGTGGTCGGTGATGGCGATCTGCGTGCGGCCAAGCTCCTCGCAGCGCGCGAGCAGCGCGGGAACTGACATCGTCTCGTCTGCGCAGCCCACGTGCGCGGTATGAATGTGAAGGTCGAGGTCGTCTCGCATCAGTGATCCTCCGTAGCATTATCAGACTGTGAACCATCTTGCCGGGACTTCATCAGCCGCGGCAGCAGCATCTGCACCAGGCAGACCGCCGCGAGGCCGTAGATCAGCGCCGACCCGAGGGCCGGGATGTAGTAGTAGAACGGGTACAGGCGCACGAAGGGCACGGCCGGGAGATAGGTGATCACCCGCCACGCCCAGAGCACCGCGAGCAGCCGCGGAGCGCCCACTGCGAGGATGACGTTCGCTGCGACGAACGCCGTATCCTCCAGAGCCGCCTGCCAGAGGAGCGCGCTGATCCACCAGCCGGGTTCGCCTGCAATCGAGGGGTAGATGACCGTGAAGTTGATGTAGAGTGGGTCCACCAGCGTGCGGTAGAAGAACGCGAGCTGGGTCTCCATCGGGAAGTTGACCTGCGGCGGGAGCTGCCCGAGCAGCGGGTGTCCGAGGAGGTGCACGCGCAGCAGCCAGAACGCGCCGGTCAGGGCGAACGATGAGCCGAGCAGGATCAGCCCGTGGCGGTTGCGGCCCATGAGGAGCACGGCGATCGCCGCGACGGCGGGCCAGACGATCGCGACCTCCTTGGACATCAGCGCCAGCAGGAGCATCCCGAGCGCCAGCAAGAGGCGCTTCCAGGCGCCGTCGCGGATGTACTCGAGTGCCGCGCCGGTCGTAAGCAGCAGGAAGAGGCCGCAGACGAGGTCCGTGCGCCACGCCGGCCAGATCGGCATCTCCTCCGCCGGGTGGAAGCGCAACAGCGCCATGGCGGTAACGGGCCCGGCCCACGGGCGCTCGAAGCCCCTCGCGCAGAGCCACGTGAGTGCCGGGAAGGTCGCCGCGAGCAGCAGGGCGTTCGTGAGCCGCCAGCCGTAGGGGGCGGCGCCCCAGATCATGTAGTCGGCCCAGTGCAGGACGCTTGGGATCGGGCGGTAGTACTCCTCGCCCTGCGCCCAGTGGCCGGAGAACCATGACCAGACTGCCGCGGCGGAGTGGTCTGCGCGGAGGTTGCCGATGATGACGGACATGTCCGGGCCGATGAGAGGGCTGCTGGGCAGCGAGGGGACTGCGACGGCCAGCCACGCGGCTGCGAAGAGGATCGTGACTCCCCACGGGGTAGCTGCGCGGCGCGCCAGGCCCTGGATTGCCGTTCGCATGAACGAGCCTTCCATCCGGAGCCGCGGCAGTCCTGCATCGGGCGGAGCGGGATATCACACCCGGTTCCTTGACGCCGGTCGGGGCAGTGCTATAATCATCTGTACCCTGCGGAACTCCCCTTAAGGCCCAGTGGCGGCCTGCCGGTGCACGGGGTGCGACAGGGCGACATCTGAGAGGAGCATCAGTCAGACGTGCTCGCGAAACTACGGGAGGCGCTTGGGCGCCTCTTTGATGGGCCTGGCGACGAGCCGCTGGTCTGTTCTGCGCGCTCGTTCAACCTGACGGTCAGGTGCGGTCGGTGCGGGGAGCTCATCGCGCTGCGGATCGACCGCGACCACGAGTTGCAGTCCGTCTACGCGGAGGACGCCGAAGAGGGCGATCACCCGATCGAGTACGTGCTGCGCAAGGAACTTGTGGGCGAGGACTGTCAGAACCTGGTGCGCTTCACGCTGCGCTTCAGCTGCGATCACGGCCTGCTGGAGTCCCAGATCACGGGCGGGTCGTTCGTGGAGAGAAACGGGCGTGGGCGCGCGGCGCTTGAGAAAAGCGTCGAACTGACTCGATGATGGCGGCCGCGCCGGGAGAGCGCACACCTGCCGGTGGCGCGGCTGATCGGTGCCCCGGGCCGCTCTTGGCCCTGACGCTGGTCAGCCTCTACGCGCTCCTCGTGCTGGCGCCGCTTATCCCGGGCGTCCATCCTGTCATTGGCAGTGTGCTCGTCACCGTCCTCTTCACCCTCGGGGCGCTGATCGCCGCGAGTCTTTCGGCACGCCTGTCGCTCGGCCCGTGGGTGGAGTTGATCGCGTTCGTGCTCGCTGGCCTCAACTGGTTCCTGTACGCGACCATCGGGATGTCGGGGCCGCTGGCGCGTTTTGCGCTGAGGCCCGCGTCGGACATTCTGCTGGTCTTCGCGATGATCATGGGCGGGCTGCTGCTCTCGCGCATCATCCGCGAGCGCGGGGTGATCATCCCGGTCGCGATCGTGCTGGCTCTCGCCGACGTCTTCACGGTCTTCTTCGGGCCAACCGGAGAGACGCTGGAGAAGGCGCCCGCGATCGTCGAGGCCGTCTCAGTGAAGCTCCCGGCGATGGGCTCGGCGGCAGGCCCCGCCGGCATCGCCGGTCTCACGCACATCGCCACTCTCGGCCCCGGCGACACCTTCTTCGCCGCGCTTTTCTTCGCGGTGATCGTCCGGTTCGGTCTGAGCATGAGGCGCACCTTCGCCTGGCTCTTCGGCGTCACGGCGGTGGTTCTCGCGCTTGTGGTGGCGCTGCCGAGTGCGCCGCCGATCCCGGTGCTGCCACTGATGGCGGGGGGCTTCCTCGTCGCCAACTGGCGCGAGGTCCGGCTCACCAGGCGCGAGTGGTGCTACGTCGGGATCGTTATCGTCTTTGTGATCGTATTGCTTGCAGTCCTATGGCGCGCGGTGCAGGCCGCACCCTAATCGCGCCGGGGATACCCTTTCCGCCGCACAACCCTCGGGAGGAGCAACCGTGGCAGATACCTACGACTTCAGGTCCATCGAGCGCAAGTGGCAGGACTACTGGCGCCAGCACAACCTCTTTCAGGTCGAGCGCCGTGAGGACAAGCCCAAGTTCTACTACCTCGACATGTACCCCTACCCCTCGGGCGAGCTGCACATGGGGCACGTGCGCAACTATATCATCGGCGACGCCTTCGCGCGCTACCGAACGATGCAGGGCTTCAACGTCCTCCACCCGATGGGCTGGGACTCGCTCGGGCTGCCCACCGAGAACGCGGCGATCAAGTTCAACCAGCACCCGGTCGAGTGGACGGCGCTCTGCGTCGGCAACATGAAGGCGCAGTTCGAGCGCCTCGGCATCAGCTACGACTGGTCGCGCGAGATCGACACCTCCTCCCCGGACTACTACGGCTGGACGCAGTGGCTCTTCCTGCAGCTTTACAAGAACGGTCTCGCCTACCGCGGCCCCGGCCTGGTGAACTGGTGCCCGGGCTGCTGCACCGTCCTCGCGAACGAGCAGGTCGTTCAGGGCTGCTGCGAGCGGTGCGACACGGCCGCCGAGCGCGTCACCCGCGAGCAGTGGTTCTTCCGCATCACGGATTACGCGGAGAAGCTGCTCGGCGACGTCAAGCTGCTCGGCCGCTGGCCCGAGCGCGTCGTCAGGATGCAGGAGCACTGGATCGGCAAGTCCGAGGGCTTCTCCTTCAGGCTCTCCGTCGAGGGCCTCGACGAGCAGATGGAGGTCTTCACTACCCGCATCGACACCATCTTTGGCGTCACCTCCATGGTGCTCGCGCCGGAGCATCCGCTCGTAGCGAAGCTCACTGAGGGCACGGAGTTCGAGGCGCCCGTGCGGGAGTTCGCGCAGCGGGCAATGGGCCTCTCGGTCATGGAGCGCGGCTCCGATGAGACGGAGAAGCTCGGCATCTTCACCGGCGCCTACGCGACGCATCCGCTGAGCGGCCAGCGCATCCCGATCTGGGTCGCGAACTACGTGATGATGGACTACGGGACCGGCGCGATCATGGCCGTCCCGGCGCACGACCGGCGCGACTTCGACTTTGCGCGCAAGTATGACCTCGAGATCATCCCGGTCATCCAGCCCGAGGGTGTGGAGCTTGACGGGAACACGATGGACGAGGCGTGGATTGGCGAGGGCGAGCAGATCAACTCCGGCGAATTCTCCGGCCGGCCGAACCGCGAGGCGATGGAGCAGATCGCGGACTACATGGAGGCGCAGAAGTTCGGCCACCGCGACGTCAACTACCGCCTGCGCGACTGGTGCATCTCCCGCCAGCGCTACTGGGGCGCACCGATCCCCATCATCTACTGCGAGAACTGCGGCACGGTGCCGGTGCCGGAGGAGGATCTGCCGGTCAAGCTGCCCTACGATGTCGAGTTCCGCGTGACCGGCAACGCTCCGCTCTCACAGGTCGAGGAGTTCATGAACGTGAAGTGCCCGACCTGCGGAGGTCCCGCCCGGCGCGAGGCGGACACCATGGACACCTTCGTCTACTCCGCATGGTACTACCTGCGCTACCCGAGCCCGCATGATGACAGCGCGCCCTTCAGCCCCGATGATGTCGAGTACTGGCTGCCGGTCGATCAGTATGTCGGCGGCATCGAGCACGCCACCGGCCACCTCATGTACTCGCGTTTCATCACGAAGGTGCTGCACGATCTCGGCTACCTGAGCTTTCGCGAGCCCTTCGCGAGCCTGTTCACGCAGGGCATGGTCTACAAGGATGGCGCGAAGATGAGCAAGTCACGGGGCAACGTCGTCAGCCCCGACGCGCTCAATGAGGAGTATGGCGCGGATACCGGGCGCCTCTACTCGCTCTTCGTCGGCCCACCCGACCAGGATACCGAGTGGAGCGACGAGGGCGTTGTGGGCTCGCACCGCTTCCTCTGGCGCGTCTGGGGCCTCGTGACCGACAACGCCGACGCCTGGCAGCGCGATTTCGCGGCCTCCCTTCCCGCCGAGCCGACGGCCGCTCAGCGCGAGATCCGCCGGAAGACGCACAGCACCATCGCGAAGGTCTCCGAGGACTTCGAGGGAATGCGCTTCAACACCGCGATCGCGGCGATCATGGAGCTGTCCAACGACCTGCGGCAGTTCGCCGGCACGATGGACCGCACCGACGCTGGCGATCGCGCGGTCTTCAGCGAGGGGCTGCGTGTCCTGGTCGCGATCCTCTCACCGGTCGCGCCGCATATTTGCGATGACCTGTGGGTGCGCATGGGCGAGGAGCCGTCGCTGTTCGAACGGGAGTGGCCACAGGTGGATGAGAGCCTGCTGGCCGCCGACACCGTCACGCTCGTGGTGCAGGTCAACGGGAAGGTGCGCGACAACATGGACGTGCCGGTCGGCACCGACATGGACCTCGCCGCCGAGCAGGCGCAGGAGCGCGAGCGGGTGCGCAAGCTCATTGAGGGCAAGCAGATCGTCAAGCTCATCAAGGTGCCCGACAAGCTGATCAACATCGTGGTGAAGTAGCTCCGGTCCGCCCACGGGGGACGGGGGATGTTAGAGAGCCTGAGAACCGGGCAGAAGGTTGCCGCCGCGCTGATCCTGGCGGCGGTGGTCGGCATCGTCTCGTGGTCTGCCTTCGGCGGCGCGCGCTATGCTGCGACTCCCGCCACCGCCGGCGACGTCACGTACACCGCGCCTGATGCCGCCTCAGTGCCCCTGACCGTGCACGTCGTGGGCGAGGTCCGGCAGCCGGGCCTCTACACGCTGTGCGCGGGCTCTCGCGTCTGCAACGCGATCGAGTGCGCGGGCGGCTTCACGAGCGCCGCGCGCCCCGATTCCGTCAACCTCGCGGCCTACCTCGAGGACGGCCAGCAGGTGCGCGTAGAGGCTGTACCGCAGCCCGAGCCGCAGGCGGTCCCGGTGCCCGCGCCAGTTGCCGCAGCGCCCGTCGCGCCTCAGCCTGACGCGCAGGCAGCACCGACGCCCGCTCCCGCACAGGCTCCCGCACCGGTTGCGCGGCCCACGAGCCAGCCGCCTTTCGCGCAGGGACAGCCTCAGCCGCGCGTGCGGCTGAACTCGGCGGGGCTTGAGGAGCTGCAGCGCATCGAGGGGATCGGACCGGAGCTTGCGAAGAACATCCTCGCCTACCGCGCCGTGAACGGCCCGTTCCGGAGCATCGAGGACCTCGACCAGGTGCCGGGGATCGGGCCGGCCACGGTCGAGCGGATCCGCGTCAGCGCAAGCCTGAACTGAGCCGCAGGGGGGCGGTCCCGCACGCATCCACCAACGCAGCCCGCCGAGTCCCCGCCGCCCGGCCAGCGCGCCATCCTGCGCGCATGGCTGCGCGATCTCCCCCACCGCCCGCTCCTGCTCTGCTGCGTGGCGCTGGTCGTCGGGATGGCGCTCGGGCGCCTCGGACCGCCGGTGGCGCTCCTGCGCGCGATCACCCTTGCGGGGGCCACCGCCACGCTCCTGCTGCTGATCCTCGAGCCGCGCCTCGCCATCGCGCCCGCGCTCGGATGCATCATCGGCCTGGGCGGGGTGATCTTCCAGCACTCGGCTGTGATCGGTCCGCTGGACATCTCGCGCCACGCGGGGGCGCGCCAGTGCACGATCGTCGGCACGGTGATGGCGCCACCCGACGACGCAGGCTGGCGGCGGCAGGCGCGCATCCGGGTCGAGTCAATCGCACACGCGGGTGGCGCCATGGCTCGCACCACCGGACGTACGGAGGCGCGAGTGCCGCGCAAGGCGCAGCTTGCGGTCGGAGACCGCGTGCTGCTGATGGCGGCCGAGGTGCAGCCTCCTCCAGCGACCGCTGCACCGGATGGCTGGGATTACCGTGACTGGCTCGCGCGCCGGGGCGTGCACTGCCTGGTGAGCGCGCGGCAGGTGGAGGTCATTGGCCGCGATGGCTCGGCGCAGGCCCGCCTGATGCGCCTCGGCTTCGGCCTGCGGCAGCGGGCGGTGAGCGCGATCGAGGCCGCGATGCCCGGGGCCGACGGCGCGCTCTACTCGCGGCTGCTGGTCGGCATGGTCTACGGCCTGGAGGCGGCGCCGCTGCCGGAGGAGGTCGTGGAGCAGTTCCGCCGAGCAGGCACCGTGCACCTGCTCGTGGTCTCGGGCGCGCAGGTCTCGATGCTTGCGATCGCGATCGTCGGCCTCACCGGCGGCAGCTTCGGGCGCATGCGGCTCTGGCAGGCGGCGCTGGCGGCCGTGGCGGTGCTGCTGCTGGTCGCGATCGTGGGGATGGAGGCCTCGGTCGGCCGCGCGGTGGCGATGTTCGCCCTGGTGCTGATCGCGGCGGTCAGCGCGCGCGACTACGACGTCTACACCGCCCTCGGCCTCGCCGCGGCGCTGATCCTCCTCAGTGACCCGCAGGCGCTGCTCAGCCTCGGCTTCCAGCTTACCTTCGCGGCCACGATCGGTGTGGTCGTCTTCGTGCCACGCGATCACGCCGAGACCATCCCAGGTGTTCGCGCGCAGGCGCCGATCCCGCAGATCCGGGGCGTCATCTGCGGCACCGCGGGCGCGTGGATGCTGACCAGCCCCCTCCTCACGCATCACTTCTCGGCCTTCGCGCTCAGCGGCAACCTCGCCAACCTCCTCAACGTGCCGCTCTCGGGCATCGTGCTCATCCTCGGCTTCATCGCACTGCCGATCGCGCTCGTGCCCGCGCTGACGCCGCTGCTGACGCTGCTCTGCGTCCTGGCGAGGGTCATTCTGCGGCTCGTCATGCACGTGAACGACCTGGCGGCCGCGCTGCCGATGCCCTTTGTCGAGGGGGTGCCGCTTGGCGCGGGTGGCTGCGTGGCATGCTACGGGATCGTGGCGCTCGCACTCGCGCTTGGCCTGCACCGCAGCGCGCAGCGGGCGCTGGACCGCGCGCTGGTGCGGCTGGATGGCCCGCGGGCGTGGTGGGTCGTCGGTACACTGGCGGTGCTGCCGACGGCCTCGCTGCTTCTGCCTGCGGGTCCGCCGCGGGAGATGGAGCTGACGCTGCTGTCGGTTGGTGCGGGGCAGTGCGCGGTCGTCCGCTCGCCCTCCGGCAGCACGCTCATGCTGGACTGCGGTGGCGGCGGGAACCAGGCCGGCGCGGGGCGCGAGGTCGCGGAGGGCATCGTGCTCCCGTGGCTGGTGCGGCGGCGGATCGAGCGGATTGACGCGCTCTGCGTCTCGCACTGGGACGCCGACCACTGCAACGCGCTGCCCGTGCTGCTCGAGGAGGTGCCCATCAAGACGCTCCTGCTGCCGCCGGAGCTTCCGGGTGCGAGGCCACCGGAGGAGCTGCTGGACCGGCTCCTCGCCAGCGTCTTGCAGGCGGCTGCGGGAGGGCGACTTGACCTCGGCGCCGGGGTGATCGTCGAACTGCTTGCGCCAAGGTTCCCGCTGCTCACGGAGGGCCGGGACGATGCGAACGCGAACTCCGTGGTGATGATGCTCGAGCACGGCGCGGTGCGGCTGCTCCTCACCGGCGACGCCGATCGCGTCGCCGTTGCGCGGCTGATCCGCGATGCGCGCAACGCGGGCCGGTCTCTGCGGGCGGACGTGCTCGTGCTGCCGCACCACGGCAGGAGGCTGGCGGACTACGAGGCGCTGCTCGATGCGGTCAGGCCGACGTGGGCGGTTGCGTCCTGCGACGAGGACGCCGATCGCTACCTCGGCGAGGAGGAGCTGGCGCTGCTACGGGCGCGCGGGATCTGCCTGCTGCGGACGGACGAGCTTGGCGCGATCACGCTGCGCTCCGACGGCCTTGCGATCACCGTGAGCGGGAGCCGCGGCACGAGGGTGCCGGGGGCGGTCAGCGCCGCTGGTCGAGGGCGCGGATGATGACCTCGAGGAATGACTCGGGGTTCGGAAGCCGCCCGGCGTCGAGGCCCGGGAAGCGCTGCCGCAGGGAGTCTGCCAGGCGCGTGGCGAACCGCCGCCGGGCCTCCGGCGGGAGGTCGTATCGGCGCTCGAGGAAGCGGCGGATCGTCCTCTCCTCCTCGCGGGAGACCGTGCGGACGCTGCCGCGGACGAGGCTCAGGATGTCCTCGCTGACCTCCGGCGGCAGGGGCGTATGCACTGCCGGATCGAGCGGCTGCGGGATCTCTTCGCGGATGTCGAGGCGCTCTTTGACGACCATCGCGCCGCCCGTGAGGTCGCCGAGCCGCTGGTTCTTCCCGGTCACGAGCAGGGAGACGACGCCCGCGCCGTAGAGGAAGGGGAGCCAGTCAACGATCCGCATGATGTTGCGCACGGCGGATTGCTCGAGACTGATCGCGCCGCCGTCCACTGAGATCACGCGCAGGCCGGTGGTTGACTTGCCGGGGGTCTTGCCTTCGCGTGCCACCTCGTAGTACACATGGTAGACGATGCCGAGCAGCACGAACGCGCCGGCGACGACGCCGGCGGCTGCTCCGGAGACCATCGCGTCTCCGGTGAGGTAGCCGCGGATCGCCCAGGCGAGGAAGGCCAGCAGGCTGAGCGCGACGGTGAAGATCGTCGCGTCAATGACCGCGGCGAGGAAGCGCGAGCCGAGTCCGGCCAGCTCGTACGAGACCTCAACCTGCTCGGGCACCTGCAGACTGACGCGTTCGTCATCAATCATCTGAGTCGCTCCGGAAAGGGGCCGGCGCCGTGCAACCTGCCACCGGCGGACATAGCTCCCGCGCCCAGGATGCTCAGCAGCGATGGGCCAGGCTGGTGGAGCTGATTGACGCGTGCGACCGTTCCGGCCTCAAGCGTCTTGCGCCGGAGGAGCTGGATGAGTTCGCGCGTCTTTACCGCCGCGCCACCGCCGACCTGGCAGCGGCCCGCTCCCGCAGCGGCGATGAGCGCCTCATCCGCTACCTCAACGATCTCGTCGGCCGCGCGCACGGGCTGCTCTACGGAGGCCGCGTCCGGCGCCGACTCGATCCGTGGCAGTTCTTCCTCGCGGCGATCCCGCAGACCTTTCGCGCAACCTGGTGCTTCACTGCGATCTCAGCCGCGGTCTTCTTGCTCCCCGCCCTCGTGACCTACCTGCTCGCGGCCCGAAACCCGGCATGGGGCGACGCACTCTTTGTCCCGTGGCTCTCGGAGATGGTCGAGGAGTTCCTCTCCCGCGACGTGCCGGTCGGGCAGTGGTACGCCGACAGCCAGTCGGTGGTCGGCGCGGACAACCTCTCCGGGCGCATCTTCGTCAACAACGCGACCATCGCGCTGGGGGCCTTCGCGCTCGGCATCACCTGGTGCCTCGGCACACTCTACCTGCTGTTCAGCAACGGGCTGATGCTCGGCGCGTTCCTCGGCGTCTTCGCGCACCACGACCGGCTGATGGACATCTTCGGGATGGTGGCGCCGCACGGGGTGCTGGAGATCTTCGCGATCATCGTCGCGGGAGGGGCCGGGCTTGCCGTCGGCTGGGCCGCGATCGCGCCCGGCGACCTGCCGCGCAGCCGGGCCGTCGCCGCCGCAGCCGGCAGCGCCGTGCGAGTGCTGGTCGGGGTGGTCGCGATGCTCGGGGTCGCGGCGGCGATCGAGGGCTTCCTGAGCCCGCAGACGAGCGGCCTGCTGCAGGCGAACGAGCCGCGTGTGCTCCTCGGGGTCACGGTCTGGCTGGTCGCGCTCGCCTGGCTCCTGACAGGCGGTCGCCCGGCTCGCAGGAGTGATGAGCAACAGTCGCCGCGCGAGGAGATCAGAGCAGCCCGCGACGCTTGACCGTGAGGTAGCGGTTCACGACGCTGATCGCCAGCGCCTCCGGCGCGGCATCCACCACCAGCACTCCGCGCGACTGCAGCCGGGCCAGCGCCAGCGCACGCTCTCCGGTCGCCCGCTGAGCCACTGCCTTCTCATACGCCTCGCCGGGAGTGGAGGGCTCGGTCGCCGCCAGCGCCATCGTCTCCGCATCGTGGATCGTGGCGACCATCGGCAGGTGCTGGGGCCGCAGCGAGGCGAGGTATGACAGCGCGGCCGCGGAGACATCGGCGTCCACCAGGTCGGTGAAGGCGCAGATCAACGCGCGCTTGCGGGCCCGCGAGCGCAGGAAGCTCACCGCGCCCGCGTAGTCCGGCTCCACCAGCTCAGCCTCCAGCGCGTAAAGCTCCTCAAGGATGCGCTCGGTCTGCATGCCCCCGCGGCCCGGCGCCACGAAGCTCTTCACGCGGTCGCTGAAGGTCAGCAGGCCCACCGTGTCGCCCATCCGCTCCGCCACGTGCGCCAGCATCAGCGCGGCGTTCACTGCGTAGTCCACGCGCGTCATGTCATTGGCGGGCGCGCTCATCATGCGCCCGGCCTCGATCATCAGCAGCAGGGCCTGGTTGCGCTCCGCCTGGTACTGCCGGGTGATCGGCGCTCCTCGGCGCGCGGTCGCCTTCCAGTCGATCGAGCGGAAGCTGTCGTCGGGGAGGTACTCCCGCAGGCTCTCGAACTCGGTGCCCTCGCCGCGCGACCGGATGGCCCGCAGCCCCAGGTCCTCCAGCCGCCCGCGCCTCGCAAGCGCGTCGAACTCGCGCACCTGCTGGAGGTTCGGGTAGACGCGCACGGTCTCCTCGGCGGGTACCGTTCGCTCCCACCACGCGAGCCGCAGTCGTGACAGGCCTCGCAGGTGCAGCGCGCCGAAGGCGTAGTCGCCGCGCCGCCTGGGGGTCGTGAGGTAGCTCACGGTCCGCCGCTCCCACGGGTCGAGCGTCACCGCGCGCATCCGCTCGGGCGTGTCGAACTCCCCCGGCGGATCGTCCTTCACGCGCAGCCGAAGCCGGCGGCCGCTGCGGTTGTGCAACGTCAGCTCCACCCGGTTCGGCACGCCCAGCGACAGCACGTCGGGCGCCTGCCGAGTAACCTCGACCTCGTCGCGGGCTCGCGAGCGCCGCATGTCAGCAACCGCCAACGCCAGCAGTGCGAGCATGACGCCGAGGCCCACCGCAGGCAGCATCGGCAGCACGCCGCCCAGTGCGAACAGCGGCACCGCCGCGAGCAGCAGCCCGATCAGCAGCCGTGACGGGATCACGATCTGCCCCGCCCTCCCGCGACCATCAGCGTGGCACCTCAACCGTCGCGAGCACGCCCGCAATGACGTCGTCCGAGGTGAGGCCCTCAATATCCGCCTCCGGCCGCAGCACCATCCGGTGGCGGAGCGTGGGCGGCGCCATCTGCTTCACATCGTCCGGGATCAGGTAGTCGCGCCCGCGCAGCGCCGCGAGCACCCGCGACGCCAGCAGCAGCATCACCGACGCCCGCGGGCTGCAGCCAAGCAGCACGCTCGGGTTGTCTCGCGTCGCGCGCGTGATCGCGGAGATGTAGCTGAAGAGCTCGTCAGCGACCCGCACGGACGCGATCTCCGCCCGGCACTGGGCGAACGCCTCGGGGCTGACGACCACCTCAAGGCCCGCAGATTTCAGGTCCATCGCGTCGAAGCCCGCGTGGTAGCGACGCAGCAGCCCGTCCTCCTCCTCGGCGGACGGATAGCCTACGATCACCTTCAGCATGAAGCGATCAAGCTGCGCCTCCGGGAGCGGATAGGTGCCCTCGAACTCGATCGGGTTCTGCGTCGCGAAGACCATGAACTCCGACGGCAGCGGGTGGGTGGTGCCCTCGATGCTCACCTGCCGCTCCTGCATTCCCTCCAGCAGCGCCGACTGCGTCTTCGCGGGCGCGCGGTTGATCTCATCCGCCAGCAGGAACTGTGTGAAGATCGGGCCGCGCCGCAGGTGGAACTCACTTGAGGCGCTGTCGAAGACGTAGGTGCCGACGATGTCCGATGGCATCAGGTCGGGCGTCATCTGCACGCGCGTGAAGTCGCGGCCGAGGCAGGCTGCGAGCGCGCGCACCATCAGCGTCTTCGCCACCCCCGGCACTCCCTCGAGCAGCACATGCCCGCCGGCCAGCACCGCCACGAGGATCTCCTGGATCGCGCGGCGCTGGCCGATGATCGCCCGCGCCATCGTCTCCTCGATGCGCGCCGCAAGCTCCATCGCGGCACCTGTCCCGCTGCTTCCCTGATCGGTCATCGCACCAGCATCCTCTCATAGCGCGCCACCTGTCGCGCGAGTGCCAACAGCCGCGCGCTCGGAATACCATCGTCAGCGGCCTCAAGCTGCCGCAGTGCCTCAGTCATCTCGCGGCCGGGCAGTCCCCGCCGCTGCAGTTCGCGCTCGAGTGCCGGCAACTGTGCTGAGGCCGGGAGCGACACCTCAGCAGCGATCCGCCGCCGGAAACCTGCCGCCAGCATGGTGGCGGCCGCGCTCCCTGCGTCGGCCTGGCTGTAGACCTGTGCCAGCGCGCGCACGTACTCCGCGCTGGAGCGTCGATCCGCACCCGCATCGCCCGCCTGCGCGCCGAAACGCCGCGAGCGGCCGATCGCGTAGATTGCCGCCACCCCGAGGAGGGCGAGCGCGGTGTTGCGGAAGGGCGATGGATCAACCCTCGGCCCAGCCAGCGCACCGCCTGAGCCGCCGTATCCATGATGGTACTCGTCGAAGTGGACCTTCTCCGGCGCCCCACCCGCAAAGACCACGTTCGCGGCCAGCACGACGTTGTCCGCACGGGAGAGCACGGCGTTCGAGAGCATCTCCGCCTCAGCGAGGGCCACGACGGTGCCCTCGCCGAACGCGACCCTCACCGCTGCCGGCATCTCGTCCGCGTCCCTCAGCAGCACCTCGGCAGCCGCTGGCTCTGCCTGATCGGCCTCGGCCGCGTCCTCCACAAGGCCCAGCCGCCCGGTGCCGGGGAGGTAGACCTCGCTGAGGTCGGCGGTCGCCGCAGTCTCCGCCACCGGATGCGCGGAGCCGTCCGGCCGGGTGGTTGACGCGAGGGTGACGCCGAACTGCCGCATCACCTGATCCATCGCGGCACGGGCCCAGCGCCCGTCGATCGAGGTATCCGCCCGCTTGGCAAAGGGCGCCAGCAGCAGCCGCCCGCCGCCTCGCACCCAGTCGCGAAGGGCCGTGCGCTCGTCATCCTCAATGACCTCGGTTGGATCGAGCAGGACCAGGAACTCCACCTCGTCCGACAGCGTCGTGAGCGGCGCGAGCCAGTCCCGGGTCTCCACGCCGCATCGCCCGATCAGCTCGCGCCAGGCCTTCGTGCCCCAGGGGTTCGTCCGGCTGCTCGCGTGGTCGCGGGTGTAGTCGAATGCGGTGGTGGCGCTCACCAGCAACGACACCGTGGTGAAGAGCACGAGCATCCCGATCACAAACAGGATCATCCGGCCCCGCTCGCTCATGCGGCCACCTCGGCGCGCCAGAGCATCTCGGCCCATCGCCGCGCGAGGCGCCACGATTCCGCCGAGATGTCGCGGCCGCCATAGACCCAGCCGTCAACCTCTCGCGTAAGTCGCGTCATGGCCTCGCGCGTCTCCTCCGCGGTCTCACCGAGAGCGTACAGGTTCTCCCAGTTCGTGCGCGCCGGGTCATGCGGCAGCAGGCCGAGGCGGTCGAGCCGCAGGAGCACCGCGAGGTAGAGCAGGCGCACCGCCACGTCATGCCGGCCCTGCCGGAAGGCCCCGTCCGCGCGCTGCAGCAGTTCGTCCGGGTCCGCTCGTCGCAGATCAGGCTCGTCGCTCGACCGCCGGCTCTGGCGCTCGGTGAGGAGACTGCGGAGGCCCGCCACGATGTGCGCGCTGATCAGTGCGAGGGCGACGATCAGCACGCCCATGAGCACGTAGCGCAGCCAATCGGGGAGCCCCGCGAGCGGCCCGATCTCCGCGACGCCGCTGAAGAAGCTGCGGATGGCGCGCAGGATTCGGAGGATGAACTCCCACAGCCGCGCCTGCAGCGGCTCGGTCAGTTGGTAGCCTGACGCGAGGATCTGCTTGAGCATCCGCCGCAGTTCAGGTACAGACGGCCGGGCCGCTGGCGCCTGAGCGAGTACGCCCGCGGCGGTGAGGGCCATTGCGAGTACTGATGCGCGCCGCACCGTCTGGTACACCTCCGCTCGGTGTTTCGCCTCGCCCGCTGCGCACACCTCGCTACGCGCATGTACACAATGAGGCGGGGCCTCCGAAGAGGCCCCGCCGAGTGTGTCAGGTGCGTTCCGATCCCTTAGAAGGGGACCTCCACGCCGGCCTGGACGAGGTCCAGGGCGGGGGTCGCCGCGGTCTCAGAGATGGGCTTCTGATGGCCGTAGCTGAACTTGAGGTCGATTGTGTCGTTCACCGGAACGGTGGCGTTCACGCAATAGAGCTGGTCATAGGCCAGCGGGTTCATCTGCGTGAACTGGGTGTTGCCAACGGGCCACGCGTTGTAGTAGTTGGCCGGGCCGGCGTTGTCCTCGATGTCATAGTAGCACACCTGGAACGGGACATTGCCAAGCTCGAACGCGAGCTGACCGCCGATGACCTGGAGGTTGCTCATGACAAGCGGCCGGCGCATCCAGCGCTCCCAGTTGATAGCGCCCGCGGGCAGGTTGTCCTGCAGGACCTCGAAGTACGGGTTGATCGCTGAGTAGTAGATGTCGAACTCAGCGTCCGCATCCGAGTAGAAGCCGGTGAGCGAGAAGCTGCCGGTCTTCCAGAGATCAACCATCGCCATGATGGCCGACGGGTCCTGCGCGCTGCTCGGTGAGCCACCGGGGGCGGTGGGGCGGTTCGCGTGCTGCTCTACGCGAGCGGCCTCAACGTAGATGTCGCGGTTCCAGATGTTGGCCCAGAGATCAACGCTGTACGCCTTCTCGTCGTTGATCAGGTTCGGGTTGCCACCGGGCGTGCCCGAGTAGTCAGCAACGTTCTGCATGGACACGCCGCTGGCGAGCCAGTTGCCGCCGATGGAGAACCAGTTGCCGGTCCAGGCGATGCGGGCGGACAGGTAGCCATCCGCGTCCTCGGGGTCGGCATCGGCATCGGGGGTGCGGGCGAAGCTGTAGAGATCGCTGACTTCGCCGGCCTGACCCGCGAACCACTCGACGTCGAGACCGGTGTCGAGGAAGTTCGGCCACTCGCTGCGAACGCCCTGCAGCGACTGGCGATCGGTGTCAACGATAAGACCCAGCGCGTATGCGAAGTGCTGGCGACCAACCGTCCACGTCACGGGGTTGACGATGTCCGAGTTGAAGCGGACGTACGCCTCGTCGAGCCAGATCGCGTTGCGGCCATACGCGTCGGTGGGGTTCATCTCGTCGCGAGCCTGCAGCATGATCGCGCCATAGACGTCGTCGGTGATGTCACCGGCGATACCTACGCGGGCGATCATGGCATCGTACTCGTTGTCGAGGTTAATGTCCTCGCCGGCGAGACCCAGGCGGAAGTCCAACCAGCCTGTGACCTTCGGGCCGCCGAGCTGCTGCTCGATCAGGTCTACGCGGTCTGCCAGATCGAGGACGTCGGTCTGCAGGTACCCAACATCCTCCTGCAGGTCGGCGAGCTCATCGCGGAACTCGTCGAGGAGCCGGGTGACGAGCGCGTTGACCTCATCCATGTTGACCGTGCCAGCGGGGCCGGCAGGGCCAGCGGGGCCGGCAGGACCAGCGGGGCCGGCGGGGCCGGCGGGGCCAGCCTGACCGCCAGCAGCGCCAGCGGGACCAGCCGGACCGGCCGGGCCCTGCGGGCCGCGAAGCTCTTCCATCTCAGGGATCTGCTGGAGCAGACGGGAGATGGCCATTGCGAACTCGTAGCGGGTCATCGCGCGGTCGCCCTTGACTGTGCCGTCGGGGTAACCAATGATGATCCCGGCGTCTACGAGCTGCTGTACTGCGTCGTACGCCCAGTGCTCGAACGGAACGGTGTCCGCCGGGCTGGTCTGTGCGAACGAGGGGACTGCGATGAGCATAGCCACCGCAACGATCAGAAGTGTCTTCTTCATCCTTGTGTTCCTCCTCAATGGTTTGGACCAACCTGCCGCGTAGCGCCTCTGTAGCGCTGCCCCGACAGGTTCAGGCCGAGCCATGTCGTGTGAGAAGGACCGCCACACGGGAGTCTCCAAGGTTTCCTCGCCGCGTTGTGCGATCCAACATGGTGCAACGAGCTTCAGCCTGACCCGACGCGCGTAATCCATCCGACCGTGGCTTAGGAGGACCCTCCCTTCTTTGCCTGGAGTTGATCGGCGGCGCACGTCAGGTTTTGTTGGACCGGCGGAGATGCGCCTACCGCCAATCCTGCGTGAGCATATCACACGTGTATTCAGACAGTCAAGCCGCGAAGTGGTTTCGCAGGCCCGGGATTATTCCCGAGATCATGCCCGCAATTCCCTTATTTCGGGCAGCAGCAGGCGTTTTCCATCGCGCATTAAGGTTCTCAGAGCGCCCTTTCCGCCTACGCCGGCGGACCGGACGGCTCCTCTTCTTCGTCCACCATCACGAAGCCCCGCCCGCCGCAGTAGGAGCAGCGCACCGCAGCGTGCGTTCTTCTCCCCTGACCGGACGCGCGCAAGCATTCCACGCAACTTCTCCCGCCACTCGCGGTGCAGGTCTTCATTCCGCCACAGTGCTCACACTTCGCCATCTTCTTCATCATGAACCTCCTCAGACGTATCTCGTGCGGTCGTACCTGTCCCGGCAACCGTGCAGATCGACCCGCGGCTTCTCCTTCGACGCCCGCATGCGATTCACCCACCCGCGGGGACATTAGCCGGCGAGTGCTGCGACCACCAGTCACCAGGCTCAGCTCCCGCGCCCGGAGACAGCCAGATGCCGCCGCCCGTGACCGGCTCTGTGCCGAGCACGCTCGTCAGGCCCGCCGCGGGCGCCGGCAGCAGCTCCTCGGGGATCGCCGAGAGTGCGCGCTGAGCGCGCCCGATCAGTTCCTGCAGCCGCTGCGCGTCGGCGGCCGGTGCCTCGTTGGTCACCCTCGCGCTGCGCACCATTGCCACCAGCACCGCCACCGAGGCGGGCAGCCGCCCCTCCGCCGCATCTGCCCGCAGTGCGGCGGCATCCCAGCAGGTGGTCGCCAGGGGGCCTTCCGCGCGGGCGCTCGCCGCCAGATACAGGCGCTCCCTCGGGCCGATCGCGCTGCCCCCCTTGACGCTCACTAGCTGGCCCACCGCGTCCGGATCCCACAGCAAACCCCCGATCGCCTCGTCCGGAGGCTGGGAGTCGATCGCCGTCAGCCGCAGTTCACGCGGATGCCTCGGCAGCAGCATGTCGCGCACCAACTGCTGCGGCTCGCGGTAGCGGTAGATCAGCAGGCCCCCGCCCTCCGGCACCGAGTAGCGCTCGCCCTCGCGCCAGCCAAGGCTCTCCAGCAGCGGCGTGAGCGCGCGGAAGCGCGGGTGCATGGGCTGCTCCCAGGCGACCCGCGGCGCCTCCTCGCCCGGGCCGAGCGCCTCGATCTCAATCCTGACATCGCCCGCCTCGATGCGCGCGCCACCGCGCACCGTCCAGCCCTCCGGAAGCGTCCAGGCCAGCAGGCCGCGATCGCCGGTCACCTCGGCCTCGCGCTGGTAGGCCGCCGGCCACTGCCCTGCGCGGAAGCTCGCGATCATCCGCGCCAGCATGGGGAGGCCGCTCTCCCACGTCTCCTCGGGCGCGGCAGCCAGTTGCAGCAGGCCCATCCCGTCTTCATACGACCATGTGGCGACCAGCCGGGCGCCACCGGTCGTCATACCCGAAAGAAGCGTGGCGCCCCCCAGTTCCTCGGCAGACTCCACCCGCGCCAGCCGAAGCTCCGGCAGACGCGTGAGCGCCAGCCGCAGCGCCGCCTCCGCGCCCGGATCGGCGCCCGTAACCGGCCAGACCGACGCCAGGCGCGAGCCATTCTCGGCTGCCGAGCGCATGACGATCAGCCCCTCCCGCACGCCCACCGCCCAATCTCCCGGTAGCCGGACCGAGAAGCCCGCCGGGTCCACGTGCTGCACCCACGGCGTCACCGGCTCAGGCGCTGGCGGCTCAGGAATGACCGGCTCAGGCGTCACAGGCTCAGGCGCCACAGGCTGAGGCGGTGCGGGCAGCGGCACGATCGTCCCGGGCGTCTCCGGCAGGATCGGCTCCCCTTGCCCGTTCACCTGCAGCGCACGCGGAGCCTCGCCGGCCTCCGGCTCGGCCAGCACCGGCTCGTCGGCCGGCTCAACCGGTAGCGCAGGCTCAGGCTCGGTGGGCGCCAGGCCGGGAATGAAGCTGCGCATCATCCGGTCGAGCAGCGACGCGCGCAGGCCGGGGAGCGCGCTCTGCTCGCAGAAGAGCCCGAGGACGTAGTGCGTGCCGTCCGCTCCGTAGGCCGCGAAGATGCTGGCCTCCGTGAGCGTCTGCGCCCGCGCGCGACCGGTCACCACCAGTGCCGGCGCTCCCGCATCGGTCGTTACCTGCTCTACACCATCGCGCCGGTAGCTTGCCATGCGCGAGAGCACGCCCTCGTGCTCGGCGGCGGCCTTCTCCGGCGTCGCGGGCGGCCAGAGGGCACTCCACGCGACCACCTCGACGACGATCGCGTCATCAGGAGCCAGCAGCCGCGCGCCGCGGCCCTCCACCTCGCGCACCGTCCAGTCCTCGGGCGCCTCGACGGAGAAGGCGGGATCCATCACCTGCACGCGCCGCCATTGCGCATCCGCCGACCAGCCGGTGCACAGGAGCGCAAGCGCGATCAGCAGCCCCACCCGGGGGAGAACCGGCGCGAACCTCGAATACCTTCGCATGAGACTCCCGAAGCCGAACATGATGAGAGCGAAGCGCTCAGCTATTCCCTCCGGAGCACCGTTGCTCCTTCCCCGGGCGGCTTCAGCGATGAGGTGGCGATAGACGATGGACGAGCATCGGCATCACGAGCACCCGGCGCACGAGGCGCCTCAGCATCAGCAGCACGGCGAGAAGGCAGAGCAGATTGAGGAGGCGGCGCACGCCGAGCATGCCTCACATGGCAACCACCACGCGATGATGGTCGCGGACTTCCGCCGCCGCTTCTGGGTGAGCCTCGCGCTCACCATGCCGATCCTCGCGCTCTCGCCGGATATCCGCGACGCCCTCGGGCTCACCTGGCTCGACTTCCCCGGCGCGAGCTACCTGCTCCTCGCCCTCGGCACCGCCGTCTACCTCTACGGCGGCCGGCCGTTCCTGCGCGGCCTCGTCGAGGAGCTGTCCGAGCGCACGCCCGGCATGATGACGCTGATCAGCCTCGCGATCACCACCGCCTACGCGTGGTCCGCGGCGGTCATCCTCGGCGTGCGGGGCATGACCTTCTTCTGGGAGCTTGCGACGCTGATTGACGTGATGCTCCTCGGCCACTGGATCGAGATGCGGTCCGTCATGGGCGCCTCACGCGCGCTGGAGGAGCTTGCGAAGCTCATGCCGGAGGAGGCGCACCGGCTGAGCGCATCAGGCGAGACCGAGGACGTGCCGGTGGCCGATCTTACGCACGGAGACCGCATCCTCATCAAGCCCGGCGAGAAGGTACCCGCGGACGGTCGCATCGTCGAGGGGCAGAGCGCGCTGAACGAGGCGATGCTGACCGGTGAGGCCACTCCGGTCGAGAAGTCCGAGGGCGACGAGGTCATCGGCGGCTCGATCAACGGTGATGGCTCGCTGACCGTCGAGGTGCAGAAGACCGGCGATGAGGGCTACCTCTCGCAAGTCATCCGGATGGTCGAGGAGGCGCAGCAGTCGAAGTCGCGCGGGCAGGACCTCGCGAATCGCGCGGCCGCCTGGCTGACGCTGATCGCGCTGGGCGTCGGCGTCATCACCTTCCTCGCGTGGCTGCTCGGCGCGGGGCGGGAGCTTGAGTTCGCCCTCGAGCGCGCGATCACCGTGATGGTCATCACCTGCCCGCACGCACTCGGCCTCGCGATCCCGCTGGTCGTCGCGGTCTCGACGGCCATCGGCGCGGGTCGCGGGCTCCTCATACGTGACCGCAACGCCTTCGAGCGCGCCCGCAACGTGCAGGCGGTGATCTTCGACAAGACCGGCACCCTCACCGAGGGCCGCTTCGGCGTGGCCGCTCTCGCGCCGGTGGGCGAGCGCTCCGAGGACGACCTACTGCGTCTCGCGGCAGCGGTCGAGGCGCACTCCGAGCACCCCATCGCGCAGGGCATCACCCGCGAGGCGCAGGAGCGCGGGCTGGCGGTCCCTGAGGTCAGCGACTTCTCCGCGATCACCGGCAAGGGCGCGCGTGGCACCGTGGAGGGCCGCGAGCTGCTCGTCGCCAGCCCGGGCTACCTGAGCGAGAACGCCGTCGAGGTGTCCGAGGAGACTGCCCGCGCGGTCGCTGGCGAGGGCCGCACGATCGTCTACGCGCTCGATGAGGGCGAGTTGATCGGCGCGATCGCGCTGTCCGACGTGATCCGCGAGGAGTCGCGGCAGGCGGTAGACGACCTCAAGGCCGCGGGCCTGCAGGCGATGATGCTGACCGGCGACAACGAGGAGGTCGCGCGCTGGGTCGCGGGCGAGCTTGGCCTCGATGACTTCTTCGCGCACGTGCTGCCCGATCAGAAGGCCGCGAAGGTCGCCGAGGTGCAGGAGCGCGGGCTGCTGGTGGCGATGGTCGGCGATGGCGTGAACGATGCACCCGCCCTCGCGCAGGCTGACATCGGCGTGGCGATCGGCGCGGGGACGGACGTCGCGATCGAGGCGGCGGACGTGGTGCTCGTGAAAAGCGACCCGCGCGCGGTCGTGGACATGCTCGGCCTCTCCCGCGCTACCTGGCGGAAGATGGTGCAGAACCTGTGGTGGGCGACCGGCTACAACGTCTTCGCGATCCCGCTTGCGGCGGGCGCGCTGGCGGGCTGGGGGATCGTCCTCCCGCCCGCCGTGGGCGCGATGATCATGTCCATCAGCACGATCATCGTCGCGATCAACGCGCGCCTGCTGCGGATGCCCGAGTAGGAGCAGAGGTGCCCACATCGCCGCAGTCGAACTCCGCCCTCACAACACGGAGGTGGCTGCCATGCGTACGCTCGGAACGCTCGCGCTTCTGCTCGTCGCACTCGGCGCATACGCCCAGGACGGAAGCTGGATCGCCGACCCGGACTTCGAGGCGGGCGACGAGGCCCTCTGGTCGCCGGCCACGATCAGCCATGAGATCACCCACGCCGGTGACGGCGCGCTGCGGGTGGAGTGCCCGCCCGAGGGCCGCGTCACCGCCCGCTACCCCGAGATCGAGCTCAACCAGACCGAGCCGGAGACGATCCTCGCGAAGATGTGGCTGCGCCTCGAGGCCACGCAGCAGATCGGCCCGGTCCGCGGTGGCGTGAGCTTCCGCCTGCAGTTCGTGGATGGCACGAGCCTCGCCTGGTACGCGCCCTTCGAGATCCGGCCGCAGCTCGCCGGTAGCTGGATCTACCACGAGGGCCGCATCAAGGCCCGCGCGCCAATCGCGAATATCCGCCCCGGCGCCTTCCTCCAGGGCGTCGAGGGCGCGCTCTATGTTGATGAGATGTACCTCGGGCCGGCGACCGACACCCCGCCAGTCGAGCGCACCACGGCCCCCATCGCCATCACCGGCAAGGCCGGGCGCTTCACGCACTGGCCGCGCTTTGAGCTCGCAAGCCTCCAGCCCACCGCGCACGTCTTCCACTTCGTGGACTCGGACACCACGAACATCGAGCTTGAGGCGCAGGTGAATGTCCTCCGGACCGCGCCCGCCTGGCTGACCTCCTCCTGGGGGAGTCAGTACTGGACGCTCTACTCCCCCGGCCGACGCGAGCTTGCGGAGATACTGACGGAGGAGCGTCTAGATCTGTCGAGGGAAGGGCCGCAGAACCTGTCATTCCCTATGAACACCGGGCATCACAACTACGCCGATGACCTCTCCCCCGGCGATTGGGTCATCATCACCGATCGCTTCAAGAGCTTCCTTATCTATGGCGCCGACCAGGAGGTCGGCGAACCCTACCTCGACCCCAACACCGGCAACACCTTCACCTTCTGGGACTCGGCCGAGCTCGATCCGCTCAGCCGGGCGCTGGGGCCCTCGGGGATGATCGCGCCCTTCTCAGTGGCCGATCTCAGCGCGTATGAGTTCGCCGCCGAGGGCCGCCGGAGCGGTGGCCAGGTCCTCGTCCGCCCGCTGCTCGTTGACGCGCGCGGCAACCGCATCCCGCTGCATGGCCTGGAGATGTCGGTGGAGGTCGCGGGCGAGGCGCGCCCGGCGCCGGAGGTCCTCTCCGCCGAGAGCATTCCGACTGGCGACTACAGCATCGCGCTCGCCGACGCGCCCGAGGCCGTCCGCGTCACCGCCACGGTGCGAGTCGCGGCTCCTGACGGCATTGTGGAGGAGCCGCTCGATCTGCAGGTCGCGCTTGAGGCTGCCCCCGAGTCCGCCGCTGCTCCGCCACTTGAGCTGATCTCGTGGGGCTCAGGCTCCTACGCAGTTACGAACACCGCGGCCGATGGCCCGGCGAGCGTAGAGCGCCTGATCGCCGACGCGAAGGCCGCGGGCATCACGCGGCTCATCGTCAGCGGCCGCGGGACCGATGCGGACGCCTACATCAGCGAGATCTCGCGCGCACCACGCCCTGAGTTCGACGAACTCGCCGCGTCCGCCGCAGAGGGCAGGCGCCAGGGCGTGCAGATCTACGCGGGCTACGCCCTCGGTTGGGTGCAGGAGGCCGACATCGAAGCTCGCCCCGACTGGGCGCAGCGCAAGCCCGACGGCTCATCGGACACCTGGTACTGCTACAACAATCCGGAGGTCCGCGCCTTCCACGCGTCGCTGGTGGCGGAGATCGGCCGCAACTACGATGTCGCCGGGGTGGCGCTCGACGCCGTACGCCCCGGCGCGGGCTGCCACTGCGACCTCTGCAGCCGGCTCTTCGAGGAGCGCTACGGCCGCCCGCTCGCGGAGGCCGACAGCTACGATCCGGACTGGGAGGAGTTCCGCCGCGACAGCATCACGGAGTACGTACGCGAACTGCGCGCCGCGCTGCGGGAGGCCGATCCGCAGAAGAAGCTGGCGGGCTATGTCTGGGGGCGGCTCGGGCCTGATGCCGATCGCGGCGGGCAGGACTGGGCACGGTGGCTGAACGAGGACCTGATGGACTGGGTCTGCGTCGGGCAGTATACGCCGAGCACCGCGATGTACCGCGCGCAGTGCCACGCGCTGAAGACGATCGCGGATCGCGACCTCGGCGGTGACACCACCCGCATCTTCCCGCTGCTGGGCCCGAGCTACATCCAGGGCGCCTTCCCGAGCTACGCGGAGGCCGACGCGGTGATCGACCGCCATCTGCAGGCCGCGCGCGAGGAGGGCATGACCGGCGCGGGCTACTTCCCGACCTCCGCAATCCGCACGCACATCGAGACCTCCGCGAGACACGCGCGGCGGTAACGATGTGGCACGCGGGAATGTCATATTCCAGAAATCCCGGAATTAATCCGCTCAACGAAGCCTTCTGTAGGTTCAGCAGACTCGAAATCAAGTAGGCGGGGCGCCCTCACCCCACCTGATGACGGCATATCGGCATCCCAGCGCCTGTCACACAGCGTGTGCGGGCGAGGGCGCCCGCACTACTTAACCGTCGGAATTCGCGCGGGCCGAATGGACGTGCCCCGATTTCTGGAATCGGTGAGGATGCCTGCCCCACGGCATCCGACGTTGGTGCGGGCGACCAGCGCGAAGGACGGGCCGCACGAGCGATGTGCGCGAAGCGCATATCACGAGGTCGGCCCGCTCGAGGGCAGGACTGCAATGGGCCGACCTCGCCCTGCTCGCAAGCTCGCACGGCTCGTGCGGCCCCTCCGGTGGCAGTTCACCTTCCTGCCGGATCACCGACGCACGGGTTGTCAGCCCCCGAAGGAATCGCCTCCGCCCGCGGCTAATCTACCCGCGATGACCGACCACGCACGTAAGGAGCATCTTCATCGTGGCTGAGACCGGCACGCTCACGAAGCAGGATATCGTCAATGACCTCCGCAGACTCGGCGTCGGACCGGGGATGACCCTCATGGTCCACTCGTCCCTCTCCGCGATCGGCCACGTCGAGGGCGGCGCGCAGACGCTCATCGAGGCGCTGCTGGAGGCCATCGGGCCCGAGGGCACCCTCGCCATGCCCGCCATGCCCGGCGCGGGCATCTTCGATCCGGAGAGCTCGCCCTCAACCGTCGGCAGCGTCACCGAGGCCTTCCGCCACTACCCGGGCGTCATGCGCAGCTTCCACCCGACGCACTCGGCCTGCGCCATCGGCCCGCGCGCGCAGTTCCTGCTCGAGGACACCCTCGACCACCCGACCGCGATCGGCGCCGAGAGCCCGTGGGGGAGGCTGTCGAGGCTGACCGACGCCCACGTGCTGCTGCTCGGCGTGGATCAGGACCGCAACACGCTCCTGCACTACCCCGAGGAGATCGTGCGCGCGCCCTACCTCAGCACCATCGAGCGCCGCTTCCGCGCCGAGGACGGCTCCGTGGAGACGCGCAGCTTCGAGCTCTTCCCGGGCCCGCATCGCGACTTCATCGGCCTCGAGCCGATCATCATGGTGAGCGGCGCGATGCGCCTCGGCAAGGTCGGCAGGGCGCTCTCGCGTCTCATGCACGCGATGACCACCGTGGACGCCGTGGTCGAGGCGCTGCGCAAGGACCCCGCCGCGGTACTCTGCGACAACCCGGACTGCGATGACTGCGTCATGCAGCGCGCGAAGATCAAGGCGCACACCCTCTCGCGGTATGACTTCACGGCCTCGGCGCTGCTCGATGAGCTGATCGAGGACCTGCGTGACGCCGCCAGCGGTCCCGCCGGACAGCACGCGGGAGGCCTGCAGGCCGTCTGGAACGAGGGCATCCGCGCGGTCGAGCTTGGGCCGGCGCTCACCCGGCAGCTCATCGACGACCCGCAGGCGACCGCCGGCCTCGCCGCGGACCTGTCCGGGCTGGAGATGACGATCAGTTGCGTCCATTGCGGCCTCACCGCGCAGGAGCTTTTCGCGGATGAGCCGACGGTCGGGCGCTGCGTGAGCGACGCCGCGGAGATCGCGCGCTCCTTCGACTGCGAGCTTCTGAAGGTCGCCGCGCCGCCGCAGGGGACCTCGCGCGAGGAGTCGATCGCGCGCCTGCGGGCAGTCTGCGGCGCGGCGGGCGATGATATGACGGTGGTCTTCGAGAACATGCCAGGGTCACCGTGGGACAGCGGCGAGGCCTGCGACCGCGTGCTGCAGGCGCTGGCCGAGGACTGCAACATCGGCTTCGCCTTCAACCCGGCGCACTTCGCGAACGTCGGGGAGAAGCCGTTCCTCGGCACCTGGCGCGCGACGAAGCTCAAGCGCCACACGCGGATCGTCTACGCGACCGACGGCTGCTTCCCGGGCCGCGCGAAGTACACGCTGCCGCTGCAGGGCAACGCGGAGGTCAAGGAGGTCATCTCGATCTTCCGCTGCCGCAGCTTCGATGGCTTCGTGACGCTGAAGATGGGCGACCGCACCGGCCCGGCGGAGTTCCAGCGCCAGGCAGCGGCCTTCAGGAGGCTGCTGGAGACGAGTTAGGCGCAGACCCGGAGGTATCTGTTCCGTCCATGATACGCGTCAGATCTTGATGGAACGGCACGTTGGCGTAATGGGTGCCTGCGTACACTGCCGCTCTCTGGAGCCATGCATCCAGAACAGTCACGAACGCATGCCGAACAATCGCGGTCGCCATGCATTCAACGGCTGTTCCGGTTCCCTCGTAGAGGGCGAGGTTGTCGTGGCGCCCAACGACCTTGACCTTCAGGCTGTAATCTGGTGAGCCGTATTGACTTCTTATGTAAAGGCGGACGCGGTCCGATGGACTGGCGGGGTCCCTGAGATTGACGCCAAACTCTGGTCCGCTGCCATCGACGGTCAGTGGATATGGGCTTTTGTTCCCACTCCCGGCCCCGTTCACTTCGCTCACCAACTCGCTAAGGAGTTGGTCGATGGCTCCAGTAGCTGCTTCGTCCTCAGAGTGGACACGCAGCATTCCTGGGACGAGGTCCGCCAGTGCCAGTTCACGAAGCTCGGCGAGAGTAAGTGTGTCTTCCTGCAAGATCCAGTCCGTTACTGACATAATAGTACGCCTCCCACGTGATTTCGTTGACGCTGTGAGTTATTTTGTGCGTACATCATGACTGCACCTCCATGTCATGGAAAGACTTAACAATAAACCCCAAGTGTAAGGCAGGGAATTCCCTTGGCCTCAGACAACGACTTCGACCTCCTTCTTACTGACGCGACCATTGTTGACGGGAGTGGCCGGCCGCCATACAAGGCCGACGTCGCCGCTTCCGATGGCGTGATCGTCGCCACCGGCAACTTCGAGCGCGCGACCGCCGATGAGACGATCGACTGCAACGGCCTCACCGTCATCCCAGGCATCGTGGACTGCCACGCGCACTCGGACCTCACGCTCCTCGCCGACCCGCGCGGGCAGTCGAAGATACAGATGGGCGTCACCACCGAGCTCAACGGCCAGTGCGGCCTCGGCGTCTTCCCAGTGCACCCGGAGGATCGCGCGGAGCTTGCCAGCGCGGTCTCGTTCATCGCCGCACCGGTCGAGTGGACCTGGGAGAGCGCCGACGACTACCTCCGCGTGCTCGACCGCGCCCGGCCCGCCTACTCCGCCGGGATCATGGTCGGCCACGGCTCCCTGCGCTCGTACGTCATGGGCTTCGAGGGCCGCGCGCCCTCCGACGAGGAGCTCGCGCGCATGCAGGAAGCCCTCCGCGCCTCACTCGACTCCGGCTGCTTCGGCCTGAGCTTCGGCTTCGAGTATGCCCCCGGCTTCTTCGCCGATGACCGCGAGGTGCTCGCGCTGCTGGAGGTCATCGCCGAGCGCGAGAAGCTCATTACCGTCCACACGCGCTCCCAGCGCGAGGAGCTCACCGACGCGATCCGCGAGATCGCCGCGCTCTGCGTGCAGGCGCAGGACAACACCGGCGGCGCGCTGCGGCTGCAGATAGACCACCTCAAGCGCTCCGGTCAGCGCTGCTGGGGCACGATGGCCGAGCCGCTTCAGCTCATCGAGGACCTGCGCGAGGGCGGGCTGGATATCGCCTTCGACGTCTACCCGTACATCGCCGGCAGCAAGCACCTCGCGGGCTCCCTCCCGCGCTGGGTGCATGACGGCGGCTCCGCGGCCATGCTCGAGCGGATCGCGCAGCCTGAGACGCGCGAGCGCCTGCGCAAGGAGCTGGCCGAGTTCCAGGCGGGCGAGCGCGACAGCAACCCGTTCGAGCTTGACTTCGACCGCATCCTCATCACCGACGTCGGCTCCGAGGCGAACGCATCGGCGGTCGGGCGGAGGTTCGAGGAGGTCGTGGCAGAGCGCGGCGAGGACCCGGTGGACGCCTACCTGAACCTGCTGATCGAGGAGCAGTGCCGCGTCAGCGCGGTCTTCTTCTCGATGAGCGAGGAGGACATGCGCGAGGCGCTCGTGCACCCGCTCGGCGCCGTCGCGACTGACGGCCTCGCCTTTGCGCCGTCGGGCCCGGCGCACCTCGGCAACCCGCACCCGCGCTCCTACGACACCTACCCGCGGCTCCTCGGGCACTACGTCCGCGACGAGGGCCTGATGCCGCTCGCGGAGGCGGTCCGCAAGTGCACCTCGTGGCCCGCTGAGCGCATGGGCCTGAGCGACCGCGGGCGGATCGCCCGCGGCCAGCGCGCCGACCTGGTGGTCTTCGATGAGCGGCGGATCACCGACCGCGCCACCTGGGACAACCCGCACCAGTTCCCGCGCGGGATCGAGTTCGTCTTCATCGGCGGGAAGATCGCGGTCGAGCAGGGACGGCAGAACACGGAGCGCTACGGGGTGGCGCTGAGGGCGTAGCGGCTCTGGAACAGGATTCGGGCTGCGCCCGGCAGGATCAAACGGCAGACGGCACAGGATAGGGCAGGGGGAACGGCGATGATCCACATCGGCACATCGGGCTTCTCGTATGATGACTGGGTGGGGCCGTTCTACCCGGAGGGCACGCGCAAGGGCGACTTCCTGGAGTTCTACGCGGAGCGCTTCGACTGCAACGAGGTCAACTACACCTACTACACGATGCCGAGCGCCGCAACCCTGCAGGCGATGTCGGAGAAGACGCCGCCGGACTTCCGCTTCGTCATCAAGGCCAACCAGGCGATGACGCACGAGCGCGGGGAGGTTGACGAGGCGGTCTTCGAGGGCTTCATTGCAGCCCTCGAGCCGCTGCGCGAGGAGGGGAAGTTCGGCTGCGTGCTCGCGCAGTTCCCGCACGGCTTCGGCCTGAGCCAGCGCAACGTGGACTACCTCAAGCGCTTCCGGCGGCTGATGCACGGCGTCCCGGTGGTCGTCGAGTTCCGCAACGACGCGTGGCTGCGCGAGGAGATGTTCGCGTTCCTGCGCGAGGCCCGCTTCGGCTACTGCTGCGTCGATCAGCCGCGGATCGAGGGACTGCTGCCCCCGCGCGTGGAGGCCACGAGCAGCATCGGCTACGTGCGCTTCCACGGCCGCAACGCCGAGAAGTGGTTCCGCCACGAGCACGCGTGGGAGCGCTACAATTATCTCTACTCGCGCGAGGAGTTGCGGGAGTGGGCGCCGAAAGTGGGCGCTCTCGCGGAGCAGACTGAGGAGACGTACGTCTTTTTCAACAATCACTACAACGCGCAGGCGGTGCAGAACGCGCAGGAGTTCACGGACCTGCTGGCGGAGGCGGGCGGGGGCTGAACAGCGGGAGCGGCGAGTCGGTGTTCAAGGAGGGGCCGCACGAGCCGCAGCGAGCGCAGCGAGTGGCGGCGAGGTCGGCCCTGCGTCCGTTCGCACCACCGCCGCTCGGACCACCAAACAGGGCCGACCTCGTGGAATGCTCCTTCGTCGCATCCACTCGTGCGGCCCCTCCGCAACGGAAGTGTCGCCTGCAAATCGACCATCACGGAGGACATACATGAAGATACTCGTCACCGGCGGCGCCGGTTTCATCGGATCGAACCTCGTGGATCGCTTCATCGCCGAGGGACACGAAGTCGCTATCATTGACAACCTCGCGACCGGACGCCGCTCGAACATCAACCCCGGCGCGAGCTTCCACGAGGTCTCCATCACCGACGCCGACGCGGTCGCCGAGGTCTTCGCGCACGAGCGGCCGGAGGTCGCGAGCCACCACGCCGCGCAGATGGATGTGCGGCGCTCGGTGAAGGAGCCGCAGTTCGATGCCGAGACGAACATCATCGGCACGATCAACGTGATCGAGGCAGGCCGCGCCGTGGGTACGCGCAAGTTCGTGTTCGCCTCATCTGGCGGCGCGATCTACGGCGACGCCGAGGTCGTGCCCACGCCGGAGACCGCGCCGCTGCAGCCGATGTCGCACTACGGCACCTCCAAGCGCGCGGGCGAGCTTTACTTCGGCCTCTACGGCCGCCTCTACGGCCTCGGCTGGACGGTGCTGCGCTACGCGAACGTCTACGGCCCGCGCCAGAACCCGCACGGGGAGGCGGGCGTGAACGCGATCTTCGCGAACATGATGCTGCGCGGGGAGACGCCGACGATCTTCGGCCGCGGCGACAAGACGCGCGACTACGTCTTCGTGGCGGATGTGGTGGAGGCGAATGTGCGGGCGCTGACACTCGGCGATGGCGAGTTCTTCAACATCGGCACGGGGGTGCAGACGACCGACCAGGAGGTCTACGACGCGGTCGCGGCGGCGGTGGGCTTCACGCAGCCCGCGAACTACGGTGAGGAGCGCGCGGGCGATGTCCGGCACTCCTGCGTGGACCCGTCGAAGGCCCGCGCAATCCTCGGCTGGGAGCCGACCGTCGAGTTCCGCGAGGGCGTCCGCCGCACGGTGGAGTATCAGCGGGAGAGGGAGATCGGGTGAGGCGGATATGCGGAATTCCCCCCTATGCTCTGCGAGGTGGCGTTGGGGAGGAGGGGCCGCACGAGCCGC
>DHPY01000009.1:0-935 GCA_002411015.1 Armatimonadetes bacterium UBA5352 | reverse complement strand
CGCGGCGAGGTCGGCCCATGGCGTTGCGTCACACGAGTCCGCAGAGGGCCGACCTCGTGGATCCTCCTTCGTCGTATCCACTCGTGCGGCCCCTCCGTGGGGTAGTTCGGGCCTCTCCCCCTAACCGGGCGGGGTGGCTCGGGAGAAGGGTAGTTCGGACCTCACACGCCACCGCGCCCGCTACCCCAGCCCGATCATCGCCACGTTGCGGCCGCAGCGCTCGCGGTCCCAGCGGTATGAGGCGAAGCGCTTCGGGTCGCAGCGCGTGCAGCCGTCCATGACCTCGATGCGCTCCGCCGGCACCCCCGCCTCGCGAAGCTGCGCCGTCGCGATCGCGATCATGTCGAGGTGCGGCTTCGCATGGCTGCGATCCACCGCGCCGGAGATCGCATCGAACTGCTCCGCGACCTCCTCCCCCACCTCAAAGCAGCAGTCGCGGATGCACGGACTCAGCGCGAGGCGCAGGTCGCTCGGGGAGCCGCCGAAGGCCTCGAGCGCCGTGCGCACCAGAACGCCTGGCATGTCTGCCGCTAGCCCGCGCCAGCCGGCATGCGCGAGGCCCACGGCGGGCGCGCCTTCGTGGCTGAGGAAGATCGCAAGGCAGTCGGCGACGTAGATCACCAGCGCCGCGCGCGGGGAGGCCGTCACGAAGCCATCAACGCGCTCGATGGTCACGCACTCGCGATCAAGCGCGGCGTCATCCACCACCGCGACCTCCGCGCCATGCACCTGCCGCGCGTCCACGATAATGCGGGTGCCGCCCATTGAGCGGACGGCCTCCGCCACGGTCTCGGCCCGGGTGGAGCGGGTCGTGCGGCCGATGAAGCCACCCACCACTCGAGGCCAGTCAAGCTGAGTCTCCCAGGTCATATCGCCGAGAACACCTCGTACGCGCCCGTCGCGGCGCGGAGTGTTTCACGTGAAACATTTGTTCG
>DHPY01000100.1:22474-45071 GCA_002411015.1 Armatimonadetes bacterium UBA5352 | reverse complement strand
TATTTTATGGACGCTGCACTAGTAGACGCCGTCCGGGCGCCACTTCAGCGGCACGCCGGCATAGCCGGTGTACCAGTCAAAGTCTGCCTTGTACCACTTGGCGTGGCCGTCGGCCAGACCGAAGTTGGCGCCATCATTGTGGCGGGCCTTCGGCCAGTAGCTGACATTGGTGGTGCCGGGGCCGCGGACGTAGTACTGGGTCGCGTCCGCGAAGATGATCGATTCAGCCGGATAGACGAAGGTCGACATGTTGGAGATCGAGTGTCCCACGTAGTTCGTAGGGTCATACATGCCGTAGGAGATGAAGCGGTAGTTGAAACCATAGCCGATGGCCCTGGATGAGTCGCTTGGGCATACGTAGAGTTGCGTGTTCTTGAGGTAGGGTTCGATCATCTGGTACCAGTAGAGCGATGGCACGCTGGCTGTGGGGTACCGGTAGGCCGGATAGTTGTCATCGTAGTCCTGGACGTACATCATCATACCGAGGATGAGCTGCTTACAGTTGCTCAGGCAGTTCGTCGCCTTAGCCTTCTCGCGTGCGCGCGCGAAGACCGGGAACAGGATCGCCGCAAGAATCGCGATGATCGCAATGACCACCAACAACTCGATCAGGGTAAACCCACGTCGCGTCATGGCTCACACTCCCTTTGTGGCACGTCAAAGTTGTGTGCAGGGACGCCCACGGCCTGTTGGTGCCAACGAACTCCGCAACGGGCGCTCTCACTGATTGCCCGCAACTGCCGATTCCACGGCACGTAGGAATCACCTCCGCGGCGAACTGTCTTTCTCGCGGCCTTCGCGGCGGCACTCGCACGGACTGCGATCGCACTTCGGGCAGCCGCGCGCGAAACGCTCCGCCGCCTCCGACATCTCCACCCCCGCCAGCGATGCAGTCGTCGTCAGCCACGCCAGTACATCGCTGAACTCCTCAACCTTCCGCTCATGGCTCTCGCTCCGCAATGCCCGCGCCAGCTCCCCGACCTCCTCCACAAACCAGATGAAGGTCCTCTCCAGCCCACGTGCCGCGTCGCGCTCCCCGTACGTCTCCTCGATGGTCCGCTGGAACTGCTCGATGGTCATACGACGCTCCCGCACGCCCCTGATGTTGCGGCAAAACGCCCTTCGGCGTATGATAGCGTCTCGCCTCCATGCGGCCAAGGCCGCGGAGGATTCGGGGCGCCCGGGGCGAACGTAGGATGAGAATGGGGGCAACCGGATGCAGAACTACAGGCCCGGCGCCGGCCGCGGCTTCACGATGGTGGAACTGCTGGTTGTGATAGCGATCATCGCGATCCTCGCGACGATCCTCCTGGCAGTCCTCCCGCGTGGCACCGGCCGCGCCCGGCGAGCCGCCTGCATCTCCAATGCGCGCCAGATCGTCGCGGCGGCGAACATGTACGCGCAGGACTACGACCGCCGCTTCGTCCCTGCGATCACGCGCGGAGCGCCGGCGCCACAGCGCGGCTACACCTGGTGCGCCACGCTGCAGCCGTACCTTGACAACGAGCAGATCCTGGTTTGCCCGAGCGATGCAGATCCGCAGGCCACCGCCGACTACGCCTGCCTCCCGCACAGCTACGGGCTCAACTACCGCTTCACCTACAACACCGCGTTCGGCTGGAGCCCGGGGGCGCTGACCTCCAAGCTCACGAACGTGGACGACCACAGCCGCAAGATCCTGCTCTTTGAGGTGAAGGCGGGGACGCCGGACCCCGGCGCGCGCTATACAGTTCACCGGCTGTCCCGCGTCGAGCCTCGACACGGCGAGCGGGCGGTCTTCGGCTTCGTGGACGGCCACGCGGAGGCGCTGCTGCCGGCGGAGACGGCGGAGATGTGGGAGTGAGGGCGGGTAGTTTGGGAGATCGTCAGATGGCTGTCGAGCGGACTCAGCTAGACGATCTGGTCGGCAAGGCGGTCCGGCTGCTGCGTGAGCGGATACGCGTAGATGCCGTTTTCCTGTTCGGCTCTCAGGTCACCGGGGAGACCCATGAACACAGCGACCTTGACATCGCGATCTTCTCCCGTGAAGCCGACCAGCTTGGGCTCATCGGTCGGATGAAGCTCGGCGCCCGATTGCAGCAGGCATGCGGAGACATCATCGAGCCCCACTTCTTCCCGGCGTGGGCGCTGGAGGATCCGCCGAGAGGCAGCTTGGCGGAGCACGTCATCAAGACCGGCAGGCGCATGGCGTGATAGCTGGCGGGATATGATACTCAGCGGGCGTGGGACGTGCCAGAGATGGTGCGATCGCTTCGATGGCCGCTCATGGCGCTCCTGCTCGCCGTCATCGCCGGGTGCGCGCGTGAGGAGCCCGAGCCGCGCGCCGACGCCGACGACCCGCTGCTGTATGATGTAGCCGACTACCAGATGGCCGAGAGCGCCGTCCTCGGCCAGGCGCGCGCCCGCCTGCATCGCCAGCAGATTGAGTTGCGTGGACTCTGGCTCGGGCTGCGCCCGATGGCCGACGGCCCGCTGCTGCTCAACGTTGACGTTGATGTGCTCGCTGATCCCGAGCGCGCTGAGGAGATCTCGCGGATGGTCGCGCAGATCGCGCTCGATGCGCTCCCAAGGCACGACTCGATCCGCGTGCGCGTCTACTGGTGGAGCGACGAACCCGGCGACACCTACGCGCATAGCGCGGGCGCGTGGACATGGAGCTCGCGCGATGAACTGCTAGATCATGAAGAGCCGCTCAACCCTGAGAGCGAACGCGAGAAGTGAGGCGACAACCGGCCTCCCTTCGGCACATGTTGATGCAAAGGAGACCCTTGATGGAACTCGACGAACGACAGGTAGTCGTATCGCAGATGGATGATGAAGAGCTTCAGGCAGCCCTCGACGAGCATGGCGTGGGGCTGACTGTGGGGGAGGCCCGGCGGATCGCCGAGCTCATCGGACGCGACCCGACCCTCGTTGAGCTTCATATCTTCAACGTGGAGTGGAGCGAGCACTGCTCGTACAAGTCCTCCCGCCCCTCACTCAAGCTCCTGCCGACCGACGCGCCGAACGTGATCCTCGGCCCGCAGGAGGACGCGGGGATTGTCTTCTTCACCGAGCACGACGGCCGCCGCTGGGGCATCGTGATGGCGCATGAGAGCCACAACCACCCGTCGCAGGTCCTGCCGGTTGAGGGCGCTGCCACCGGCGTCGGCGGCATCGTTCGCGATGTTGACTGCATGGGCGCGCGAGTCTTCGGCACCGCCGATCCGCTGCGCTTCGGCGACCCCCAGGGCCCGAACGCCGATCGCACCCGCTGGATCGTCTCCGGCGTCGTGGATGGCATCTGGCAGTATGGCAACGCGCTTGGCGTGCCGAACCTCGGCGGCGACATCTACTTCGATGAGACCTTCGATGACAACTGTCTCGTGAACGTCGTCGCGCTCGGCGTCGTGGCGGAGGATGAGATCATCCACTCCGCCGCCCCGCCGGAGGCCCGTGACGAGCCGTACGTGATGATCCTCGTCGGCAAGCCCACCGATGATTCGGGCTTCGGCGGCTCCGCGTTCGCCTCGAAGATGCTCAACGAGGAGGAGCAGGCGGAGGCGCGTGGCGCCGTCCAGGTGCCCGACCCCTTCCTCAAGAACGTGCTCGCGATGCGCAAGGCGAACGAGGCCGTCCGCCGGCGCGCGCGGGAGAAGGGCATCGTCATCGGCATGAAGGACATCGGTGGCGGCGGCCTCGCCTGCGGAAGCTCGGAGATCGCCGCGGCCGGCGGCTTCGGCGTGGACATCGACCTCGCCGAGGTGCACACCGGTCTCGAGGGCCTGCTGCCCGAGACGATCATGTGCGCCGAGACCCAGGAGCGCTACGTCCTCGCAGTGCCTGAGCACTTCGCGGATGAGGTGCTGGCGATCTACAACGAGGACTGGGACGTGCCGAACGTCTACGTCGGCGCCTGCGCCCGCGTCATCGGCCGCTACACCGAGGACGGCATGTACACCGTGCGCCTCGGCGACGCGATCGTCACCCAGGCGCCCGTCGAGGCTGTTACCTCCGGCATCCTGTACGACCGCGAGGAGCAGCCGCGCGAGTGGACCGAGACTGAGCCGGAGTTCGAGCAGCCCGAGAACCTGGCCGAGACGCTCCTGCAGGTCCTCGGCGGCCCGAACGTCTGCTCCCGCGAGTACATCTACCGCGCCTACGACTCCGAGGTCCAAGGCAACACGATCCTGCGCCCCGGTGAGGCCGGCGCGGGCGTCACGCAGCCGCTTGAGGGCTCCGACGCCGCGGTGGCGCTGTCGGTGGACGGCAACCCGCGCTACGGCCGCATCGACCCCTACTGGGGCGGCGCGACCGCCGTCGCCGAGGCGATGCGCAACGTGGCCTGTGTCGGCGCGGTCCCGCAGGCGCTGACCGATTGCCTCAACTACGGCAACCCGGAGAAGCCCGAGCAGTTCTGGGAGTTCCGCCAGGGAGTGCGCGGCGTGGCCGATGCCGCCAACAATCTGTGGCTGAAGGGCTATGAGAACACGCCCACCCCGATCATCTCGGGCAACGTGAGCCTCTACAACGAGTCCGCCGGCGGCACCTCCGTCGCCCCGTCCGCGATCATTGCCTGCGTCGGCACCATGCCCGACTACTCGAAGGCCGTGACCGCGCAGTTCAAGCACGAGGGTGACGCGATCTACCTGCTCGGCGCGCGCAAGAATGAGCTTGGCGGCTCGGCGTACTACCACGCGCTCGGCCTCGGCCTTGGCGCGAACGTGCCGCAGGTGGAGTGGGAGGCGGAGCGCGCCCGCATCTACGCGGTCACGGAGGCGATCGCCGAGGGCCTCGTGGCGGCCTGCCAGGACATCAGCGACGGCGGCCTCGCGGCCGCGCTGGCGGAGATGTGCATGGGCCCCTTCGGCCGTGGGAGCGTCGGCGCTGAGGTCGAGATCGGTGCGATCATCGGCGACCTGCGCCCGGACGTGGCTCTCTTCAGCGAATCCAGCGGCTTCGTCGTCGAGGTCTGCGCGGGCTCCGAGGAGCGCTTTGAGGCGCTGTGCGCCGAGCATGGCGTCGAGGCAATGCGGATCGGCGAGACGGATGACGATCCTGAGCTTGAGATCGAATGCGGCGGCGAGGAGCTTCTGGAGCTGTCGGTGCAGGCCATGGCCGACGAATGGCTCCACGCGCTCGCGCGCATGCTGCAGTCATAAGAGAGGCAGGCGAGACTGATGGGTGAGATGCAGATTCCGGAGTCGATGATGGCTCTCCGGCTGACAGGCGTCGGGATGGACAGCGTCGAGTTGCAGGAGATAGAGGTTCCGCGGCCGGAGGCAGACCAGGTCCTCTGCCGCGTGGAGTGCGCGGCGGCATGCGCCTCCGACGGGAAGATCATTGACCAGGGCGCCGAGCACTCTCTGATGCACGGCTGGGACACTGCGAAGTGGCCGGTTACCCTCGGGCATGAGGGCTGTGTGACCGCGGTCGAGGTTGGGAAGATGTGGGAGGACAAGATCGAGGTCGGGAAGCGCTACGCGGTCCAGCCAGCGATCCCCTCCGCGCCCTCCCGCTACCGCGACCGCTACGCCAACGGTGGCCGCGGCATCCGCAAGATCGCCGTGGGCTACACGCTCCCGGGGCTCTTCGCGGAGTACGTGGTCATCGAGCCGGAGGTCATCGGCTGCTCCTGCCTCGTGCCGGTGCCGGATGATCACATCCCGCACTACGCCGCGGCGCTCACCGAGCCGATCTCGTGCGTGGTTGCCGCGCAGCAGCACAACTTCCATGTTGTCAAGGACTCGCCGGACACCCCGCGCAAGGCGCACATCGGCCTGCTCCCGGGCGGCACGACGCTGCTTCTCGGCGCCGGTCCGATGGGCCTCTGGCACGCTGAGATCGCGATGACCTACAAGCCGAAGACCCTCATCATCTCCGAGCCCAACGCCGCGCGGAGGGAGACGGCCCAGCAGTTCTTCGGCGCGAAGGCGCGCGAGGCGGGGATCAACCTCGTCCTCGCCACGCCCGAGGTGCTCGAGGACGTCATCCGCGACGTCACCGGTGGGCGCGGCGTGGACGACTGCATCGTGGCGCTCGGCATCCGCGCCATCCAGGAGAAGTCCTTCGACTACCTCGGCGAGGGCGGTGTCACGAACCTCTTCGGCGGCGTGAAGGCCGGCGAGGAGATGATCCAGGTCAACGCGCGCCGCATCCACTACGAATCGATCTCCGTGGTGGGCTCCTCCGGCTCCGACCCCTCCGACATGATGGAGACGATGGAGATGGTCGCGGACGGCCGGCTGGAGCCGGGCAAGTACGTCGCCGCGGTCGGCGGCCTCGATGCGGCCCGCGACCTGCTCCTCGCGGTGCGCGAGCAGCGCATGGAGGGCAAGGGCATCATCTACCCGGCCATGCGCCGCCCGCTCGAGGAGATCAACGGCTGGTCCGCCGCGCAGGAGACGGCGTTCTCAGGCCGCTGAACGCGCCTGCCGCGTGACTGCTCAGATGACGATCGGGGCGAGAGGGCATGCGTCCTCTCGCCCTTCAGTACATGTGAGGTGAACTCCCGTGCTCAGAGTGCTCACCGCCGCCACCCTCGCGCTCACCGCCACCTGCGCCCTCGCACAGCCCGCGGCGCTCGAGATCGTGCGTGACGCGCAGCCGCAGGCCACCATCGTCATCGCGCCGGACGCCTCCGCGCAGCTCTCCGACGCCGCGGACATGCTCGCCTCGTACATCGAGCAGTCCACCGGCGCCGCCCTGCCGATCGCGCAGGAGGCTCCCGCCGACGGCACAGCGATCTACGTCGGCACGGCGCCCGCGGGCGTGGACCTTGATCTGGCGGATCTCGATGACGATGGCTTCGTGATCGCCTTCCCCGAGCCATCCGCAATCGTCATCCTCGGGCCGAGCGACTGGGGCACGGAGTTCGGTGTCTGCGAGTTCCTCGAGCGCTTCGTCGGCGTCCGCTGGCTGATGCCCGGCGCGCTCGGCACGCACGTTCCGCAGCAGCAGACCATCAGAGTGCCGCGCGAGCCGCTCCGCTCTGAGCCGGTCTTCTTCTCGCGCCAGATGAGCGGCTTCCGCGGCTCGGCGCAGGCCGAGTGGGCGCGTCACAACCGGATGCACGGGCGCGTGCAGTTCCACCACAACCTGCGAAACCTGTTCAAATACACCACCTATCTGGAGACCCACCCCGAGTTCTACCCGCTCGTCAACGGTGAGCGCTTCGTGCCCGACCGTGATGAGGGCTGGCAGCCGTGCTTCACCGCCGAGGACAGCGTCGAAGAGGCCGCGCGCGTGATCACTTCGTACTTCGATGAGGACCCGTCACGCACGTCCTACTCGCTCGGGATCAACGACAACCGCAACTTCTGCCAGTGCGAGAACTGCCTGGCGAAGGTCAGCGGCGAGGAGAACTTCCTCGGCTACCCGGACTACTCCGACCTCTACTACGAGTGGTGCAACGAGGTGGTTGAGCGCGTGCTGGAGAAGCACCCGGACAAGTGGTTCGGGCTGCTCGCCTATCACTACGTGGGCGCGCCGCCGCGGAACATCGAGCTGAACCCGCGGATCATCCCCTACATGACCTACGATCGGATGAAGTGGATTCACCCGGAGGTCCGGGCGGATGGCGAGGCGGCGACGCGGGCGTGGGCCGAGAAGAGCCCGACGGTCGGCTGGTATGACTACATCTACGGCCGCCCCTACCAACTCCCGCGCGTGTGGTTCCATCACATGGCCGACTACTACCGCTTCGGCCAGGCCAACGGCGTCCGCGCGCTCTACGCTGAGGCCTACCCGAACTGGGGCGAGGGCCCGAAGCTCTACGTCGCCGTCAAGCTGCAGTGGGATCCGCAGCGCGACGTGGATGAGCTGCTCAGCGACTGGTATGTCGCCTGCGGTGGCGAGGAGGCCGCGCCGCTGCTCGCGCAGTACTTCGCGCACAGGGAGGACTTCTGGACCCGCCGCATCCTCGACTCCGACTGGTTCACCATTGCGGGCCAGTACCTCCCGCACAAGCGCGAGCCGGGCTACCTGCTCGAGGTGACCCCGGAGGAGCTTGCGCAGTGCCGCGAGTGGCTCGAGCAGGCCCTCGCCGCCACGAAGACCGAGGACCAGCGCTGGCGGGTGCAGACGCTGCTCGATGGCTTCAGCTACTACGAAGCCTCCGCGCTCTGCTACCAGGTCGGCGCGGAGGCGCAGGAGCCCCCTGCCGATGAGGCTGAGGCGCTGGCGCGGCTCGACCGCGTGGAGCGTGCGATGGTCCTTGGCCGGGAGCGCGACCGGCTGGCGTATGAGGTCTTCGCCGACCACCCCGCGATGGGCAATGTCTCCGAGAACCTGCTCTTCCACAGCGACCGGGGGCAGATGGAGGCGCTGCTGAGTGTGCTGGACTTCGCGGCCAACGAGGGCGGCGCGGTTGCCGAGCGCGTGCGCGATCTCGCAGGGCAGTATGAGGGCACACCGCTCGCGGCGACCGTGGCGGCGGTGCTCTCGGCCCGCGACAATCCCGACGCTATGGTCGAGCGCATCGTGAACGGCGGCTTCGAGGAGACCGTGGCCGCGGGTGAGGCTCCGCAGGGCGCCGACTGGACTGCCGAGGGCACGCCGCCGGGCTGGAGCCGCTGGGTCCGCCCGGCGACGACCGCAACCATGCTCTGGAGCAATGAGGGCGCACGCACCGGCGAGCGCTGCGTGCAGACGACCGGCGCGACCGCCTGCTCGTATCTGCAGACCGTGCGCGTGCAGCCGGGCGAGCACTACCTCGTATCGGTGTGGATCCGCGCGCGCCTCAGCCCCGGCGCGATGACACGGCTGAGCGTGCAGTGGCAGGATGCCGATGGCGCCTGGACGACCGACCCGGCCATCACCAGCGCCCTCCCGCCGGGCGAGACCGAGGACTGGGTGCGCCGCAGCGCGTTCTTGCGCGTGCCCGACGGCGCCTATCGCGCCGTCATCGGACTCTCTGTGCAGAGCCAGGGCCCGGAGGACTACGCGATCTTCGACGACGTGAGCTTCCGGCAGATCGTGACAGACTGAAGCGGTCGCGTGATGGGTGACTCCTCTGCATGACGAACGCTGGGCGCAATTCGCCGGCCGCGCCTACCGCGGCTCCCGGGAGTGGCTGCGGCGGCATCGCTGGCTTGCCGCGGCACTGATCGTCGCCGGGATCGCGCTGCACGTCTTCATCGAGTTCGCCGAGGAGGTCAACAACCCGACACTGCTGCTGATTGACAGGCTGATCCTTGACCTCCTGCGGCCGCATCGCAGCGATCTCCTGCATCACCTGTCGGTGGGCCTGAGTGCGGTCGTGTACTGGCCATGGGTAGCGCTGCTCGTGACACCGTTCATCGCCTTCCTGCTGGCCACCGGGCGGCACAGGCCCCTGATCGCGCTCGTCATCGCCCCACCGGGCGCGATCCTCATCATGCACCTCGTGAAGACCATGTTCGGGCGGGAAAGGCCGCTCACGGCCGTCGTGGACGAGATCGGCTACAGCTTCCCCAGCGGCCATGCCATGGGGGCGACCGTCCTCTACGGCCTTCTCGGCTACATCGCCTGCCGGTACATGACCTCGAACCGCGTGCTGCGGCTGCCCATCGCCGCCCTCACGATGGGCCTGATCGTCGCCACCGGGCTGGCGCGCGTCTACCTTGAGGTCCACTACGCCAGCGACGTCGTTGCAGGCTGGGCCGCCGGCGCATTCATCCTCTCCGGCACACTCGTGGCGCTTGAGACCTGGCCTGTGCGCCGCGAGGAGCCCGAGTGAAGGACTGTGCGTCCGCGGCAGGGAACAGCGCCCTTCACCGCAGACAAAGCGCGATCAGGAGCGTCGCGATGGACTGGAGCATCCAGGGCGTTATCGAGCTGAACTGCTGGATCGGGCACTTCCCACACCGCTGGCCCACCGGTCACGACGCAGAGGACTGCATTGACGGGCACATCGCCTGCAACATCCGCGGTCTCGTCTGGGATCTTGGCCGCAGCGTCCTCACCTACCACAGCGACCTTCCCGGCGCCACCTGCGCGGGCTTCCAGGATGAGAGTCTCTATCCGACCGCGCAGTCCCGCGCTATCGCACGCGTCTTCCGCGAGCGATGCCAGCTCCGCGCGGCGCTGCAGTACGGTCGCGAGCAGGCCTGCACGGTCTACGGGCGCCTGTGCATGAACCGGCACTACTCGCCCGGTACGCCCCATCGCAGCGCATTCGCGCAGAATCACCCGCAGTGCCTGGAGCAGCTCCGCGACGGGCGGCTTGACATCACCCGCCTGTGCTACGCGATCCCTGAGTACCGCCAGGAGCGCATCGCGATCCTCATGGAGGCCGCCCGCTTCGGCTGCGAGGGCCTCTGCCTCGACTTCTGCCGCCAGCCTCCCGCGGTGCGCTACCACCCGGCATTCGTGCAGCCGTGGCGCAAGCAGACCGGCCTCGACCCGCGCGAGCTGACGCTTTCGGCGAACCGCGATGGCTTCCTCGCCTGGAGCAGGTTCCGTGCGGAGGCCGTGACCGCGCTACTGCGCGAGCTGAAGGCCGAGCTCGACCCGCTGCGAGAGCGCTACGACCGCGCGGTCCCGGTGCAGGTCCGCATCCCCAACGACGGCCTCGAGGCGAACCTCATCTGCGGCTTCGCGGTGGAGGACTGGTGCCGGGAGGGCCTCGTGCAGGAGATCGCGCTCTCGGAGCTGCGCTGGCTGCGGGAGTATCAGCAGTGGGACAACGAGCCCTATCTCGCGCTCGGGCGCCAGCACGGGGTGGCGGTCCTCGCGAAGAACTGCCTGCCCGTGCAGCGCGGCGGCTGGGGCGGTGAGTGCAACCCTCGCGGCGTGAACCCCTGGCTGATGGCGAAGCGCGCACTCGACGCGTGTGAGGCCGGCGCCGCGGGCGTGTGCGTCTACCAGAGCGACCTTGGCGTGCAGTGGCCGGGGCAGATCGAGGCGCTGGCGATCCTCGCCGATCCGGGGCGGCTGCGCGCCTTCGTGGAGGACCCGCGGGTGCAGGCGCGCTACCCGGTCACCGAGGAGAACCGCACCTTCGGCATAGACAATCACTCCCAGCTTCCGGGCACATTCCTCAGCGCGGACGAGCTGTAGGAGGGCTCACTCATGCAGTCGACCGGTGTCTACAACATTCGGAACTTCGGCGCCATAGGAGACGGCGTTTCGCTCGACACCGCCGCCATCCAGCGCGCGATCGACGCCTGCGCCGAGGCCGGCGGAGGGACTGCTCTCGTGCCACCGGGCACGTGGCTGACGGGCACCATCTACCTCAAGAGCCACGTGAACCTGCACCTGATGGCCGGCGCGAGGTTGCTCGGCAGCAGCCGCCGCGAGGACTACAACCCGGACGATGTCTTCCCGGAGAACCCGGTCTTCAGCCGCGAGAATGTGACCGGCGCCCACCTCATCATCGCCTACCAGGCGGACCACGTCTCCATCACCGGCGAGGGCACCGTTGACGGCAACAGCGCCGCGTTCTTCGAGCCGCTGCCGCCGGAGGAGGACAGCGCCAGCTACCGCAGCAAGCACCGCAACTACGCGGTGCGCGAGTGGCGACCCGGGCAGATGATCCTCTTCTGCCGCTGCACGAACGTCTCGGTGCGCGATGTGAGCCTCATCAACGCGCCCTACTGGACGCTGCTGCTGCTCGGCTGCACGGTTGCGCGCATCCGCGGAGTGCGCGTGGACAACCCGCCGGCAACGCCGAACGGTGATGGTATAGACATCGATTGCTGCCGGCAGGTCGCCGTCAGCGACTGCATCGTGAACTCCGGTGATGACGCGATCACTCTGCGCGCGGCCAACAAGCTCCTCGGGGAGCACGCGCAGCCATGCAGCGACGTCACCGTCACGAACTGCGTCCTCAGCACGCCCTGCAACGCGATCCGCATCGGCGTGGGCGACGGGGAGATCCGCGACTGCACCTTCTCGAACCTCGTCATCCGCGACTCGCGCACCGGGATCAACATCGTGAGCGCCTACTCCGAGCGCAGCGCCCATGGCGCCATCATCGAGGACATCCGCCTCGCGAACATCGTCATGGACGTGGTCATGCCGATGAACATCATCCTCGGCGTGCATGCGAAGCCGCCGGCCGCCCTGCGCCGCATCTCGCTCTCTCACATCACCGCCACCACGTGGCAGGGCGGCTACATCGGCGGGAACCCGGGGCTGCGCGCGGAGGAGATCAGCCTGACCGACGTGCAGCTTCGGCTGATCGGCGACGACGTGGACTCGTCCTTCGATGGCTCGCAGCCGCGACCGACGGGCGCGCTGAGTGTACCGCTGGGGCTGTTCATCCGCGAGGTCAACCGCCTGCGCATCGAGGGGCTGCGGGTGAACGCGACCGAAGCAGGCGGGAAGTGGCGCAGTGCCCTTCAGATCTCTGCATGCGACGATGTGGCCGTGAATGAGCCGGACGTGGTCGGGGGACTGCCGTGGCTTCGCGATTGATCAGGGGCGCCGCCCACCGCACACGAAGCACGTCCTGCGGAGGGGGCCGCACGAATACTGTGAGCCCTGCGAACAACGCGAGGTCGGCCCGCCGTCGCGTGGTGAGTCGACCTCAGCGCTTTCCCCGTCAGGAATCCTGACAATCACCCATGTTGGACCGTGAAGGCAAGCAGGTTGCTCACGGAAGATAGCACAAACGTGGTTTTCCATGGTTGCGAACGCAACGACATACTCGAGGTCCGTTGACATTTGTCGCCAACGGTGCAATAATCACACCGTTCACCATTCTCTCTTCGTAGAGGTGGCCGAGATGAGACGCGGGTTCACCCTGATTGAGTTGCTGGTGGTCATTGCGATCATCGCCATCCTGGCGGCGATCCTCTTCCCCGTCTTCGCAAGAGCTCGGGAGAAGGCACGACAAACGAGCTGTCTGAGCAACGTCAAACAGATTGTGCTTGGCGTCATGATGTACGCCCAGGACTACGATGAGGTACTGATCCCTGCCGCCCTCCCGTGGCAGGCCCCGGCTGAGGCGCCTGCCACCGCCGATGAGTGGCATGAGCTGCTACAGCCCTATCTCGCCAACGTCGCGATCCTGCGCTGCCCGAGCGCCAAGAGCTCGTTCCCCGGCTATGGCTGGAACTACCAGGAATTCGGCTACTGGTACAATCAGCACAACACCGACGACACGCAGCCGGGCTGGGCGACCGCGCTGGCCGCGATCCAGAACCCGGCTGAGGTCATCATCCTCGGCGACGGACGACTGGGCACCCGCTACCTCTACCGCCGCAACGCCACCTATACCAGCAAGATCCACAACGATGGCGGAAACATGGGCCTTCTCGATGGCCACGCCAAGTGGTTCACCTACAGCGAAATGGTGAAGAGCCAGGCCGGCGTCGCCGCGCCATGGCGCTACGCGCCGAACATTCCGTAGCCGTCCCGTCACAGTCGCGGATCATTGCGCCCCCACCATCCCGGTGGGGGCGCGTTCAATTGCGGCCGTTCGAGGCAGGCTCAGCTCCGGCAGATCACCCGCCGCCCGTCGTGCAGCGCGATGATGGACGCGTGAGGCCCGAGCCGCTCCTCCGCCATCGCCAGCGCGCTCGCAAGGTCCGGCGCGGTGTCGGCGAAGGTCGGGCGAAGCTCCTCCGCAAGCTCCGAGACCACGATCAGCCGCGCCCCGCGATCGTGCACCACCGAGGAGAACAGCAGCCCGGTCGAGCAAGGCGCCCAGTGCCACGCCAGATCGCCCTCAGCCAGCCGCCGGCGCATCAGCGCGATGATCGCCGCCGGCTCCTCGCTCTCCAGCAGCTCCGGCCACGGCGTCGCGCAGCCCCAGCCATCCTCGCACTCGCCCAGCAGGATCACGCAGCCACCCTCGCGCACGCACTCCAGCGCCGGCACAAGCGTCTTCTTCGCCTGCACCATGTCCACATCGTACGGCCAACCGCCCGCTGTGCAGATGACGATATCCGCCCGCTGCTGCACGTGGTGCTCGTAGATCTCGCGCGAGAGCAGCGCGCCCTCGCGGTGCGCCGCCTCGAGGTCTCCGCAGACGATACGCGCCCAGGAGTCGTCGGGGTTCACGACCGCATCGCAGATGAAGTCCACGCCGACCGCCCGCGCCGCCTCCGTCATGTCGTGATGCACCGGGTTCCCGTCGAGCACCCCGAGCTTGCGCCCCTCGAGCAGCGTGAGGAAGTGGTTGCGGGTGATCGCCTCGTAGGAGGCGACGCCAGGCAGGATCATCTTCCGCCCGCCGGAGAAGCCCGCGATGTAGCTCGGCTCTATGAAGCCGCAGACCACCTTGCGGTCGAACTCGCGCATGAACGGAGCGACTTCGATCGGCGTGCCGAAGGAGGTCTGGCCGAGGCGCCACTGTTCCCCGCGGGAACCGGGCTGGAGGACATCGTGCGAGCCGATGAAGCCGTCAAGCTCAGCATCGGTCATCGGGCGGTGGTTGCCGAGGCCGATGACGATCTCGCAGCGCGCGCCGAGGCTCTCGATGCGCTCGACGAGTGGCCAGAGCATCTGCGTGGGGTTGGGGCGGGTGAAGTCTACCGTCAGGAGTGCGACGCGGTCGCCGCGGCGGATGACGTCGCGCAGCGCTGGTCCGATGGGCTGCGCGAGCGCCTCATCGAGCGCCGCCTCCGCGTCCGCGACGCCCTCGCGCGAGGGCATCCGGATCTCCGCGATCAGGCGCTCATCAGCGACCTCGGCGGCCTGCTCGGACCGACCATACCTGAAGCGAAGCTCCACCAACGGCGCCTCCCGCAGTGGCGTAGGACCGGCTTTCTACTCACATTCCAGAAATCAGCGTACATCCATGCAACTGGCCTGTCCATCCAAGTCTAAGTAGTGCGGGCGCCCTCGCCCGCACACCTGATGACATCCGCGCAGGTGGGAGCAATGCACTGATTGGTGGGGCGAGGGCGCCCCACCTACTTAACTAAGCGGCATGTAGCACCTGCAGAAGGACTCGCTGTAGCGACCGGCCGCGTCTCCTGAGATATGATTCTCTACCTGTCCAATGATACCCCACAGGTATGCATTTGACGGGCTGGAAAGCCTGTCCTACGCCTGGCCGCAGGTTCGCTCGACCAGCTCCTGCACGCTGATGCGGGGCATGCCGTGGACGCGGGCGAACTCCCGGACCTGCTCGCCGTGTGCCATCTGCCCCTCCTCGTTCATCAGCTCGCAGATCGCCACGACCGGCTGCAGGCCCGCGAGGCGCGCCAGCGCTACCGCGCCCTCGGTGTGCCCCTGGCGATCCCTGAGGCACCCTGGCATGCAGGCGAGCGGGAAGACGTGGCCCGGTCGCGAGAAGTCTGCGGGCACCGAGTTCGGGTTGGCGAGCTTGCGCAGTGTCAGAGCGCGGTCGAACGCCGACGCGCCCGTGGTCGTGCCCTCCACGGCATCCACCGGTTCGGTGAATCGCGGGGCGTTCGCGACCGTGTAGCGCGGCTGCAGCAGCGGGATATCGAGGCGCTCGAGGATCTCCGGCGACACCGCGACGGTGATCAGCCCGCGTACATGCGCCGCCATCCAGTTCACCGTCGCCCCTGTTGCCAGCTCACCCGCCAGCAGGATATCCGCCTCGTTCTCGCGCTCCGGGTGGTCCTCAAGTGCCACGAACCCGCCGGCACGCAGAGAGTCCATGGCCTCTTCAATAGTGGACATATCGTCGATGCTCCAGACATTGGTTAGTGCGGAGCGCCAACTCCCAGGGCTCCGCCGGTATGCTGTTGCTACAGCGTCAGCAACTCGGCCTCAAGCTTGTCGAGGTCTACGATGGCGTAGTGGCCGCTCTTGAGCGCGCCCGGGTTCACCACGAACGTGCTCGCGATCATCTCCGAGCCCTGTGCGTCGTGGGCGTGCCCGCACACGGCAACCTTCGGCCGGCAGGTGTGGATCAGCTCATTGACGACCTGCGAGCCCTTGTGGCCGCCCCTGTCGCGATCCACGACCTCGCCGATCGGCGGGGTGTGCAGCACCATGATCCGCGGCCCCTCGATGAACTCGAAGAGCCGGAAGTGGTGCAGCGCCTCCCAGCACGGGAACTGCAGGACCAGGAACTCCGAGCGATCGGCCTCAGTGAGCTGCCCGCCGAGGCCGGAGATGACATACTCGCCGCAGCGCGCGAGCGACCGGTGCACGACCTCCAGCGGCGAGACGCCGCCGTGCTCGGAGAGCGAGCAGGTGAGGTAGCGGCCCTCGGGCGCGTCCATGTTTCCGGGCACCCCGTAGATCGGGAACGGGGACGGCCGCAGGCAACTGTAGAACTCGGCGTAGAGCGCGTAGTCCTCCGCCCGCTCCTTGCGAATCTCCGGCAGGCAGAACTCGGGCTCGCGGTCTTCCTCATGGTACGCCGTCCACTCCCGCCCGCGCGCGACACCCCTCACGATGTCGCCGCAGAAGAGACCAAGCTCACAGTCACTATGGGCCGCTGCGTGCATGAGCTCACGCACAGCGTCCATCTCGCCATGCACATCACTGAATACGAGCGCCTTCATCCTCGATCACTCTCCTGAGGGTGCGGCGGCTGATATGCTGAGCTCAATATCCTCTTCCACTTCCTCCGGAGTCCGCGGCTCCATGTGGTCACGCCGCGGGCCGTGTCTCACCGCGAGGCTCACACCAACCAGGGTGACGAAGATCCCGACGATCTGCAACGCCGTTGGCACCTCGTGGAAGATGAAGTACGCGAGGATCGTCGCCACGAGCGGCACGCAGTACTGGAAGGCCACGGTGCGTGACGCGCCGATGGCCGCCACGCCCTCATACCACACGACGAACGCGTAGACCCCCGCGATCAGCGAGAAGTGGATCAGCGAGAGCCACGAGATCAGCGACATGCCCGCCCAGTCCACCTGCAGCGCCGCGCGCGCGCCCAGCGGGATGAGGATCACCGCGCCGAGCGTGTGGATCCACGCGGTGACCTTCAGCGGCGAATAGTGCCGCAGCAGCGGCTTGCAGAACACCGCGTACGCGCCCCAGAGGATCCCCGCGATGACCATCACGATGATCCCGGCCACGTGGTGCTCCGGCGGGTTCGCGGCCTTCAGCCCACCGAAGACCACCCCGGTGATGCCGACGAAGCCGAGGACGGTGCCGACCGCCTGCCTCCCCGTGAGCCGCTCCCAGCCGAGGATGTGCGTGATCAGCGCAGCCCAGATCGGCGCCGTGGAGATCAGCAGCGCACCCTCGGCGGCCATCGTGTAGAGCACTCCGGCGGTGAAGGTGCCCTGGTAGATGACCACGCCCACGAGCGTGAAGCCGATGAGGTAGCGCCAGTGCTCGCGGCGGATCGTCAGATCGCGCTCGACCACCCACAGCGTGAGCATCAGCGCGACGACCATCAGCACGTAGCGCGCCGAGAGCATCCCGTAGACGCCCTCGAGCGGCCCTGCGACGCCGAAGTCGGCCTTGATGACCTTGAGCGTGATGAAGTTGAAGCCCCAGGTGATCGGCACCGTAGCCAGCAGCACCCAGGTCCAGACAGTGGGGGTGCGGGGCTCGTGCTGCTCCCGGAGGCATTGCTGTGACATTTCGCGATGCAACTCCTGCCTCTGCGTGTTTGCGAAAGGTGATTATACGCGCCGCACCGCCGGAGAGTCAATTCAGCCTCGGCGCCCGCGATGGCACGATGCGGACCGTCCGCAGAAGCAGCCAGGGCGCCCACAGAGGGGCGCCCTGGAATATCAAGCGTCAGGATAGCGGACGGTGCTACCGGCCACCCCCACGGCCCTGATTGCCACCCTGCCCGCGGTCACCACCCTGACCACGGTTGCCGCCCTGGTTACCTCCGCCGCCCTGTCCGCGATTTCCGCTCTGCCCGGGGTTGCTGTTGCCCTGCCCGCCACCGTTGCCCCGCGCACCGTCATTGCCCTGTCCGCGATTTCCGCCCTGCCCGCGGTTATCGCTCTGTCCACCGCCCACGCCCTGTCCGCGATTGCCGCCCTGCCCGCGGTTATCGCTTCGTCCATGGTCGGTTGGCGGCCCGCCCCGGTCGCGATCATCTCCGCCTCCGACTGCGCGCGGCCGGGTGTCCTGTGTTTCCCACACGTGCCGCCGCGCTTTCCTCGAGCCCTCGTACCACGGGCTGTCCTCAGGTATACGGTACCCATCGTCGGTCACGATCACACGCCACGGCCAGCCATCGAAGTTCCGGTAGTTGGGCGCCTTCCGCTCGATCTCGGTCCACCAGCCGACGCGGCTGCCACCAAGCTTTCGGGCGATCTCGAGCTGGCGCCTCGCGGCATTGTAGTTGCCCTTCGCGGCGAGCTTCCTGGCGAGCTCCTCATGATGTCGCGCCCGCCACGGACCCCGCTGCTCCGCCTCGCGCAAGAGCACAAGGCCGTCGTCGTACCGGTTCTGGTCCAGTCGCACGAGCGCCAGTCCGTAGTACGGCGCGGCCCACTCGGGCAGCACGGCGATCGCGCGGTCATACGGCCCCACTGCATCGCCCAGCAGGTCACGTGCGTAGTAGCTCAGTCCGAGCGCCACCAGCGGCTCCGCCCAGTCGGGCGCGAGGTCTGAGGCGCGCACGTAGTTCACGATGGCGTCGTCCATCCGGTTCATCGTGCTGTAGGTCAGGCCCCGCCCGTAGTAGAGGTCAGGCATCGCAGCATATCGTGACTCCACCCGGTCGAAGGTGATCACCGCGTCATCCGCACGGTCAAGCGCCAGGTAGGTCATGCCAAGGTCGTAGAGCGCCCACGGGGAGTCATCGCGCTGCGCCGCCCGCTCGAGGTGAGTGGCGGCATCGGAGTATGCGGCATTCGCGTAGTAGGCTCTGCCGAGGCGACTGACGTAGACCGGGTCGCGGTCGGAGAGCACCGCCCAACGGTCAATCGTCGCGGCAGTGTTCGGTGCGTAGACGTAGCGCACGCTGTCGTACGGCTCGCGCGCGACGACGATGATTTCCTGGTCCGGCTGCATAACGATCGGCGCGCGGAAGCGATAGACCGGGTAGTCGCTGCGGGCTCCATAGGGCTGGATGTACTCGACCGGATAAGGCCGCACCGGGACGCCGTTGACCTCGATGACCCGCGGCCGCTGCGGTCCGGAGACGATCCCCTCGACGATAACCTCGCCGGGCTGCGTGATCGCTACATAGTGGCCCTGATCATCGGATTGCGGGTACGTGAGTTCGAATGCGAGGTCGGAGACCGTGCGAACCGCGTTGTCCTCCGGGGGAATGACGATGGTTTGGTCGGCTCGATCCTCCCTGCAGCCGAGGAGCACCAGCAGCGACAGCGCCCCGGTGAGGATCAGCAGCAGGTAGAGTGTTTTGCGCATAGGTTGCCTCCATGTGAATGCGGATGTGAAGTGCGTCGAGCGCGCCATCAGTTCTTCACATGAAAGAGGATACCCCGCGGGCCGCTCGTGACGCTTCAGGTAATACCACCATTTCGCCCCCGCGAAACATACCAGTCTCATCATCTGCCTGCCCGCCTTGACCGCCCTCAGTCCCGGACGTACAATCCGAACGATGACCAGTCCGCACCCGGAGGCTGCACTGATGACCCCACGCGAGCGCGTCCTCGCGGCGCTCAGCCACACTGAGGGGGATCGCGTTCCCTTTGACCTCGGCGCCACCCTCGTCACCGGCATCCATCGCATCGCCTACGCGAACCTGCTGGATGCCCTCGGGATGGCCGATCTGCCGGAGCAGCCGCTGCTCGATCCCTTCCAGCAGCTCGCGATGCCGCACGAGGAGGTCCTGCGCACGCTCGGCGTGGACACTCGCAGCGTCTACCTCAAGCTGCCCGGGCGCGCGCTCGATAACCCTTCTGAGGACGGCCGCTACTCCTACTCACTGGACGCCTGGGGCCTCAAGCGTCGCATGCCGAAGGATGGCGGGCTCTACTACGACATGTGCGAGCACCCGTTGGCGGGCATGGAGACGGTCGCGGAGATCGAGGCATATGCCTGGCCCGACCCGCTGGCGGGCCTCGATCTGGATGCCATCGAGGAGGCCTGCCACCAGATCAGGGCCTCCGGCGACTACCCGATCATCGTCGGCGGCTTCGGCTCGGGGACGCTGGAGCTGGTGCTCTGGCTGCAGGGATATGACCAGGGCCTCATGAATCTGCTCGTGAACCGGCCGGTGACGGAGGCGATCCTCGATCGAGTGGTCGAACTGAAGATCACCTACGCCGAGGCGGTGCTTGAGCGCGTCGGGGCGTGGGTAGACGTATTCTACAACGGTGACGACCTCGGGCTGCAGGATGGCCCGATGATCCGCCCCGAATGGTTCCGGGAGCTGCTGGCGCCGCGCTACGTGGCCTATCATGAGGCCGTGAAGCGCGCGGCGCCGCAGGTGAAGATGTTCTTCCACACCTGTGGCGCGGTCGTGGACCTGCTGCCGGACCTGATCGAGACCGGGATAGACATCCTGAACCCGGTGCAGGTTTCCGCCGCGGGGATGGGCGACACCGCGGCGCTGAAGGCGCAGTTCGGCGCGGACGTCACCTTCTGGGGCGGCATCGACACCCAGCACGCCATGCCTCACGGGACGCCGCAGGACGTGAAGGACGAGGTTCGGCGGCGCATGGACGATTTGGCGCCTGGCGGAGGCTACGTGCTGAACACATCGCATAACATCCAGGCGGACGTGCCCGCCGCGAATATACTCGCTCTGGTAGAGGCACTGGATGAGTTCGGCTGGTATTGACGCGGCGTTGTGGCTGTGTGCACACGCGCCCGTGGACTGTGGAGGATGAGACTGTGAGCGAAACCATGCGTGTTCCCTTTGGTATGGCTCGACCCCGATCGCAGGAGCCGGGCGATCGGGAGGAGGCCATCGCCTACTTCTCGATGGAGATCGGCATCAGCGCGGATATCCCGACCTACTCCGGCGGCCTCGGAGTGCTCGCCGGTGACACCGCACGCGCGGCGGCCGATCTGAGCATCCCGATGATCGTGGTCACGCTGCTCTACCGCAATGGCTACTTCGAGCAGTACCTCGATGCAAACGGGAATCAGACCGAGGCCCCCGTGCGCTGGAACCCGGCGGAGGTCCTGCGCCCGGTTACGCCGCGAACCACCGTGGAGATCGAGGGGCGGACCGTGCATGTGCGCGCGTGGCGGCATACCGTCCAGGGGGTGAGCGGCGGCCACGTCAACGTGCTCTTCCTCGACACCGACCTGGAGGAGAACGACCCGTGGGATCGCGCCCTCACCGATGATCTCTACGGTGGCGACCGCCGCTACCGGCTCGCGCAGGAGGCGCTGCTCGGCCTCGGCGGCGTGGCGATGCTGCATGAGCTTGGCCTCGACGGCAAGCTGATCCACCACATGAACGAGGGCCACTCCGCGCTGCTCACGCTCGGTCTGGTTGAGCGGGCAATGGAGGCCCTGGGGCAGCAGGAGCCCGATGAGGAGACCATTGAGGCGGTGCGCCAACAGTGCGTTTTCACCACGCACACCCCGGTCCCTGCGGGGCATGACAAGTTCGAGTGGGATCTTGTCACGAGCATCCTTGGGCCCGAGCGCAGCCAGATACTCCTCACGCTCGGCTGTGGACACGAGGGCATGCTGAACATGACCTACCTCGCCCTGCGCTTCTCCCGCTACGTCAACGGGGTGGCGCTTCGCCACGGTGAGATATCAGCCGACATGTTCCCGGACTACCCGATCGACTCAATCACCAATGGCGCCGACGTGGACATGTGGACCGCGCAGCCCTTCCGCGATCTCTACTGCCGGCACATCGCAGAATGGCAGCATGACAACCAGTACCTGCGCTACGCCCTCGCGATCCCGCTCGAGGAGATCCAGGAGGCGCATCTGCAGGCGAAGCAGGCGCTGCTCGATGAGGTGAAGCGTCGCACCGGCCAGGAGCTGGACCTGCAGGCGCTGACTATCGGCTTCGCCCGCCGCGCCACCGAGTACAAGCGCGCCGACCTGCTCTTTGAGGACATCGAGCGCCTCAAGCGGATCGCGCGCAAGGTCGGGCCGCTGCAGATCCTCTACGCGGGTAAGGCGCATCCGCGCGACGAGGGCGGCAAGCGGCTCATCCGCACGGTCTCCGAGGCCGCGAAGCAGCTTGAGGGACATGTGCCGGTCGTCTACCTCGAGGACTATGACATCGAGCTTGCCCGCTACCTCATCTCGGGCGTGGACGTCTGGCTGAACACGCCGCTGAAGCCGCATGAGGCCTCCGGCACGAGCGGGATGAAGTGCACCTTCAACGGCATTCCGAGCCTGAGCGTCCTCGATGGCTGGTGGGTGGAGGGGCATATCGAGGGAATCACGGGCTGGGCGATCGGCGACCGCGACAGCACCTCCGAGCCCGACCAGGAGCTCGCGGACCTCTACGACAAGCTCCAGCACACGATCATGCCGCTCTACTACGACACGCCGGATGAGTACGCGCGGGTGATGCGCTACTGCATCGCCTTCAACGGCTCGTTCTTCAACACACAGCGAATGGTCTCGCAGTACTGGAAGAGCGCCTACCACCGCGTCATCACACAGGTAGAGCGGGACAGCTGCCCGACGGAGCGCCCGGACACGCCTCCGGCCTGAGCGGCGATGGGGCCGCGCACCCGAGGTCTTCCGGACGGGCGGTCGTTGTGGTCAGCCGTGGCTGTTGTGGCCCTCGCGCCCCCGCGAGGGGCTGTTGTCGTCGCGGCTCAACGAACGGCTCCCCGGCGAGGGCGCCGGGGCCACAACGACAACGGCTAACGGCGCACGGGCGGGACGCCCG
>DHPY01000100.1:4152-22338 GCA_002411015.1 Armatimonadetes bacterium UBA5352 | reverse complement strand
CCACGAGCACAGAGGGAGAGCCTTCCATGCAGATCATCGACATCCACCGGCACTACCAGCGCACTGAGGGCAGCCTTGAGGCCTACCTCGCCCGCGCCGATGATGCAGGCATCACGAAGATCGGCCTCTCCACCTGCGGCCCGCTCTTCGGCCAGTTCGACAACGAAGGCGTCATCCGCGCCCGCGAGGCCTACCCGGACCGCATCATCAGCTTCGGCTACGTGAAGCTCGGGATCGATGGCCCGGAGAAGGTGGATCATCTCCACACCCTCGGCTTCGAGGCGCTGAAGATGATCGTGCCGAATGTGCCCTACAACGACCGCTCGCTGCTGCCGATCTACCGGCGCGCCGAGGCCCTCGGGATGCCCTGCAACATCCACTGCGGCATCCTCGGCAGGCTCCATGACGAGGCCGGCCACGACGTCGACGCCTCGCGGATGCGCCCCGTCTACCTCGACCTGCCACTGCGCTCCTGCCCGGCGCTCAAGGTCCTCATGCCGCACCTCGGGCAGCCGTGGTATGACGAGGCATGGATGATGATCGCCACCTGGCCGAACCTCTACTGGGACATCTCCAGCGTTTGCAGCAAGCGCCCGGTGGAGTTCCTCGTCGGGCTGATGCGCGGTTGGGGCGATGAGGTCCTCGAGCGCGTTGTGCAGCGCTGGTGTTTCTGCTCCGACGCCTCCGATCCGGTGATGATGCTCGAGCGGCATGAGGCGCTGCTCGATGCCCTCGGCGCCGACGAGGCACTGCGCGAGAGCGTCTACCACGGCGCCGCCGAGCGGCTGATGGCCTGAGCGCTCTGTGCCCCGTGAGACGCGCCTCTGACCCTGCCTGCTCAAGTAGCGCGGGCGCGCTTCGACCGCTTAAGTAGTGCGGGCGCCCCCGCCCGCACTGAAGAGGCTCGTCCAGGCGAAGATGCGAGCCTGTGCCTGGTGGGGCGAGGGCGCCCCACCTACTTAATCGACAGATCCCTCGTACCTGATGGGCTCCCATGGCGCGGGCGCGCTTCGACCGCTTAACTAGTGCGGGCGCCCTCGCCCGCACCCATCTGTGAACTTCGCCAGAACGCGAGAACCCGCTGCTGGTGGTGTATAATGAACGATACGAGACGGCTCGCGGCTCCGGGAGGTGCAGCGTGACCGAGTTCCAGGTGCAGGGCATCAAGGTTGGGAATGTCGAGGAGTTCCGCTGGCGCTTCATGGACGCGCTCATCCGTCTCGATATGTCCCTGCGGGTCGGCGATAAGGTGCAGATCGTCGGCCCCGATACCGATTTCCGCCAGACGATCCGCCAGATCCGCGTCTACCACGAGAAGGTGAAGCGGGGGAAGCCGGGGCAGCGCGTGTGGGTTCCGGTTGAGGAGCATGTCCGGCCAGGAGACGCTGTCGTGGTCATCTCGCGCCCTGAGGAGGGCCCGAGGCAGAGGCTGGGAAGCGCGTAGCTGGCTGCCGGTGCATGCTGAGGAGGTCTGGCGGATGCAACCGAGGATGTTGCTGGCGCTGGTTGTTGCGTGTCTGATGATGGCTCTCGCGGGCTGCGGCGGAGGCGATGATGACGACCTCACGCCGCCGCAAAGCTCTTCGATTGAGGGCCGGGTGAACGTGCAGGGCTCCGTCGCTGACTATCAGCTTCTCCTTGACGGGCAGCCGGTTCCAGGGGCGCTGCAGGCGGACGGCAGCTACGCGGTCAGCGTGGCTCCCGGTGAGCACCGCATCGGCATCGTCTCCGAGGACGGGATGGAGGGCGGCTACACCACCATCCAGGTGCCCGATGGCGAGCGCGTGCGGGCGCCGGAGATCGTCCCCGAACTGGGCGGGCAGATCGTCGGGATTGTGACCGTGCTCGGCCAGGGCGGCCTCACGCCACTCGCGGGGGTGGAGGTCACCGCCCAGCCCGCGGTCATGATCATGCTCGACGAGACGGGCGAGCCGCAGCCTGTCGTCTACCCCCCGCCTGAGGGCCTGCCAAGCTTCAGCACCTTCACCGACGCGGACGGCTCGTTCATCATCCGTGCGGTGCCGCCGGGCGAGTACACCGTGAGCGTGCAGCAGCCCGGTATGGAGGGCGGCTGGCAGTGGGTCTGGGTGGATGCAGGCCACACCGCGGTCGCCGACTTCACTCTCCGCGAGGCGATCGAGCCCGGCGTAGGGACCGTGCAGGGCACGGTGGTCGGGGTGCAGGGCGGCCTCAGCGCGCCGGTGATGGGAGCGCGCGTGACCATCTCCACCGACACCTGGTGGGGACCGGTCGGCCCGCCCGAGGTGGCCCCGGTTGAGCCCGCCCAGGAGGGCGATGGCGAGGGCAGCGAGCCCGGCGTGTGTCCGCCTGATCCGGGGATGATCGCGCCGCCGTACTTCGAGTCGGTGAGTACGCTGACGGACGCGAGCGGGCAGTATACGCTCAACGCGCCTGCCGGCTACGCGAGCATCGAGGTCTACATGCCGGGCTGGGCGCCGGTGTGGGAGGAGCTTCGGGTCCTCCCAGATGAGACGCTCACCCGCGACTTCGTGCTTGAGGAGCTTGCGTGGATCGAGCCGCCCTACGGTGGCGGGGGAGAGGTACGCCCGGACTGAGGCTACCAGTTGTGACACCGTAACGCGTGCGGGCGAGGGCGCCCGTGCCACTTAAGCTTGAGGCTTGCCAGGCCGCTGAGTTAAGTAGGTGGGGCGCCCTCGCCCCACCAGCTATGCATCACGCACGTCTTCGCCCGGCGCGGTCGTTGTCGTGTGGAGGGGCCGCTCCGAGCGCCGCTGTCGTTTGGCGGCGCGAGGAGTGAGGCGCGCCAGCGCCTCAGGTTCCACCTCGGCCCACGCACAACCACAACCGTCTGCCTGGCGGTCCAACGCACGACGAACGATATGGGCCGGGGTGGAACCTTCGGCCCGCAAGCGGGCCTCACCCTCGCTTCGCTCGGGCGGCCCCTCCAGGACCGCGAAATGGCCCGTTAGCGGCCCCTCCAGGACAGCATACGGCCCGTTAGCGCCCACCCGGCAGATGCGCTTAATGCATAGCCCCACCAGAGGGTTCGTTGGCGTTCCCATCTGTCATTGCGTGTGCGGGCGAGGGCGCCCGCACTACTTAAGCTTGAGGCTCGCAGGCCGCGGAGTTAAGTAGGTGGGGCGCCCTCGCCGCACCAGACCCGGCTCTATGCTATCATCGCCACCCGCAGCGATCGCTCCACGAGGTCGCTGATGCGAAGTTGCGTCACGCCTGACAGCGCCGTCTCCAGCGTGTCGTTCAGCGGCGCTGAGAGGTCCTCCGGCACGCCGTCCACGCCGAGGAGCGCCCCCATCACCGAGCCGACAGTCGCGCCGTTGCAGTCGGTGTCGAGGCCGCCCATTACCGCGATCGCGATGGAGCGCCGCAGGTCGCCCTTGCCGTGCAGCAGCGCCATCACGCACAGGAGCGCGTTGTTGATCGTGTGCACGGCATGGTAGCCGCCGTAGCCCGCCATGATCCGCTCCCAGGTCTCCTCCCAGGTCACATCCTCGGCGCACCAGCCGATGCAGTCGCGCACCGCCTCCGCCAACCGGCTCTCCTCGGGGATCTCGGCCAGCCCGCGCCAGATGCAGGCCTCCAGGTCCTCCGCCCCCAGCGCAGCCGCGATCATCGCGCCGAAGAGCATCTCGCCGTAGATGCCGTTCTTCGTGTGGGAGACGGCCGCGTCGCGGAAGCACCACGTCGCGGCAAGCTCCGGCCGCCCGGCCGCGCAGTAGGCGAGGCCATCCGCACGGATCTGCGCGCCGATCCACTCCCGGTAGGGGTTCATCCAGCGCGCAGACAGGGGAGGCATGACGTCGCAGACGAAGTTGCGCATCGCGGCGCGCTCGGCGGTGTAAGTGCGCAGGTAGGGGAGGCGCGAGAGCCAGGCGCTCACGACGCCCTCGGAGGTCGGGTCGCCGGCTGACTCCTCCGCGAGCATCAGCCCGAGCACGCTGTAGTCGGTGTCATCATCGCGCACGCCGCGGGTGATGTTCGGCCCGAGGCACTCATCCGAGGCGGACTTATACGCGACACCCTCGGGCGCCGCCTCCAGCACGGGGAAGTAGCCATCCAGCGGGTAGGCGCCGGCGGCGCGGAGGATCCGCTCGATGGCCCCGCGACGCTGGCCCTCGACCGGCTTGCCGATCATGCAGCCTATGCAGCGGCCGAGCCACGCGCCGGTGAGGCGGTCGCTCAGCCACTCCTCGGTGAGGCTGTGGCAGTCCCATCGCTCAGCATCGCGTGGCCTCGCGGCGCGAATCGCGTCAAGCTCGGAGGGCTCGCGGTAGGGGAAGTCGTGGGTGGGGCGAAGACGCAGGGAGATCTCGAAGAAGTCGCCGAGGCGGTCCCGCACGGCGTCCGGCGGCGCGCCCTCACAGGTCGCCAGCAGCTCCTCGAGCACCCCGGTCTCGCAGCCCTCCTCGCGAAGCTGCGTGATCTCATCTCGCGCGAGGGTGAGGAGCGTCTTTGCGCTGAGCATCGTCCGATGCCTCCCACTGCGGCATTCACCAGGCAATCGAGGCCATCTTCGCCCCGGCGCGCGGGAGCACCTGCCGCGGGGCTACCCCTCCGGGATCTCGCGCACCGTCACGAACTCGGTCGTGAGCGCGCCGTCCCTGCAGTGGAAGAGCCGGTAGCCCCGGCGCGAGTCGTGGTCGATGTTCGCCCGGGTGGTGGCGCAGCAGGCGTTCACGGTAAAGAGCGTATTCTGCCGCACATGCTCCATGTTCGCGTGCAGATGCCCCGCGAGGACCGCCTTGAGGTTGTGCCCGTCGAAGAGCGCGAGGATCTCCGGCGCGCCAGCAAGGGGGATCAGCCCTCCGAGGAGAAGCGGATGATGCGCCGCCAGCACCACGGGCGTGTCCGGCGCGATCGTGGCCACCTGCGCTCGCAGCCACGCCATCGTCCCCGGGCTGATGAGCGTCTCCTTCGGCCCGTTCGTGTCAATCAGCAGGAAGACCCAGCCCTCATGCTCCACGCGGCGGTTCTGCGGCCCGAAGTACTGCTCGAAGAGCCCGTCCTTCAGGTCGTGGTTGCCGCGCACGGGGTGCCAGGGCCGCTGCAGGCCGGTCAGCACCTGCTTCGAGAGGATGAACTCCGGCTCGGTTGAGCGGTCGGTGATGTCCCCGAGCCAGAGGCTGAGGGCGATGCGCGGGTCAGCATTCATAGAGGCCACCGCCTCGCCGACGATCTCACAGGCGACCTCGTCGCGCATGTGGGTATCTGAGATCGCGGCGAACCAGAAATCCTCCGCCGGCGCCTGTGTGGTGGCGATCAGGGCAAGCAGCAGTATGGGGAGTAGCAGACTGGCGACGACTCTGGCGGATCGTGTCACCGGCATAGCTAACGCACCTCCGGGTGTCTTAGACGGTCGCACCTGGCCGGGAGTTTCACCGCAAGCCTACACCCGGCGCTACCCCGAGTTGGTCGAAGTGGAGGGCGCGGGTGCCTCGCGGGACGCGAAATCGGCGATCGCGTTCCAGATCAGGTGGCCGCCGATCACGACTACGGCCAGGATCGCGCTCTTGAGCATCTGCAGCCCCAGGGCGTGTGTTGGAGCATCCTTCGACAGCATGAGGATGATGCCGAGGATGATTCCGAGCGGGAAGCAGATGAACGAAGCGATGAGCAGCCCGATCCATGTGAGCTGGCTGATCCCGACGACGACCGGGCGCTCTCCCTGGCGGACCTGCGTCACGGCCTGGTGGGCAAGCATGACGCGATGGATCTGGCCCGCTGCACACATCAGCCCCGCAAGCCCGAGCAGGATCATCAGCGCCGCGACGAAGGTCTCATCCGCGAAGGCGCCCAGGCCCCGGGTGCGCAGGTCGCCGTAGCTCATCTGCTTGAGCGCCGCGAGGGCGCCGTCGTCATGCGAGTCGCGGAGCGTGCGCAGGCCCAACATAGTCACGGTCGCGCCGAAGATCAGCGCGATGATCGCGGTCACGATGACGGCGGTGCGCTCGCGCACCAGCTTCTCGGCGAGGTGCCGGTCGAACTGCCGGAGGCGCACCTTCTCGGAGGTCTCGCCCGGCTCGGCCATCCCGGCGGCCGCGCCCTCAACGGTGTGCTGATCGCCGACGATCGGGCCGCCGCCGCGTTCCTCGATGGCGCGCCGCGCGATTGCTCGTTCGGCCTCGGCAATATCACAGCCGCAATCCATGCAGTGGGTGTCGTTCTCCTGACAGATGGCACCGCATTCCGGGCAGATCTGAACTGCCATGTCGCGCTCTTCCAATCGCTATGAGTGCGCCGGGTGGCGCTCCGGTACGCGAGGGCGCGCCGCGACAGTCGCCGCTTCCGAGGCTATATGAGGTAGTTTTGAGGGCCGGTCCCGGAATATCGGCGGAATTTCTGAGGCGGCGGAGGTGCCCTGAAGACGGTTGGAGAATAGCAGATGCCCTTCGACAGAGTCAAGTTAGCCGGCACACGACAGGGTTGTGGCAAGGTGGCCGTGGACCAGCCAATTCATGATGACGCGCGCACACGGGCTGAGCAGGGCGAGGAGCTCTACGGCCTGTCGTGGCGCGCCGTTGTGCTGTCTGTGTTCTTCCTCATCTTCTCCCTGGTCTGGATGTACAAGGCAGGCCTCGTGGGGCATGGGGCGCAGCTTGGTGAGAGCGTGCCGGTCGTGCCGGCGATTACTATCCTCTTCGTTCTGATCCTGCTCCTCCCGCTGCTGCGCAAGCTGCCGGTGTGGCTGCGCCTCACCCGCACCGGCGCGTTGATGGTCTACGTGTTCCTGACAATCGCCATGACGATGCCGTCCGTCGGTGTCGTACGGCTGCTCTTCCCGAGCGCCACCGCACTGTTCTACTTCGCCACCCCCGAGAACAACTTCGAGCAGTTCCAGCAGTACATCCCGAGCTGGATCGTGCCGTCATCCGGCGAGACGATCCGCGAGATGTATGAGGGCTCGGACGCGATCCTGACCGGACAGGCCGGGCAGGGCTTCATCGCCCAGTTCACCGCCATCCCGTGGCAGCCCTGGCTCGTCTCACTCGCCGCATGGACGCTGTTTCTGCTGGCGGCCTTTATCTCGATGCTCTCGCTGATGACGATGTTCAGGCGGCAGTGGGTGGAGCGGGAGCGGCTGACCTTCCCAATCGTGCATCTCGTGATGGAGCTGGCGGGTGGCCGGGACAGCAAAGACCCGCTGGCCCTGTTCAAGAACCCGGCGATGTGGGTGGGGTTCGCCCTCGCCGCGATCTTCAACGTCATGAACATCCTCAACGCCTGGAACCCGGCCATCCCGGCCATGGGGCGGCAGGAGGACCTCGGGGCGCTCTTCACGGAACGGCCATGGGATGCCATCAAGCCACTGGTCATCGCATGGCGTCCGGAGAACTTTGGGCTGGGCTATCTCGTTCCTACCGACATCACCCTGTCGGTCTGGGTCTTCTACCTCCTGCTGCGGTTCGCCACCGTCTTCCAGGTGGCTACAGGCCGCGACATCGCCGGCTTCCCGTTCATGCAGGAGCAGTCGTTCGGCTCATACCTGGCGATCGGGATCTTCCTGGTCTTCGTGGCTCGCGAGCACCTCGTGCGAGTCTTCCGGCAGGTCGGCAGGGGCCCGAAGCTGATAGACGACTCTGACGAGCCGATGAGCTACCGCTGGGCGGTGATCGGCTTCATCCTGAGCACCGCGTTCATGCTCATCTGGGCGAAAGCCGCGGGGATGGCGCTGTGGACCTCCGCGATCTACTTCGGCCTCTTCCTGCTCTTCGCGCTGGTCTACGCGCGGGCCCGGGCCGAGGCGGGAGCGGCGATGGTCTGGCTCTTCCCGTTCTACCAGCACAAGAAGATGATGGTGGCGATCACCGGTTCGGAGATCTACTACCGCTACGGCGGCTGGTCGAACCTGACGGTCTTCTCGCTGCTCATGTTCCTCTCGCGCGGCTACTTCCAGTCCGTCATGGCCTACCAGATCGAGGCCTCCAAGATCGCGGAGGAGGCGCGGATCAAGCAGCGCGTGATGACATGGTGGCTGGTCCTCGCACTGGTACTTGGACTGGTGGGGGCCTATGTGATACACTTGCAGGCGTACTACACCCACGGCGCAAACATCCTGGAGGGCGGAACAACTCAGGGCGGCTATCGCACGACCCTTGCGGTGCAGGAGTACACGGGCCTGGCGAGCTACGCCAAGGGCCATGTCGAGCCCGACCGGCCGCGCACTATCGCCGGAGGCGCCGGCTTTCTCATCACGGGCATCCTGATCCTGCTGCGCAGCGTCTTCCTGCGCTTCCCTCTGCATCCACTGGGCTTCGCGATGGTTACGGCCTACGGTTCGCCACTGTGGGGTCCGTTCTTTATAGTCTGGCTGATCAAGTCGCTGATCCTGCGGATCGGCGGCATGGGCATGTACCGTCGCACCATCCCGTTCTTTCTCGGGATCGTCATCGGACACTTTTTCACGGCCGGCCTCGTCTGGGGCTGGCTCAGCGCAATCTATGAAGAGATGGGCCGTCGCTACGTGGTTCACTTCGGCTGAGGACACCGGTCGGGCCTGCGCGGGGTGAAGCCCCGCCCACCTCAGCCACGTTGGCCACGTTCTGCTCCGACGGATGAGGAGGCAGTACCACCATGATCCGCTTCATGCACAGTCTCTCGCACCGCGGGCTGTTCGCGATCGCTGCAGCCACCATCGCCTGCATGATCGCCGTGCCGGCGTTCGCGGTTGAGGTGACCGAACTCGCCAACCAGATCTCCCCCGAGCGCCTGCAGTCGCGCATCGAGCAGATGACCGCTCTGGGCACCCGCATGTCCGGCTACCCGGGCAATGAGCAGGCAGCGGATATGGTCCTCGACGCCTTTGAGGCGCTTGGGATGCAGACCTTCGTGCAGGAGTTCGACCTGCCGACGCCGCTTGAGAAGAGCGCGTCGCTGGAGGTGGGCGGGCAGAGCTACCAGATACACGGGCTGTGGCCCAACCATGCCCGAACCACCGCGGTTCCCGCAGACGGCCTGACCGGCCCCATCATCTACGTCGGCGAAGGCAAGCTCTCCGACTTCAATGGCCAGGACGTCAAGAACGCCATCGTGTTGATGGACTTCAACAGCGGCCAGGGATGGCTCAACGTCCCGCTGCTGGATGCCGCGGCCGTCGTCTTCATCGAGCCTGACCACACCTCGCGCGGCGAGGCTGAGGTGAAGTGGCTGCGCGTTCCGGTGGATGTGCCGCGCTTCTGGCTGAACAAGGCCGATGCTGAGGCGCTCAAGGCGCTCGCCGGGACAGGGACAGAGGCGACCGTCAAGGCCGACATCGACTGGGAGGACAAAGTCAACCGCAACATCATCGGCATCCTCCCCGGCAGCGACCCTCAACTGTCCAAGGAAGCGATCATCCTCGAGGCCTACTACGACTCCATCTCAGTAGTGCCGACGCTGGCCCCCGGTGCGGAGAACGCGGTCTCGCTCGCCACACTGCTCGAGCTTGCCGATATCTTTAGCCAGGAGCAGTACCGGCCGAAGCGCAGCATCGTCTTCCTCGCGTGCAGCGGCCACTTCGAGGCCCTCTCTGGCTCGCGCGAGTTCGTGAACCTGTGGGGCCGGGAGCCGCGGAAGAGCCGCGAGCGCCGCGACCGCTATGACGAGCTTGGGCGCGAGCTCGAGCAGCTCAACAAAGCCCTCGAGAGCACCCGCGACGAGATCACCAAGATGCAGGAGCGGCAGCGTGAGCTGGCGGGCAGTCGCGCCGGCCTCTCACCCGCACAGCTCGAGCGGCAGGAGGAGCTTGCCAGCCGCATCATCGTCGGTCAGCTCGAGCTTGATGCTGACGCCGCCGTCCTGCGGGTCGCGAGGCTTCAAAACGACATCGAGCGCAAGCAGAACGAGATGGTGATCTGGGAAGCCCTTGACCAGTTCGACAAGATTCACATGTTCGTCGGACTCGACCTGAGCACCCACACCCCGAGCCTCGGCGCGTTCCAGGTCGGCTGGTACTACGCGCAGGCTCACCTGCTGCGCTTCTACTCACCGCTGGGCAAGCAGCTCACGAACTACGCAGGTGACATCGCGACCGACCTCGGGCTCGTCCAGGGCCTCGAGCAGGCCGAGGACCCAGCCGACATCCTGGCGCCATTCTTCGTTGACGGCGTGAACCCGGTCAAGGGCCGCGAGTGGCACACCTTCTTCCCAGGCAAGATCGCTTTCGACCACGAGATGGCCATCCGCGGCGGCCGCCCGGCGTTCACCTTCACCACCGTGAACGACGCGCGCCAGTTTGTCGACACGCCGCTCGATACACCCGAGCGCCTGCAGATGGACAACCTGGTCAGCCAGAACCGGATGCTCGTGAACATGCTGCACAAGTTCCTCGCCGACACCACGCTGAGCGAGAGTGCGCTCAAGCGCGTCGAGGCGCTCAAGAAGATGGACGAACTGACCGACAGCCGCGGCACGGTGCTGGAGTTCCGCCGGCGCGAGAGCTTCGTGCCGAACACCCCGGTCCCGTACTCCATGGTCATGGTTCAGGCGCAGTACCGTAAGATGATGGGCGTCAACACCACCGTCTGGGAGATGGCGAACGAGACCTCGGAGTTCACACTGTGCGGCGAGATGGCGAATCAGGCCGCTATCCTCGAGGCCTTCAACTTCGACCCCGACAGCGGCGCCATCATCTACGCTCCAGACCGCGGAACCGATGGCGACAAGAAATATCCGCGCAACGTCTTCGGCCGAGCAGGCCTGCAGCGCCCGGTGATTGTCTTCCGGTGCGCCGCAACCGACCTGTTCGACCTCACAGACGAACGCTACTTCCAGACGCTCGAGAAGGTCTTCGTCTACGACGCCGAGGACTACTCCGAGCCGATCTCCTACGGCTACTCGATCAACGAGATGCAGGCGCTGCTGGCCGCGGAGTTCCCGTCCTATGTGGAGCCATGCGCGGTCATCTACTCCGACCCGAGTCTCGACATGCAGGTCACGATGTCCATGGGCCTGGTCGGAATCCGCATGATCTGCATCAACGCCACGCCGCAGGTGCCGACGGGCGTTGGCTTCCCCGCGGCAACCACCACGCGGGTGCCGATGACGCCGCTGCAGATCGCCAACGACATGCACCTCATCGATGCCTACCGGATCGAGCGGCTCGAGCGCCACGGTATCGCAAACGCCCGCGCGGTTGAGTTGCATCAGACCGCTAACCAATCGCTCCAACTGGCCAAGGAGGCATATGAGGACCAGCAGTACGATGAGGCCGTGGCGGCTGCCCGACATGCATGGGGCTATGAATCCCGCGCGTATCCGGACGTCCAGACGACCGCCGAGGACGTCGTGAAGGGCGTGCTGTTCTACCTGGCGATCCTGCTGCCCTTCGCCTTCTTCGGCGAGCGACTGTTCGTGCACGCCCGCACCATCATCGGCCAGATCATCGGCACTGTACTCGTCTTCACCGTGGTCTTCATCCTGCTTGCCCTGGTGCATCCGGCCTTCGCGCTTACCACCAGCCCGCCGATCATCCTCCTGGCGTTCATCGTCATGGCGCTGGCGTTGCTGGTCATCGCGATCGTCACGCAGAAGTTCAACCAGGAGCTCAAGTCGATGAAGCAGTCCAAAGGCGGCGTCCACGAGGCCGACGTGGGCCGACTCTCGGTGGCGGGCGCGGCCTTCGGCCTCGGTATCGCCAACATGCGCCGTCGCAAGACGCGCACCTGGCTGACCGCCATCACGCTGATCCTCCTCACCTTCACGGTGCTTTCGTTCACCTCCGTGAAGTCGTTCCTGCGCTCGAACCAGATCCGGCTCTCACAAGCTCCGGCGTACCAGGGCCTGATGCTGCGCGACCGCTCCTGGCTGTCGCTGGAGGCCCCGACAGCATCCATCATCGCCAACGAGCTTGGACAGAAGGCGGTTGTGTCGCCGCGCGCATGGTATACCAGCTCCACCCTCGACAAAGAGCTGATGGTGGACATCGCTCCAGCGGGGCAGCCCGGCAAGACCTACACCGTCAACGCCCTCCTTGGCGTCTCCCCACAGGAGACGCAGGTCATGAACACCGCCGGCCTGCTCAAAGCGGGGCGCTGGGTGGAGCCGGGCGAGAAGAACGTCATCATCCTCCCGGAGAGCATCACCACCGAGCTTGGAATCGCTCCCGCCACCGTGGGCAGCGCACAGGTCGTGCTCTTCGGCAGCAGCTACACGGTCATCGGGATCATAGATGACGCCAAAATGCGTGATACCGTCGACCTCGACGGCGAGGCGATGACGCCGGTCAACTACTCGCAGTTGCGTCCGGAGATCATTGAGGAGCTCAAGCGACAGGCCTCCCGCCGCTCCCAGCTTGGCTCATCGGGCGCAAGCTCGCTGCTCCAGGAGTACACGCACTACGGGCCGGAGAAGCTGGCGCTGATCCCCTACGCAACGGCGCTTGAGATGGGCGGCACCCTGCGCTCCATCGCGATGCGCTTCGACGACGCGGACACCGTGGCCGAGACCGTCACGCAGATGATGAAGCGCTTCGCGCTCAGCCTCTACGCGGGCGTGGGGAACTCGACCTACCTCTTCAGCTCCGTCGGCATGACCTCCGCCAGCGGGCTTGAGACGATCGCGATCCCGATCCTCATCGCCGCCCTGATCGTGCTCAACACGATGCTTGGCGCGGTCTACGAGCGCACTCGCGAGATCGGCATCTACTCATCGCTTGGCCTCGCGCCGTCGCACATTGGCATCCTGTTCCTCGCCGAGGCATCGGTGTTCGCCAACCTCGGCGCGATCGTCGGCTACCTGATCGGTCAGGTGCTGGCGAAGGCGATCCATGTCTTCGACCTCAACGCGGGCGTCGAGCTCAACTACTCCTCGATGTCAGCCGTGGGCGTCACCGTAGTCGTGGTCATCGTCGTGCTGCTGTCCACGATCTACCCGTCCAAGCGCGCGTCGGAGATTGCGTCACCGGGCATCGCCCGAAAATGGGAGCTCCCGGAGCCCCAGGGCGACCTGCTCACCGTCCGACTGCCGTTCACGGTCACCGGACGCGATGCCTTCGGCGTGGCGGCGTTCCTGGAGGAGTTCTTCTCGGAGTACGTCGGCTACGCGGGCGGCGAATTCCTCGCCGAGAACGTGCGGCTCGAGCCGCTCGGGGATGAGACAGCCGACGGCGTTGCGGTCAGGCTGCGAATGTGGCTCGCGCCCTACGACCTCGGCGTGAGCCAGGACTTCTCGCTGGCCATGCTGCCAACTGAGGACGAGGATATCTTCGCCATCGAGATCCTGCTGACCCGTCTCGCGGGCGATATCACCTCGTGGAAGAAAACGAACTCGCTCTTCCTGTCCTCGATCCGCAAGCAGTTCCTGATCTGGCGCACGGTGCCGCAGGGCGAGAAGCTCCTCTACGCCGACAACGGCGAAGAGGCGATCAAGAGCGCGAGGGTCATCGCGTAGTCTGCCGCAGGAATGAAAACGGGGCGCGCAGCGCCGTCCACCATCGGGCGGCGCCTGCGCGCATGGGAGTGATAGCGACGGACAGATCTGCAGGCAAGCAGGCAGCCATCAAGGCTGTGAAGTGGCTCATCAAGCAGCAGAATGCAGACGGTTCGTTCCAGCCCCTGTCAGAGGGGATGGCCGGGTTCCACAAGGTCCCCTACGCCCTCGCGCAGAGCGGGCAGAGCGGCCGGGGCGTCCGGCTGTGCACATGGATCGTGGACTACAGCCTCGATGAGGACGGCGACTTCGGCGCCACCTTCGGCCGGCAGGGCCCGATGGAGCGCTACTACCTCTACCCCAGCGCGTGGATCGTTGCAGGCGCACAGAAGCTCGGACAGTTCGGCGTCTCGATGCGCGCGTGGGACTTCATCGCAAGCCTCCAGCACCCCGACACCGGCGGCTTCCTGCGCACCGGCCCCGACGCCGGCCTCGATGACGAGCAGGACATGCTCAGCACCGCCGTCGCCGGCCTCGCCGGGCTCTACATGGGCGCGGAGGAGGCGGCGACAGCGGCCGGCGACTTCCTCGTCCGCCGCTGGGAGAGCCAGCCATCGAGCGGCGACCGCATGTACCTGATGGTGCGCCGCGGTGAGGAGCCTGTGCGCGTCCACACCGAGGGCCTCGACCGGGAATACATCCTCCAGGTCGCGTCCGCCAAGGGCGACCCGGGGCCAGAGGGCCAGTGGTACTTCGTCGCGGGGCTCGTGGCGGGCTTCCTCGCGCGCCTCTCTGAGGCGACGGCGAACCACTCATATCTGCGCGTCGCCCAGGAGTACATCAACTTCTGTGAGGCCGGCGCGGACGACCGCTACAGCAGCCCGCGCAGCGGCTTCCTAGGCTGGGGCGCATCCATCCTCTACGCGCTCACCGGCAATGTGAACTACGCCCGCATCGCCGAGGCCGTCGCGGAGGCGATGGTCGCGCGGCAGGCCGCCGACGGAAGCTGGATGGAACCATGCCTCCCGAGCGATCTGCCATCGGCGCAGACCGACGCGACCGCTGAGTCGGTGATCATCCTGCTGGAGACCTTGGACAATCTCGAGGCCGGCGGCGAGTAACCGCCGCCCTCGATTAGCCCGTCAATCCGCAACAGCCGGCGTCCAGCCGGCGCAGATACTCTGAAAGCAGCGAGATGAAGGACGGAGGGACAGATCGATGGAGAAGATCCGGTTTGGCGTGATCGGCTGCGGGAACATCTCCCGCACCCACGCGAAAGCGATCCAGGGAGTCAGCGTCGCGGAGCTTGTGGCATGCTGCGACGTAGTCGAGGAGAAGGCGAAGGCGTGGGCGGACGAGTTCGGGCTGGGCGACAGCTATCATCGTGACCTTGATGAGATGCTCGCGCGCGACGACATCCAGGCCGTCTGCGTCTGCACCCCGAGCGGGCTGCACGCGACCCATGCGATCGCCGCTGCGCAGGCCGGCAAGCACATCCTGTGCGAGAAGCCGATGGACATCACGCTCAAGCGCATCGACGACATGATCGCCGCCGCGGAGGCCGCGAACGTGAAGATGTCCGGCGTCTTCCAGCGCCGCACCTACGACTCGACCAAGCGCGTTCGGGAGGCTGTGCGCACCGGTAAGCTCGGTAAGCTCGTCATCGGCGACTGCTACCAGAAGTACTTCCGCTCGCACGAGTACTACGCAAGCGGCGACTGGCGCGCGACATGGGAGCTCGATGGTGGCGGCGCGCTGATGAACCAGGGCGTCCATGGCCTCGACCTGATCCTGCACCTGATGGGCCCGGCCAAGCGCGTGAGCGCCATCTGCCGCCGGCTCGTCCGCAACCTTGAGGTAGAGGACACCGCGGTCGCCATCGTTGAGTACGCCAATGGCGCGCTCGGCGTGCTCGAGGGCACCACGAGCGTCACCCCAGGCTCCGGCTGCGAGGTCGAGATCTCGGGCGACGACGGCACCGTCGGCCTCTCCGGCGACACCATCACCAAGTGGAAATTCCCGGGCTCCGATGAGGAGCAGAAGGCCGAGGACGCCGCCGCTGAGGGCACCGCGACTGATCCGCTCGCCCTCGCCGCCACCGGCCACACCGAGCACATCCGCGACCTCTGCCAGGCGATCATCGAGGACCGCGATCCCGCGATCCCCGGCCGAGAGGCCCGGCGGGCCGTCGAGCTCATCAAGGCCATCTACAAGTCCTCCCGCGAGGGCGGCGCGCCGGTCGAGCTGCCGCTTTCCTACGTGGACGACGGCCCCGGCATCTGACACCGGAACAGACGGTCACTCAGGGGGCGCCGGAGGTCCGGCGCCCCTCTTCTTTGGCGCCAGGCCCCCCGGCCGCCGTCCCGGCCAGTGCGCTTGAGGCTTGCCAACACTCCCGCTGGCGGTGTACCATGAGACAACGCGCCCATGTGCGCGACTGACCATGTACGTGGACCATAGCAGCAACTGGAGATCATGATGCAGACGGCTCTGTTCGACTGCCACACGCACACGGAATTCTCCGCCTGTGCTGAGGACGTATCCCTGCAGCGCTACGTTGAGATCACCCGGACGTCCGACCAACCATTCGCGATCACCGATCACAGCGCCCAGATCTTCTACCCCCCCACAAACCGCTGGGGCTTCTGGTCTGATGACGCGGTCGCGCTCTTCGAGGCCAACATCGAGAGCGGCGGCGCGCGCATCCGGCACTACGTTGACACCATCCGCGAGGCCCAGTGCGGCGGGATGTACGTCGGCACCGAGCTCGACGTGCTCCCCGACGGGCGCATGGTCTTCCCCGATGACCTGCTGGGCAGCCTTGACACCGTGGCGGGCGCGGTGCACTCCATGCCCACCCTCAAGGCCGAGCGCCCACTCGACGAGATCTACGCCGAGTTCCGCTTCCAGGTCACTGCGCTTGCGGGGCACGGGATCGATCTGCTCGTGCACCCCTACCGGCTCGTGCTCGCAGCAGGGGCGCCGGTGAGCGACGCGCTGGTGGATTGGACCGTGCGTTGCGCGCGCGACGGAGGCTTCGCGTTGGAGATCAACTCACACAAGCAATGTGAAGACGCCGATCTGCGGATGGTCCGCCTCGCGCTGGAGATGGGGGTCACCCTCGCCATCGGCACAGACACCCACCGGACCAGCGAGTTCGGCGACTTCAGCTACCATCGGCAGATACTGCGTGACGCGGGTCTGCCTGAGGAGAGCTGGAGCGCGCACCTCCTCCAGCCGCCCGTAGCGGCAGAGGCGGCCGCTGCGGAATGACCATGTCTCATGAGAGGATCCGGACGATGTCTGAGAAGAACCACTATGACATAGCGATCGTGGGTGGCGGGCCCGGAGGCTACGTGGCCGCCCTGCGCGCCGCACAACTTGGCAGCTCGGTCGCGCTCGTGGAGGAGCGCGAGGTGGGCGGAACCTGTCTCAACCGTGGCTGCATTCCCTCGAAGGCCCTGCTCTACACTGCCCACGCGCTCGAGACCTGCGAGGCCGCCTCGCGCTTCGGTGTCATGGTCAGCGACTACTCGCTCGACATCAAGCGCGCGCGCCAGCACGTGACCCGCTCCGTCAAACAGCTCGTCTCGGGCGTGGAGAGCCTGCTCGAGAAAGCGCGTATAGACGTGCTGTCCGGCCACGGGCGTTTCCTCACCGATCACGAGATCGCCGTCACGCTTCCCGACGGCGAAAGCGTCATCGAGGCGGACCACATCATCCTCGCGACCGGTTCGGTGCCGGTGACAGAGATCGTAGAGGGGCACGACGGCCTCAATGTCTGGACGAGCGACCAGGCGCTCTTCCTGCCGAAGGTCCCCGAGTCGATGATCGTCATCGGCTCCGGCGCGACCGGCATGGAGATGTCGCAGGCCTACCTGCATTTCGGCACGAAGGTCACGGTCATGGAGCTGTTCGACCGCCCGCTGCCTCGCGAGGACCACGACGCGAGCGAGGTCGTGCTCCGCACATTCCAGCGCCGCGGCGGCCGCTTCGAGGTCAACGCGATGGTCCAGAGGATCGAGGATACCGGGGAGGGCAACAAGCGCGTCGTCTTCCAGCGTGGGGGCGAGGAGTCGCACCTGGAGGCCGAGGTGGTGCTGATGGCCATCGGCCGGCGCGCCAACCTCAAGAACCTCGGCGCCGAGGAGATCGGGCTGCGCATCGAGCGCCAGGGAATCTGCGTCCAGGCTGGCGTCAGTACACCGGCCTCCGACCCAACCCGCCCGCCGGAGGCGATGTGCCCGGGCACCCAGCTCGAGACTTCCATCCCGCACATCTACGCCATCGGCGACTGCATCCGCGGCATCGGTCTGGCGCATCTCGCCATGCATGAGGCCACGGCGGCCATCGAGACGATCCACGGGATGTACTCGCACGTGAACTATAACGCGGTGCCGACCTCGATGTACACCCACCCGGAGGTCGCCTCCGTCGGGCTGCTGGAGTACCGCGCGAAGGAGCTTGGCATCGAGGTCCAGGTCGGCCGCTTCCCCTTCGCCGCCAACGGCCGCGCGGTCTGCACCGGCAAGCGCGAGGGCTTCGCGAAGCTCCTCGGCTGCCCGGAGACGGGGCGACTGCTCGGCGCAACCGTCTGCGGCACCTACACGACCGAGCTGATGCCGGAGCTGACGCTGGCAATCCAGAAGGGCCTGAAGGTGGATGACATCATCGAGGTCATCCACGCGCACCCGACGCTGAGCGAGGCGCTGCATGAGGCCGCGCTGGCCGTCCAGGGACGCCCGCTGCACATCCCGTCCTGACGGCTGCTAGCGGACGGCCGACAACGGCTTACGGCGAGCCGTTGCCGTATCCGTCCGTAGCGACGGGCTTCCACACATA